>CAZCVI010000027.1:0-83026 GCA_964502145.1 uncultured Clostridia bacterium
CATTGAATTATCAAGGGTTTAAAAGAATCTATTTTTTTCTGGCGGTGAATCCAGGTTGCACTACATGAAAAGACTTTCCTGGCAGCTTACTACAACCCCAAACAAATACGACTGCCCAAGACGGCGGCATCTTCGGCGTTGTATATGGGTTTCACCGCGGCATCAAAAAGTAAATCGGCAGCCGGAGGTAATTCGTCATCGCCGAGGCGATAGATCAAGGTGACATAAAGATTCCCGATAACATGAATCCGCGCTCCTAAATCACCGATGGCGACTGGCACCCAATCGAAACGTTTGAGATTCTGTTGAAGCTGTTGAATATTATTGCAGAAGCGTTTTTCCAAGGGCCGCACGGAACGGGCACAAAAGGGCCCCCAATAAAAGGGCCCAGCAGTAAACTCCCGAAAAGAAATCAACTGCCCGGTAAATACCACGGGCCGTTCATGAAGTAAATAATGCAATACTAAAATTCGATCAAAAACTTTTAGAGGAACAGCAGACTCCTTGATAAAAAGCTGATAATCTGGGAAAGACAATTCCAAATCCAACCCAAAGGCCCGAATCGATAAATGGTCCTGCTGGGGTTGCGCTAAACCCAGCGCGGTACAACGGGCAGCAAGATTAACATGGCGCAGCTTTTCTACAGCCAACCGCACGGCGTCTAAATACCCGTTTTCTCTGGACATAATCCCTTACTCACTTCCATAATTCCCATTCTTCCCAAAATCAATTCAGCACTTTCACTGAAGGAAAACGCCGCATGTCGGTATGCGGTAAAAAACACGCCCCAGTAAACTGGTCCATATACGCGGGGTCGGTGCTTAATTCAACATAGGTCAATCGCCGGGCCAATTCTTTCTGTTTTTCTCGGAACTGTTGGGAAACTAACATCATATAAGCTCCAGTTAACGAGGAATTACCGATATATTGGTATTTCTCCCGTGGTAGATCGGGAAGGAGACCAATAATAATGGCTTTCTCTATATCTAAAAAACGCCCGAACCCTCCGGCCCTATAAATATGGGCGACATTTTCAAAAGTCATGCCCACTTGTTCCAACATCAGAGCACAAGCGGCATAAATGGCGGCTTTGGCGCGGATAATATTATCAATTTCGATTTCACTGATGGAAATTTCTTGGGTGGTATCTACAATATACCGGGCCTGACGGCCTTCAATCTGGATAGCTGGGGAAGATTTAACCCGGTTCAATTTCCCTGCGGCATCAAGCCAACCGGTTTGGAACAGATTGGCCAGTAAGGAAATCATGCCAGTGCCGCAAATACCATTGGGAGGAACATCACCGATGACGCGATAAGTGGCGGTTCCGCTTGCCGGGTCGATCTCAACAAAATCAATGGCACCCACAGCGGCGCGCATGCCGCTACCAATTCCTCCACCCTCAAACGCAGGCCCGGCAGAACAAGCACAGGTACGAATTTCTAGCCTGGCACCTATTCCTCCTATTCCCAATGTAGTAACAGGCAAAAATACGCAAGCTGGATGCTGGCACGACATGAAAATCGAATAGAAACGAAATTTTCCCTTGCATATGAACCGGGATATTGGTATAATCGGAGACGATGACTGAAAAAATGAAATTTGCCCAATTAAAACAGATGTTCTGGGATTACGATGACCCGGTAACCGGGGAGGATATATATTATTTTATGCTGGGGGAAAAGGCCATCCCTTACCTGGAGAAAAACCAGGTCATCGCACGGGTGTTGACTTCATTTCGTTGGTACGAAATGGTGGATATGTTTGGGTTACTAAGGCTGAAACCGTTTTTAAATGATGAAATACTGTCTCACATCTGGCAGGACAACATCAGGAGTCGGTATGAATACGTCAGGAAAGTCCTCGACCGAGTATTATAAAGAACTATACCGGATTCAAGATAAAGTCCTGTCAGAACGCGGCCACCTTGTGATGGATCAATATATAGAGAATTGGCTCAAGAGGTTTTGTTAAAATACTCATAACAGGTACCATCTTTTATGGATAAGATAATTGATTGACAGAAATGCCTAATTTTTTAAAAACAAACTCCATCACATCATGAGCAACCTGGGAAGCCTCTTGGGCTTCATTTATAGTAGGAATATAAAAATCATCGGGATACCTGACTTCAACAGCATAAAAGGTCAAATTTCCCACCTCAACCTCCATAAAGGCATTGTCCTCGCTCCGGCATAACTTCAAGAGCAATTTCAAATCATGAGTCCGCCCAAATTCGATGCTCTTGTAAATGAGGAAAGATTTTAATAGTTTTTCCACAGCCTGCTGAGCATGAAAACAAACGGCACTGGTGATCACCTCCTCTCCAGGTAATCTCAGTTCATGCTCAACCAGCGTAATATCCTCGATTGACTTTATCAACCATTTTTTCAAATACGGGGTGATTAAGCCAATCGGAGCAATCATAACGGTACTCCCTCTTTAAACGCTTCCCTAACCACACTACCGATTTTATCTTTATAAAATTCCGCTTCTTGTTGAGATTTTAAAATAATATCCGAGGAAATCAGGAGTTCTGCCAATTCAGTGCGAATTGCTTCTATCGTATTGATCTTGTCTCTCATGTTTAGCGTTTCGTCGATAATAACCAGTATATCATAATCACTGAAGCGATTAAACTGACCTCTGGCTCTGGACCCGAAAAGAATGATGTCTTTAAAAACAATACCCCGTTGACCCAGTATCAGGGAGATTTTACTTTTAATGATTGGACGTAGAGGTGTGGTGCTGTTTTCATTATTCATTGACATACACTGCTGCTTAAGTGCCATATGTATATTATATATTGGATTAGAAAAAATTTCAATTGCCATATCAATTTCAATAAAAAAGGGGCTATGCCAATGTAGCCCAAGTAGAGAAGTTGCGTGCAACGTCTCTAGGTTACAGGCCAAAAAACGCAAGCAGGATGCTGGCACTACATGAAAAGACTTTCTTGGCAGCTTACAACAACCCCAAACAGATACGACTACCCAATACGGCGGCATCCTCGGCGTTGTATATGGGTTTCACCGCGGTATCAAAGAGTAATTCGTCGTCGCCGATACGATAGAGCGGGGAAAATGGGCAGGTTCAAAACCTGCCCATACAATCCCCTTGTTATTTCAATTTGCCCAGACCCCCTTATTGGGTAACGGGATACTGGGGTTTAATGGTGACGATGATATCTTTTCGGGTCATTTGTTCTGTCTCACTTTGTTCGATGAACACCAGATGGTACTCGCCACTGAAACCTGCGGCGAGCTGCCAATGAAAAACACCTTTTTGACTATCCAACGTGGAACCTACGGGTAAAACCTGTAAACGGTCATTGGTAAGCAGGTAACCCTTCAGGCGATGGGGCTCTTGATTTCCAAACTCTTCAAACAACTGGATGTGAATCAATGCCAATTCGTGAACTTTGATCTGATGAAAGCCCATTTCATCGGCTTGAACCACCTGGGGAGGCATATCATTATACCCATCTTTTACTAATATTGGGCGATTGTTGAGTAGAAGAGTGTCTAAAGTGGAAAGATCATTAACAGCAATACCATCGGATTGAAGTCCGGTGCTGGTACTGGAGTGGGTGTCGGTAGTGGCCCGTTCAATGTAAAAATAGCGGCTGCCAATGCCATCGGTATGTCCGGCATCATCGGTGACACTCCACTGGATGGTATGCATCCCTTCTGCAAAATCGGTGGTATCAAAATGGAAATACCCACCCGCACCATTACTGTTGGCATAACCGGGAAAAAGGGCCGCGATATCTGTCCTGGTTACATTGTAATTGGGATTGCCAAGCATCATACCATCTACCCAGACCTGGATAGTAGAACCATCAGTGGGAATGACGCTGGGTTGCGGCGTTAATGCCCAACCCCAGTTGACATAATCACTGCCACTTATAATGCCTCCATACTTAGGAGTATCAATGGCACCAAAAGGTTTTACGGAATTGGCATTATCCACTGTAATGGTTTTTTCACCCAACGTGATACTATTGCCGTCCATATCCGTGGCCACGGCGTATAAGGTAAAAACGCCATTGCCTCCATTGGGAAGACTGTTCGTCAGTAACAGGTAACCCCACCCCGCTTGATAATTAAAGGGATAATCGGGGTAAGCGGCTTCAATATCCGGTCGGGCACCCGCAACGAATATAGCTTCACCGATGAAGACCAAATCCTTTTTTTTGTCGGCTTCTCTATATATTTCGACACTTTTAACGCCTATGTCATCCAATGCCCAGCCTGTAACCGCGATGCTACCACCAACTGTGGCCTCATTTACAGGGGTGGAAAACTCGCCAATCAAATTGTTCTTCTGGTTGGCTGGTTTTACGATTAAGGTGACCAAAACAGTCAGGGGGGAATTGGTGGCATTGGGATCGGTGATGGTTATTCTACCGCTATTGGAACCATTTTTTAAACCTGTAGGTGCTACGGATACGACGATTGTTCCATTGCCTGTCCCGGTTGTCGGAGTACAGTTAAGCCAGGAAGCATCAACACCGGTGGTCCAGTTTAATGTCCCACCGCCACTGTTCCGAATGGAGATACGTTGTGGACCGGTTACGCTGCCGGAGGAGAGGGCGGTAAAATTTAATTGCTGCCAATTGACATGGATCACTGGTGGTAAACCGGGAACAATAGAAAACGTGGCATCACTGGTATCGGTTGGGCTACCGTCTGCGGCTTCACTGATTTTAACCTTGTATAAAGACGAAAGGGTAGTGGGAACGGTCCAATTGTAAAGACCGTCATTACCAGTAGCAGAGATCACATCCAACCAGGTGCTGCCGTTGTCAGGGGAATATTGGATTTTTACATCTCCCACGGTTCCGGTGGTGGTCCAGGTCACGGGGTATAATGAACCGGCATTCCAATTTTCTCCGCCATTGGGTGAAGTAATGGTGATGGATTCAGAAGATTGTGGAACAATGGTAAATGTGGCATCCGAGGTATCTGACGGGCTACCGTCTGCGGCCTCGCTGATTTTTACCAAACATTGGGGCGACGGGGTATTGGGTACGGTCCAGGTATAGGAACCGGTATTGGAAATGTTAGCGGCAATCGTTGTCCAGGTGCCGCTGTTATCAAAGGAGTACTGGATTTTTACATTCCCCACGGTTCCGGTAGTCGTCCAGGTAATGGTTTGCGTGGAACCCACGGCCCAGCTTTCGCCACCATTGGGAGAGACCACAGTTATGGATGCGGATTGGGCGGAAACAATGGAGAAATTGCTGTTTGAGGTATCGGTAGGGGTTCCATCGGAGGCTTCGCTGATTTTTATCTTACATTGGCTGGAAATGGTATTGGGCACGGTCCAGGTATAAAAACCGTCATTGGCGGTAGCGGTAATAATGGTGGACCAAGTGGTACCATTGTTAATGGAACATTCGATTTTTACATCTCCCACGATACCAGTGGTGGTCCAGGTAATAGACTGCGAGGAATCCACGGTAAAGATTTCGCCGCCATTGGGTGAGGTGACTAAAATGGTGGGCGATATGCCGCCGCACTGGTTTTGAGTGGTTTCCCAATCGGGGTCCAGGGCGTTGAGCCAGGTTCTTAATACGGAACTGGTGGCGGTTAGACAATTGTAGCCAATATCCAATAGGGAAATGTGGACTAAATGAATAAAACCCGTTGGGATTTCGCCGCTTAATCGGTTATTACGGATATAAAGCATCTCTAAATTGCTTAGGTTTGCAAGGGAATCTGGAAGAGCGCCATCCAGTTGGTTTTCACCCAGCCATAGGGATTGTAAGTTGGAGAGGTTTCCCAATTGAGTGGGGATGCTGCCGGTCAGTTGGTTGGCTGTTAGCCAGAGTACTTGCAATTGCGGGAGGTTTCCCAATGCTGCGGGTATTGTACCGATGAGATTGTTCCAGTAGAGGTTGATGCGGGTGACGTGATAGCCTTGGACCATCACACCGTACCAATTACCCTCGGTGCCGGGCATAGCAAACCCATCGGCATCTAATGGGGCGGTTTTCCAACCGGTTTTGTTGGTCCAGGTATCGCCATTGGTGCTGTTATAAAGGGCAATTAAAGCAGCTCGTTCTTGGGCGGAAATGGTTCCATCTATAGTAAAGGTGCTGTCTGAGGTATCCGACGGGCTGCCATCTGCGGCTTCGCTTATTTTAACGAGGCATTGGGATGAGGCGGTGGTGGGAACGGTCCAGGTATACGCACCGTCATTGGTTGTAGAAGAAGTTACTGTGGACCAACTGGAACCGCTGGTGGTGGAATACTGGATGTGAACATTCCCCACGGTACCGGTGGTGGACCACGTGATGGTCTGAGAAGAACTGGCAGGCCAGCTTTCTCCACCATTGGGGGATAATACGGTTATGGAGGAGGTGGAAGCGGATACAATAGTAAATGTACTGTTTGAGGTATCGGTGGGACTACCATCGGAGGCTTCGCTGATTTTTATCAAACACAGGGTTGAAGGGATATCCGGCACGGTCCATATAAAAGAACCATCATTGGCAGTAGACGCAGTAATGGTATCCCAACTGGAACCATTATCGGTGGAATATTCGATTTGAACATTCCCTACTGTGCCAGAGGTGGTCCAGGTGATGGGCTGAGTGGAATCTACGGTCACACTTTCGCCGCCATTGGGGGATGTTAAGGTAATGGTTGCCGGGGCTACGGACGCAATGGTAAATGTGCTATCAGAGGTATCGGTAGGGTTTTCATCAACGGCCTCGCTGATTCTGATCTTGCAGAGGGTGGAAGGAATGTCTGGGACGGTCCAGGTATAGGCACCGTCATTAACGGTAGAGGCCACAATGGTGGTCCAACTGGAACCGTTATTGGTGGTGTATTCGATTAGGACATTTCCTACGGTGCCGCTGGTGGTCCAGGTAATGGATTGTGAAGAACCGGCGTTCCAGCTTTCTCCTCCGTTGGGAGTAACCACGGTAATAGAGGCTGTGGATACCACGGCAATAGTAAAGGTACTGTCTGACGAATCGGTGGGACTGCCATCGGAAGCTTCGCTTATTCTTATTTTGCACTGGATTGAAGGGGTATCGGGCACGGTCCAGATGTAGGAACCATCATTGGCTGTAGAGTCAACAACAGAGTCCCATGAGGAACCATTATTAATGGTATAATCAATTTGAACATTCCCAACGGTGCCGGTGGTGGACCAAGTAATGGTTTGGGAAGAACCCACGGTCCAACTTTCGCCGCCATTGGGGGAGGTCACGGTGATAGATGATGTGGGTGAGGCAGCCACGGTAAACGTGCTGTCTGACGTATCGATGGGAATGTTATCTACTGCTTCACTGATGCGAATTTTGCACAGGGAGGAAGGGGGATCGGGTACGGTCCACGTATAAGAACCGTCATTGGCTGTGGATGAAATAATGGTAGACCATGTGGAGCCATTGTTGGCTGTATATTCGATAAAGACATTTCCTACTGTTCCTGTTGTCGTCCAGGTAATGTTTTGAGAAGAACCCACAGCCCAACTCTCTCCGCCATTGGGGGAGGTAACGGTGAGGGTGGCGGTGGGGTCTGCGACCACTGAGAAGGTACTGTTTGACATATCAGTGGGGTTGCCATCAGCGGCTTCGCTGACTTTCACCTTATATAAGGTTGAAACGGTAACGGGTAAGGTCCAAGTATAAGAACCATCGTTGGCTGTAGAGGCAATAATGGTGGTCCAAGTGGTGCCGTTGTTGGTAGTATATTCAATTTTCACATTTCCAACCGTACCGGTGGTGGTCCAGGTAATGGGCTGTGAAGAACCCACAGGAAAGGTTTCGCCACCATTGGGAGAGGTTACTGTGAGTCCACCACATTGGTCTTGATGTGCTTCCCAATCTGGGTCTTTGGTGTTTAGATATGTTCTTAATGTGGGGTCTGTAGCAAATAAACAATTATAACCGATATCTAATCCCTCACTCGTAATCCTATCTAACGTTGCCAAGCTGGATGGAATTTCGCCACTCAATTGGTTATAATGTAAAAATAAACCTTCTAATCTAAATAAATTTCCCAAATCGGTAGGAATAGGGCCACTCAGTTGGTTGTTATTCAGGTAGAGTACTGTTAAATAGCTTAAATTTCTCAATTCTGAGGGAATTGAACCACTTAGTTGGTTCTGCCGGAAATCTAATAGTTGCAAACTACCGAGATTTCCCAATTCAGGGGGGATGCTACCGCTCAGTTGGTTCATGTTTAGCTGTAATTGGTTTAAACTACTGAGATTTCCCAATTCTGGGGGGATGCTACCGCTCAACTGGTTGTTGTAAATCGAACATGCTTTCATCTTATTGAGATTTCCAATTTCTGGTGGGATGGCACCGCTCAATTGGTTGTCAAACAAAAATAAATATGTCAAATTGCTCAGATTTCCTAATTCGGGAGGGATGCTGCCACTCAGTTGGTTTTCCTGCAGATCTATACGTTGCAAATAGCTGAGGTTTCCCAATTCTGGTGGGATATTGCCAACCAAATAATTCCTACTCAAATGTAGAGAAGTTACATTGATTGAATTAGAATTAACTCCATACCAACTTCCTTCCGTCCCTGGCATGGCAAAACCATCGGTATGTAACGGCGGTGTTTTCCAACCGCTATTTTGGGTCCACTGATCTCCATTGGTGGCATTATACAATGCAATTAATGCGGCCCGCTCTTGCGCGGGGATTGCGCCATAAATAAAATTAGAACCCAAAAGCAATACTACAAAAAACATACTCACAAATATCCTGACTCTCAATGTATTCCTCCCCTGACCCATAAACGTTTGTTTTGCGGACATGTTTCCTCCTAATCCGAAATTTGCAGATAGCCAGATCAATCGCTCTCTCTTTTTGATTATAAAGACCAGGAATTGGAATGTCAATAGGCAACACCAAAAAAAAATGAAGAATGACAATGGCGAATCATGTGGACTTTAAATGGAAGGGGACAGGCAAAAAAACGCAAGCAGGATGCTTGCACTACATGAAAAGATTTTCTTGGCGGCTTACAACAACCCCAAACAGATACGACTGCCCAACACGGCGGCATCTTCGGCTTTGTATATGGGTTTCACTGCGGCATCAAACAGTAAATCGGCGGCTGAGGATAATTCGTCATCGCCGATACGATAGATTAAGGTGACATAAAGATTGCCAATGACATGAATGCGGGCTCCTAAATCACCGATGGCGACGGGCAACCAATCGAAACGGTTGAGATTCTGTTGAAGCTGTTGAATATTATTGCCGAACCGTTTTTCCAAAGGCCGCACGGACCGGGCACAAAAAGGCCCCCAATAAAATGGCCCGGCGGTAAACTCGCAAAAGGAAATCAACTGCCCGGTAAATACCACGGGGCGATCATACAGCAAATATTATTGGGCTGTTGCACAGAGTTTTTCGATTTCTGCTTTTTTTAATCCGGTATACTCTATGATCTTTGATATTTCCATACCGTTTTTTAGCATTTTTTTGGCTGTTTTTATTATTCCGTTTTTTTCGCCTTTTTTTTCAGCTTTTTTTGCGGCATCACGTATCCATGGAAGTTCATATTCCATTTTAAATTCCTCCTCTGCTTGACGGACGACTTGTCTTAAACTCTTCTTGTAGATATCCGGTACACGGATGAGCAAGGTGAAGAATTTGATAATAAGATGCGTGTCGTCCGATGAATATTTTTCTTTATAACACAAGCGGATCAACTCTTTGAGCGCCTCGAATTTTTTTTCAGAATCCGCGCCCTTTAATTCGAGACTCTTTAATTGCGATTTCACCACCAGGGCCATCGGGCTGTGGGAGTTTTCCAGTTTCGCGATTAACTCCGGGTTATACTTATAATCCAGAAGTTTGACCGGTTTTTCTATTTTCGTTTCGGTGTTCATAGGCTCAATTATAAATCAAAGGTGTGAAAATTTCAACTGTACTTTTGTATCTATTCTGTTTTTTCCACACTCCTTGAATATTTAAATGAACCCGAATGCACGGGCGGACTTTATGCTGTTTTTTTTACCAGTCTACCTCCCAGTGGACATTATTCATTTATGCAAGAATCGTGCCAAAGCCATCTTTTTTTTCTTCAATAAGTATTTTGCATCAAAATTACATGTCTTGCATCATTTGTGTTAGTGCTCTGGTTTGGGTGCATCAAAATTACTCGCTATTTTGCACCAAAATTACCTGCCTCTGGAATATTTTTATACTATATCATATCTGGATGGAGTGATTACGATAAAATCCTCCCGGAGGTTATATGAAAAAAAAAATTGTTTTGAACTTGATATTTGCTGTGATTCTGCTTATACAGTTCACACCTTCACTCGTCAGAAGTCAAGACGATGAGCGAAGCATTTCTCTTACCCTGAGCAGGGTATATGAAGGCGACACTTGCACTGTCGGATTCCTTTATCTCGGCGACTCCATCACCGGGGAAGAGATTTGCCAAACTTTCGAACCGCCTTGGGAAAATAATGAAACAGACGTGAGTTGTATCCCTCCTGGCGAATACAAAGCTTTTGTAAGGCCAAGGAGAGGGGGTATCAGAATCCAGCTTATCGACAAGCCTGAGGTAAAACGCAGGGCGGTACAGATTCATACAGGGAATGATCTGACACACACTGCGGGTTGCATCCTTGTAGGCACTAAAATTGATAAAGAGGTAGGATTGGTCGAGGGAAGTCAGGATGCCATGATTAAACTCATGGAGAAAATCTTCGGCATTGCCCGTTGCCCCGGCCAAGGAGACGAACTACTCAGAATCAACATCACTCTTATGGTAGAAGGTGAAAAAGGAAAAGACTATTAGTAGAAAAATTTTAGGAGGAACTATGATTAAAAAAACAATTCTATTCTTATTGCTCTTAAGCATAACTCGTTTTATGATCTTTACACAGACGAATACGACGGCAGCCCAAAAACAAGGGGTCAAACCCACAGTGGATGCGATCTGTTTCATCTCGTTTGGTGATATCGGACAAAAAGTCGATATTCATCATGCCGCACAATCAGGTGGAGTAGGAGCTCCATTTCAGGCTCACATCTATTTTCATCGGCCCATACTGGCTTTTGAGGAGAGAAACGACAGCATTGATGATCTGCCAAAAATCATCATGGAGACACGCACGGATGAGAACAAAACATACTATCAATTCAAAGTACATCTGAGCAGCGACAAGTTCAAGGAATTATGCAAAGAAAAAATCAAGGAAAAGGACACCCGGTGGTTATCCGAACATACGATCAGCCCGGACAAAATTGAAGTCTGGAACTGGCCTATTGAAGGTTTGCATGTCAAAGCCATTAACAGGTTCAACAAAAAAGTTTATTCCCAGGAAACCTGTGATATTGCTGGTGTAGGTGATTTCTATTCATTTGTGTTGCCAGTGGATAACCTGAACATAGCTGAGTTCATGAATGCATTAAAAAAGAATGATATAGATTTCAAATTTTCATTCTCTTTTACCAACATCACCGAGGCCATCGGCCAAATTTGGACAACCAACACGTCCAAGATCAGCCAGACAATCAGCAGCGCACTTTCAAGCGAACAATTAAACATTGGCAGCCCTATATTCCAAGATCAATATGAGCGTGTCACTTCTCTTGTTCAAGCTAAATTTACACAAATTATTAGTGCCACCTCTGATAAAGTGCTTCCTCTCCTTCAGAAAGATCTTGCGAAACAAATCCTTTCCGAACCAACACCCAAAGATATTTCTAAACTTTCTGTGGAAGATGCCAAGAAAGTAGAGGCATACCTGAAACCAATCCTGCAAAAAATGCAAGATACAAAACAAGAAAGTGATCGCCAAAGTACAACTAACGTTTCTAGTACGAATCAAGGAATCAAGATAAACTATATGGGCGTCAGCTTTGACGTGGGCAAGAATGATAAGGAAACAATTGAGAAGGTGCATGGCACCATACTGACCTTCAAAGAAGATAAGGGATGGTATGAACCTCACTCTATAAATACATCAAGATGCATCAACGGATGGGATGAGACAATAAAATCATGTCTTCAATCCGCTTATTTAACTACCGGCGCCACAGCGGGTTTTTTTCTAGACCGGACAGTTCCAAATACCTTTACTGTTTCAAAAATCTGGGATTCAATATTTGCAGGAAATGCAAAAACAGCTTTCAGCGTTCCTCTTGGTACCATGCTTCCTTACTTCGGTGACGGAAATGAACCCCCAGCGGGTTTTGTCTGGGCAAATGGAAAAACCAACTGGCCACATGAATCTTGGGTGCCCGTTGATCTCCGAGGAATACCAGTACCAGATATGGCAAAAAACTTAATTGGAGGATGCATTACGCCAGACCAAGTTGGGAAAAGGTGGATGGATGGTGAACTAAAATCCAAAATCAAGTCAGAAGGTGAAAATGTTGATACTTTTGTAAATGGTCAAATGCTCAGTTGGTTAGCGGCTTATCCACATCCAGAACTTGGATCAAAATATAATTGGGATATTCAAAGGACGGAACCACCATCAATTGTAGATACAAATCCGAAAGTTTTCACAGATAGATTCTCTGGACAAATCACACACTGGATGATGGATTATAAAATAAGATTAATAAATGTGACTCCCCCTGGTAAATTCCCTGGCAATGAGACGATAATCCCAGTCAAGGGGGGAATTATAGAAATCGTCAACACTAGAATTCCAGATTCAGTTACTGGAAAGCTCGATTCCTATAAGTCAAGCCCTCCTTTCTGGCAGGCTCGGTGGATCATTCGTATCAGATAATGTTTCGTGAGTGGACAATAATACATGATCAGGGTATGTGTTACACCATTCTTGAAGAGAAACAAGGGTTTGTAAAAAACTGATTTTAAAAGGGCGGCGTTTACACTTGAACCTTGTATAACGCCGCCCTTATTTCCTATTGGCCCCCGATTTTTTAAAAACAGAGGTGACGGTGCATAAGAAGGTAGGAATGATTTCTAAAAGTTCCAGCAAATAAACCCGATCTTTGCCTCAAAACACCTGCAAGGAGATGACATTCGGTTGCAGAACCAGTAAAAAGCATTCCCACATTCCTTCGCGACGTCACCTTTTTTGTAGGCACCATGCACCTAAAGCTTGTAGCCCAAGCGTCCCGCTTGAAAGGCAAAAAAACGCAAGCAGGATGCTTGCACTACATGAAAAGACTTTCCTGGCAGCTTACAACAATCCCAAACAAATACGACTGCCCAACACGGCGGCATCCTCGGCGTTGTATATGGGTTTCACTGCGGCATCAAAAAGTAAATCCGCGGCGGGGGGTAATTCGTCATCACCGATGCGATAGATCAGGGTGACATAGAGATTCCCGATAACATGAATGCGGGCTCCTAAATCACCGATGGCGACGGGCACCCAATCGAAACGGTTGAGATTCTGTTGAAGCTGTTGAATATTATTGCCGAACCGCTTTTCCAGGGGCCGCACGGAACGGGCGCAAAAGGGCCCCCAATAAAAAGGCCCGGCGGTAAACTCCCGAAAGGAAATCAACTGCCCGGTAAATACCACGGGCCGTTCATGAAGTAAATAATGCAATACCAATATCTGGTCAAAGACTTTGACAGGAACAGCGGAACCGCTGATAAAAAGCTGAAAATCGGAAAACCGCAATTCCAAATCCAACCCAAAGGCCCGCAACGATAATCCATCCACCTGCGGCTGCGCCAACCCCAACGCGGCACACCGCGCGGGCATATCCACCTGCCGCAATTTTTCCACGGCCAACCGCACGGCATCACCATAACCATTCTCCCTAGACATAATCATTCACCAATTGGGTGGGCACGGGGGCCCACCCCTACCGAAGGGAAACGCTGGCTATCGGTATGGGGTATAAAACACGCGCCGGTAAACTGGTCCATATACGCGGGGTCGGTGCTTAATTCAACATAGGTCATACGGCGGGCCAATTCTTTCTGCTTTTCCCGGAACTGCTGGGAAACCAACATCATATACGCTCCAGTTAAGGAGGAATTACCTATGTATTGGTATTTCTCCCGTGGGAGATCGGGAAGAAGGCCAATAATAATGGCTTTCTCAATATCCAAGAAACGCCCGAAGCCGCCGGCAATATAAATATGGGTGACATCTTCAAAGGTCATTCCCACTTGTTCCAACATCAGGGCACAAGCGGCATAAATGGCGGCTTTGGCGCGGATAATATTATCAATTTCAATTTCATTGATGGAAATCTCTTGGCCGGTGTCTACAATGTACCGGGCCTGACGGCCTTCAATCTGGATAGCTGGGCAAGATTTAACCCGGTTCAATTTCCCTGCGGCATCCAGCCAACCGGTTTGGAACAGATTGGCCAATAAGGAAATCATGCCAGTGCCGCAAATACCATTGGGAGGAACATCACCGATGACGCGATAAGTGGCGGTTCCGGTTTCCGGGGCGATCTCAACGAGATCAATGGCACCCAAAGCGGCCCGCATTCCGCTACCAATTCCTCCACCCTCAAACGCAGGCCCGGCAGAACAGGCACAAGTGAGCAAAAAATCATTGTTGCCAATAACCAACTCGCCATTGGTGCCAATATCAAGGAATAAATTGACTTCATCACTGGTTGTGGCAAGACCAGTACACAATAAACCGGCAGTAATATCACCACCGACATAACTACCAACGGCAGGGGAAATATACACGGGAGCTGAGGGATATATTTGAATACCTACTGCTTCGGCCTGGAATAATGGCACGGTCAATAGGGTAGGGGTATAGGGTTCCAAGCGGATATATTCAGGTGGCAAGCCTAATAAAAGATGAATCATGGTGGTATTGCCTGCGATCACCGCACAGTCGATGTGGATGGGGTCTACGTCATTGCCCTGGCACAATTGGGACAGTAAATGATTGATGGTATCCAATACCCGGGTGCGCAACTCGGCGAGCCTCTCAGGTTGACGGGCATAATGGATGCGCCCAATGACATCCAGTCCACAAGCGATCTGTTCATTATAAGCGGTCTGGGTGGCGACTACTTCACCGGCAGGGAGAAGCACGAGTTGCACGGCCACAGTGGTGGTGCCAATATCCACGGCTATACCGAAATAACGGGCTGTATTATCTCCAGCTTCGACACGGGCGACACGTAAAGTTGAACCGGCATTTATATCTACTACAGAAACTGTGACAATCCCCGCAGCTTGACGCAACGCTTGGGCTATCTGGCGAATAACGGGTAATGAATAGCTGACTTCTACTTGTCCGAGAATCTGCTGGAGACTTCGCGTTACACGGTCAAGATCAGAAAGGCCATCCTCCAATTGTGACGGCGCGACCCTTAGCAGAATTTTACGAGTCAAAGGTTCCAGTTGATCTTTTCGGGGAAAACGTTCGGACGGCACGAGACAAGTATCACGGGTCTCATCAAGGAACTTCCCACCACCATTCCCACTCTGTTCGGGCACAAAGACGGTAACGGGAACATGCATGACCTGACTACGACAGGCAAGACGATAGCCATGATTCACAGCAGAAGGTGACATTAAACCGAGATGATCGGATAATATATCACCGGCCTGAACTTGAACGATACACTTACCACAGGTGCCTTTCCCTCCACACGGCGAATCTATTTTTATGCCTGCTTCACGGGCAGCCACGAGCAACTGGGTGCCGGGTGCAACTTCCACGGTTGAACCTGAAGGGAGAAAAGTGATTGATGGCATGGGTCTGTTTTATTGCCTCCGGCGGCCCGCTTTTTGAAAAAAGCGGGGCAAAAACTTTTGCTATTTGAGTCTCATTTTGACGAAACTTTCAATGTCCCCAGCATCCTGCGGGCCCACCCATACTTTCCAACCGGGCAGACTCTCTTCCAATTCACCGCTGATCTGGGCGACATATCCAGGAATAATGATCTCACGAGTGGAAACGAGATTCTCCAAATTAATCTCCTTGGCGAATTTACCAATGGTGGCCCCGGAAAACTTCCCGGCAGCCCATGCGGTTAAAACACTCATGCCCTCGCATTCGGGAACCAGTAACCATGCACTGGTACCACTGTTCTCGATCTCACCGGATACGATAAAATAGGTTAATGAAAAATTGGTGGTGACAAAAACAGGGGAATTGGGGGTAGGTTCACCTATGGGATACAGTTTGGGTTCTACCTGGATAGGTTTCTGCGGGTCCGTATTGATATTCAGACGCAGGGTCATCAAGGTGGCTAATTGCGCGGGGTCAAAGCTGGGTAAAACACAAATACCACCATACTTGCATATCTCGGTCACGGCCCACACGGTGCTATCCAAATAATTGCCAGCATCAGTGGGAACAAAAGAAAGAGACGGATAACCCAGAGGCTTATAATTATCTTTTAACGCGGCACGACGGGCGATAGTATTGGTCTGAAACAACTCGGACAAACCACTGGTATTAAAGTGCAAGATCAAATCATTAAACCCATCGGCCTTCAATTTCTCGGTAATGGCTACCAATTGATTTAAATCAGGCGCGGTCACGGCCAAAACATGCCCGTTCTCCTCGGCCACCAGACGAAGTGCATCTGCAGTTTCGGGTGAAGCGGAAGCCAACACACTACGGGAACCTTTAACTGCTTTAGCCGCAGCAGTTAAAGCGGCGACACTGGCACTACGCAACACCAAGGGACGTTTGACTTTCTCCCAAACTTGTAAGGCCAAAGCAGCAAAACGATCAGGGTCACCACTCGTGTTGGTAATGGCAACCATATCTATCACCAGACACTCGCCAACCCTTTCCAATAGGTAATGGTGAATGTTTTCCAAGGTTTGGGCAATCTGCGCGGCGGGTTCAGTGTCGTCGATGTTAATAGCAAACGCAGTTTGCCGTACAAAGGTTTTTTCATGCCGGTAGAGCACTGTTTCTTCCCCCAGTTTGAGTTCTGGGTTCACACCCAGGGTAATCCCTTTAACTGGTGGTTCACTGGCGGCACCTAAGACTTGTTTGGCTTCGTCCGAGGCATAGGGACATAAAGACAAATCGGCTTTTTTGGCCGCCAGTTTCATGGCAAAAGCCAGACAGGTATTGGAACCACACTCCTTGCAATTGGTCTTGGGCAATAATTTTTGTATTTGAAGTCCTGTTAAAGCCATGGTTGAATTTCCTCCTGTCTAATTTAGCTGTTTTTGCTCTAATAATTGGAAAATAGTTTTCTTTAACGATTGGGCGGCTTCGGGATGATACATAATAAGGATATCAGCGCCACCATACAACAGATTGAGGCCACTGGATAGTTCCCACAGGGCGGCCCGTTTACTTAAATCACCCCAGGCCGGGAATTCTTTTTCGGCAGCCTTGTACTCTTTTATCTTGACACACTCTTGCCCAGGGGACACAATCATGGGTCCGGCCAACATCTTATCCCCACCGAGACCGGTTAAACGGATACGCTCCATGACGGAATAGGTATACTCGATACCATAACCCGACGCACTGGTCAAGGGGTCCATGACGATCTTTTCGGCTTTGATGCCCATATTGGTCAAGAGGATGTTCAACTGTTTGGAAATATTGACATCAATGGGGCTCTGGGAAACAATGGCATGACCATAGGCCATGGCAGCCCCAGCAATGGTGCGATAATTATCTTGCTCGACCCAATTGAGCAAAAGATTCTCGCCAGCACAGGCTTGGGCAATGGCTTTCATGACCTCGTTGTTGGATTCGTAATGGTTATGACCGGTGATAATCAAGGGCACAGTGACAGCAGAAAGGATGGATTTTACGAATTTTACGGCTTGTTCGGGGGAAGAGTTGCCACGTTCGGGATGGGTGCCATCCAAACGGACACTGATTAAATCGGCTCCATATTTAGCGACACAAAGTTTAGCCATCTGGGTGGGCTGGTTCAATAAATCGCCATAAATAGCACGAAGGGTGGGGGGATACTTTTCGCTGATCGTATCAAATACTTCCATGGCAATCAAAGGGCGATTGGGCGTGTGTCCTTCCCACAAATGAAAAGGCATGATATTTTGACCCCCAATGGTAAGGGTATGGCTCCGGGTGCCACCATGGGCTTTGGTGGCCCCTAAAGTGACAGACCAGATAGGAACCTCGCAAGACTCTTTGCGCACAGGGAAAGCGGTGACTTCAGAAAGGCGCTGGGAAGTGGTAATTAAGGGGACAGACTCGGCAATGGGAGTGGACGAAATAGACGGCGTGGACAGTGTGGACGATATGGACGATATGGACGGAGAAACACCGAGGAACTTTTGGCTGAGGGTGGAGATTATTTCGCTGACGATTTCCTGGGTGAGGTTTGTTTTTAAATCCTGGAGAAGCTCGCGGGTGACTTGTTGTTTGATTTCTGCGATTAAATCCGCGTTTAAAGTGGGAGTGACAGATGGCACCGGTGTTTCTGTGATTGCGGGTTCTTTTATTTCAACAGGTGCGGATTGTGGCGGTTGTTCCGGCTGTTGTGGTGTTTCCGAAGCAATTCCCTCAGCGTAGAGACCCATATCAGGCATGTCTAACGCGGGATGTTTGACGGTTTTTAAATAGGCCAACACCGAATGAGAATCAATGGCTTTGGTTTCATCGGCGATCTGATCCAATAAATCAGGCACACCTTGCTCGGTGAACCGTTTCTTTAAATCATCGGCCAATAACTCTTTGAGTTCTTTGGTTAACCAAATGAGACGTTTATGGCCGCCCTCGGCAAAGAGGAATTTCTTTGAGGTGATGAATATTTTCCCACAACCCATAAAACCGGGGGTCTGTTGTCCGCCACCGACACTGCCCGCCAACGTGGAAAAGGTCATACCCACTGGAGTTTCGCCCTGGTACTCACGATTAACCACCATGATGCCGTTGCACTCGGGCACATAAGCACAAATAACCTCGAAACATCCGCAACTGGTCATGGGCCGGTCCATAATAGAATAAGCACTAAAACTGGAAATAGACTTATGACTATTAATATAAACATACTCATCGACTCCGCGCCACATGCCACGCACGGGGTCCAACACCTCGCCTTTTTTTACCGGCTGATTGGGTCCGGTCTCGTTGATCTCAAATGCGGCTTTGCCGTCCAACCAATTGTACGCGCCACACAGGCCGAGACGTTCGGGGGTGATCATGCAGACATGATTGGGAGCAAACGATTGACATAACAAACAGGAATAAAAGGTATCCACCGATTCATCTGTCATCGATTCCAGGCGGCGGTTCCGTTCATCGTATACTTTGCGGGCCACTTTGATGCGCCGTTCCACTTCGTCGCCATCGGTAATCATAGTTACTTTCACTTTATCCACAATAGCAGGATAATCGGAAAGAAATTTGGCATGAATGATTTCGCCGTAATGTTTGAGCCGTAAACCACGATCAAAACCACTTTTGGACACGCGGGTCCAGATAATATCCCGCTGTCCCATGTGCCACAATCCCTCGGCACCATTGAGCAGGTGATGCATCTGCCGTTCTAAAATAGGTTCGAAATCGGGTTGCATTTTACGCCCGGCTACTTCCACCCAAATCGCTAACGGTAAAGCGCTGCCCAACTCTACTTGATCAATATCAGGACCAATAACCTGGATATCACCATCATTGATCTGGTCTATAGCTACGGAAGTGACAAACTCAAAACCCACGGTTTTATTACCACCGAATTCCACCTGCATATCACTCTTGCGAATCCGTTCGCCCTCAAACGCAGGACCATAAGAAACAGGAATAGGCACCTTGGTAATATTAATTTTACAGCCGCGTACTTCCAGGGCTTTTTCCACCATGTTTTCAATGGGCACACCGGAAACGACATGCTCATACGTGCAAATTCCAGTAGGAAGAATCTGGCCGATCTCGGTTTCAGAAATGGTGGGAAAACCAAAATTAATGGCCCCGGCAGCCTGGGCATGTTTTTCATCGTCTACCGGACCAAACGCCAACACAAAAGCAAAGACACGGTTCTTATTATAACTGAGAATCTTGCGAAAATCTCCGGGATGTGCCCCACCAAAAGAGAGCGCGGCACGGGTAGCGAAACCCAGGGCATGAATACAAGAGGTGACATCATCACCAAAAGGTACGAGACGGGTATCCCAGCCGAGCTGAACGCCCTCTTCTTGCAACTGCTGGGCCATGGACTTGCCATCGGTACTGGCGGCGAGGAAAACGTAGAGATTCTTCTCCTGCAATTGCCGGGCAATCTTCACGGCGATTTCATTGGTGGGACAATAGCCCACACAAGCGGCAAAACCGGGGGCTGTGCCATCGACAAATTCAATACCCCGTTCGCGCATAATAACATCATTGGCCGCACCTAACCACAGATGATGTTCATCCGGGTTCGTTTCCGCTAAATAAGGAATAGGTGTGCGGGTGTATTTGATCGCCTCAATGATTTCATCCGCAAACAACGCCGCCATACCCGCATCCAAGGTATTACCGAGGTAAGGCAACCACATGTGATCCGTGGGCATGGGCGGCAACAACTGTTTGGCTTCCGCCAGCAATTGTTGCAAGCCACCCAGGGTATTTATTTTTAAACCCAACATCCCGTAAGCAATGGGCAGGTAATAGGCAGTATTGGGGAACTCCACCTTGGTATCGGCGGACTTTTCCAACAAAGCCCGCTGCAATTCTTCTTCAGCGCGTGCCACTAATTTATGAGCCCCGCGAATGGCTCGTGTGGAAATTATCTTTGACATAGCGTTTCACCTCGTTATATTTCTAATTCTCGTCTCATTTCCATATCGTACAGGACACGTTCTTTGCCACCGGCAATGCCCAGTTTCTCCCGTTTATGATTGATATGGTCGATCATTAAAGCCGCCATTTTGCCAGGGTCTGGTTCCACCGCCCATTTCCCGCCCAGAACCTCTTCGATCTCTTTGAAGATATAATTGCTGAATACGGGGCTACCCAACACGGGCAAACCGACACCAAAAACAGTGTACACGCCAGAAGCGACAAAATAATGGCCAATGGCAATGGCTTTTTCACTCATCCATTCGGGTGCGGCACCAGCCACTGGCAGATCGGAAATATCTTTACCAAGCCCTCCGGTACGTACCATCTCGGAAAGTGCAACCAAGATTCGACTATTATCAACACAGGACCCGGAATGCAAAACAGGGGGAATGCCAACCGTGCGACACACCTCGGCCAATCCTTTGCCGGCATATTTTTCAGCGGCATCGGGAGAAAGGAAACCAGCTTTGGCACAGGCAATGGCAGAACAGCCGGTTTGTACCACCAGGATATCATTGGCAATTAATTCTTGCACCAGGTCGACGTGCTGTTTGTCGTGGGTCACCTTGGGATTGCCGCAACCCACGACACCGGCCACACCCTTGATACGCCCGTTGATAATGTTTTCATTCAACGGCCCATAAGAACCCCGGAAGCGTCCGCCCAGCATATAAGTAATGGCTTCATGACTGAACCCGGCGACGAGGTCCATCTTCTGCTTGGGAATATCGATGGCCCGACGGTTAGGGAAATTCAAAATAGCAGCAGTGATGATCTCTTTGGCGGTTTGCAACGCGGTATGCTCGGAGAAGGCGAAGTGCTCGGCTTCGGGGATACGGCCTTTGGGGGAGGTAGTGACCAGTTTGGTATGAAAACATTTGCATATAGCGGGCAGGGCAGGCATAATACATTGCACATCCACTACCATTGCTTCCACCGCACCCGTGGCAATCGCCAGTTCCTGTTGCAACATGTTCCCCGCAATAGGTAGCCCGTGACGCAAGAGGATTTCATTGGCCGTGCAACAAATACCCGCCAGATTGATGCCATTAGCGCCCTTGGATTTCGCCAGTGCCAGCATTTCCGGGTCTTTCGCAGCCACGGCCATCATTTCCGAAAGTGCCGGTTCATGACCGTGAATCAATACATTCACCTGAGTCTCGGAAAGTACGCCGAGGTTAACCTGTCCGCGAATAGGAGAAGGGGTACCAAAAAGAATATCCTGGAGTTCGGTGGCGATCATAGAACCGCCCCAGCCATCGGCCAAAGCGGTACGGGCGCCATGCATGATCAGATTGCGATGATCTTGGTCCACGCCCATGTTCGTGCGATGCATCATCTCGACGATTTCGCGATCAATGCCACGGGGCACAATATCCAGTTTGCGCCACAAGGCTTGGCGGGCTTCCGGGGCTTTTTTAATAAAAGCCAATTCGCCATCTTGCCTGCCGAAATCAGCCAGGGCCCGTTGTGCCACATCAATGGCAATATCTTCCTTGCTGCGCCCGCTAATGGGAATCTCAAAGAACTGGGCGACGCTATGAAGTTTCGCCACATCTTTGATCGTATACCCGGCTTTTTCATTCCTGGCAGCCAGGAGCAAGGTATTGGCGACATCGCGGCCATGATCAGAATGGGCAGCGGAACCAGCGGCTATCATGCGACAGAAATTCCGTGCCACCATGATTTCAGCAGTAATACCACACACGCCTTGCTTGGGACCATTGCCAAAGGGATCGATGCGACAGGGTCCCATAAAACAATTGCGGCAACAAATGCCCAGTTCACCGAAACCGCAGTGTGGTTCCTGTTGTTCGGCACGGTCCCAAACGGTTTCGATACCTTGTTGACTGGTTTTCTCCAGCATATAGTTAACGGATTGGTCGATACTCTTTTGACTCATGTGTACTCCAGTGTTTATGGTTTAGTAGTATTAATAAATTGTCTGTTATTACCCAAAATTGGGTGAAGCTTGTGGGAGTTATGTGAAGAATGGGAATTATGGGAAGAATGGGAATTATGGGAGGAATGGGATACATGCCACTGCGGCCCAGAATCTTTTTTCTTTTTCCTAACTTCATAGCTTCCTAACTTCTTAATTTCCATCTTTTTCACAGTAGATGACTATTGTAATAACGGTCGAGGTCGGGTGTGCCGCCGTATTTTAGCACTTTGCCAAAATCAAAACGCTCGCTTAACAATTCGTGGGCGAATTGGGAGACATCCATTTTGCGACGGATGATAGACAGCAACACACCGGCGTTGGTGATACGGCCTAACAAAATCATCCCTTTGACGCGGTTATCGCTGCCAATGACAATCTTCTTATATAAGCGCCGATCCGGTTGATTGAGTACCAGCACCTTGTATTTGGATTCATCTTCTGGCGCAGTCAAGCCAAAAGAGATCAAGGAGGTATTATACACATTCAAGGCATTCATGCCAATCGTGCCGTCATAGGGTGTTTTTTGTCCGATCATATTCAAACCAGCCACATGGCCTTGTTGCATGGCACAGGTCCACAGGGCATTGACAGTATAATCTTCCAAGGTAATATCAAAACTTTCAGCCACATCCCCGGCAGCATAGACATTTTCTTCATCCGTTTGCATATAGGTATTGGTGCGAATGCCCTCCTTGGTGACAATAGCTGTGCCCTTTACCAGTTGGGTATTGGGTTTTACACCTTTGGCAGCAATCAATAAATCACACTCCAACTCTTCGCCACGATCCGTTTTCACGCCCGTCAAGCGGCCCTTTTTGGAAAGCACTTTTTTCACATCCCGTTGATGCAACACCTGGATATTGTTTTCCATTAATTGGTCTGAGATAATGCGGGAGGCATTGTAATCAATCATCTGCGACAACACACTATTAGAACGTATCAGCATCGTGGTTTTCACACCGCAAGTGCTCAATGCTATGGCCGCCTTAACGCCAATCAAGCCGCCACCCAACACAATGGCCTGTTTGATATCGGGAATGCGGGCTTTGAGAGTTTCCGCATCGTCCCAAGTGCGTAGCATAAAAATTCCATCCACATTATTAGGAATACCATCGGGTAACTTAGCTGCGGCACCCGTGGCAATGAGCAAGCGATCATAGGGAAAACTCTGGCCATTGGCACAGGTCACAAGCCGTTTGCTGGTATTCAGTGCCACCACGCGGAATGGAGCCCCTGCATGTAATTCCACCTTCATCTTGTGATGAAAATCCGCTTCTCGGAAGAGCAACGATTCCTTGGTATTTGTTCCCGCCAAATAATAGGACAACAAACACCGGGAATAAAGAGGGTGTCCTTCATCCGACAATTGGACAATGGAACTGGTTTGATCATGGTGACGAATCGCCTCGACAGCGGCAGTACCTGCCGCGCTATTTCCAATTATAACAATATTCATGGTACCGACACCTCCACTGGATATTCTTCCTCTTCCATAAAGACCAGCGCTCCCGTGGGGCAGGCAGTCACGCAGGCTGGAGTTTCCAGGCCGTGGCAATGATCGCATTTTAACGCGCGGTGTCCTTCTTCATCCACCACAATAGCACCCACCGGACAGACCATCACGCAGGACCAGCAGCCCACACATTTAGTGGCGTCCATCACCGTCTCGCCGCTTTTTTCGTCCTTGCGAATGCCCCCGGCAATGCACGCTTGCACACACAATGCGTCCTCGCAATGGCGGCATTGGACCGCAATGCCCCGGGTTCGTTGTAATGTGCCCGCGCCATCAATATATTCAATACGAATACGTTGTTTGGGTAATTTTTCTTCCTGTAAGGCTCCGATCAAGTTCTGCGATTGCGAATGAGCCACAGCGCAGGCAAGCTCACAGGAACGGCAACTCATACAATCCTGAATCCGACATACAATCTTTTTCATATTTTATTTGCCTCCGGCGGCCAAAACCCTTTTTGGAAAAAGGGTTCTGGACTCCCAAAAACTTTTGTTTCTACTGTACTTCCAGCGACCTGAATACAAAAAAAATAGCCTAAATTCAAAGGATGATTATAACACAGATTCCCATTGATTTCAAAAAAAGAAAATGAATTGGTTCACCGCCACCACTTCCCTATTGTTAACCCTCCAATTGGAAAGACTCATTTTCAAAAAAGCGGTTAACGGAGGGTTGACTTTTTCTATTCCGTTTTTGTACGTTCCCCATGAATTCACCGCCAAGTTTCAGAAAAAACTGGACTATCTGGACATAATGGACATTCTGGACTTACTGGACTTCACAAAACCTTTGATTTTTCCAGCTTGTCCAGTAAGTCCAGTATGTCCAGATAGTCCAGCCTGCCACGGTTATCCGTGGCTCTTTTTAAATTTTGACGGTGAATCCAGGTTCCCCCCCAGTATGGTATTCCTCGTCTACATATGCAGATAGGAATAAGCCCCCGGTTTCTTCCTGCCTTTGAGAATTGGGATAACGTAGACGCGGCGTCCCGCCGCATTAATGGGCAGAAAAATGAAATAATGCGGCAGGATGCCGCGTCTACAGTGGAAGAAACAGAATTAAGTAACACCATCATCCAGGGTGATTCTTTTGAAGTGTTGGAGCAATTGATAATTATTGCCAGACGGTCGTATTTTAATTCCATTTCCACAGGCGGATAAAAAAGATTTTGTATTAAGAAAAATGAAACCATAGCAAGAAAAAAAGAGCAAGGGAAGTAAAAATTAAAAACAAAAAATGAAAAATGCGAGGCGTCCTGCTGGCAGATTTTGATTTGGACGATTGTGAAAAATTTGAAAAATTGGGTGTTGACAAATGAGAGAGTATGTTTTAGAATTAATAGATGGCTAAAGGTGATGATATACAAGAAAGACTTATAAATTTTGCGGTAGATATTGTCAATATAAGTTCAAAATTGCCGAAAACGATGGCAGGCAATCATATTTCTCAGCAATTATTGCGCAGTGGAACTTCTCCAGCCCCCAATTACGCGGAAGCAAGAGGCGATGAAAGTACCAAAGACTTTGTTCATAAAATGAATCAAAAGTCTGGCTCCAAATAGCCTCCAGAAGCAAAATCGTCAATGAATCCGATTTAACCCACCTATTCACCGAATGCCAAGAACTCCGAAATATCGTCGGAGCATCCATCAGAACAACACTCAAGGTAGTTGGATAAATCGAAAAGGATAAATAATCATCATGAGCAAAATAAAATTATTCGAAAGTAAGCAAGTCAGAATGCAGTGGGATGAAAAAAAAGAGAGATGGTTTTTTGCAGTTATTGACGTAATAGAGATAATTTCAGAGAGTGATCGACCAAGAAAATATTGGAATGATTTAAAGAAGAAATTGAACCAAGAAGGCTATCTTGAAGTGTCCGAAAAAATCGGACAGTTGAAAATGATAGCCAAAGATGGCAAAATGAGAGATACCGATGTGGCAGACACGGAAACTCTTCTTAGAATCGTACAATCGATCCCTTCTCCAAAAGCCGAACCATTTAAGAGGTGGCTCGCCATGGTCGGATACGAAAGGATAGAAGAAATCGAGGACCCGGAGTTGGCATCAAGACTATCTGTTCCTCCTCCATGCATAACATCGTTTTTCAATTCGTCAGGCAGTGACTGACGAATTGCTTTCGGGATCAGAATACTCCCATCATGTGCCAGTTGATCGGCGAATTTTTCCAGCCTTCCCATAATCCATCTTATTTTAATGATTAATTCATAACCAGAAACTGCTGGAGAAAGAGGTCCAGTTTAACGGCGATAGGATTTTCATCGGGAAAAAGCAGCAGGTTTTTGCCAGTTTCGCCGAATTCTGCCAGTTCGGCGTCTTCTGGCAGGCCAATTAAGAAATCTGCACCCACTGTGGATTGAAGTTCTTGGGCGCGGGGTGGTAATTCATGGTGGCGCAAGCGATTGATAATTATCGCCAGACGGTCGTATTTTAATTCCATTTCCAAAGCCAGATCAAAGAGGCGTTTGATGGTTTCCAAGCCTCGTTGGGAGGGGTCGGTGACCATAATCAATAGGTCCACCTTTTGCACAATGCGGCGGGAGAGGTTTTCTAAGCCAGCTTCATTGTCTAACACGACATAGGGATATTGGGAGGAAATCTCCGTTAAGACAGATTTTAGTACATTATTGGCGTAACAGTAACAGCCGGGGCCTTCGGGGCGGCCCATGGCGATGAGGTCGAAGTTTTCTGCTTCAACAAGGGTTTCTGCGATCTTCATTTCCAATAACTGTTGTTTGGCAATGCCTGTGGACAAACCTTTTCCAGCGATTTCGCGGGCTTCTTCGCGGATGCTGCCCACCGTTTTCTCTGCTTTTACGCCAAGGGTTTCATCCAAGCAGGTATTGGGATCTGCATCGACAGCCAGAATGGGCACACAACCACGGTGAATCAATCGTTGAATCAATAAAGCGGCCACCGTGGTTTTCCCCACGCCCCCTTTCCCTGTAATCGCCAGCAAACAACTCATCTCATTACTCCATATAAAAGCTTTTGGAAGTCCAGAAACCTTTTCTCGAAAAGGTTTTTGGCCGCCGGAGGCATAAGAGACAATCCTTTATCCTTCATTTGCGATTAATCTATTTAATATAGTATTAAATATGCCCAGCATATCTACACTTAAGCCATTTAGAACCGAGAGGCCGTCGCGGTCATTGCGGCGGATTTCTTCGGTATAGGGAATAAAACCTATCCATTCGACATCGAGCAAGTGCTGTTTCAGAAACTCTTCATCTTCTGGTCCGTTCACTTTATTGGCGACAAATTTAAGATGATGTAATCCGATTTCGCCCGAAAAACGGATGATGCGTAATGCGCAATCAATCGACCGTTGCCCCGGTTCAACTACTACCAGCAACGTATCCACTCCACGAGCTGTGGCGCGGCCCAGGTGTTCCACCCCTGCTTCCATGTCCATAATCAGAGTTTCATCTTTATATAAAATCAGGTCTGTAACCAGCGCACGAATCAAAACACTTTCCGGGCAGGCGCAACCGCTGCCGCCTTGTTCAATAGCCCCAAGAACCAGCAACGCCACCCCTTCGTGGGTATAAGCATAATCTTTGGCAATGTCTGTCACTTCCGGGTTCAGTTTAAACATCTGGCCGTATTGTTTTACCTTGGCGCCCGTGCGTTCTTCAATCAGCGCTTTTTGTTCCGAGATCGGGATGATCTTTTTTTGATCAGTTTCCGAGATACCCAGCGCAGCCCCCAGATTGGCATCTGGGTCCGCGTCCACGGCCAGTACTTTGTATCCCTGTTGCGCCAATAAAAGTGCCAGTGCGGCAGCTACCGTGGATTTTCCCACGCCACCTTTACCCGAAATCGCCAGTTTCATTATAAAAATCCTTGGAAGCCGTATTTTTCCCGCATGAATCGTGACAACAATTGCGTCATTTCAAAAACCTTTTCCGCATCTTCCAGGGCCAGCGAGCCAGTGCCGCAGGAGGGAGTGATGATGGCTTGTTCAACGATGAGTTGTTTATTAATACCCCGTGCCGCCAGATTATCCATCATTTTTTCCAAATGGTCTGCCAGAGAGGCCACTGTTTGCGTGCGAATGGCCGCAGAAGTAGGTACAATGCCCCAGGCCAACATGCCGCCCCGTTCCAGAAATTGTTTTACTGCTTCCGCGTAAATGGCAATGGTTTCGCCGAACTCAAAGGCATCAAAATTAACCATATCCACGCCCGCATCAATCAGAATGCTCCATTCGGTATTGCCGCAGCAGTGAATCCCGGCAATGCCACCATCCGCATGAACGGCTTCAATCACCTCGTTGAGGTGCGCCACTACATCGTCCCGTTTCACAGAGATATAAGTAGAACTGCCAAAAGCGGATAAAATGGGTTCATCAATAAAACAGATGACATGCTGGGCATAGGGCCGGAACTTCTGAATCTGCCAGCGACATTTCATAGCCAGGGCTTTGATCACGACATCGCGGAACTCGTCATTATAATAAATAGCCCGTTTGTTCTCATCGGTGATGGTGAGGGCGAAACTGCATGGGCCCGTGGTTTGGACTTTAATAAAGGGCAGTTTCTCATCTCGCAGTTGCAGGCGTTTTTCCAGCGTATACAAGCCACGGGAAAATTCCGGGCTGATCTCAGTGGCAGAACAATCGCCATTGCCTTCGTCCGGGTCCATGGCCAGCATGTATTTTTCATAAAAATCAGCAAAAGCTTCCGAGTAATCACCGGAAGTCTCAAAAAACATGCGGCCTTTTTTGTGGTCGATTTGGATGCAGGGGATTCCTTCCGAGTATTGAATTTCCATTTGCTCATTCAAGCCTAATTTAGGCAGTTGCGGCCAGAAAGGAGCTTCTGTCAGTCGCGATAAGGAAATATCCACGGCATGTTCCGCATCTGTAAAGGGCATGCTGCCGATGCCAGTGGCTAAAAATTTGGGTTTGATAATCATGATAGAGTCCTCCTATGGTTATCTATAGAGAGCTGGATGACGTGGCAGGTGTCTGCCCATTGTGAAACCGGTTGGATAGCCGTTGCTTTTATTTTCACTTTTTTTTCCGCTAAGCCTTGGTTGTGATTCGATTTTGTCTTAAGAAAAATAATACCATAATGAGCGGTAAAGAACAAGAGAAAGTAAAAATTAAAAACGAAAAATGAAAAACTTCCAAGAGACTGGCTAGCAATCGTATCCAAGACCAAGTTTTTGCCGCTTATTAATGCGCCAGGATGGCGCGTCTACAATAACTCCCAAGGAACGTGTTGTGTTATGCGATATTTGCGCCAATTTGGTAAAAATAGTCGCAAAATTACGGAGGTTCCGCCCTCCATTACTGAAAATTGGAAATAGAGATTGAACGTTCACCTTATTTTGTAGAACCGCCACCATATTTTGCTCTCCGTTCACCTTCCAACCCCGGCGGTTCACCATATTTTACTCAACCGTCACCCTTTTAGGCGGCCGTTCACCTTCCAAACCTCTCCGTTCAGTATTTTTTGTAGAATTGAGATACTCCAAACCCGGAAGTTGTATAATTTTCTGCTCTGGTTGAATGTTTTTTTCTCTCGTGTCACCTCACCGCCCGACCATTGAGACATTTATGCTTCTTGGTGCATGTTTTTTCCACTTTGATGTATTCCCTTATTCGATTCAAAATGGTTCACGTCGCCCCATTATCAAATTCCGGTTTTCCTATAATCCTACGAATCACGGTTCAGACACCATTTTTTACCAATAATAGAGAAGGAAATCTGCTTTTTTGTTTCGCATGGAAAGGAATTTAAAAATCACCGCTCTGGGAATTGGCATTTTAACCTCCATATGGTATACTATTGGCGTGTTTATACAGCAAGGAAACAGGACGTGTCTGATGAGCAAGGTTTTTTTAAGTTATTATCATAAGGATGAACAGTTTGTCAGTGAATTATCTAACCGCTTATCGCGGGATGGAGTGGAGTGTGTATCCGATAAAGAACCCATCCCCTGGGGCGACAATTGGATGGTTCATGTGGCCAAAAGGTTGGATGAATGCGATTTTATTGTCCTCATCTTAACCCCGGATTACTGCCGCACCGAATGGCCTAAATTGGAACAGTCTGCATTTATGGTTGAAAATTCCGAAACACGGCAGAAAAAAATACGGCCTCTGTTGTTAAAAGAGTGTCAAGCGGAACTGCCCCCGTTTCTAAAACCCATTCAAGCAATGGATATCTCCTCCGCTGAAAAATTTGAAACCAATTACCCCACCATCTGCCAGGGTCTGGGTGGAGTCTATAAGGAAACGCCACAGGTCTTAAAAAAGAAATTATTGCCTCTCAGTGTTTCCACCTTCTCGAAATTGATTAAAAACAATTATATCTATGTGGATAAAACAAAATATATCTATAATGTGGTGGCTAATGGTGGGGCGTACTTTTTATCCCGTCCGCGGCGATTTGGGAAATCATTGCTCATTTCCACGTTAAAAGAGATTTGCGAGGGCAACCGCGATCTTTTCGAAGGATGTTGGATTTACGATCGTATCCCGTGGGAAAGCTACCCCGTGATCCATTTGGATTTTTTGGAAGTGGATCATAAAAGCCTGGGACTGTATAACGCCTTGAATAATTCATTGAATCGGATTGCAGGTGAGTTTGGCCTCCAATTGCAGGGCGATAGTATCTCCGAAAAATTCGCGGACTTAATACGTAAATTGGCCAAAGATAAGCCAGTGATTATCCTGATCGATGAATACGATAAACCGCTTACCGATTATATTGACAATTTAGTGAAAGCAGAAGAGAACCGCGAAACCCTTAAAAATTTCTTTTCCATCCTCAAAGGTTTGGATAAGTATATCAGGCTTCTGTTTATGACCGGGGTTTCCCGGTTTAGTCGGCTATCTATTTTCAGCGATTTGAACCATCTGGAGGATCTGACCTTTCACCCCAATTACGTGGCATTACTTGGGTACACCACCGAGGAAATTGAAACCAATTTCCATCATTATATCCAAGAATACGCCAGTGAGGTTCCCGATTATTCGCGAGACGAGTTGTTTAAAAAGCTAAAAGAGTATTATAACGGGTATTCTTGGGATGGGGAGACCTTTGTGTATAATCCCATTTCAATAATGAATTTTTTCTCCCAGAAAAAATTCAAATCCTTCTGGTTTGCCACGGGCACGCCCACTTTTCTTGCGAAAATGGCACGAACACGGGGGATTGATGTGATAGGGTGGGAAGAATTAGAAGTGGGCGATCAATTCTTTGATAAATTCGATATCGCCAACATTGATACCGACCTGTTGCTTTTTCAAACTGGTTATTTAACCATAAAAAAGTATGATGGCGAAACGTATACCCTATCCTACCCCAACCGGGAAGTGGAGAATGCATTCCTCTATAATCTGGTGGAAGAGTTCTCAGGGCAAGGACAGGCTGTTTATAAAAATACTGGTCGTGCCATAAGAAAAGCCCTAGAAAAAAACGACACAAAAAGTTTCATCAATAAAATGAAATCTTTCCTCGCCGCGATTCCCTATCCCCTGGTAGAGGGTGAAGTAGAAAAGTATTATCATCTGGTTTTTTATCTGGTCTTAAAACTGGCCATGGGAAAAGTGAACCCGGAACATTTCAGTAATCGTGGGCGGATGGATATGGTAGTAGAAACAGACCATTATATATATGTTTTCGAGTTTAAAATGGGTAGCGCGGCAAAAGCCCTCGCGCAGATCAATGATAAAGCCTATTATGAACAATTCCTGACGCAACCAAAAAAAATAATCCTGATCGGCATTGGCTTCGACGCTGAAAAAAGAAATATTGCGGACCATCTCCAGGCCGAGATAAAATCATAGGAAAAATAGCTGCTAGGCCAGAAATTTCTTTACCTGATTATAGTCCCATTGCCTATGGCCTGAATATTAACAAAAATATAAAAATTTTTGTCCAACTTTTTATAAAAAGTTGGCCGCCGGAGGCACCTCTTTTGTTTCTTCTTTCATTCTACTTTTTTCCTATCAGTTTATCCATGATGTTGCAGAAGCGGGTATTGCTGATGGGGTGATGGCTGATGACTTTATTATTATAAATCAGACAGAAGGTGCCAAAGGCGCCCGGCGTGTTTTGGGCTTCCTGAAAACTCTTTAAATCGATTACGGTCGGCTTGATACCGTATTTTTTTTCTGCGGTGGCACAGATTTCACCCACATTTTTCACCGTGTAGGGGCATTGGTCGGCACGAAGGATGATTAAACCGGGTCGGTACTGCTTGAGTTTTTCTTCCCAATTGCCAAAGAACTGGGGGTCCGGGGCATTGGGGGTGAATTTTATTGCCAGTAACTCAAAATCAGGCTTTGCAGTATCAACAACCGTAAAACCATTCTTTTCAAACAGTGCTTTGCCCACCATAAAGGAACCTTGGCGGGTGACCACGGCCACGCCGTGTTTATTTTCTTTTTGGGCATCCGTGATACACCCTTGCAGCAATAGGGAACCATAGCCTTTGCCTTTGTAGGCGCTTTTGGTGCCGGAGAAAATACAATGAATAAACATGTAGCCTGTGGCTTCTACAGGGCGCCAGCAGTATTCGCCGGGGATGTATTCGATCATGCCCAGCGTACCATCTTTTTCCGAGTAGAGGGTTTTAATTTTTAGTCCCTGGGCAAAACGATCTTGCAACCATTGGATTTTTTCCGGGTAACCCGGTCTGCTTAAGTTTTTATAACCGCATATGCCGTAGTTTAAAATATTGTCGCTGTCAGTATCAATGATTTTAATGGGTTCAGTCATGTTTTGCTCCATATTAATATTCGTTGTTATTCTGCTATGAGTATTTTATCACCTATCCACATTTTTTCAAGTCCCGGCCCTATATCTATTCAGTTTTGAGCATTGGAAATAGGGAAATAGGTGCCAGTCCAAACATTCACACCATTAAAAAATTCCAATCTTATCCAAGTTGACAATTCGCTCAATTGGAGTTATATTATTCATATGAAAAAACGCAAAGGTCTTTGAAGTATGAGCATTCTACCGACGAATGTTCAAGAATTGAAAAGCAATTTTTGGTACAGAGGCTGGGCCTTGGATATCCATACCACTTCATCCATAAAAAAACCAGATGATCGTTTTGAAACCACGCGACCTCCTTTGGGAGAGGCATTGTATTTATTGAAATATCGCGATGATAAAAAGCAAATCGAACCTATCGCCCACACTGTTTCTAATTTCGTTTTAGCCCCTACGAATCATTGGTGGTTTCACTACATATCGGCAATAATTCCAGTGCCACCGTCAAAAACACATCGGCCGTTTCAGCCAGTCTTTGAATTAGCCGAACAAATCGCCCGCCTATCGCACATTGAATGTCACTTGGATTACCTGATCAAAAACAAAGATACAGACCAATCAAAAAACCTCCCAGCAGAGCAAAAACATCAAGAACTTATAAACGCCTTTTCAGTTGCAGACAATCGGTTTTCCAATAAGACCGTCTTGGTATTTGATGATCTTTATGATACTGGGGCCACCATGAATATAGTCTGCGATTTGCTTAAAAAATCAGGGAATGCGAGTTATATCTATATTTTAACTGTCACCAAAACGAGAAAAGCAGGGTAATCTGATGGAACCAAAAGTCGAAACATTATCCGAATACATGTGGTTCAGGTTATGGCGCACCAAAGGCATTGGCCCAAAAGCCATCGCTTTCACGTATCACTACTTCCATAATCAGGGAAAATCCATCATCGACATGGCAAATTCCACTCTGGCGAAATTGACCGCCACGTTCCCGGAATTGGTCGGCCCCATCTTATCCAAAATGAAACCAGAGGAAAAGGGTATCCTTCGCAAAGAGTATGAAATGATTAAAAATGCTGGGTTGACTATAATACACCCAGAATCGGAACATTACCCAAACAACTATCTTAATTATGTGGAACAAATCGGTCTCCCACCACTTTTTTTCTGTAAAGGAAACATATCTCTCTTAAAAAAAAGCGGGGTGTCTATTGTGGGTTCCCGGAACGTTTCCCAAGAAGGTATTGAAATCACCAGGAAAATCACCGCTACCTTAACCCAAAACGGTAGAAATATTATTTCAGGATATGCCAAAGGAGTGGATACCATGGCCCACATGGGCGCTCTGGAGGCACGCGGAACCACTACCTTAGTACTCAGTTACGGTATCAATGAATTCAAAATAAAAAGAGAATTGCAAAACCTCGATCTGGGTTCCCGTGCGTTATTGGTCACACAATTTATGCCAGACGAAACATGGAAAGCACGTAACGCCATGACCAGAAATAAACTCATCTGCGCATTATCTGATTCTGTAATTGTGATTGAATCTGGACCGGAAAGAGACGAGAAAGGTATCATGAGCGGCACCTTCGATTCCGCCAAAAATGCCATCAAGATGGGGAAGAAACTATTCGTTTTAAGTCCCACTCTATTCAACGCGATTCCCCAGGGGAACGTTGATCTTCTCAAAATCGGTGGACAGGAAGTATTCCCCAATACGATTGTCGGTGATATGATGTCCTCCTCCACCCCACTCTTCCTCACTCCACCCACACGAATAAAAAAAGAAAGGCCAGGGCAATTAAAGCTCGATTTTAAACCCCAACACAACCTCCCACTTCATCCTTCCCCCTGAATAAGTGAAGAGAAGGTGTCAGGCAAAGAATCGCCCCATTTGAAATAGACATGCCAGCTTAGGAATCTCTCCTTGATTCTTGATTTTTGAAGGAATGGAAAGGAATTTAAAAATCACTGGTCAGGGAATTTGCATTTTAACCTCCATATGATATACTATTGGTGTGTTTATACCGCGAGGAAACAGGACGTGTGTGATGAGCAAGGTTTTTTTAAGTTATTACCAAAAGGATGAACGGTTTGTCAGTGAATTATCTAACCGCTTAACGCGGGATGGTGTGGAGTGTGTATCCGATAAAGAACCCATCCCCTGGGGCGACAATTGGATGGTTCATGTGGCCAAAAGGTTGGATGAATGCGATTTTATTGTCCTCATCTTAACCCCGGATTACTGCCGCTCAGAATGGCCTAAATTGGAACAGGCGACCTTGATGACCCAAACGCCAGAAACATGGGAGAAAAAAATACGGCCTCTGTTGTTAAAAGAGTGTCAAGTGGAACTGCCCCAGTTTCTAAAACCCATTCAAGCCATTGATGTCTCCACCACTGAAAAATTTGAAAGCCATTATCCCGCCATTTGTCAGGGTCTAGGCGGAGTATATAAGGAACCCTCAAAAGTCTTAAAAAAGAAATTGTTACCCCTCAGTGTTTCCTCCTTCTCGGCATTGATTAACGATAATTATATCTATGTGGATAAAACCAAATATATCTATAATCTGGTGGCTAATGGTGGGGCTTACTTTTTATCCCGTCCACGGCGATTTGGGAAATCATTGCTCGTTTCCACTATCAAGGAGATTTGCCAGGGCAACCGTGATCTTTTTAAAGGGTGTTGGATTTATGACCGCATCCTATGGGAAAAGTACCCTGTGATTCACCTGGATTTCTTGAGAATCGATTATAAAAACCTGGGGCTGGATAAAGCATTGGATAATACATTGAACCTTATGGCAGGGGAGTTTAAGGTCCAGTTGCAGGGGGATAGTATTGCCGAAAAATTCATGGACCTAATCCGTAAATTGGCCAAAGACAAGCGGGTTATTGTCCTGATTGATGAATACGATAAACCACTTACGGATTATATTGATAATTTAGAAAAGGCCGAAGAGAACCGGGATACACTCAAAAACTTTTATTCTGTCCTCAAAGGTCTGCAAGAAAATATCAGACTCCTATTTATGACCGGGGTTTCCCGGTTTAGTCGGCTATCTATTTTCAGCGATTTGAACCATCTGGAGGATCTGACCTTTCACCCCAATTACGTGGCATTACTTGGGTACACCACCGAGGAAATTGAAACCAATTTCCATCATTATATCCAAGAATACGCCAGTGAGGTTCCCGATTATTCGCGAGACGAGTTGTTTAAAAAGCTAAAAGAGTATTATAACGGGTATTCTTGGGATGGGGAGACCTTTGTGTATAATCCCATTTCAATAATGAATTTTTTCTCCCAGAAAAAATTCAAATCCTTCTGGTTTGCCACGGGCACGCCCACTTTTCTTGCGAAAATGGCACGAACACGGGGGATTGATGTGATAGGGTGGGAAGAATTAGAAGTGGGCGATCAATTCTTTGATAAATTCGATATCGCCAACATTGATACCGACCTGTTGCTTTTTCAAACTGGTTATTTAACCATAAAAAAGTATGATGGCGAAACGTATACCCTATCCTACCCCAACCGGGAAGTGGAGAATGCATTCCTCTATAATCTGGTGGAAGAGTTCTCAGGGCAAGGACAGGCTGTTTATAAAAATACTGGTCGTGCCATAAGAAAAGCCCTAGAAAAAAACGACACAAAAAGTTTCATCAATAAAATGAAATCTTTCCTCGCCGCGATTCCCTATCCCCTGGTAGAGGGTGAAGTAGAAAAGTATTATCATCTGGTTTTTTATCTGGTCTTAAAACTGGCCATGGGAAAAGTGAACCCGGAACATTTCAGTAATCGTGGCCGGATAGATATGTTGGTAGAGACAGACAAGTATATATATATTATCGAGTTTAAAATGGGCAGCGCGGCCAAAGCCCTTAAACAAATCAATGATAAAACCTATTATGAACAATTTCTAACGCAACCAAAAAAAATAATCCTGATCGGTATCGGCTTCAACGCCGAAAAAAGAAATATTTCCGACCATCTCAAAGCCGAGATAAATCCAGTGTAATAGTACACGCCCAACTGCTGTAAACACGAGAATAACCCGGGTAATGTTGAACTATGTCAGACTATTGACTCTATCTACCCATAACTATCAACTGACATATAAACTGCGTTGACAGTTTATATGCTGGTTGAGGGTAACAATGGCAAGCACGAGAATTTATGTTTATATATCCTTATCCAGTGATCGGGTTGAATATCTTGATGTGAAGGGATTTCCTGGTACTAATTACCAGGATTTATAGAATCTGGGACAGGGAAAGAGACCTGAACGTTTCCCCAATTATTTCTGGCACCATTATTGCTTATATTATTAATAAAGCAAAAAAGAAATAATTTGACTGGAGGCTGTTCATGAAAAAGAAATGGGTCGTTTTGCCGTTAGTACTGGTGGTGGTAGTATTTGCCTGGGTGGTTTCTATGGCGGGGGACCGTGTGGACCCAACCGGTGTCATGCAGCGGCTCCTTGAGATGGAAGAGACACACACTGAGGCAGTCCAATCGTTTCTAGGGAATTTAAAGCTGGATTACCACCCGGCTCACGGCAATGTTCAAAAAGATATTATGCCCTGCCATGAAGCAGGTTGGGAGGAAAAGTACGTGCCAGAACTGTTTCCCAAAGCGGAAATAGAGAATGTCAGTTCTATTTCCAGGGCCACCTTCACCGGTACGGTTTTGGCCGGTCATAAAGATAAAAACGGCACAATTTTTTATGTGTGGCATCATTATCAAGATGAACTGGGTATATTTGTCACCGTGCAGGTGAAAGGCAGCTCGGAACCCCGGACAGCTATGGCGGTTTTCCGCGGTGGGAACCCGGTTTATCTTTCTTCCAATGATTTACAATGCCGCATTGCGGGACACTTGGTGTCCATGCGCATGGTGAAATGGTAACCTGCAAAGCGGGCTATTTGTTATACCCTCCGGTTTTAATATAAAATGCCCGCAGTGCTCCATCGTTGACCCTTCACCATTAATGTATCTCCCCAAAATATCAATTCAATAATTCAATTCCTTCTCGTCTTTTCGGCGAGGTAAGCGGGATAAAATAAAAATAATTCACGGGAATTTTGCACACTGTTTGAAATTATAGCATTCTTCCTATATAATGAATGCTGTTACACAGTTTGAAAATGGTACGGTGTACGGTGCGCAATGAAATCAAAAAGTGATACATATGGTTCGCTCAAGAAATTGAAGCAAGTTGTCTTGATGGCGAGTGTTATCTATTTATGGAGTATGAGCCCGTTGCTGTTTCCAGCGCAAAAGTTCGGGCATATTTCCTTGGAACAGGGTTTGTCCCATGGTGCTGTTTATTCTATTGTTCAGGATGCCCGGGGTATGATGTGGTTCGGCACTGAAGATGGTCTAAATAAATACGATGGGTTTAATATCACCACGTACCACCATGAACCCTCCAATCCCAATTCCCTGTCATCCAGTGATTTTGGCAAGATTCTCATCGACACCTCAGGAATCATGTGGTTTGGCACTTGGGGTGGTGGCTTGAACCGTTATGATCCGGTCACTGGCACGTTCACCCATTTCCGCCATGTTCCGCAGGACCCCACCAGCCTCAGCGAAGATCGGATCGAATTCCTTTTCAGGGATAGACGGGGGGTGCTCTGGGTAGGCACGGAAAATCGTGGCTTAAACTGTTTGGATGAGGCCACGGGACGTTTTATTCATTATCGTTTTAACCCGGCAGCTCCCAATGGGCTTGGCAATGATTCAACCAAAGCGATTATCGAGGATGGCGAAGGGCATATCTGGATCGGTACCAATGGCGGATTGGATTGTTATAGTCCGGTTGACAACCAGTTCATTCACTATCGCCACGAACCAGGAAATCCTTCTTCGCTAAGCAATGACTCTATCCGTGCCTTATGCCGTGGGGCAAACGGATTGATCTGGATCGGCACTCTGGGCGGTGGTCTAAGCTGCTTCAACCTCAAGAAAAGAACTTTTAAAACCTATACATACGATCCCGCTAATCCCAGTGGTATCAGCGACAATGATATTGGTTATTTATTTCTGGATTCCAACGGTACGTTGTGGATCGGAACCTATAATGGTGGCTTAAATCAGTTCGATACCACCACCGAGACATTTGTCTATTTTAAACACAGCCCGAAAGACTCCTCCAGTATCAGTCACAACCGCGTGTCCGTGATATTCGAGGACCGTGGCAAAATACTCTGGGTGGGAACACGGGGTGGCGGTATCAACACCCTGGACCTTAAACCTGCCAAATTTAAAAATTATCTGTTCGATTCCCAAGATGAGAGTGGTCTCCCCCATGCGACGGTCTTGACAATTACTGCCGGACCCGGACGCGAGACGTTTTGGCTCGGCACGGACGGGAGCGGGGTTTACCGCTTTGAGCCCACCACCGAGGAATTCAAAAAACTGCTCTGCTTCCCGGCTTCTCCCGATCCCCTGGACCATACCCGGGTGCGCACATTGCGGCAAGATAAACAAGGGAACCTGTGGGTGGGTACATACAGGGATGGATTGATTAAAATGAGTCTCCTTGGCCCGGACAAATACCGCCCGTTGGTATGTACGTATAATCAGGATGACCCCTTTTGTATTAGCAGTAACCGCATTCAGGCTATATTACAAGATAAAGAGGGCGATATCTGGGTCGGAACACAAGAGGGATTAAACTTGCTTTTACCCGCACCACAACCCGGGCCATTAAAATTCAGAAAGTTCCAAGCTGAAGAGGGGAAACCAGGCTATTTGCATAGTAATTACATCAGCACTATATATCAGGACCACTCGGGGACAATCTGGGTGGGAACCGCCAAAGGATTGCATAAAATAGATAAAACGAACGGGCGGTTCACCTGTTATAGGCATAAACCGGATGAGCCGGGAAGTTTAAGCCATGATCTGGTGCAGGTGATTTTTGAGATGCCCGGAAAAGCCGCTACCACGACCCTCTGGATTGGCACGGAAAATGGTTTAAATAAGTTTTCCCCGGCAGAGGGAAAGTTTAAACATTATCCCCTAGGACTGGGTTTGCCCGCTGAACGTATCCTGGCGATTTTAGCCGAAGACAACGGGAACCTGTGGATCGGAACCAGTCATGGCTTATCGCGATTTAACCCTGACACGGGTATATCACGGAATTATGGCGTTAGCGACGGATTGCCCAGCAATGGTTTTTATCGCGATGCCTGCCTGAAAATGGAAGGGGCCGGCATGTTCTTCAGCAGTATTAACGGACTGGTCAATTTTTTCCCGGACAAAGTGTTGGACAACCCCTATGTGCCACCTGTCCAATTGACTGCCATAAAAAACTTTAACCGGGATATTCTTTTTGATAAACCCCTTTGGGCGATCACGGAAATTCAAATCTCGTATAAAGAGAGTAATATTTCCTTTGAGTTTGCCGCGTTGGATTATACCAATCCTTCCAGAAATCGGTATGCCTATAAATTGGAAGGGTTCGATCATGATTGGATCGATGGTGAGACGAGGCATTATGTGGGTTATCCCAGGCTTCCTGCCGGGAAGTATATTTTTCATGTGCGGGGCAGCAATAATGATGGGGTGTGGAATAACAACGGTATTTCTCTTAAATTAACAATCACCCCGCCTTGGTGGGGGACGTGGTGGTTCCGGGTAGTGGGTATAGGTCTTATTATAGCCCTGGTATTTACCTTGTACCATTATCGGGTTCAGCAAATCGAGGCGAGGAACAAAGAACTTAGCGACTCCAATGCCCGCTTGGAAGAGCAGGTAGTGAAACGTGGGGAAGCGGAAGAAGCGCTATTGGAGAGCCGCGAGAGATTAAGTTCCGTGCTTCATCATGCGTCTATCATTATCTGGGCGCTGGACACCGACGGCGTGTTTACTCTTTCCGAGGGATGGGGTTTGGCCGCACTGGGGCTCAAACCGGGAGAATTGGTGGGGCAATCTATCTTCCAGGTGTATGGTGCTTACCCTGAAATCCTGACGGCCACCAGACGGGCACTGGCAGGAGAGATTGTAGGTTCGGCGGTGTCCATTGGGAATGTGGCTTTTGAGCTTCGTTATACACCGCAGATCAACCGGTTTGGGGAGTTCAGCGGTACGATTTGTGTGGCCATAGATGAAACGGACCGCAAGCGTGCAGAAGCGGAAAAGGCATTACTGGAAGAACAACTGCGCCACGTTCAGAAATTGGAAACCATTGGCACACTGGCAGGGGGGATCGCGCATGATTTCAACAATATTCTGGGACCTATTCTGGGGTATACAGAAATGGCAATGGAGGAGATTCCCAGGGACAATATCGCGGTGAAATGGCTGGAAAATGTAGTGCTGGCTTCGCAACGGGCGCGGGACCTGGTGCAGCAGATACTAGTGTTTGGACGGCGGGATAAACAGGAATATAAACCGGTGCTTATCCAGGGTGTCATTCGGGAAGCATTAAAATTGATCCGCGCCTCGTTACCTGCTACCATTGATATTCTCCAGGATATTTCCGATTACTGCAAACCAGTACTGGCCGATCCGGGGCAGATTCATCAGGTATTCATGAATCTTTGCATCAATGCCAAACATGCGATGCAGGAGAATGGGGGAACATTAACCGTGCATTTACGAACGGCACGGGTTAATGAGGCTCTTGCCCAGCTCTATCCCAAACTGAAACCCGGTTATTATGTGCGCTTAACGGTGTCGGATACTGGTCATGGTATGGATGATGAGACCTTGCGGCGACTCTTTGAGCCTTTTTATACCACAAAAAAACCCGGTGAAGGGACAGGCATGGGACTTTCCATGGTCCATGGTATTGTGATGGGGCACGGTGGGGAGATTACTGTGACCAGTCACCTGGGAAAGGGATCGGAATTTAATGTCTATCTGCCAGTAGTGAATTCTCAAACAGTGGAAGAAGCCATTCAGTCCCAAGGTGTCCCTAGCGGTAACGAACATATTTTGGTAGTGGATGATGAGGAATCAATCACGGTGATGGCGGGTTTAAAACTAAAACAATTGGGCTACCAAGTCACCACATTTACTGATAGTGTCGCGGCGCTAAACTATTTTAAAGAGAACCAGCGGCAAATCGACCTGGTGCTTTCCGACCAGACCATGCCCAAAATGACCGGGGTACGATTGTCACGGGAATTAAAAACATTGAAGCCCAATGTTCCGGTGATTATTATTTCCGGGTTCAGCGAACTGGTCAATCAGGATAATTTTCATGAACTCGGATTAGAGGCGTATATCTCCAAACCCTTCAACTCTTTTTCCTTGGGTCGTACTATCCGCGAGGTGTTGGATAAGAATAAAAAAATAAGTGATAATGGCTGATTGTTACTGTTGACCGGGTTCTTTCCTACTGCCTAATTTATTTTTAGTCTTCGCCGCCGTCGTCCATATTGTATTCTTTTAACTTGTTGCGCAAGGTACGGGAAGAGATACCCAGTATCTCTGCTGCCTTGGTTTTATTGTTAGGGGTTTTTTCCAGGGTTCTTAGTATCAGATCTTTTTCCATTTCCGCCACTGTTTTGATATCTGTATTGGGTTCTGCTGTAACGGGGGTGTGAAAAGAATAGGTTTTAAATTCAATATCTGCCTCGTCTATCTCAGTGCTGCTGCTAAAAATAGTGGTTCTATGGATGACGTTTTGCAGTTCCCGGATATTTCCTGGCCAGCGGTAAGCGATCAATTTATCCATGGCTTTTTTATTGAATTTCATATTCCCCTTGCCTGATTCTTGTTCGTACATGCCCAGGAAAAACTCCGCCAGATACTTGATATCATCCGGTCGTTCGCGCAAGGGGGGGATTTGGAATTCCACGACATTGAGACGGAAAAGCAAATCTTCACGAAAACTTTTATCCTTGATTTTTTCTTCGATATTGCGATTGGTCAACGAAATAATGCGCGCATCCACTGGAATGGATCTTTTTCCACCCAGACGGTCCACTTCTTTTTCTTGCAACACTCGTAAGATTTTAGCTTGCAGGTGTAGCGGCATATCGCCGATTTCATCTAGTACCAATGTGCCTTTATCTGCCAGTTCGAATTTCCCTGGCTTGAATTTATCCGCGCCTGTGAATGCGCCTTTTTCATAACCGAATAATTCGCTTTCCAAGAGGTTTTCTGGAATAGCCGCGCAATTGATGGCGATATAGGATTCATCTTTGCGGGAACTGCTCCGATGAATAAACCGGGCTAACACTTCTTTACCCGTACCGCTCTCGCCGTAGATGAGGATCGCCGCATTGCTGCGTGCTGCCTTGGCAGCACGGTCCAGTAATCCTATTAAAACCTTGTCCTTGGTTAAAAACTCGGTGACTGGGTTGCGGTTAAAGGTTTTGGGGAATAATTTTTCTGTTAATTTAAGTATTTTGTCTGCTGAGAAGGGTTTTAATATATAATCTTCCGCGCCGTTTTTTAAAGCCGTGACCGCATCCTCGATTTTGCCGTAGGCCGTGATCACGATAATTTTGGTTTCTGGGTTTTTATTTTTGATTTCCACTACCAGTTCTATGCCGCTACCGTCTGGCATGCGCACGTCCGTGATCACCATCGGGTAGTTATAGAAGTTGAGTTTCTCTTTTGCTTCCAGAAAGGAGAAGGCCCGTTCCACGCTGTAGTTTTTTCGTTTTAGCGTTTCATACAGGGCAAAGTTCATGTTTTCGTCATCATCTACGATCAAGATATCTTTATGTTCCATATCTCATTTTTATCACAACCCGCCTTTTTTTTCAAGAAGCAGGAAGAAGAAAGTGGCATTTTAATTTTTTTTCCCTGCGGTTTTTAAGAGAAACTACTGATGAAAGCAAGAATAGTACAGTGGATGAGAATAGAATAGAAAAACAAAAGGAAGATCACTAAATATTCAAAAAAGGCCTCGTTATTTCTATGATTATCAAATACACTGCATCACTCAAACTCTATTTTATCTAACTGGTTTGGTATTGAAAACATGGACAAATTTTTTTCAATCTCTTCTATAGAGGGGAAATATTTTTTTATCTCCTGCGGCAACTTTTTGCTTATTTTGTAAGTGGATACGCCAATAGGTGTATTGATATTTTTTAACGCATACTCAACAACGGTTTTATCCTTGCTTTTACAGATAATAATCCCAATTGAAGAGTTTTCATCCTCCAGTTTAACTTGATCGTCCAACGCCGCTAGGTAAAACTGCATTTGCCCTGTATAGGCAGGTCTAAACTTACTGATTTTTAAATCGACAACTACCAAGCATTTAAGCTTTCTATGAAATAGAAGGAGATCCAGGAAAAATTCCTCTTCTCCGACTTTAATTTTATACTGACTCCCGATGAAGGCAAAATAACCTCCCATCTCGATGAGAAATCTTCGGATATTGTTGATAAGTCCGATTTCAAGTTCTCGTTCTGAATGCTGGTTCCCTAACTCCAGGAAATCAAATGTATACTCATCTTTAACTGCCAATTTTGCTTGATGTCTATATTTCTCTGGTAACGCTTTATCGAAATTGGTCTGGTTTGATAAGTATTTTTCATAGGATTGGTTTTCAATTTGATGAATCAGGACATCCTTTGTCCAGCCAAATTTTTTTGTCATTCGGATATAGAATTCTCTTTTTTTGTCGTCCTTACATTTTCCTATTATAATGATATTCTTGACCCAACTGATTTCTGCAACCAATGGTTGCAGTGTTGGGTTTCCCTCGTAAGCAAGATAAAAGCTTCTCATATTCCATAAATTTCGTTCTGAGAATCCCTGTATACCTGGAAATTCACCTTGTAAGTCGTTCGATAAATTCTCAACAATAGCTTTGCCCCAGTTGTTGAGCTTTTGTTTTTCGACAATTTTGCTTCCAATGTACCTGCATAAGGCAATATGCTCTTTGTTAACAATTTTTAATGCATCATACTGAGCCTTATAAACTCTTTCCTTTATGTCTATAAAAAAATTTTTGTATTCGTCACTTTCAACAAAATCAGTCATAATTTTCCTCTTCAGATTCAAATGATTATTACTATTAATAAGAAAATACCACAAATCTTATAAAAAATCAAGTGAACGGGTCTTATATTTTCATTCTTGTTACATTTTAATGTCCCAGTATATTCATTCGCTGGAGGAAGGACTAATGCAAGACTGTCAATGCCCGGTAAACCTGAGGAAACAGGAAGAAAAAGGTTTATTCTGGGGGGTGCGAGAGATTAGAAGAGAGATTTGAAGAAGGAAAAAGGAGGAATTTTCTCCCAGATTTTTCTGTCATGTTTGGGTTCACAGAAAGATTGTTCACCTATCTTGGCTTAATCGATCTTGACCCAGCCTGATCTCCCGAAGCATCTGGTGTCTGGGATGAGCTGGTAATATACAGGTAATACTTTCTGGTCCGATTTCAAAATCAGGTGGGGGGCAGCCTTCATCTTTCATGGTTTTTAAGATAGTGGCGATTCCCTGACCTTCCGCTTGCGCCAATTGCAGTTTGACGAATAAATAATTCAATGCTTGGTTTCTCCATAACGCGGATGATTTACCCGCTTTAAATTTTTCTTGGTTTATACCGGTAGGCAAGCCACCGGGAGAATAAATCTCAATACGGTCGGAGAATACGGTCACCCGCACGGGTTGATTGGATTCGTAATCCCGGTGTACCAGGGCATTAACCACGGCTTCTTTCAGTGCTCGTTCGGGATATTTTATCTGGTTGGGATGGCTGTCCATTTTATCAAAGGCTATATAGGATTGGGCATTCAATAATTGGATCAACCGTTTGGCCTGCTGCACGATTGGTCCGGTAATCTCAAACCGTTCGCCAGTGGGCCCGCTCCTGTCCGGTCCGTTATAAATGGAAAAAAGAGAATAGGCGCCATCAAAAAAATTCAACGGGTTTTTGCCAAACATTAAAAGAGTAAAATTTCTTAATTTCAATGTGGGGTCAAGACCTTTTATGCCAGCCAAAGGCGGCACGAAATCGGAAAGCTTCTCTGTGGCGGAGATATATTCTGCCAGTGGTTTATTCGGGGATAGTAGATTCATATCTTTCAAATACTCTCTTAAAATAAGTAGATCAAGGTCATCTATGGAGGCACTATCATTTATTCTTCTATCCCAGGGTTCCAACTGGCGTTTCTTGAGCATCAGTTCTAAGAACAACCCGTTTCTGGCTTCAATGGTATGGCTGCCGCTACGGATATAATAGGTAGAGCTATCTTTTTTACTAAAGCGATAGGAATGGGCATTACCGGAAGCAGGCACAGTAAATACCAGGATACGTTTGGAGCCATCACCGGGAACAGGAAGTTCTTCAACAATCGGAATAATCCCGGGAGTGACCTTCTCCCGGCAATCGTGCAGTACTTTTCCTGTGATCTCTTTGATTCGACGGGCTGTTAAACCATTTAGGCTGACTCTTGGAAAGCCATATTCATCCACTCCTTCTGCAGCACCGCATACCACATAACCTCCACCGAGATTGGAATAGTCATTGGCAAAAGCGACAATAGTTTTTATCAGAGCTTCACTATCCGCGACATTTTCTTTCCACTCTACTCGTTCGCTTTCTCGTTTAGCCAATTCATTTAAATTTATGGTACTCAATGTTGTATCCTCCATTATTGCCCGGTAAGATTCTACCCCAGCAGATAATAATTGTCAACCCAGAGAATTTTTCCCCTATTGCTTTTATCTCGTTTTATTAGTAGAATCCTATCCAGTTAATAAGATTTGAAAAGACGCGATGTTTTTAACGTTATTTTTAACATTCCTATTAACAGTACAGTTAATTGATAGGAGAAACCAAAATGACAGAAGTAAAAGAGTTTACATGGAATAGATACCCTGAAGCGTGGCAGAAGATACAGGCGCAGGTAGAGAATTACATGGAGGCACATCCGGGTATTGCCAATCTATCGAACCTGATGCGGCTTGGGGCAGGCGCACGCTTGATTGATTATATCGACACCCTGGTTGTGAATTCCGAAGCGTGGGCCAGCGAACTTTTAGATATGGGATATATCCGGGAAGGGATGGTGTTCAGTTTTCCCGGTGCTATTTTACCCGCTGTAGTTCTTTCTACTGATTCTCCCAAGGATACGGGGAATGGCATAGCAATCAAAGTGGATAACGTGGCGCAATTTTTAATGACCCATGGTCTGACACAACCCATTGAAATTGAGGGCGGACCATTTAGTGGATTGCGCCGGAGCGAGGTGTCCAAGGTGAATCGTGTCAGTCTGTGGGTAGTGGAACGAAGGCTCGCGGGCATCATGCAACCGGTGCCGCGGCAACCAGGATACTTGCGCTTATATATGAAAACGCTGGACAATTGGTTGACCCGCCCCCGTTTCTTGCGTGAAGAAAAGATGGCCATGGAACATACCCTGGCCCTGGCAGAACGACAGGTGATGGATGCGGGAAAAGATCTGGCTGCTTTCCTTTTCTTCGAGGCAGAACGTCGCTATTGGGAATCCCGTAACCGGGCGGCAGGTGTGCAGAAATATTATCTGGACCGCGTCGGTCTGGGTTGGGCGGGTCATGATCATCATACGTTTCGTAGTTCACGGCAACATTTCCCCAGATTACTTAAATTTTTTACCACCCTGGGGTTCCAGTTACGCGAACGCTTCTTTGCTGGAGAAGAAGCCGGGTGGGGGGCACAGGTAGTGGAGCATCCTGTGATTGGTATCACCCTCTTTCTGGATGTGGACCTATCCGCTGATGAATTGGATGTAGATTTCTTGGCCCATGGGTTACCTGAACGACAAACTCTTGGTACTATTGGGTTGTGGTGTGCATTACATGGTGATTCGATTTTGGAATCGGGGCTTCATCACCTCGCGGTACTGTCAGACTTCGAGCAATTGGGCGCGAACTTGCTCAAAGAAAATGTTAAGCTGATGAATCCTTTCAGCACTCTTCCGTACCTCAGACAAGCCTTCACGCACGGTGAAATGTGGCGGGTTGAAGCACATCGCATCCAAACACTCTTGAAAAACGGCGCGATTTCGGCGGAATCTGCCAAGAATTTTACGGTTCATGGCGCTGTGGGCAGTCATTTGGAAAATATCCAACGGGAAGACGGGTATAAAGGGTTCAGTCAGAAAGAGGTTTCAAAAATAATCAAGGAAACGGACCCACAATTTTATAAACAAGATTGAAGAAAAAGCTGAACTCTTCTAAACCCTATTATCTATGGCACTTTCGGGAAAAAAAAGTTATAGTCTGAAAAAAAAATTTGCCAGGGGGCTTGACAAAAGTTTTAATTTCGATTATCCTTATACCTTAAATGATGCTGACAAAGTGAGCGGGAATAGCTCAGTGGTAGAGCGCGACCTTGCCAAGGTCGATGTCGCGAGTTCGAATCTCGTTTCCCGCTCCATTTACTTTGTGGCGGCGTAGCCAAGCGGTAAGGCAGCGGTCTGCAAAATCGCTATTCATCGGTTCAAATCCGGTCGCCGCCTTTTTCACGACGAACCGATGAAGCAAACCAAACAACCACTCACCCCAGACACCAACGAAGAGGAGAATTTTATTCTAAAATACCCATGAAAACAACACATACCATTATTAACGGAGATTGTCGGCGTATGTCTGAATTGGCCGAGTGTTCGGTGCAACTGGTGGTGACTTCGCCGCCGTACTGGCAGTTAAAAGATTATGGTTCCGCCAAGGAGATTGGTTTTAATAGCAGTTACGAGGAATATATCAATCATCTCAACTTGGTCTGGCAGGAAGCTTACCGCGTGTTGGATTTTGGTTGTCGGTTGTGTATTAATATTGGCGATCAATACGCCCGTTCGGTTTATTATGGGCGCTATAAAGTGATTCCTATTCAGACCGAGATCATCCGTTTCTGTGAAACCATTGGTTTTGATTACTTGGGGGCCATTATCTGGCAAAAAGTTGCCACGGTGAACACTTCTGGTGGCGCAACCATCATGGGTTCTTATCCTTTCCCCCGCAATGGCATAGTTAAAATGGATTACGAGTTTATTCTCCTGTTCAAGAAACACGGTAAATCAGGGGAAGAGGTGGACTCTGAAAAAAAAGAGTTATCGCGCATGACCAAGGAAGAATGGAATCTTTATTTTCAGGGTCATTGGCGTTTCCCCGGCGATAAGCAGAAAAAGCATTTGGCCATGTTCCCAGTGGAATTACCGCGTCGTTTGATCAAGATGTTTAGCTATGTAGGCGACACCGTGCTGGACCCCTTTGCTGGAAGCGGCACTACTAGCTTGGCCGCAGTCGAATTGAATCGTAATTCCGTGGGGTATGAGATCAACCCGGAGTTTATCGCTGTTATCAAAGAGAAAGTGGGGGTGGAGGAAAAACGGTTATTCAGTGAACAGGAATTCCGGTTTAGAAAGCAGAAACCGGGGAAGGTGGCTTTCACGGCGGAGATGGAAAAGTTGCCCTATCTGTTTAAAGACCCGGTGCAATTAGATGCAGGTATGCCTGATATTAAGCAGATGCAGTTTGGTTCCAGAATTGATAAAGATAGTAGTCGTGATCGGGAGGAGTATTTCCGGGTGAAACGAATCTATTCACCCAGTCTGATTATGCTGAACACTGAGAAAAAAATTCGCCTGCTGGGTGTTCAAGAAGACCCCGCTAAATATGACCAAGCCATGGAGTTCTTGGGTGACAAGTTGAAGAACAAGCAGTTGTATTTGCGCTTTGATAAAAACTTCCCTGATCGGGAGACAGATGAAGCGATTCCTTGTTATCTCTATTTGAAAAACCAAACTTTCATTAATGCCCATTTAATTAAAGCGGGTGTGGCACAAGTGGATGATAGCCTTGATTATTCCTTCAAAAATCGTTTCTTGGCGTATATGGTGGAGCCTAAAGACTAAGTTGGATTTCTGCTAACGTTCCCATCTTTTCGGCCTCTTCAAGAAAGAGGCTAACCGCAGTTTTTAAATTTTTCTTCGCTTCATCAATCGTATTGCCACAACTGGAGACATCCAGTTCCGGGCAGTAGGATATAAGCGTGCGACCTTCTTTAAGGATAATTCCTTCAAATTCAATTGGTAACATCTTTTTTGCCTCAATGTTAATATAAATGAATATCAGAAGATTGTCAATACAGTCATTGAAATAAAATTTTCTCCAGGTAGAGGATACATTGCACGGTAGAATAAAATAATGCGCCAGGATGGCGCGTCTACGTAGACGCGCCATCCTGGCGCATTAATAAGCAGCGAAAACATGGTCTTGAATACGATTTCGGGCGAGTTTCTAGGAAGATGTTAAAATGCTTTTGAAATCGAATCGAATCGCGCATGGACCGAGGTCAAAAAGAATTTTGCCATCCACGAACTCTTCCGCAGCCTCGTATTTTTCCTTTTGGTTTTGCAAAACGAAAACATTGAGACTTTTGGTATCCGGGGCCACCATGCAATAGTATTTTACCCCCGCTTTTTCATAGAGTTGATATTTGATGATCAGATCTTTTCGTTTTGTGGCGGGGGAAAGGATTTCGAACACCACTACCGGGGTTTTTTCCAGTTTAATGATGCCAATACCATCGTCTTCATGACATACCACCAGTACATCTGGACACACCACTGTATCTTCTGTGATTTGCCAATCAACTGCACAAATCGATTCGCAACGGTGGCAATCTTCCAACAGATTCCGCAATTGCCAGTCAATACGACCGCTGATGCGCTGGTGATTTATTGCCGGAGCTGGAACCATCGCATAAGGTATTCCTTTTATTAATTCCCATCGCCCTTCCCACTGAAAATATTCGTCATAGGTATAGCGGGGAAGGTCTTCAACTCTCAAGGCATTTGTTTTCATCGCTTAGCTTCTCCGTTATCAAATATATACTAGATGATTTGGTTTGTCAATTATTTTTAAAAAATTGAATTCACTATCAAATTTCAGGAACGACTGGACTATATGGACAGATAGGACTTACTGGACCGACTATTCACCGGCCAACATAATCTTTCCTTTAAAGGAAGTAGTATCTTCTAACACTGTTTTCCACTCTGCTCGTTGTGGGTAAAAAATAAGTGGCAGCAGATGTTTCGGTTCGATCACACCCCCAATACTATGTTCCCTGAAGGGCAGCAGTTTGGGCAGGTTGTTGCGCCATTGTATGTGGCGATACATCTCCGCCAATCGGTGGTGGTCGCCTTTGTAGATGGCGATTTCGACAGGACCTGATTTTTCTGTTGGTTGCAGATTTTTAAGCAGACCTTTAATATGATTCCCCTCTTTTTGCACGAACTCTTTTGAAAAATCACCCAGGATTTTATAATCTTCAATCTCTCGTTGCACTACCGGGTAATTAAAAAGCAAAACCACCAATAGGAACGAGATGAAAGCATAAAGCAGCACCCTGTTTTTTTTAACACTGTAAAAATAATGGGCCAACAACGCGGCGATCCCCCAAAAACCAATGGATGGAAAAAGCAGGTAACGGGAAGAGAGCTTGGGCAGCAACGCGAAAAAAAGTGCAAAGAAACCATAACAGAACAGGAAAAACAAAAAGCCCCGTTCTTTCTTGACAAACAGAAAATATCCTCCAATCAAAAACAAAACCACCACGATGATTATTCCAGTGCTCAAGGGGATGGAGTAGGGGGAAAGGTTCATGGACCGTAACAGGATAAAATAAAATTTGTAACCCAGGTTTTCTGTTTCCATAAAGCCTGTGTAACTCGCAGTCGCGCCCCATTGCAATGTGATTCGGATAGCGATGAATGCTAACCCGGAAACTGCCAGAAAAAGACGCCTGGTTTTTTCTTTTTCATATAGGAACAGTGGCAGTATGATCAGTACGGCTGTTTCTTTGGTGAAAAAGGCCAGCACCATGAACAGGAGATAGAGCCATTTTTTATCATCCCAGTAGAATTTAATGGCCAGTAGTGCGAACAGCAATGACAGTGGGTAAACCAATGCGGCCAAGTTTAGTACAGCCTCGCTGACAAACACATTCAGCGCGGTGCATAATGCAGCGGAAATGGCGATGACTGGATGAACTTTAAAATGGTGCCACAACACATAAAAAAAAGCGGTGATGGCTGCTGCGAAGCTAAGCAGCGTGAATAATCGCAACACTGGAACGGATGGTCCGCAGATTTTGATAATAAGCGACAGGATAGCCAGGAAAACGGGGTTAAAGTCGCGGCCCTCAATAGAAAATATTCCAGCAAAAGAGTTTTGCGCTGTGATAGCACGGCTTATCCAGTGGAAATCGTCCATATAAAAATAGTTGTATTGGATGTTCCAGTAAAATACTGTGATGATCAGCATCACAAAGAAGCCCACCAGGGGCAAGTGCCAACTTTTTGAGATTTTCATATTCTCTATTATATCAAAAAGAAAAACTTTTGCCATGGAAGACAGGGAAAAAAGTAGCAGGAGAGAAGAAAATGGATCATTGAGAATTTTTACTTATTTTTTCCCTGTTTTTCTTTCACAAACACACGTTTGCCGCTAAAGACTACCGCCAGTTTTTTGATATGGTGAATACCCCGTTCCGTTAGTTCTGTTTCGTATTGTTTATCTTCGATTTGTTGCAGGGCAGCTTCGGCGGTTACCTGAATTGTCTCTTTTTTACGTTTGTTTACTGCTTTAAATTCGATTATATATCCTACCAGTGCCGGGTTTTTGGGGATAATCATAATATCATATCTGCCGTAACCTGATTCTCGGTTGGATTTGATTTCGTGGGTATTGGAAATCCAGACCAGTAATCCTGCTACCAATGCATGATAAACTTTTTCCGGTTCCCCTGTCAAATCATGATAACTAAAAACCGCTGTTACCACCATTTGCAGCATTTCTTCGAATAGAGCCACGTCACCAGCGATTAATGCTTTGAGCATGCTTTCCAGTTTCTCGTTTTCTATTTTGGCCGAGAAATAGTTTTCAACAATGTTGACATAGGCTGTTCTTACTTCCAGGTTGGGAATGGCGAGAGTGTAGATGGTTTTGCCGGAGTGAATTTCTCTTCGTTTCGATGTGTATTTTAAGTAGCCTGATAATAGCAGGAAGCTCCATAATAAATTGTCACGGACCGTTATTTCTTGCATCACCATGTTTTCGTCAATGATTTTCTCCAAAGGTTCACCTTGGATGAGTTGTTCCAGTTCTTTCTTTAATTCTTTTCCTCCTTTGGAGAGGAAGAAGCCGATTAGTTCATTATTGGAGGTATTGAGCCAGTAGGGTAGTAATTCGTGGTCGATGTTTTCCAGAAAGTTGATAATTGACCACGGGTTATAAATCACTTGGCTGCCGAACATGTACCCGTTATACCATTGTTTAACCTCGTCATACCGGTCTATCAGATTAAAATCTGTCAGTAATGCTTCGACTTCTTTTTCTGTGAAGCCGAATTTGTCATTAAATTCATTGGATGTCAAGGTATAAACCCCTGGGTTATTGAGTCCAGAGAAAATCGATTCTTTGGCAATGCGTAAGATACCTGTGACAATTCCTTTTTCCAGATATTCATCGGTATCTTTTAAACCACCGCACAGGAACCCCTGGATAAATTGGATGATTTGTTCATAATAATTATAGGTAAAACCAGCATGAATGGGGGCATCGTATTCATCGATCAGAATAACCGCCCGTTCATTATAGTAGCGGCTCAAAAAAACCAGCAGTTTTTCCAAACTGTTTCCATAGTCGCTTATGCTTCCTTTCAAGTCAACAATGAGCTTGAAAAAATCTTTTTCCTGGGATTTCAATAATGGGCTGTGCAACAGATAATCATGTTTAAGATATTCGTTCTTGATCAGGTATTTGATCTTACTCATGCAGGTTTCCCATTCCGGTTCTTTAATGCTGCGAAAAGAGAGGAATATTACCGGGTGTTTCCCCATGATATCCTGGTATTCCTGACCCGTCTTGTTAATGTTGAGGTTCTCGAAGAGTTTTTTATAGGAATTTTTTGGCAAGTCGTTTTTATGGGTAGGATACTGTCCATCAGTATCCGGCAGTACTGCTTCCGGGCAGCAGTCATAAAAGTATTTTATCATGGATATATTGAGCGTTTTGCCAAATCGTCTGGGGCGGGGAATCAGGAGGATTTTATCCCCTTTGTCAATGATATCTTTGATCAACAGGGTTTTATCCACATAACGGTAGTTCCCTGTCACCACGTCTTTGAAGTTGGATATGCCAAGTGGAAGCTTCTGTTTTTTCATTGTTTTTCACCATGAATAGTATAACATTTATGGACAGGGATTTCAACTAGTTGATTTTTGCATGGTTTTGGTTTAAAGTATTGGTTATGGAAAAAGCAATCAAAATTATAGATGAAATGCAATCCAAAGGCATTGTGAAAAAATATGCCGTTGGCGGGGCTGTTGCCGCCATTTTTTACATTGAGCCAATCTTGACATATGATCTTGATATTTTTTTTGCTCTGGGTGAAGAGAGTTTTGATTTGCTGGCTCTTGTTCCCGTGTATGATTATTTAAGAAGTAAGGGATATCAGCCGGAGAAGGAACATATCCTCATTGAAGGTGTGCCAGTCCAATTTCTTCCCATCTACAATAATTTAATTGAAGAAGCTGTTGATCAAGCCACCCTATTAAAATATCAGGAAACAATGGTCCCTGTTATGAGGCCAGAATACTTGATTGCAATTATGACGCAAACCTTTAGACCCAAGGATAAAGAGCGGATCATTAAATTTCTAAATGAAGGCAATTTTGACCTATCTTTTCTTGAAGAGATTCTTGAAAAACATGGTTTAAAAGCGAGGTTTGACATGTTTCGGAGTTTATTATGAAATTCAGTGCTACCCGATTGGAGGAAGTAACGAAGATATTCGCGGCAAAGGAGCAGTTTCATAAAGAGCGGGCGAATCTGCCGATCGAAGAGAAAATAAGAATCCTGGTGGAACTTCAGAAACTGGCTATCAAAATCCCCACGGTTTCCAAAGAGGACAGATTCAGAATGGTATGGGATATATAAAGATATATAGTTTCCCTATTTCCAGCCACCGGTCAGCTTCATGGCACGCGATATCTTTTTCTTGGCAAAACCCTTCCGCAATTTTTTGCAGTTCGTCGTGCTATTCCCGGGCCGATAGTTACCTTTCTTGAAGTCACGCCTGTGATTTTTTTATCTTTTTCATAGTCCACCGCTTGTTCCAGAGCTGTTATTAAACCTTCGCCCACGGTCATCTCTTTATAATCCTTATATTTTTTTCTCATCGGTTTTCCTTTAAGTGCCCATCTGATTTTTCTTACGCCATCTGTATTTTGAATCATATTGCCTTTCAAACTGGCAGATTGGGCACTATTTTTTCTTGCACTCCACTTACTTTTCTGATAAACTTAACGAATGGAGAAAATAATGGATAATCAAGACAATATGGAGAGCATCAAAGACCTGAATCTGGACCACTGTTTGCGTCCAGAGTTTACCCGTACCATCATCAATCAACTGGTCTCGCAACGAACACCTGTCAATCTAATCGGTGATACGGGAACCGGGAAAGCGCGGTTGATTGAAGATATTTGTAAATCCCATTTCCCTGATGTGGGAATGGTGTGTATTGATTTAAAAGCGCATGTGAATTCCTATGCGGGGTTACTCCGGGAAATCCACGACCAACTGGGTTTGGATGTTGTCATGCCAGAACAATTGACCCGCTTGTTTGCAGTGCAAAACGAGAGAGTGGGGCAGCGTATTCTGTTCTGTCTGGATAATTACGACGCCTTGCTGGGCAATGTGAATAAGGATGACAAGTACAATGTCGATTTTTTCAATGATTTGAATTATCTCAAGAACCGGGACAATGTGGTGTTGCTCTGTACTACTTCGCACCCACATAGTACGTTGCCTGTATATATTAAAGGCGAATCCTATAGTAACTCCTGGTTAATATTGGAACTCGTTTCTCTGCCACCCCTGACACGTAAGCAAGTATCGGTAGAATTGCAACGACGTATACACCCGGAACAAGCAAAAGAGTTAACCGCTACACCAGCAGACCGGGAACGATTGGAAAAAAGCATCTATGATCACCCCATGCCTTATGCCCGGCTCTGCTTTTTGGTGGGGAAATTGAACACCCAGACGGAAGAAGAGATAAAAAAGTCTTTCAAGAAACGTTTAAAGCGATGGCAAAAGGAGTTCAAGCGGTTGCACAAGAATCATTGGAAAAAGAGCCTACATAATGCAAAAAATACCGCCAAAGCTGCAATCATTGCTTCAGGTTTGAATGTGCTTAAGCTCCCTTTTCTAAGTTTAGGAAATTTTCTAAGATCATTGATAGGTAAAAAGGATGAATCAACAAAATAACTGTAAACCCAAGAACAGCTTTGAGACATTTAAATGGTCCATATTTGAACCCATTTTATTGAAAAGGTACTCTGCTTCATTAACTCGGCGAGAGAGTATGAGGGAATTTTTAAAAGCATATATCTGGGTGGTAGCAATTACTATAACCATATACTGCACCAGTAATTTTATCAAAGCCGTCTTTGATTTGCCTATTCTCTACAAAAATGCATTCGATCCGGAAATTGTAAACAATTGGCCTGTTAAAGCAGACTTTCTTTCAAAATTTCTGTTTATATCAAAAACATCAATCGGATGGTTAGCTAGCGGGTTAGCTTTAGGGTTAGCTTTCGGGTTAGCTTTAGGGTTAGCTAGGGGGTTAGCTAGCGGGTTAGCTTTCGGGTTAGCTAGCGGGTTAGCTTTCGGGTTAGCTAGCGGGTTAGCTAGGGGGTTAGCTAGCGGGTTAGCTTTCGGGTTAGCTAGCGGGTTAGCTTTAGGGTTAGCTTTCGGGTTAGCTAGCGGGTTAGCTTTAGGGTTAGCTAACGGGTTAGGTTTAGGGTTAGGTTTAGGGTTAGCTAACGGGTTAGCTTTAGGGTTAGTTTTCGGGTTAGCTTTAGGGTTATCTACCGGGTTGGCGATGACACTGGGTTGGCTTTTGGGAAATTTACGTATTTTCCCTTTTTATATTTATTATCTTTTTACCGGGATGTATAGAAATCATTTGAACCGCAACCCTTATTGGCAAGATAGCCTGATATGGTTGCCTATCCTTGGCCTAAAATCAAAATTACTCAGGCGAACCTCTGAGAATCCCGAAGAAGCTGCCCGCTTTATCGATTTTCTTATTGAATACCGCCCCCTGCAAAAGAATCTGGCCATGTTTCTCACCCATACCGCTATCGCCGGCAAATGGCGACTCCATCCTTTGGATGCTGATATATTAAAAGAACTTCCTTTAATCAGTAAAGATAAACCCAAATTCAAACCTTCCGATCAATGGTTTCAAACAATCACCACCCTGCGGGAGGAATTGCTTGCTTCCCAACAACAAAACAGTATCGGACTTAAAATGGAATACTTCGAACGTTTCCAAGTCGGTTTAGAACAATTTCGGGAAATAACCCTCAAACAAGAATCCTCTCGTTGGAACCATTATTACCTGGACACCCTTACCCAATGGCAACAATGTGCTCAAGAAGAGCATCAACGCCTCCAACAGATTGCCCAAACCACCGAACCCATCACCCGTAACTACTACCGCGCCGGTCCTTCATTGGACCCACAATTTGATCAGCCGATTTTTATGGAACGCCACGACCTCAAAGAGTCCCTCCAACAGAAAATCCTCGCTTCCCCCCAAATGCCCCTCTTTTTGATTCACGGCCAGCGGCGCGTAGGTAAAACCACGCTACTTAAATTCTTGCCTCACATCCTTGGCCCCCGCTTCAAAGTTGTTGTCCTTGATTTACTAGACTTGGACAACGTTCATCAATGGTTTACCGATCTTCAGAAAACATTCCACGAAACCCTCCAACTTCCCATCCCCTTGCCTCTTCCTGACATCAACTCAAACTGGTCGCAAACATGGAAAATTCTACAATCGCAATTAGAAACAGCCGCCGCCCAAAAAGATTATAAAATCATTCTCGCCTTTGACGAATACGAGAAATTACACCGCCGATTGCAAACCTCACCCGCCGAAGCTGCTGATCTCCTTGATGCCATGCGTAGTTTTTCACAACATCAAAACAAAATCGTGTTCCTCTTTGTTGGTGCCACATTTTTTTCCGAGCTAGACCAGCCCCGGTGGAGTGATTATTTCGTGCAAGCCGTGCTCTTGGAAGTCGATTATCTCACCGCCCCACAAACCCGTCGCCTGATTGAGGTCGCCGGTTTGGATTATCCCGATGACGTCATTCAACAAATCTATTATTTAACCCAAGGTCATCCTACCCTCGTGCAACGCATCTGCCACGAGATCGTCGACATCGCCAACACCTCCCACCGCAGCCAAATGACTGCCGCAGACCTAAATCAAGTATTGGAATCCCACGTATATCGCCCCCAAAATGGAGTGACCGATGTGTTTTGGCGGCAATTCTGCGAAAATCCCGCTCTCAAACAAGCCGTGCGTGAGATAATTGCCGGAACCGTGCCCACCGATAAAAAAGCCCTCTTCTCCCTGCGCGAACATGGCTTCATCCTGCCTGAAAAAGAATTCTATCGCTTGCGTGTACCCATTTTCCACACCTGGATTGAACAATTCGGCGATTTCATTACCTAGAAAAAATGTAACTGTTCAAGGCATAGGCTATAGGGCTATATTCTGAATAGAGTGGGTAATTCCTTCGTGGCTTTAGATAGTATTTTTAAGTTGGCGGTGAATTCAGGACGAGAATCAGAGATTCTCATGTTGGCGTTTATGCAAGGGTGAACACTTGAACAACGCCTCGAAAAAATTTATCTCGTCTTTCCCTTCCACTGCCAGTAATTTTGTTTTGGTAATTGGATTGGGTTTGGGTTGTTTTATCATTATCAGCGAACCTCCCAATAACTCTCAATGGCTGCTTTAAGCATCTCGTGATTAAAATCCACCAATTTTATCGTGTCCAATTCTTTCTCCATGCGAAAGAGCCTGAGTAAATCATCTTTATCCTTTAGTTTTTCATAGGCTGCACTGTATGCCTGGACATTTTCATAGGAGTGGGTCGTGGCAAAAACCTGGACATCAAACGTGATGGCTGCTTCAAATATAGCCTCCCACAGTATTTCCTGCGTCAAGTAGTGAAACCCATTTTCTATTTCATCAATTAATACCACACCACCCGACGCATTATATATTGCTAAGATAGTGGATAAAAGGTTTTTTAATCCTTCACCTGCCACATTTAAAGGCAGTCGTTTGGGGAACCCCATGTCGCAATATAATATATTGTCCGCGCCAATAGATAAATCCGCTAATTGTGGCTCTACCTTTTGCAGTATTTTTAAAATACTTTTTTCCTGTTTCCTGATTTGTACTTCATTAAAACGTCTGGCTTCATCGGGATTGATTGTTCTGGGCGTCAGAAAAATTCCCGGGAAAGAACTTGGAAAACTCTTGGGACTATTTTTTCCCGTGTTTTCGCCTGTCACTCTAATCTCCGATAAAAAAGTCTGCGGTTTTTTTTTCTCTGACCCCTGGATTTTTAATTCCATGGACAGTCCATTGGTCCTATTGGCGCGTGAAACTTGGCTATCCTCTATTGAAAAAAGGGGAACATGGGGGTCAACTTTCGAAAAGGATTCCTCTTTTAATGGTTTGATGGTTAACCACCGTTCTTCTTTTAATTGTGGGATATCTCCATATAGTCGGATGGGGGAGTGGGTTTCCATTTTGTTGAAAAGAAGTTCCCACGAGTACTCGCCGGATAAATGATAGCCTCGAAAAAAATTGATACGGACAGGTAAATCCACATTGGTGGGACCAGTCAATAAAAAGATACTTTCCAAAAGGCTCGTTTTTCCGCAGTTGTTTTTCCCCACAAAGAGATTGAACTGCTGTGGGTCGTTTAGCTCCAGGTTGGCCATGCCCCTGAAATTTTCAATCTTAATTTTCTTATACATTCTATCTTATCCTCCAGTAGAAAGCATATGAACCTCTAAGTTTCTATTATAATACATTTTTGAGAAAAACAGAAACCTTTCACCGATAAAAAATTTTAACTGCTCTGACGATTTTGTAAGGGGCGGGACTCCGGTAGTTTTAAAAGAAGAGGGGCAAATCTTTTTTCGTGCGCCACACTTATTTTCCTATCACAGAGGTTTTCAGTGCTTGCCAGTTGGTTATTTTGCACCGTTTGACGAAAATCTCATCCTCATCACTGATGGTGTCGATGTAATAGAGGTAACCGTTTCTGATTAAATTTGGACTGACTGGGAGTTGAGCTTGATAGATGAAGCGACCTTCTTGATCATAGACATCAAACAGATGGGGTTCTTTTTTATTTTTTTCCCCTTCTTGTACAGGTCTCACTCTTTGGACAAAAATACGCCCGATATCATCTACCAGAATTTTTTGGAAGAAAGGGCGTTGTTTTGGAAATTGGAGGGTCTCTTCAAAAACTTGTTTGGGCCATTCTTTGCATCTTGGAGCAAGATCGTCGTGTATTATTTGTCTCTCTTTACTGGATATGTCAACGGCTTTTTCTGCATTTTCGATTATTTTCAGAATGTGGCCATTTTCATCGACCACTTTTAGCTTGTAATCGTTGGAGAATCCAAAAACGCATTTATTGGCCAAGGAGCGGGCAAACCAAAACGCGGGCTGATAATCGTGAGGAACATTATAGAACATAAATCCTTGGCCCAGTTTTCGTTTTACTATTTTATCCAAAGGATATCGCCCTAGCTCTTTTTCAGTTTTTAATGCAGAAGTAGAATATGCAGCCACGAGCTCCTTGACTGAGACATCTTTGTTAAAGGTGTAGAAGGAAATGATATACTGATTTTTTTCATTGATGAAAAAGTCAAAACAAGAATGATTCAGTTTGAATTGTCGTAAGGGTTTTCCTGTGCGATCAAAAATTTGGATAATTCTTGGATCCAGAACATTGATATTTCCGTTTTTACTGATAAACATATCGCGAACATCTTCAAATTCTGCAGGTCCAGCCCCTTTTGAGCCAAATTGGAAGCGAAATTTACCATTTTTTCCGAATGAGGTAACGAGCAATCGTTGCGAATCAAGTATATAGATATTGTCTTCTTTATCGAGGTCGACCGCGATAATGTCGCCAAACACATCATCTTCATCTCGCCCATATTTCAAGACCAAATCCTCTTTTGTTTCCAAAACAATACGTCCAAAGAGGGGTTTGTCTGTATTTTTTACCAAGGTTATCCCATTTTTGGTTTCCACGCTTCCTTTCCATTGATTGAAGGTGTCCTTGCCAGAAGTAATCGCGGCAGGGAAAATCACAAGCAATAGCAATGTAAGGATAAATGCGTATTTCATTTTCATTATCGTGTCTCCTAAATTAATGTCAATTCAATAATTCTCATTTTGCACAATATTGGGGCCATCAAATTCTTCACTTCTTGTTTTTGGACCATTTCTCAGACCTCTGATGATTTTCCATTATTTATAACATATGACCTATTTTAACACGACATCTTGTGCTTGTCAATGATATGAATGTGAATTATTTTTTCTTACACTACACCTCAAACGGAACCTCATTTGAGTTATATGCCTTTTAATGTTAAGGGTGAGGTAATCAACCGAGGTCGACTGACTCTGGCTTCCTCACATTCATCTTAAACTGGAACAGAAAAACCTCGTCAGCGTTTTTTTTCTCTTCCCTCCTTCGCCGCCAAATAAAAAAAAATATTTTTTTTTTCCGCTTGACTTTTTAAACTCAATTCGGTAACATATAATCATCAGAATTCAGAACCAAAAACTACTTGTTGATATTTGACAGCTCAAACGCAAACTTGAACCAGTTATTCTGCAATAATCCCACCGAACCGGGATAAACAACAAGATAACTGGGAAAAACAACAAGATGACCGGGAAAAACAACAAAAAGACGGCGATAAACGACAACAGAACGGCGATAAACGACAACAAAACCGGGGAAAACAACAAAAGGACAACGAAAAACAACAAGAAAACGGCGGAAAAAGACAAGGGGACTGCGGAAAAAGACAACAGGACCACGAAAAAAGACAACTGAACCAGAAATATCTCTTGTTTTACTACTGCATTGACACGTTTCGCCCTTACAACACTCACTTCACTTGTGACAAGAGACAAATTCGAAGTGTTATTGCTAATATTCCAGTATTTTAGCTTCTTGCTTCACTACAATGAACCAATTCCCACCTGCTGGCATTAATATCACTATAACATTGACACATTGTCCGGTCGTTTTTAAAGGGAATGGTTGTTCCAGTCCTTGGATTCGCCCGTATATTAAAAAAAAACCCATGCCAGTACCAAGATATCATCCAAACGAAGGCTTTTTTCCTTTTCCGCGACTATTTTTTCTTCTTTTTCTACTTCGTGCGCCACGTTTCCTTCATCGTTTAATCGCTCTGAAGATAAAACCCACACCGCCTGGATTCACTGGCAACTTAATGGGAAGAATGGGAATTATGGGAAGAATGGGAATTATGGGATAAACAAAAAAATCCCATTCCTCCCATTATTCCCATAATTCCCATTCCTCCCACTTGATTTTAAGGCACCCTCAAAGAACTGGCGGTGGATTCAACACCGCCGAAAGAATTGACAAAATATTTGAAATACTTTAAAATCAACTATTAACCGGAAAATTTATCAATTCCGGCGTTATACTATAAATTATAAGGAGATATATCATGAATAATAATATGCAATTTGAAGGGCAAGGTGCTTTGCCCTTGTATCTGAACCGCTTACAGGGCGCGGCATTAGACCCCGCCGCGGTAGCGTTTTATGCTGGCCTCGATCACATCCGTTTAACCTCTCCCACTGTAGCCGAATCCATCGTGCGTGAATTCCACGACCAACGCCGCAACCTCAAACTAATCGCCAGTGAAAACTTTTCCTCCTTGGCCGTGCAAATGGCCCAAGGAACTTTGTTAACCGATAAATACGCTGAAGGTTTCGCCCATCATCGTTTTTATGCTGGCTGCGATAATGTCGACAACATCGAGGCGGAAGCCTCCCAACTGGCTTGCGAACTATTTGGCGCGGAACACGCTTATGTTCAACCCCATTCGGGTTCCGATGCCAACCTCGCCGCTTATATCGCGATTCTCTCGCAACGCATCCAAGAACCACTGGTCAAAGAACTGGGCGAAGATGAAAACCTCTCCAAAGTCTCGGCTGAAGGCTGGTTAAAAATTAGACAAGCGTTCCATGGCCAGAAGATGTTGGCACTGGATTATTATTCGGGCGGACATCTTACGCATGGTTACCGTTTTAATTATTCCAGCTTGCTCTTTGACAGCTATACCTATTCGGTGAGCCCAAAAACATACCGCATCGAAATGGACGACCTACGCAAACAACTGCACGAGATTAAACCACTCATCTTGTTAGCGGGTTACAGTGCCTATCCACGCAAAATAAATTTTGCCAAGATGCGCGAACTGGCAGATGAAGTGGGTGCTGTATTCATGGTTGATATGGCGCATTTTGCCGGTTTAGTGGCGGGTAAAGTATTTACGGGCGATTATGACCCGATTCCGTTTGCTCACGTGGTGACTTCGACGACGCACAAGACGTTGCGCGGCCCCAGAGGCGGGATCGTGCTCTGTAAAAAAGAATATGCAGACTGGGTTGACAAAGGCTGCCCCTCTTTTATGGGTGGCCCGCTCTCCCATGTTATGGCCGCTAAAGCGGTGGCCTTCAGAGAAGCATTAAAACCAGAATTCCAGGCGTATGCCCACAAGATCGTGGAAAACTGCCAAGCTCTGGCTGAAGAATGCATGAAAGAGTCGATGAAAGTGGTCACGGACGGAACGGATAATCATCTGATGTTGTTGGATGTGGCTGAAAGTTTTGGTCTGACTGGACGGCAGGCAGAATCGGCTTTAAGAGAGTGCAATATCACGTTGAATCGTAATGCGATTCCTTTTGATCCCAATGGTCCCTGGTATACGAGCGGTTTGCGTTTAGGAACGGCAGCGCCGACGACCCTGGGTATGGGCACGGAAGAGATGAAAGAAATCGCCCGCATTGTCAAAACGGTTCTGAAAGATACGAAAGCAGAAGTGGTGGCGAAAGGAAAAAATAAAGGACAGGTCAGTAAAGGTAAATACGAGATTCCGGCAGCAGTGATGACGCAAGCGCAGAATCGTATTCAAGCATTATTGGCCAAATTCCCCCTTTATGGCAACCTCGACCTCGGACTTCTGAAAGAAGCTGGCTTTCTCACTGAATAATCTGGAAAAATAAAATGGCTTTGATGGGCGGAATGGGAACATTTTTGTTTATCCCATACCTCCCATCAATTCGACTGTGAATTCAGGGAAATCATGAATTCACCGCCAAGTTTCTGAAAAAACTGGACTATCTGGACATACTGGACATTCTGGACTTACTGGACTTCATAAAACCGTTTATTTTTCAAGTTTGTCCAGTAAGTCCAGTATGTCCAGATAGTCCAGCGTGCCACGGTTATCCGTGGCTCTTTTTAAAATTTGGCGGTGGATTCAGGATAATATAAATAGTTGATTTTTTCTTTTTTTTAGTTTATATTATGCTTAGGAGGTTTTGTGGAGAATATATATACAGCGCTGGTGAAACAAGCTGGCGATTGGTGGATCGGTTGGATCGAAGAGGTTCCCGGTGTCAATTGCCAGGAACGAACCCGGCGTGAATAGTTAGCATACAATAAAATAAAAACAACAAACACAAAAAAATAGGGGGGAAAAAATGAAAACAAATTATGTTTTGCTTGTTTTGGTGTGTGTCGTCTGGTTATTTTCAGGATTGGTTCAAGGAGCCATTCCCGCCACCGAACGCGCCGCATTGATCGCGCTTTATAATAGTACCGATGGGGATAACTGGAGTATGAATTCTGGCTGGAAAACACCACCGCTACATACCGATGGCTTTGCGCTGCCAGGAACAGAAAAAGATTGGGTGGGAATTGATGTGGAAACCGATCATGTGATCGAAGTGAGTTTGATCGGATTGGGTTTGAAGGGAACCCTACCCGCCGCATTGGGTAATCTCAGTTATCTGAAAGGTCTATGGCTGGGTGGGAACCTACTGAGCGGGAGTATTCCCGCGGAATTGGGGAAACTGGCCAATTTGACACATCTTGAACTTTATGATAACCAATTGAGCGGCCCCATGCCCAGGCAATTGGGGAATCTGGGGAGTTTGACACATATGAATCTTTTTCAGAACCAATTGAGCGGGAGTATCCCGCCAGAATTCGGTAACCTGCGGAACTTGCGGTTCTTAATACTTTTTGAAAACCAATTGAGCGGCAATATCCCTGCCACATTGGGAAACCTGAGCAAGTTGGAGCTCCTGCTCCTGGCTGTCAACCATTTGAGCGGGAGTATCCCCGAAGAATTGGGAAATCTGGATAATTTAAAACAGCTTGGTCTGGGAAGTAACCAACTCAGCGGCAGTATCCCCATTACATTGGGTAATCTTAGTAATATCAGACGTCTGTTGCTCGACACCAATCAATTGAGTGGCCATATCCCTTCCCAATTTGGCGCGCTTAGTAATTTGGAAAGGCTTTATTTGCATGATAATAAACTGGACGGAAGAATTCCCAATGAAATTGGCATTCTTTGCAATTTAACCGACCTTTATCTTTTCCGCAATAAATTGCGCGGCGCTATTCCGCGTAGTTTTACCAATCTCGGCGCACTCGTTGAATTAAAGATGAGTTATAATTGTCTTTATGCCACCGACCCCGGTCTTAGAGAGTGGCTTAACCACCATGATCCAGAATGGGAAGTGCATCAAGACCAATGCGGTATTCTTTTACCTGAAAAAGACCCACCTTTTGGTTTCTTTGAGACGCCGATGAATGGCACTTCCGTTTCTGGGAGCATCGCCGTTACCGGTTGGGCATTGGATGATGGTGGGCTTGAGAGTGTCAAGATATATCTGAACAAGGCAGGCACTGCCATTTTTATTGGCGAGGCAATATTTATTGAAGGGGCCAGGCCCGATGTCGCCTCCGCCTATCCCCAATACCCAGATAACACCAAAGCAGGTTGGGGATACATGATGCTCACCCATTTCTTGCCCGATGGTGGAAATGGCACCTATGTTTTTTCAGCGATTGCCACGGATTTCACCGGGAAAACCACCCGCTTGGGAACAAAAACAATTTTGGTCGATAATGCTCATGCCGTTAAACCTTTTGGGGCTATAGATACACCCACCCAGGGTGGCATTGCTTCTGGTAGCTATTTTACCAACTGGGGCTGGGTGTTAACACCCCAACCCAATAAAATTCCCACCCAGGGTTCTACTATTCGCGTGTGGGTCGATGGGGTCCACAAAGGCCATCCCATTTACAATAACTATCGCGTCGATATTGCCACGCTTTTTCCCGGTTACGCCAATAGTAATGGTGCAGTGGGCTATTTTTATCTCGATACCACTAAATATTCCAACGGGTTGCACACCATCCAATGGACCGCCACAGACAATGCAGGTAATACGGATGGGATTGGCAGCAGATACTTCACGATTCAAAACACCCCGGCAGATAAAGATCAACAATACTCTATTCCAGCGACAAAAATTCATCCGCAAACCATCGCTACCTTACCCATGGATACAGTAGAACCACTATCTTTCCACAACGGTTTTAATTTCCAAGATGAATACCAAGAATTACTACCGGAACAAAACGGGAACTTCCAGATTGTGATCAAAGAAATGGAACCCATCTCCATCCAATTGGGAGAAAAGTATACCGCTATCCAAGGTTATATGAGTGGCGGCACCACATTAACTAAATTGCCCATTGGTTCCACCTTGGACAAAAAAAGCCGGACCTTTTCCTGGTCACCTGGTCCCGGATTCATCGGCAGTTATGCCTTCGTTTTCGTGTTGACCGATAAAAATGGCGCGGCGGTGAAGAAATCCATTAAAATCACGATTGAACCCAAATAAAGATGAATTAACCATTCTTTTTTTTTTGCTTCATCGTTCCTCATTGACATTTCAAGCAGTTTTCGGTATATTGTTATGTTCAGTGAAACATAGTTAACGCAAATGTGAGAGGATAAAACGATGAGAATCAAAAATTATTGGCTGTTCTTGGTAATCGTGACCGCGATCCTTTTGGTCTCGTTCCCCGTGTTTTCCCAGGAGAAAGAGAGTCCTTCCAAGGAATTGGATTTTACTGTTGGCATAAATGCCGCTTATCATCGAGCGGCCATCACTCTTGGTGACAAGAAAATCCCTGGCTCCCTGGATTACTCTTTTCTCGCTTTACAAGTTGATGTGGACCTAAACGAGTATCTCACCCTCGGTGTTCTTGGCGGCTACAATTCCAATGCCTTCAAAGACCCTGTCGATTTCGCGCAACTACCCTTACCCTTACGCGTCGACGACCAGCACTTCAAATCCATGATGTTTGGCATGCGCGCCAAATCCGATTTTTTATCATGGAAAGATTTCTCCCTTGCTGCACAGGCTGAATTACTCTTTTTCAAACGTTTCCAAAAAGATATCCCGTTCCAACCCCCTGTTCCCTCCAACTCTGCCCTCGCGAAAAATTCATTTAATCAAGCGGCCATCGAATTACACTTCCAATATGACGGTTTCACCGGTTTTACCCTCTTCGCTGGTCCCCGTTTAAACCTCATCCACGGCAACACCTCCATCCAGGAAACAGTGGGCATTGTAACCGGGGCAGAAACTCTCTCATATAAACAAAAACGGTTGCTTGGGGTTGTTTGTGGAATCTATTATGAATTGGGCGATCATTTTGATCTTAATGCCGCCATTACCCTGTTTTCCCAGACCTCTATTTCCGTCTCCCTCTTTTATATTTTCTGATGCAATGATCCTGATGATGCTGATTATCTTATTGATTATAGGTGGTGTCTCTTGTTAGATTATCTAAAAGTAGAAAATTTTGCCGTGGTGGAAAAAGCTGAATTGCGTTTCTCCCCTAATTTAAACGTTTTAACTGGCGAGACCGGAGCTGGTAAATCTATCGTCATAGGTGCCATCAATCATTTCCTGAACAAAAAGGTGCCTGACAATGTCATCCGTGGCGAGGATAACAATCTTGTCGTTGAAGCCATGTTCACCCAGGGTGAAGACGAATATGTCCTGCGTCGCGAGGTCAGCCGGAAAAAATCCCTTTGCTTTATCAATAGCAACATGGTCCCTTTTTTCCAATTAAAAGAAAAAGCCGAGTCTCTTCTTAATATCTACGGTCAAAACGAGCATATTTTTTTACTTAATGCAGCCAACCACCGTCTTTTTCTCGATGAATATTCCCGTAACCAGGAACTCCTTGACGGTGTTTCCCGGCAGTATCAGGTTTTAAAAGAACTCCTCAACCAACTCGACGCTTTAAAACGAAAGGGTGAAAAAACCGCTGCGAACCTCGATTTTATCAATTTTCAGATTGAAGAAATCAACAACCTCAAAATGAATGTCGGCGATGATGAACTCTATGAACAACGACTCAAAATACTTTCTTCCGCCGAGGAAATCCTCACCCGTGCCAATGGTATTATCGGTGATTTTTATCAGAAAGATGTCTCCGTGTATAACCTTTTGGCCAAACACCTCAAAGATATGGATTATCTCAAGGAGATATACCCCGAACTCAGCGGGTTAAACGATGAGCTCAAACATTTTTACGACCTCTTGCCCGAACTTTCCAACACCCTTTCCAACCTTATCGGTCACGTCGAATATAACGAGGACCAGTTGAATGACCTCAGCGATAAACTATTACGTCTCAACCGCCTCAAATCCAAATACCACATGGACCTCGGGCAATTACTGAAAAAACGGGACGATCTTGTCAAAGAGAAAAACCTTTTGCTCGATATGAATTTCAGTCTCAAGGAGAGTCAGAAAATCATTGATCAAGGTTTTGACCTATATTTGACCCTCAATGTGGCCTTGCGCCAACGACGGCAAAAAAAAGCCGCTGAATTGAGCAAGATCATTGAAATGGAGTTGCGAAAATTGGAAATGCCCAAAGCCAAGTTCATCGTTATGGTTGAAGAGATTGAACCCTCCCTGGACCTCTTGTCCGATAAAGGCACAGACCGGGTCGAATTTTACTTTTCTTCCAATCCCGGCCAGGAACCCGGGCGCATCAAAGATATTGCTTCTGGTGGTGAGTTGTCCCGTTTAATGCTCGTTTTAAAATCCATCATCCGCGATGATATCGATTCCACTTATATTTTTGATGAGATTGATGCCGGTATTGGTGGAAAAACCGCTGAATTCGTCGGGGAAAAGTTAAAACGTATTTCAGAAAATAATCAGGTCATCTGTATCTCTCATTTACCCCAGATCGCCTCCTTTGCCGATAATCATTTCCTCGTGTCCAAGGAGTTTAAGAAGAACCAGACCTATAGTTATGTCAACCAGTTGTCTCTCGACGAAAGAGTAAATGAAATCGGACGTTTAATGGTCGGTAGCAACGTCAATGAAGATGTTTTAAAGGCTGCCCGCTCGCTTTTGGAGAAAAATATAAATCGCAAATGAAATTCTATATTAAAACCTTTGGTTGTCAGATGAATGTCAATGATTCCGAGAAAATGCGTCATATCCTTGAAAATAAAGGCTTAACCCTCTCCCATGATGATACCGAGGCCGATGTCATCATCATTAATAGTTGTGCTGTGCGGCAAAAACCCCAGGATAAGATTTTCTCCTATGCCGGGCGCATGTCCAAGGACAAGATTATTTTTGTCGCCGGTTGTGTTGCCCAATCAGAAAAAGAAAAGATACTCCAACGCAACCCCAACATAGATTATATCATTGGCACCCACCAGTATTATCAGATCGACACCATCCTCGATGAAATCATTACCAAACGTACCCGTGGAGTGAAGGCCCAGTTCTCCCGTTTATGGCAGGAATCCGTCCCCCAGATCGCCGCCCGTGACAATCTCGTCTCCGGGTTTATTGCCATCATGGAAGGATGCGATAATTTTTGTTCCTATTGCATAGTTCCCTTCACCCGTGGCCGCGAAAAGCACCGCCCTTTTGATAAAATTATCCAGGAAGCCCAATACCTCGCCGCCAATCATTACCCCGAGATCATTCTTCTCGGTCAGAATGTCAACCGCTGGGACGATCCCACCAAGAACATGAAATTCACCGACTTGTTGGAGCATCTCGCTGCCACAGTGAAAGTAAAATGGATTCGTTTTATCACCTCTTATCCCGGTTATTACGATGATGAATTGATCGACGTCATGGCCCGGCACCCCCAGATAGCCCGCAACATTCATTTTCCCGCCCAATCCGGTTCTACCCGTATCTTAAAAAAAATGAACCGCATCTATACCCGTCCCCAATACCTCGATATCATCCATCGTTTCAAAAAGAAAGTACCCGGCATGACCTTCAGTTCCGATTTTATTGTCGGTTATCCCGGCGAGACCGATTATGATTTCCAATTGACCCTGTCACTCGTAGAACAGGTTCAATATGAGAATATCTTTTCCTTTCTTTACTCCCCCCGTCCCTTTACCAAAGCCTATAAAATGGCAGATGATGTTCCCATCCAGGTAAAAAAAGCCCGGCTCTACCAATTGCAAGACCTCCAAAAAGAAATTCAATTAAAGAACAACAAAGCCCTCATCGGTAGCACTGTTGACGTTTTAATTACCGGGCAAAATCCCAAAAAAGAAGGCGATGTCATCGGACGCACCGAAACATATCGTGTCGTCAATCTCAAATCCACCACCCCCGTTGGCCAATTCACCCGTTTACGTGTTGAAAACGTCGGCCCTTATTCCCTGCGTGGCAGTGAAGTTTAAACGTTTCTCCTTATTTTTTTTGCAGGATGTTCAAGCGGCAATTCGATTTAAAGCGGTAATCAGCCGTTGCAATGTGTGCTTTACTGCTGAAATCCGCCAATATTTTTTCCCCCGCACGGATATATTCCTTGCGCTTATTTTCATCCGCTTCATGATCGTTTAGCTGTGTGATAAAGTCGTCCAGCGTCCTTTCAAAATAGAACGATTCTTCTTTTAAAGCCATGAAACCAATCTGATCCGCACTTTTTATCGTGGCCAGAGCCTGTTTTTGGATTTCTGTTTCATCCCTCAACAATTTCGCCAGTTCAGACCAAGTACCTTTCACAATAACAGGTTCTACAATAATAGCTAACCCGTTTTTTTTCAGTACCCGGTAACATTCTTTTAAAGCCTCCCGCATCTTGTCCACCTCGATATGATGAAGACTCGCAAAAAAGATAACCACATCTGCCCAGTCATTTTCCAGCGGTAAGCATTCGCCTCCACCTTCCTGATAGGTTTCGTCTCCAGTTGCCGTATATTCTTGCGCTTTTTTTACCATTTCAGGCGTATCTATCCCAGTCACCCGCGCTCCCCGTGATGTTAATTCTCTTGCCAGATGTCCCGCCCCACACCCCACATCCACCATCACCTTGTCCTTAAAGAACGAATCTTGCCCTGCCACCGGCACGCTAAAAACTTCCAATGCTTCAGTGATCAGATCAATACCATCCGTCACTTTTCTTTTATCAGACATCTTGTCCTCCGTACTTTTTCCCATTTTTACCAGTCATTTCACCAATTATACTCCCAATAAAATACCATACAATCAGTAAAAATACAATCGGGTTTATCCGTCTGAATTCACCAGCAAATTTGAGGAAAGTCCATCCCCCCCTGTTCAAAAAAAAGCCCACCAATTTACGTCAACCATAAAAAAAAAGCTGACTTACAAGCCGTAATATGGTAATATATAACCATGCATAATTTAATAGATAATGTCAACCACAATCAGGATTGGATATTGATTGAAGATAGCGCTAAACTCGACCTCTTTTTCCGGGACAATAAAGGGATCGACTGGCTCGCCTTTGATACCGAATTTATTCCCGAACGGTATTATTTCAATAAACTCTGCTTGATTTCGATCGTCACCCCCATCAGTAATTATATCATTGATGTTATAAAATTGCCCCATATCCCTTCCTTTATTAAATTTCTCGAAGATCCCTCCATTCTGAAAATTACCCACGCTGGCGAAAACGATTACCGAATTCTTGCCCTCGAATACCATGTCAGACCCCGCAATATCTTCGACACCCAATTATCCTACGGATTCCTTGATTTTGATTACCCCCTCGGCCTCCAAACCATCGTCGAAAAAGAATTAAAAACCAAGATCAGTAAATTAGAAATGAGATCCGACTGGGAAAAACGCCCCCTCACCCAGGAACAATTAAAATATGCAGTCAGCGATGTCATCCACCTCTACCCCCTCATGAATGTCTTAAAACAGAAACTCTCCCATCGCAAGAAATTATCCTGGACCATGGAAGAAAGCCTCCGTTGGGAAGAACCCGATTATTTTGATCGTGACGCTGCCGAATGTTTTGCCGATTTACCCCTGCGCAACCTCTCCAAAAAACAGAAAATATTTTTAATACGCCTCCACCAGTGGCGTCATGACGAGGCAGCCAAAACCAATTGCCCACTCAACGATGTTTTAAAAACTCGCCACATCAGCACCATTACCAAAAGCATCAAGTCCGGTAAAGAGGCATTACTGAACGATCGCACATTGCCAGACCACATCCTACACCAATACTGGCCCCATTTTCACCAACTCTACCACCAGGAAATAACCGAAATCGAACAATGCCTTCTCGAAAACCTCCCTCCCCAGGAAGAAGGCACACCTCACGCCCAAGTAATGATGGAATTACTCTTCCAATTGGTTAAAATGAAGGCCGTAAAGTATTACATCTCCCCCGCACTCCTCCTCCCCAGACGCGAAATGAACAAAATGAAAGCCGACGATAAATACTTTCCCGATTTTCTCGAAAATGGATGGCGCAAGGAATTGTTAGGGCCCGACCTCCTTTTGTGGCTTAAAAAAAGAAAACGCATCGACGCTGAAATGGATGGATATACCTGTATCTTAAAAATGAGTCACTAGGCCAGCCTTGACTTTATCCACGAAATATGATAAAAACCTATTTTATCTGTTAAAAATAATTTTTTTATAATCCGTATGAATTTTTTCACGACCGATTGATAAGGACGGATTAAAACAAACAACATCGAAAGCAAGGAAAACGTAAGGAATTGATAAATAAGGAATTGATACATGTTCATTGATACAAAAAAAATTGGTGCTCAGGGACTACTGCTCAAAGATAGCATAACCCTTGACCCCCAGTTATTGATTGAAGATCAGGGTACTTTTACCCAACCTGTAGATTATACCGTGTTTCTTAGCCGCGAAGGACAGATGATAAAGCTCCGTGGCCAGGTCAGCACCCTTCTTTCCTTACCCTGTGTCCGCTGTCTCGAAGATACCCGTTTCGCAGTGGACTCCAAGTTCGACCTCATGTTGATGCCCGTTTCATTGATCGATCCCACCCATTCCGAATTGAATCCCGAAGAAATGGAATACATTTTTTTCGAGAGTGAAAAAATCGACCTCGGAAAAATATTAATGGAACAAATTAATCTGTGTGTGCCCAACAAACAAACCTGCCAGAATAATTGCCAAGGTATCTGTCCCAGTTGTGGCACCAACTTGAACCATGAAAAATGTCAGTGTGAAAATACATCTGAAGAAAACGACGTGAATTTACTATTTAGCAAATTAAAGAGGTGAAAAATGGCACAACCAAAACGAAGACACTCCCATCAACGAACCGCAAAAAGGCGTACACATCATGCTATAGCGGTAAAAAGTTTATCAACCTGTCCCCAATGCAGTGAACCCAAACTGCCGCACCGCGTGTGCTTGAATTGTGGGTACTATGCTGGGCGTCAAGTCATAAAAGGCCAAGCAGAATAGGCGCTCTGAACACAACATGTTTGGGGTTCCTACTAGCTGAATGAAAAAAATAATGATTGCAGTGGATGCCATGGGCGGCGATGCTGCACCCGAAGTCGTAGTGCGTGGTGCCGTCGACTATTTGAAGGAACATGATGATGTCTCCATTGCCCTCGTAGGCAAAGAAAAAGAGATTCGCAAAGAATTCAAAAAGCAACGGCTCGACTGCCCTACCAATCTAGAAATTGTCGATGCCCATGAACATGTATTGATGCGCGAACATTTTTTTTCATATTGGCGCAAACGCAATAAAACATCGATCAAAAAAGCATTGGACTTGGTCAAAAGCAATAAGGCCCAGGCCATGGTTTCCGCCGGTAATACCGGCGCAGTGATGGCCATCTCCAGAGATGTGCTAGGAACCCTCAAACAAATCGAACGCCCCGCCCTCGCCATTATGATTCCCACGCTTACTGGTCACTCCCTCCTCATGGATGTCGGCGCCAATGTCGATTCCAAACCCCGCAACCTCGTTCAATTTGCCCTCATGGGGAAAATCTACCTCGAACAGATCATGGGTATCCAAAATCCCAAGATAGCCCTCATGAGTATCGGTGAAGAAGAAGCCAAAGGCAATGAATTAACCAAATCCACTTATAATATCTTAAAATCAATGGATATTAATTTTATTGGCAATGTAGAGGGCCGCGATATTTATGTCGGTGCTGCTGATTTGATCGTTACCGATGGCTTCACCGGTAACGTCATGTTAAAAGTGACCGAGGGTGTTGTAGATGTCATGTTTTCTCTCTTGAGACGAGAAATCATGTCCAATGTACTCGCCAAGGTAGGGTTCTTTTTTCTCAAAAGTTCTATCCGTCGTATTCAGAAGAAAATGGATTATTCCGAACACGGTGGCGCACTCCTTTTGGGCGTGAATGGGATTGTTATTATCGGCCATGGTCGTTCCAATGACAAGGCTATTCATAATGCTATTCACATGAGCAAACAATTTATCAAGGAAAATGTTCTCCAAAAGATTTCACAGGAGATCGAGAGAATGCAAGACCATTTCAAGGAGCTAACCTATGTCTGAAATGTATAGCGAAAATAAAAATGCAGTGGTTACCGGTGCCGCCCGCGGTATCGGCAAAGCCATTGCCACCCGATTGGCAAAAGCAGGATTGAACGTGGTTGTCTCCGATATTATGCTCGAAGAAGCAGAAACCGTGGCCGACATGTTACGCGGCTTCGGCGTTCAAGCCATCGCCGTCAAAACCGATGTGTCAAACCCCGATGATGCCGAAAATCTGGTCAAAACAACCGTTACCCAATGGGGTTCCATTGATTTTCTCGTGAACAATGCCGGAGTCACCCGTGATAACCTGGCTGTGCGCATGTCTGAAAAAGAATGGGATATGGTTTTGGATATTAATCTTAAAGGCACCTTTCTGTGCTCCCAAGCCGCTTCCAGGGAGATGATGAAAAAACGTTTCGGCAGGATTGTCAATATCGCTTCTATCAGCGGTATTAGAGGAACCGCAGGTCAGGCTAATTACGCCGCCTCGAAAGCCGGAGTCATCGCCCTGAGCAAAACATTTGCACGGGAATTGGGGAAACGAAATATCACCGTCAATGCTATTGCCCCAGGATTTATCCTCACCGAAATGACCGAACAATTATCCGAGAAAGTAAAAGAAGAGTATATTACCAATATCCCCTTATTACGGGGTGGAACACCAGAAGATGTTGCCGAGGCGGTACTGTTTTTAATTTCCCCGTCCGCTTCATATATAACCGGAACCGTGATCAATGTTTCCGGTGGACTGTTAATTTAAAAATTCAAATAGGAGAATAATATGACAAAAGATGAGATTTTAGCTAAAGTTAAAGCAGTGGTTGCAGAGAAGTTAAATGTCGGTGAAGATCAGGTTACCACAGAGGCCAAGTTCGTCGAAGACCTCGGTGCCGATTCGTTGGATCAGGTTGAATTGATTATGGCTCTGGAAGATGATTTCGAGCTGAAAATCCCGGAAGACGAAGCTGAAAAATTAGACACCGTCGGTGCAGCCGTTGCTTATATCGGCACTAGACTATAAACAGTAATGGATTTCACAAGAAATACTATAAAACTGAGAAGGGTAGTTGTTACCGGCATGGGGAGCATATCCTCTGTCGGTAAAACTGTCCCGGAAAGCTGGGAAAATATCCGTAACGGCAGAAGTGGTATTTCTGGGATAACACATTTTGATCCGTCCGAGATGAATTCCCATATCGCTGGAGAGGTTAAAAATTACGATCCCGCCATGTATTTTGATGCCAAAGAGGTCCGTAAAATTGATACCTATATTCAATTTGCCCTGATTGCCGCAGACGAGGCAGTCAAGAATTCGGCATTGAATCTCGATAAGATCGATAAAACTCGCGCCGGTGTTTATATTGGTTCTGGAATCGGTGGTATATTTACTATCGAAGCCAACAAGAAGGTCATGATAGAAAAAGGTGCGCGACGTGTTTCACCCTTTTTCTTACCCGCTTCACTTGCCAATCTGGCTACTGGTCAGGTTTCCATAAAGTTTGGGTTCAGTGGTCCTAATTTTGCCAATGTCACCGCCTGTGCTGCCAGTACCCATTCCGTGGGCGACTCCTTTAAGATCATTCAACGTGGTGATGCAGACATCATGATTGTTGGCGGTGCCGAATATCCCATCACCGAATTGGGATTGGCTGGCTTCTCCGTTATGAAAGCCCTGTCCACTCGAAATGATGAACCGGAAAAAGCCTGTCGACCCTTCGACAAGGACAGAGATGGTTTTATTATTGCTGAAGGTGGCTCCATACTTATCTTGGAAGATCTCGAACATGCCGTAAATCGTGGCGCTAAAATTTACGCCGAAATCATCGGTTATGGTTATACCGGTGATGCCTACCATATGACCGCCCCCGATCCCGAAGCCAGTGGTGCTACCCGCTCTATGCAGAATGCCATCCACGATGCGGGAATCACACCTCAGACTATTGAATATATTAATGCACACGGAACCTCTACCCCCCTCAATGACAAAATGGAAACACAAGCGATCAAACACGTGTTTGGCGACTATGCCTATAAACTCAACATCAGTTCAACCAAGTCCATGACCGGCCACATGCTCGGCGCTACCGGGGCGGCTGAAGCCATCTATTCCATCCTCGCCATCAATCATTCATTTATTCCACCTACCATCAACTACACTACTCCAGATGAAGAATGCGATCTCAATTATACACCCAACGTCGGTTTGGCCAAAAGTTTTACCTACGCCATGTCAAACTCTTTTGGTTTTGGTGGTACCAACGGAACATTGGTATTTAGAAAGTTCGACGAAAAATAACCTCTACGAAAAAGTATAGCAACTGATAGTTTTCCATCAGACAGTAAATAAACCCGTATTTTCGGGAGATTTGAAAGCTGTGAGGGACAGGGTATCCTGTCCCTCACAAGGCTATAACGCTTCTTTATCCATTTATTTTAATACCAAAAAGTTATATATCCTCTCCCCCGAATCCCGATAACGGCGGTAAGAGGGGAAGCGAAGCACTTCACAAAAAGTGCATAGGCAAGAATCCGTGATCTTATCATCAGGAATTCCTGCCTCCTTCAAAGAAGCCCGAATTCCCTTTTTGACATCCATCAGATATTTCTCTTTATTTTGCGGATGGTGCATAAAGATTTCCGAGGCATAGCTTTTCCCCGCGAATTTAGCGACCAGATCCTGCCCCACCTCATAACAGCTTTGTTCAATCGCTGGTCCCAGATAATAATGCAATTGTTGAGGCGGCACACCCCGTTTCGCATTGTCCAGCAGTTTTAAAGCTTTTTTTTCAATGCCATGCAGCAGTCCTTGCCAACCAATATGAAGCACCCCGCCCGTTTGTCCCCATTCATCCCAGAAAAAAAGCGGCGTGCAATCCGCCGTCTGAATTACCCCTAACGTTCCCTTTTCATCCAAGATAATACCATCACCATCCCGCTCTTCCCCCGCCGTGATCGCGCTCGCAAAATAAATTCCATCCGTATGTACCTGGTTTAAATGAATCACCTTCTTACAGCGTCCAGCAAAAAGAAGTGGCAGGTCCTCGGCGGGAAATCCCAGTTCCGTGAATCCCAAAATGATTTCCGTAGTTTCATGTACATTGACATAATGCCCGTTAAACACCCGTCGTTCCAATTTAATTGTATTTTCTGTTTTATCCATCCCTCATTTTTACCCCAAATTGCCCTTCATGTCAACCCCAATTTATGCCCTCACATCAAAAACGTGATAGTGAATTCATGAAAAAAAACAGGAAGGTTGTATTTTATTTTTATTTAATATAAAATAATACAATATAATACAATGATTCAATAGCAAGTATCGGGAAGGAAATACGATGAACAAGTCAAATCAGTGTCTTGATAAACAAATCGCGGTTAACCGTGCAGGAACAATACCAAAGACATAACGGACAAACCTGTGACCGGTTGACAATATCACCTCACCATTGCTCTTTGACAGGGCGAGGTAATGTTTAAACCGGCACATAAGTGGATAAGGTGCAGAATGAAAAATGAAAAGTTAAAACATTATGAGTTTCTTCAAGCCATTTCCGATACTATTGGAACGGCACCAACCATGGCTCATTACTTGAAACAATTGCCCATTATCATGGAAAAATATTTACCCATCAAACGGATCATTGTTTTTTACCGCAGCGAAACCGGGAACCGTTTTAGCCCGTACCCCGAAGTGGTGGACAATAACCCGGTGATTCCTCTTGATGAACAATCCAATATCATTCGCAGTTTTGTCACTCACCACAGCGCCATGTTCCTGGATTCCAACGAGAGTATCTACCATGAAATTTTTAATAAAAATTCCGATCAGTTACTCGACAAGTACCAACTCAATCTTCTTATTCCATTACACTGTCGGCGCTATTACCGCGGTCTGCTGGTAGGGTGGATGGACCCCAAAAAAAGGGGGCTCATCAAAGAAGTTGAAAAACTGATCCAAGCCGCCGCCCATCTTTTTATCCCAATCATTGAAACCGAACGACTCGAAGTCGAGAATGACAGGAACTATTACCGCTTGTTTAAATTCGACCGCCTTGTACTCATGGGTGAGATGGTTGCTTCTATTGCCCACGAGTTAAAGACACCCATGAATACCGTGCTTCTGGAGGTCCAGGAGATAAACGATCAGCTCGGAAATATCGGGCACAGCGGTTTAACCTCTTCCTGCCAAAAAATAAAAAATGAGATTCACCGCGTCAGTCAATTTATTCGTTCCTTATTGAGTTTTTCAAAGTTTAAAGAGATTGCAGTAGAGGAGATTGCCCTCAATGATTTTGTGGTTGAAGCATTGGCCGAGATTCCCCGTAAACGTATTCCTGAAGCCCTTGATATTACCACCCGATTGGAAAATGACCATACTTTACCCATAGATCGGAACCGGCTCAGGCAGGTATTTTTTAATATTCTGTTTAATGCCTTTGATGCCGCCGGCGCACACGGTAAAATAGCCGTAAAAACCTATGCTGAACGAAAGGAAATCGATAAAAATGCCCGCCATATCATCTCTATCAGAGATGACGGGCCCGGTATTCCCGCCGATATAAAGGATAAAGTCCTCGAACCCTTTTTCACCACCAAAAGTGAAGGTACTGGCCTTGGACTCTATATCTCTTACGGGATCATGCGCAGTATCAAAGGCGACCTTGAAATAGAAAGCAATAACGAAGGCACCACCGTATATATTATTTTACCCGGAGGAAAATAATGAAAAGCAGACCTGAAATCTTGATCGTTGAGGATGATCTCTCTTTTCGCGAGAGTATGAGCAGTATTTTAAGACGGCATAATTACAATGTATGCGAAGCCGGAACCGTCAAACTCGCCCTGAAACAGTTAAAAAATGGTTCGTTTGACCTCGTGTTATTGGACCTATCATTGCCCGATGGTTCGGGTCTCGACATCTTGAAGAAAATCGACGTCCAATATCGCAATCGCATCATCATTGTTTCCGGCACCGGGACCATTGACACCGCCGTTGAAGCCATGCGGCGCGGCGCGTTGGATTTCATGGAAAAACCCGTAGACCGAGACGTGCTTCTTATTTCCATAAAAAAAGCCATTGATCTCAATCGCGATCTCGACGATTACCGGAAATTAAAAGATGAATTAAAAGACAGCCCCACCTTCAAACAAATCATTTTCAAGAGCCGCGCCATGTCCGAGGTAATCAAAAAAGCCAAGGAATCCGCCCAATCCGACAAAACCGTTTTAATCACCGGGGAAACCGGAACCGGCAAAGAATTAATTGCCCACGCCATACACAATTTCTCCCAACGTGGTAAGAACCCTTTTGTCACCGTGAATTGTGCTGCTATTCCCATCAACCTCGCCGAATCCGAATTGTTTGGTTTTGAAAAGGGTGCTTTTACCGGGGCAGAAAACGCCTATCCTGGCAAGTTCCTGCTCGCCGATTCCGGGACCATATTCCTCGATGAAATCGGCGAACTGCACCCCGAAATCCAGCCCAAATTGCTCCGCGTTCTCGAATCCGGGGAAATATCCTCTCTCAAAAGCCGGGAAGCGAAAAAATTAAACATCCGCGTTATTGCCGCCACCAATAAATTATTGGATGGAACCTCACGGGAAGTCGATTTCAGAAAGGACCTCTATTATCGCCTTGAAGAGATCACGATCCGTATTCCTCCATTAAGAGAACGGAGTGCCGATATTATGCCCCTCGTTCATCATTATATCTCTATTGCCAATATCACCCATTCCAAACAGGTCGAACGTGTCGATAAAGAGGCTGAAGAACTCCTCATCAATTACCATTGGCCAGGAAATGTCCGCGAATTAAAAAACACCATCGGCGAAACCATGGCCTTTATCCATGACGATGAGATCAAAGTACAGAACCTACCCCCCAAATTAAGAAAGGGCAAGAAAGGAACACTACCGGAAGTCTCTTTTCTAACACTGGATGAAGTGGAAAAAAATCATGTGGAGAAAGCCTTACGTATGACCAGTCATAATATCCAGCGCAGTGCAAAAATCCTGGGTATTGGTCGTCCCGCTCTCTATCGCAAAATTGAAAAATACCTTCTGGAGAATATCGGCAAATAACATCGTTTAAATCAGGTATTTTTTATAGACTTCCATCGGGTCCAGTTCTTCAAAATCCCTTGAAATAATCGGTTCCGCCGGGACCAAGTAGCCATTTTTAAGAAAGCTGACCCGATCGGCAATGCGGTAGGCATAAAAAATGTCGCCCGTTAAATAGAGGATCGCTTTGCCCTCGTTTTTCATTTGGATCAGTACCCGGTTGAATTTTAATTCAAAGGCCCGTTCTTCACCCCGGATATAATCGTTGATAATAATATTGGTCCAGTCTTTGGCCAGTAACAGCGAGAGATAAAAGGCTTTAAAATCCATCGGGTCACAGTGGCGGATTTTTTTATTTAAATCTTCATCGAAAAGATTGAACAGGAGGAGGATTTCCAGCGCTCTTTTCCGACTCACATCGCCCCGGCAGTTATAGAAGTCCAAGATATCCTTCAGACGCATATCCGGTTCGAAATCCGTTTGGTTTTCCAGACGGTTGATGAATACTGCCCGTGCCCCATTCAGCGGCGTAAGTGGCTGGGTATCCATAAAAATATGGCCGTCTTGAAAGGGCATGAAGCCAGCAAAAATATCCGAAATAGCTGTTGCGCATCGTTCCCTCTGGCACATTAACAAATAAATCTCACCATTATTAACCGTCAAATCGACCGCATGCAGCAGGATGTCCGCTTTTTGGACAGTTAAACCTTTTGTTTCAATCATGGGGATATACCAACCGTTTTAATAACATGAACCCCGCTATTCCCATCAACAAACAGTATTGCAGGGAAAGCAGGCAGGCCCACAGGAATGTTCCCGGTAAATAGCTACGGGCTTTAAATAAATTTTCATTGTGCTTGACAAAATTCTCTACCTTTTTGCTCTTTTCGATAAAATACTTCGTGAAATAAAAACGTAAAAATTGTTCATGGGTCGCGATCATGTGGTCTTTAAAATCCAGGTATCCAAAATAACCCTTGCTGGACGTCTCCGCAGATAAAAAGAAGTAATAAAGCGTAGGAAACAACAGACTGCGGGTTTCATAAGTGCGGATGCTTTGTTCCAGTATTCGGCTCAAAAACTCTTCCTTGTTTTTATTGGCCAAGTGGAAATTCTCCAGGAATTGATTGATGTAGGTAGTATAAAAGGTGCGCAATTTTTCCTTGTCTTTTTTCGCCACCTCGTATCCCTTCAGAACATTGGATTCAAAGTCCAATAATTGCTTTACTTTTTCAGCTTCCACCGAGGCCGTGGTCGGTAAATTCTTCGTATCTTCAAATAAAAAGAGACGATTGAGGTCTGGCGCCAAGAAGATAAAAAATAACCATAAAATAAACATCCATATATAGGACGTTTTTCTAAATTTCAACAGGATCACCAGCAGCAGACCTAAAAAATAAAAGAAATTCAACAAGATCAAGGTGTATACCATAAAAGCAATATAATGGTGGATTTCAACCATTGAGAAAGACAAACCTTGCAACAGCGCAAAACCAAACGAGAACATCATTGCCAAGGCAAAAAAAAGATTAAGATAAAATAAACGGACCGCCGTGGAAAGGATGAATAGTTTTTTTAAAGATAAAAATTGCAGCTCAAATTTTAACCGGTCCATACTACGGAACCCGATAATGCCCATATAAATCATCAGCAAACTGCCCGTAAAAAAAATGAACCCGGAAAAATCTTTAAAGTACCCGCGGTTATAAAAGAGCTTTTTCCCCTTGAACAGATTGTAGATTTTTAAAACTTCCGTGTTGTCGATTTTCCCCTCGATATCGAAGAGCACCGTGCTGTTATTAAAGAAGATACTGAGTGGCGAGGGTTCGAATAACACCCGGAACCCAAAACCACTGTAATGCTTGTAGGTGGGGAAATTTTTAACCTGGGCTTTTTCATAAGCCAGCACCTGGGTTCTGTCCGCTTGGAACTGGAGATACTCCCGGATTCCCGAATTAACAAAATAAAGTAGTGCTCCCAGTATCAGGGCAAAAAAGTAAACATTTTTGCGATCGTTAATAAGACGTCTAAATTCATATACCAGCATTCAAATTATTCCCTCATTTTCAAGATATACCAGATTAACAATATACTATCTTAGCAATTCTTGAGGAAAAAATCAAGCTGTTATTAATTTAAAAAAAAAGGGGGGGCTGGACATGAATTCACCGCCAAGTTAATGGGAAGTATGGGAAATATGGGAATTGGACAAAACCGCTTCGCGGTAATGGCCTGCGGCCTATTAACAATT
>CAZCVI010000028.1:0-82889 GCA_964502145.1 uncultured Clostridia bacterium
CGAGACTTATAGGAATCTTATCAATTCCTATTGCCAAAAAACTGAATAGATACAAATTTTGATATTGACAAATCCTTGAAAAAGATATAATATCCGCTTATGAAAGCACACACATTAAATGGTGACCAGAATCTGGCAAATGTAAAAAGCACGATTTCCTATATCTTGCCTGGAAGTCGAGTCATCCTGTTTGGTTCCCGGAGCCGGGGGGAAAATGATTGCCGCAGTGATTACGATATCATCGTCGTCAGCAATCAAAACCTGGATGTGAAAGCCAAACGACGCTATGCCAGTATGATCAGGAAAGAATTAGCCCTGCTAGCAATACCCGTGGACGTCCTGGTTAAAACCGAAACAGATATTTACTATTATCAAGACAAGATCGGCAGCGTGGTCAGGGAAGCCATGCGGACCGGGGTCACACTGTGATGAATCAATACCTGGATAATTGGCTGAAAAAAGCCGAAAACGACTTAACAATAGTGAGACACGAATTGGAATTATCTGAAGATGAAATTGTAAAAGATGCCGCCTGTTTTCATTGTCAACAAGCTGCTGAAAAATATTTGAAAGCATACTTGATATTTCATAAAATAGATTTCCCAAGAACCCATAATATTGAATTTCTTCTGAAACAAGCGGCTACCATAGATAATGACTTCAACCATATTGACGTGGAGGAATTGTCTGATTTTGGTGTAGATATCCGCTACCCCGATAGTTTTTATATCCCTGAAATTGACGAAGTCAAATTCTATTACGATTTAGCTGTAAAAATTAAACACCTGGTTTTAAAAAAGATTGGTCAGAGCACTTCCAAAAGATCAGAAGAGGTTTAGCCGACGTCAAAGAAGGGAACGTCTTTACCCAAGCAGAAATGGATGAACTGATGGCCCGGTATAAAAAATGAATAAAACTGACAGTTTCAAAAAAAGTCTGGGAATCCGACATGGCCGCAGTCACTCCATTTTAAGTAGACGCGACATCCCAGTCGCATTAATTTAATTCTTCGCCCATTAATGCGACAAGGATGTCGCGTCTACATATTTTGATCGCAATAAGTTCCTGGTTTTTTCCGCTGTATTTTTTTTTAAGCAGCAGGATGCCGCAACACCTATTTTCCCAATCGGTAGAAAACAAGTTGACAAATTTCCGTTTATGGATTAATATATTTTATGGAGGTAAAGCCCATGCAAACAGTAAAACAGCAAATGGGTCATCTTATGAATAATCTGCCAGATGATTGTTCTTTCGATGACATTCAATATCATCTCTATGTCATGCAAAAAGTCAGGAGAGGTCTAGCCGACGTCAAAGAAGGGAACGTCTTTACCCAAACAGAAATGGAAGAACGGATGGCCCGGTGGATAAGGAAGTAATCTGAAAGCATTATAGCGAAAGCACAAACGGGACAGGAAATATTGACCGATTGCTATCAAGCCAACAAATTGGGAATGATGGGAAATATTAACTGCGTCATCAATCCCATACTTCCCATACTTCCCATTCTTCCCATAACTCCCAAAATCCCTTCTCACCTGCTGTTGAAAAGGAGCGCCAATTGTGATATGATCCTATTTAATAGAGAATTATAAAAATAGGAGCTAAATGTGGCCATTGTACTAGATAATACGCCGTCTGAACCAGAACTCACGGCACAAGAAATACTAACCCGGCTGGATAATACCAAAGAAAACGATCTGCCTGCCCTGCTACGTTCTTGGCAGGATAGGCTTGATACCCTGACAGGGAAAATTGCGCTTAAACCTATTCACGATTTTATCGGACTCTATCTATCCAGCCTGGAAAATCAACGGCAGGTTCCAGTGCTAAAGGAAAATTTGAAAAAAGTGATTGCACTGGAAGCAATGTTGGATGAAGATAACGCGGGACTGTTCTTGAAACAAATTTACCGCCTGCAAATCTTTCTGAACCAACTGGTGCCACAAAAAAACGCGAAAAAAGCCATTGATAAACTGGAAAAAAAAATAAAAGCGCTGACTGACGAAACATTACCAATCACTGAAGAACCGGAATTCAAGGAAACAACCATTCCCGAAACATCAAATGTAAAAAAAATGTCCCATGCTAAATTCAAACAAATCCAGGAAACAATTGAACGGATTGTTTTTTTCCATAAAAGGGGCAAACATGATTCTGCTGCCGATGAATTGAAGTTCCTTGAAGAGTTACACGAGGAACAACGCGACATGAAGTGCAAGAGTTATTGCACGCTTTCCCAGCGGATTCGTTTTTTCAACGGTGTGCAAGAATGGCAGGAACGATATATTGATCTGGCTATTAAAAACAATCGTTATGACCCAATAGCGCTGAATATTAAAGGGGAATATCTTAAAAAAAAAGGCCAGTACGCGGAAGCGCTTATAATGTTTGAGAAATCCCATCAAATAGACCCGAAGAATGAGGTCTGCTTGAACGCTAAAGCCGAGTTGTTAGGACAATTGGGCCGGACCGATGAGGCATTGGCGTTGTTTGATCAAGCCCATCGTTTAAATCCCCACGATCAAGTATGCTTGAACGCCAAAGCACAATTGTTGGCTAAATCCGGGCGCATGTCAGAAGCACTTGGCTTGTTGGATGAAGCGCAACGGCTAGATCCACAAAATGAGATCGGCCTCAATGCAAAAGCCGATCTACTGGGAAAATTAGGACGTCTGGATGAAGCGTTGGTTTTGTTTGAAGAAGCCCAACGATTGAATCCCAACAATGAAGTGACTCTCACCGCAAAAGCAGAACTACTGGTGAAACTGGGACGCACGGATGAAGCGTTACGGTTATACGATGAAGCCTATCGTTTGAACCCACACAACCAGGTATGTCTCAATGCCAAGGGCGGGTTACTGGTAAAACTGGGACAACTCAACGAGGCCCTGGAATTATATAATCAGGCGCAACGCATCAGTTCGCAAGATGAGGTGACATTAAATTCCAAAGCCGAAGTGTTAGGCAAATTAGGCCGGGAACAAGAGGCTTTAGAGTTGTTTGATCGCGTCTTACAATTTAATCCTAACAGTGTTGTCAGCTTAATTGCCAAAGCCGAGTTGCTCGGTAGATTGGGGAGACTGCCAGAAGCGTTAGAACAGTTTGATAAAGCAAGCCATCTTAATATGAATGGTGTTTTCCTGATTACTAAAGCCAGGTTATTGGTTAAAATGGGGCGTATGGAAGAGGCTCTGGAACTATTTGAAAAGACATATGAGTTGAACCCCCAGGATATCACACCGCTGATCTCAAAAGCGGATTTGTTGGCTAAATTAAGCAAGCTGGAAGAAGCCATTGCTTTATTTGACAAGGCTTACGCTATGAATCCACGCAATGAAGTTCCCCTTAATGCCAAAGCCGAGTTGTTTATCCGGTTAGGGCGCATGGAAGAGGCGCTGGTTTTGTTTGATCAAGCCCAACACGTTAATCCCAATAATATTGTAGGTTTAACAGCCAAAGCCGAGTTGCTGGGTAAATTGGGCCGTGCGCCAGAAGCATTAAAACTGTTTGATCAGGCACTACAATTGAATCCGTATAATGAAATCACACTCAGTGCTAAAGCCGAATTACTGGGAAAAATGGGACGCATGGATGAGGCGCTCGCCCTGTTTGAAAAAGCGATTGGCATTAATCTTACCGATGTGGTGTGTTTGAACGGGAAAGGCGAGTTGCTGGTAAAGATGGGGCGAATGGAAGAGGCGTTAACCTCGTTTGATCTTTCTCTGCGGCTCAATCCCAATAACGAGATCAGTCTGACTGCGAAAGGAGATTTATTAAACAAATTGGGCCGCCCCAAAGAGGCGTTGCAGTTATTTGAAGCTGCCCTGCGCTTGAATCCAAACAATGTTGTGACCCTAAATGCCAAAGGAGAACTACTCGCTCGATTAGGCCGCCTAAACGAGGCCTCTGCCGTTCTAGAACAAATCCGTCAACTCCCCACTGTCCAGTAAGTCCAGTAAGTCCAGTTTGTCCAGCCCGTCCAGTTCGTCCAGTAACACGTTTTTAAAAAAAAGGCACACTGCCCAGGTAGCCACAAATAAAATACTATGCTATAATTTCCCTATGACACCCGACACTACTAATGAATCATTCATCTTGCGCGACCGGCTGGCGATTAACCGCACTATTCTAGCCAATGAACGCACCCTGCTTGCTTATATACGCACGGCTTTGGCCTTGTTGATTACCAGCCTTACTCTCATGAAATTCTTCCCCCAATCCGTATACCAGATGCTTGCTTATGTTTTTCTGGTTCTTAGTGGTGTCACCGTCATTATTGGTTTTTTGCGGTTCCACAAATTTAAAAGATCATTGCATAGATAATTAAAAAGAGTATTTTTTATGATTTCGTTTGATGTTACTTTCGTTAAACTCTATTCTTTTCTTTAAATTCATTTTTCCCTGTGTTTTGTTTTTAATCCGTGCGTTATTTGTGATATAATCTAGGCATGGAAGATAAAAAAACAACCCCCATGTTGAAGCAGTACTTCGAAATGAAGAAGGAATACCCGGATACCATTTTATTTTTTCGTATGGGAGATTTCTACGAGATGTTTTTCGAGGACGCCAAGCTGGCCGCGCCCATTTTGGAAGTCGTGCTGACCTCCAGAGACAAAAAAAAGGAACACGGTGTGCCCCTGTGCGGAATTCCTTATCACGCCAGGGATAACTACGCCGCTAAATTACTACGGAACGGCTTTAAAGTCGCTATTTGCGAACAAATCGAAGACCCCGCCCAAGCCAAAGGTCTGGTTAAACGCGAAGTTGTCCGCGTGCTTACTCCAGCCACTGCCCTGGAAATCGATTCCGCTGATACCGAGTTAAATAATTTTGTCGTTTCTGTTTATCAGGATAAAAACACCATTTCTATTGCGTCTATTGATCTTTCTGTGTCTGATTTTGAGGTTAAATGTTTCGCTGTTTCTGAAATCGAGGCTTTTGCCAGTGAGTTTTTTCGCAAGTTTCCCCGTGAAGTCGTGATTCCTGACAGTTTCGCCCCTGAATTGGCCAAAATTCTTGAAAAGTTCCCTGAACTTCCTAATATTCTGGTTAATCCTTACGATGCCAGTGAGTATAATTATTTCGAGTGTGAGAACGTCCTGAAGAACCAATTAAAACTCGCTGATATTGAGGGGTTGGGTTTAAAAGGGTATGATTCTGCTGTTGTAGCAGCCGCTGTGCTGATTAAATATCTTAAATCTATTCGTAAAACAGCCATTAACAATATCTCTTCCTTGCGTTTCGCACCCAATGAAAACTATTTGATCTTGGATGCCATCTCTTTTCGCAACCTGGAAATCATGAAGAACCTGCGCAGTGGCACTACCAAGGGCAGTCTTTATGGTGCTGTGGATTTTACTATCACCCCAATGGGGAAACGGTTGTTAAAGAATTGGTTGAGTTACCCGTTATTGGATAAAGATAAAATAGAGCGCCGCTTGGATGGTGTCGAGGAGTTTTCGCAGAGTTTGATTGCCCGATCCGAGGTCCGTAAATTGTTAAAGGGCTTTGGTGATCTCGCCAAATTGAATTCTCGTGTCTCTTTAAATATCGCGTTACCAGCCCATTTGTTGCTGTTAAAAGACACTCTGAACGTGATCCCCACTCTTAAAAACGAGATTGCCAATCTGACTTCAGAGATCATCAAAACCACGAACGAGGAACTCGACCCGCTGTTAACGTTGGCTGAAATGATTGAAAAAACCATCGCCGATGACCCCGGCAATAACCTCAATGAGGGAGATTATATCAAAACTGGTTTTAATCCTGAGCTCGATGAACTGCGCGGCTTGCGTCATAATGCCCGCGAGATTATTGCGGCCATGGAAAAACAGGAAAAGGAACGCACCGGTATTACTTCTTTGAAGATTCGTTTTAACAAGGTGTTTGGTTATTATATTGAGATTACTAACACGCACGCTAAACAGGCGCCGGCGCATTATATTCGTAAACAAACCTTGGTTAATGCCGAGCGGTTTATCACTGATGAGTTGAAGGTCCTCGAAGATAAAATATTGCGTGCTGAGGAGCGAATAGTACAGATTGAGAAGGCCCTGTACAATGAATTGGTCCAAGAAATCCAGCAGTTTGCCGGGCGGTTGAACACCAATTCGTATTTGATAGCGCTTTTGGATACTCTTGCAGCCGGTGGTGAATTGAGTCAGCGGCGCAATTATGTGCGTCCGATCATGAGCAAGAAAAATGAGTTACAGATTCATGAGGGTCGTCATCCCGTCGTAGAAATCGGGTTGAATAAAGGGTTTATACCCAATGATACCAGTTTGAGTTCCAATTCTGACCAGATATTAATTATTACCGGGCCTAATATGGGTGGGAAGTCTACTTTTTTACGGCAGAATGCGTTGCTGGTGATCTTGGCTCAAGCCGGTTATTTTGTACCTGCTGAAAAAGCAGTGATTGGTATTTGTGATCGTATTTTTACTCGCATTGGTGCTTCTGATTCGTTGATTGAAGGCAAATCCACCTTCTTAGTCGAGATGATTGAGACTTCGATTATCTTGAACAATGCCACTGAGCGCAGTTTGATTTTATTGGATGAAATTGGGCGGGGTACGTCTACCTTTGATGGGTTGTCTATTGCGTGGTCTGTGATCGAGTATTTGCACGGCTTGAAAGAAAAACCAAAAACATTGTTTGCCACGCATTACCATGAACTAACAGAACTCGCAGAAATTCTTGACCGGGTAAAAAATTATCATATTACCGTGCGTGAGTGGCAGGATAATGTTGTGTTTCTTCATAAAATATTGCCTGGAGCCACAGATCAGAGTTTTGGTATTCATGTCGCTAAAATTGCTGGTGTGCCTATGCAGGTCATTGAGCGGGCCAAGGATGTCCTGCTCAACCTGGAGAAAAAAGAGATGAATCGTCTCGTAAAAGAACGTATCACCGGAAAAATCGCGAAAATGCCTGCCAGTCAAAAGAGTCTTTTCCCTGAAGATGCCGAATTAAAATTATGGGATGAGATCCGGGAACGGTTAAAAGAGATTAAAATCGAAACCATCACCCCCTTGGAAGCCTTAAATACCCTCCATTTTTTGAAACATAAGAGCGAGAAGATTTTAATTAATTGAGGAATAGATAAGAAAGCCGTGGTGCCAGTAGAACTGCATATTTGGCCGCATTATTTATATTTTTTTTAGTTGCATTGTACCGCAAATATCAGAAAAGTTCAATTGCTGACCCCTATTTTTTATTCCCGTTCAGATTTATTAAATCATGCCTACGGTTTTATTTTGTCCATTTCGTCCACATTGTCCATTTCGTCCATGTCGTCCACATAGATTTCAAGAATTTTGTGCTGATTCAGACCGTCCCTATTTGACAAAAGCATTTTTTTTAATTACCATATAAGTGTTATCGTTTAAAATGGAGATTAACCAATGCGCTTAAAATTGAAAATACAGTTACTAGTAACACTATTGATTGCTAACCTGGCCGTTTTTGCTCAAACCAACAGCACGGCTGTCACTCAAGAAATAAAACAGGGCAACACAGTCATCATCGACGCCATGCAAGCTGAACTGTCTCGCTCTATGTCTATTCTGGGGAAAAAAGGAACACCACCCCCTTATTTTATTTCCTACCAACTCACCGACCAAACCCAAGCTGAAGTGACAGCCTCATTAGGCGCTCTGATTACTACAGGAATCGGACGGTCACGCCTATTAGACGCTGATGTGCGGGTTGGTTCCCCAAAGTTAGATAATACTCATGCCATACGCGGCACCAATTCCAGCGGCGGTGGTGATTACTCCTCTTCTATTCCCATTACTATAGAAGATGACCCCGATTCTATCAAAGCCGCTATTTGGTTACAAACCGATAGCCAATACAAAGCTGCCGTAGAAAAACTGATCCTCATCGAAGCTGATAAAGGCGTCACTGTCACTGAAGAAGACCAATCCGATGACTTTTCCAAAGCAGATGTCCAGGTCTTTTTTGGTCCCCCAGCAAAAATCGCACCGGATTTGCCGTTTTGGGAAAAGAAAATCAGGGAGTATTCTGCTATGTTTAACGATTATCCCTCGATTCACCATTCCGAGGTCTCTATGCATGCCGTGGCCCAAGATAAATATTTTGTGAATAGTGAAGGTACTAAGCTCATTCATGGGTTTACCCATTGGCGTTTAAGTTTCAGTGCTTCCACTCTTGGTGAAGATGGCATGCAGGTATATAAAAACGAATCTTTCGATGCCCGTACAGTCGACAGACTGCCCGAAGAGAAAATAATTAAACGTGCCATAACGAAACTGATTGTTGACCTGCTAGCACTGAACAACGCGCCACTCATGGAACCGTATACCGGCCCCGCTATTCTTTCCGGTCGCGCTACCGCTGTTTTCTTTCATGAAATCTTCGGTCACCGCATTGAAGGCCATAGACAAAAAGACGAAACTGAAGGCCAAACATTTACCCAGCAAGTCAATAAACCTGTTTTGCCGCTTTTTATCTCCGTATACGATGACCCCACACGCAACCGTTTTAATGATATTGATTTAAATGGTTTTTATCTTTACGATGACCAGGGCGTTAAAGCAAGTCGGGTTAATCTTGTCGAGCAAGGTATATTAAAAAACTTTTTAATGTCCCGCTCTCCTATTGCTGGATTTTTATTTTCCAATGGTCATGGTCGAGCCCAAGCTGGTCAGTCGCCAGTCAGTCGTCAGGGAGTATTGATCGTCGAATCTTCCAAGACAGTCTCCATGGAACAATTGCGCGCCATGTTACGTCAGGAATGTAAAAAACAAGGCAAACCATTTGGACTTTATTTCGATGATATTTCCGGTGGGTTTACTTATACTACCCGCTATATGCCCCAAGCGTTTAATGTTGAACCCATTTTAGTCTACCGCGTGTATGTCGATGGCAGACCCGATGAATTGGTCCGTGGAGTTGATTTGATTGGCACTCCATTAACGTCCTTCAGCCAAATTATTGCTTGCGGCGATGAACCAGGGATTTTTAACGGCTATTGCGGCGCTGAATCCGGTACTATTCCTGCTTCTGCTATTGCCCCCGCTATTCTAACTACCCAGATCGAAGTCCAGAAAAAAAGAAAATCAGCGGAAAAACCACCAGTACTGGCCCCCCCGCACAGGAGAATAAAATGAACCGGAAAACGCTTTTTGCCATTCATAAAATAATGTCTAAAACTGTATTATATCGTGTCTTATATCTATATATTATAATGGTGTTGTTCGTGCTTTCTGGGTCCGCTGGTCTGAACGGTCAGTCAAACGCGGAAAAAAACGATATCATTATCCAAGCTATGACAGATGAAATGAACCGGTCTATGGTTTCCCTTAAAATCGACAAGATGGAGAAGCCTTATTACCTTGAATACACTGTTCTTGATGTCCAACAATGGAGCATTCAATGTAGTTTTGGTTCAATTATTCGTTCCGGTCGCGAACATCAGCGCTTGTTAAAAGTTGGCGTGCGCATTGGTGATTATCAACTCGATAACACCGAGTTTATTGGTCAATCCGGGATGTATGCTGCCATTATGGGCACTACCAGTCGTTTGGCTATTGATAATGACTACAATGCCTTGCGCCATGATATCTGGTTTGCCACCGATGGCATATATAAACAAGCTGTCGAACAATTCGCTGAGAAACAAGCGTTTCTTAAAAGCCAAGTTGAACAGGAACAGATCGCTGATTTCTCCAGGGAAGAACCAGTCCAACGCATAAAACCCAAACAAACCCTGATTGTAGATCGGGCTTATTGGGAAAAAGTGATCAAAGAACTTTCCGCCATTTTTCGCCAGTATCCCGCGATTTATGAATCCTATATTGAGATGGAAGCCATATTGGTGCATAAATATTATGTCAATATAGAGGGTTCTGTTGTTCGTCAGCCTGAAATGCTTTTTTCTATTGAAGCTGTAGCCAGTACTCAGGCCAATGATGGCATGCAGTTAAAGCATTATCTGCCCTTTTATGCGCCTACCAGTGCTGGTTTGCCTGCCCAGGCTGAATTAATCGCCGGGGTTCGCCAGATGGCTGAGCAATTGACCGCGTTAACTCGTGCGCCTGTATTGGATGGGTATATTGGTCCTGTTTTATTCACTGAACAAGCTGCGCCCGAGTTGTTTGTGCAGGTTTTACTGCCCCATCTTTCCGGGCAGTATCCCCCTCTAAGTAATGAGCCACAGATTTCTCAGATGGCAGCCGTTAGCAAGTTAGTACGACGCTTGAATCGTAGAGTATTACCTGTTGAACTGTCAATTGTTGATGATCCCTTGTTACCACAGTATGCCAAGATACCTTTGGTTGGGGGGTATGAAGTGGATGATCAGGGTGTTTTGGCACGGTCGTTAACTTTGGTGGACCGGGGCATATTAAAAGAGTTGTTAATGTCCAGAAGACCAGGGAAAGGTATAACTCATTCCAACGGACATGGTCGTGCCGCAATCATGAGCAATACAGGCGTGCAAATCGGGAACTTATTAATCACCGCCGAGCGCGGCAAGAGTGTCGCCCAGTTAAAAGAGTCATTGTTGAACATGTGCCGTGCCCAGGGTTTGGAATATGGTTTAATGATCAAAAGTTTTGACAATCCCGCTATCACCGGTTTGGATTCTGCCACCAGTGCCCGCTTAATGCAGAACCCGCAGAACCCCTCGTTAACCACCCCTATTTTAATTTACCGCGTTTTTGCCAAAGATGGCCGTGAAGAATTAGTGCGCGGCATCACGGTTGGTCAGATAACAGTTGCTGATTTGAAGTATATTTCTGCTGTTGGTAATGATTCGTTTGTGCATCATCGTTTAGTAGCTCCTGCTGGTGGGATCATGGGCAGTGTCTTCACTATTTTCTCTGCCGGTAGTGGTGGAGGTGTGCGCTTACCAGTTTCCGTTGTCGCCCCTTCGTTACTTTTTGAAGAAGTAGAATTTGAAAAGATCGATACCCAGCGCGACAAGCTCCCCGTGCTAGAACATCCTTTTTTCGCACATAAAACAGAAGCAAAAGAATGGCCCACGAATTAACACGGCATTAAAAGAAGTCCACAGATTACACAGATTAGAATGATTAGAGAGATTAAAAGAAAAAAGATTTTTTGCCCACGAATTAACACGAATTTACGCGAATTTAAAAGAATTAACGAGTATCAAAAAACAAAAACACGCTTTTTTTTGTGTAATTCGTGGTAATTCGTGTAATTCGTGGGCCAGTTTTTTTCTATAAACCTCTTTTAATCAGTCTAATCATTTTAATCTGTGTAATCTGTGGTCTTCTTTTTTTTTTCATCTATTACCTATGCCCTGAACTGGTACAAAAATTAAAGGACGGGGTCGTTTTAGACCCCGCCCAGTAATTTTTAAACCTCCTTTATTTCTTTTTCAATAAAAAATACCCCGTTACTATCCCAGCCGCTATACTCACTGCATAGATAATCGTATTTTTTTGAAAAAGTTTCCGCTTATAGATTTTCTCAAGCTTTGCCAGTGCTGATTCTGTTTCATTCAGCTTCTCTTCTGTAAATACTACCTGTTGTTGGCATTCCAGGTAAGATAATTCATGGATTTTGATGATCTCGTTTTGCGTACTCATTTTTTCAACTGTCAAATCCATTGCAAAATCTCCTTTTTCATTCGCAGCTAAACAAAGATTAAAACTGCTCACCAATTCAGCATATTTCTCCTGGCACTCTTTTAACTCCAGGAAACTCGCAGCGTCTTGCGGTTTCGATGCCTTTGCTAACTGCACTTTTAATGCTTCATAAGAACCCATTGTGGCAGTCAAGTTCTTATCCAATTGGGTGATAATACCTTCTTTTACCACCATTTCCTGACGCAGTTTTGTTTCATTTTGCCGGGATTTTTCAATCGCTGTATTAAGCCGCAGATTTTCTTCTGCCAAATGGCTTTTTACAGTGGAAACATGACCTGTATCCTGCGCAAAAAAGCCATTCCAAGCCATAATCAGCATCACTAATCCCTGCACAATAAACAAACCGTACTTTTTTAGAAAATTTTTCATCTTTTTTTTTTCTCCTTGTTTAAATTGTTTTTTTTCGGTAGTTTTGATAGACAATTTCTGCACAGTTATTGAGCCGTAAATTGTCTAATACTTGTTTCATCCCATCCGGGTACTCGTTCCGTGCTTTTTCCTGCGGTATCCACAAGCCATTGGCTGTAAAAATCATGGATTGTAATTCTGTACAATCATAGGTTAAAATATCCTTGTTGATCAGAAACGGTTTAAGCAGCGTGACTAAAACCAAAATTCCACCAGTCACTAAAGCCAAGATTTTACAAGCAGTTATTGAGAAAATCACCCCCAATAACGCCAGTACCGCACCCGTCAGAAACAAGAAAAAAGAACCGATGCGCACAAAGTCCAAAAAATACCGGGAATAAGCGTATCCTTTGCCAATAAAGCGCTGCGATATGTTTTGGTGTTGTTGCTGTTTCAACATATCCATCTTCTTTAGCCGGTACACGCAATATTCCATGTGTTTGTCAAAGCGGTTATTAGCTACCATTTTCACTCCTGCCGGTTCTGCCGAAATGTTTTTGGTGCCGTCGTAACTGCTCTCAATGTGTGAGTACGCCTTTTTATAGGGCGTACCATAGCGGATAGCAATCAGTAAGCGCACCCATTTGCCAATCAAATGGTGATTGCGTACTAAAAAGATATCCCCTGGTTGTGTGTTGAATTCTACATTCTTCACGGTGTCCTCCTTTTTATTTTTGTTTTTTATTTGACTACAGATTAAAAGAAAAAAACTGGCCCACGAATTACACGAATTTGCACGAATTAAAGAGAAATAAAAAAAAATAATTTTATTCGTGTTAATTCGTGTAATTCGTGGGGAAGTTATTTTTTTCATGATTAGGCTGCCTGTTGCGATTGTTCGTATTCAAGGACGATCGCTTTGGATTTTTCGTATTTGCTGACTGGGTCTTTATAGTGTTTACATACTCGCTCTATGGCAAACTTATTTGTTCCAGCAAAGGCTTCAATGCGATTTACGTATTGCTTCGCCCTATTATAATTCGCTTCTTTTTGACCGCGTTCTTCTGCTTGTCGCTCTGCTTCTGTTTGCATATGTTCTGGTTCGTTGTCTTCTTCCGTATGACCCCCAACCCGCAAGTGTAAAGTCGCATTTTTTTTCTGTTGTTCTTCTAAAAACCAGCGGTTTTCATTTTCCAGGTGGAATTCCATCTTCTGGGGGGTTGAAAAACCATCAAAATGAGTGGCAAAACTTTTAAACGTTTTGAAAAGCGCAAAGCGCCGTTGTTCTTTAGGCGTTTCATGATAACTTTTGAAATTGAGTAAAGCGGCTTCTATCACATCTTTTGAATGGATAACCAGTAATTCTTCCAATAAGCGAACATTATCCCCGATGATTGTCATCTCACATTCTTGGGCTGAGAATAAAATTAATTCTTTGATCGTCTTATCTAAGTTCTTTATTGGCGGGTTTTCTTTTAAGAAGTTTTTTCTAGTATTTTTATTTATATCTATTTCTTTATTATAGTTACCGAAATTTTGGTACAGCGTGTACTGATTTTTTAGTATAGGTGTACTGGATTCTGGGTACAGCGTAGCCGTTTTCTCAATAGGCTGGACATTCTGGACGAACTGGACCTTCTGGACTGGCTGGACCAACTGAGGAACGGGAATTTGAACCCCTGAATTGTTTTCAAAAATAGGGCAGTGTTCTGTAGGTGAATAGCGAATGTCTTTATCGTATTGATTAACGTATTCTGTTTTATTGTTTTCTTCATGATTTTGCGCTCCTTTGCAGTATACCCCCAGACCTTTCCGTTCGTTCTTAGCTTCTCCTTTTTTGCCAGTTGATAACCAGTTCGCGCAATCCAGGTTAATCCCATATTGCGGTGTCACTGCTTTTTTGTCGCCCGTGTTTGCGCCCGTATTTCTCGTGATAAAAATAATATTTCGCTCAGCCAGATTTTTTAGCAGGTCAAAAGCCTGGTGTTTATTTATTCCCGTTGCTTTTTCAAAATAGCCTAAAGCAATTTTAGTACTATTTCTATTATAACCTATAGTCAACGCACAAATCACCCAAAACAACTGCATCTCAGAACCAGTCAGCCTTGTAGTAGTCAAACCCTGAACAAAATCGTGCGGTATTTTGATAAAACCATCAAATTTTTGCATAGTATCCTCCATTTTAGATTGTAAAAGAAGTCCACAGATTACACAGATTAGAATGATTAGAGAGATTAAAAGAAAAAAGATTTTTTGCCCACGAATTAACACGAATTTACGCGAATTTAAAAGAATTAACGAGTATCAAAAAACAAAAACACGCTTTTTTTTGTGTAATTCGTGGTAATTCGTGTAATTCGTGGGCCAGTTTTTTTCTATAAACCTCTTTTAATCAGTCTAATCATTTTAATCTGTGTAATCTGTGGTAAGTTTTTCTTTCCAGATAAGCGGGGCAGCCCATATGGACTGCCCCTGTTTGTCTTATCTTTAGATCACTACTTTTTGAAGGTCTACATCTCCCTCTGAAGCGATGGCGATGTATGCACCTGGGTTAATACCTACCCAAACCACAATGAACTCCCCCACATCGAAGAAGTTGATTGTCAGAACTCCCATAGCGATTAAGGCTGTGATGGAAGAATCTTTTACCATTTTTGGGCCATTTTCTACATTTAATGTTACGCGTTGCAAAATCAGACCTGAACCTTTCAGACCCACGTATAAATCTGGGCAGGTATTAACCAGCACGTATTTACCGTTGGGGTCGAGGATATTAAGCGTCAATTTGTGGATATTGTTGACGTTAACAGGTTCTTGTTGCCATTGTTCCAGTGAAAATTCGGTTACTTTTGAATCATCATACATTGTTACATTCTCTTTCTTGTTAAACATTTTCTTTGTTCTCCTTTTTTTTTAGTTTTTGTTTTGTTTTTTGTTTTTGTTGTTTTTTTTAGCTGTCATTATCGCGGGGAGGTCAATCGGGAAACGGCGCCGTTGTACAAATCCCGTTGCGCTGCCGAGATAAACAGTGTTTTGTTTTTTTTTTACTCTGCCGCAGGGTTATCCGCGTTAAATTCCGTGGTAATCGGTGGCGGAGTAGTCACGGGTGGGATAGTAGGCGTCGGTTTTTCTTTCTTTTTCGGTGAGTATCCAGGCGTGTACTTAACAATACCAAAACGTTCCAACTGTTGTGGCTCTTTGCGAAAGCAAATCCGTGCCATACTAATAAAATCACGGTACCAGAGATACATTTCAGCCAGTTTGGCATCCCTTGACATCGTAGCTACTTGGGACAAGCCATTTTTGTCTTTCTGGATAGCGAATAGCGGTTCAATCGTATTGATTTGGAACAATCCTTCTTCCAGTGTTTGTTGTGTCACACCAAAAATGGCCATGCGATTCATAATGATTGGATTTGTAAGGGCTGTCGTATAAAAAGCCCGTGCCATTTTAAACCAACCTTCAAAAATTCGCGGACTCTTGCCAGTGATGCCTAATTCGCGAATGGAACCGATGTCTCCGATCAACGCACGTCGTGCAATAGCCAAATTGTCCTTGAATGTAGCCTTCGCGACGTCGTGGGCTTCTTTAAACTTGATACTGGCCTGTAATTTGGCAGCATGTGCCTCGTCTTGAATCTCATTCATTGCTAGAACCTCGTTGTAATACACTTGTCCCGAGTTAAACCGTGTTTCGTTGTAGCCAAATTTTGCCATTGACGTTTTGATTCCTTCATCGCTGACATTGTTCAATACAACTTTCATCAGGAGCATTTTTTCTCCCAGTGTCTTTTGTGTTTTCTTCATAATCTTTCTCCTTTGTTAAATTTTTTTTTGTTTTCTTCTACATAATGTATTGAGATCTCATTCTTTTATGTGTCTTTTTCCAATTGCAGTCCTGTTATTATCTTTTGATGCAGTACAATATCCTATTTTCGCAGTGCAATCAGTCATTTTAGGGTGGCTATCTGTCCATTCTGTTCTCCAGTCTGTACAATCTGCGGTCCAGTTTGTCATTTTCGTAAGCCACTTTGTTTTTTCCATCGTCCAGTCAGCACATTCTGCGTTGCAATCAGCGGTTTCCAGGCCGCAATGTTTCTTTTTTATCGTACAATCTTGACTATCCGTCATACAATCTTGACTTTCCAAGGCAAAACGTGTCACTTCCAAGGCGAAACGTGTCACTTCCAAGGCAAAACGTGTCATTGTCAAGGTACAACGTGTAGTTGCACAGGTGTTATCTTCACTTGTCACCCTGTTTTGTCTGCCCAACACAGGATTATTTCCAAGAGCGCCAGCAAAAGTATCACCATCCAATACGAACACATAATAATTAGCGTGGTTTGTTCTATTTCCTGACCAAAAGGGGCTTGACTTTTTGTTTTCGCTCAAGTATAATGATTGTATAGGAGTAAAACATTTAAAATAATGTGGCGGTATCATAAACTTTTTCTCAGTCATGGCGATTCCTCCAAGCGACACACACCGATCCGGCGTGTTTTGCCTCTGACTTGGCCGCACATTCATAAACAATGTTTTTCATCATGTATTGATTATAAACAATACCAAAACATTTGTCAAGCATTTGTACGAAAAAAAATAAAAAAATATTTTATTTCTTTTTATGCTGATTTGAATTTGTTCGAGATAGGCTTCCTTGCTTGTTTTATAGGGAAGTGTCAGTGTATGTCGGTTTGTATATACAGGTGGCGAGGGGTAAGAACTGTTCCCCAGAAAATGGTTTGCAAAAAAAAGTGGGAGGATTAATCAATGGCGAAAGAGAATCGAGCTTCAGTGGAAGCGTTGCGGGAGATTGGCCTTCGTATGCGTCGGATACGTGATGCAGTAGGGCTTCGGCAGGAGTTAATGGCCAATGAGTTGAATGTGACGCGGCCAATATTGTCTAACATAGAGAATGGTAAGGTTGGGCCGGCATTTGATGTGATCTATGCGTTGTTTAATAAGTTTGACATTAACATCCACTATATTTTGGATGGGAAAGGTGAAATGTATCGTTCTGTGGCTACGGTTGTACCTATAGATGGTTCGTTTCGGCAAGTCGACCAGCAGGACACCAGGTTTTTTAGGTACTATTTGCAGTCTGATGTAGTACGTTTTGAAACATTGGGGAAATTTTCCATGTTGATGAACCGGGAAGGGGCATTAATAGAAGACGAGATTGACAGAAAAAAGCGCAATGCAGATGATAAAGGTGATTCCAGCAAGAAAGATTAAGCTGTAACGTAGACGCGCCATCCTGGCGCATTGATGGGGTTCAGAGCGTGTTAATGTAGACGCGGCATCCTTGCCGCATTATTGGGCTCCAGTGCTTGTTAATGCGACAGGGATGTCGCGTCTACTTATTTGCATTACTGGGTTTCACTGCTTTGTTAATGCGACAAGGATGTCGCGTCTACTTATTTCAAACTGGCTGGCATCTCATATTTCGTGATTGCCCAATCCTCATCGGGGTTCTGTTCGACATAGTAAATGTAATTGTTTATCTTAGTCAATTGGGATTGCTCAACCCGATAATCGGATCTTTCGTACCGGAATTTCAAATAAAAACAATCGACGTATTTTCCGTGCTCATCAAAGACATCCACCAGAACGCCTTTATCTGTGACCGTAGAAGTGAACACCCAGAGTTTACCAGCCACAGCATGAATGCTTTGCACATCGTTCATATATTTTGGAATTGGAGATTTATACTGTATATCATCAATGACAAATCCACCACGAGTAATATACTCTTTATTTTTTTCTGTAACCTCGATCCGATTATATGGGCGGTTAAACTCCATCAGAATTTTTTGCGAATTAAGGTCAATCAGCTTGATTTTATAGTCAGCGGTATGAGCCACCCAGAATTTATTTTCCTTGAAGTGTTCAATGAGGAATCGCGTGGTCCGGATCTGAAAGATATTATTTGGCACTCTAAAGAAATAATTTATGACTGGAAAAGACATCAATTTATTATAGGAATTATCCTTTTTGGATACCCTAAATATCTGGACATCAACAACCCCTTCTATGGCTCTACCTTTGGTTTCTGGAAGATATTCCCTATAAAAATAGTAATGCTCACTATCCTGGTGAAAAAAAGTCATGGGTTTATTGGGTTCCAAACGTTTCTCTTGGATATACTTACCTGCACCATCGAAAGAAAGCATTTTGTTGGGGTAAAGATTGTGGACCATCACCTCATTGTTAGGCAAAAGAATGTAATCTGATACATTGACCATTTCACTAGCCCCCTGACCTTTTTGCCAGAGGTTTTTGATGAATTTTCCTTCTGGGCTGAGTAAAATCAACTGGTCTTGGTCAAGGGCATAGAGAGAGCCATTTGGAGAAATTTTAATGTGACTCGGCCATTTGAAAAAAAAGTTCTCGCCATCATCAGCAAAGGTGGCCAGAATTTTTAAAGGGATTTGTCTGCCAGAATTTGAATTGACAGGTTTTTTTGGATTATTGATGGTTGTTTTACCCCACAATCCAACTGTGAAAAGGCATATTGCCAAAGTGATCCATTTTATTTTTATGATATTCATCGTAATTTACCGTCCTTCGTCCTTAATTATGCATTGATGCATATTACTCTATTTTGAAGTCCATGGGTTTAGCCAATGAGACAGTGATCTTGTTATTATTGCCATGTGTTTTTCCATTTTGATCGATCAAGATGGCTTTGAATCCAACCATCACCTGATCCTTTCTATAAAAAAGAATTGTTTCACCCTTCAGAATAATATCTCCATTTGAGGTATGGATAACCGCCTTGGCACCATTAAAAAGAATTTCTTCTGCAAAAAAACTGTCCCCATCCCAGCTACTGTCTTGGGAATAGATTACGCAGGTCTTGTTTTCGGTGTGGTAAATAGTATGATAAATATCTTCCGTGCCGGGTTGTGCTTCATATTTTACTTCTTGGAGTGCCACCAGTACCAGTTTATCTTTAGTCCTGATAAAAGCAAGTACAGTGGCGTCTTTTTCCAACTGAAACTCCTTGACGTAATTGAGGTTCTTGTTGGTATCAAACAATAGGATTCTCCCACTTCCAGCAAGTTGGGGTGGAGTGTCCAAATTTACTTTGATTATAAAGTCATTTATAATCCAATTGGTATTTCCAATGGTGTTATTGGAGGGTATCGCAAATCTTCCCTTGGCTTCGTTCCTGATTTGTTTTATATCCCCTTGAAAGGAATTCTTGATCTGTTGGAATAAGGTGTCATCCTTTCCCAGCGGGGTAAGCTGCAAAACTGCGACTTGATCTTCAGAAATTTTTTGAGATGACTCAGAATTCCTCAACTCTCCAGAGAATAGGGAAACGGCCACATAGTACTTTTTGTTTTCTGATGGTTCCACACCAAACAAAGCGGGATGAATTATCCCCAAAAAGATTATTAACAGCCCACCTAATGCCATTTTATTTTCTATCATGTTTATTGCTCCAAATCTATTATTATCTTTTTTATTTAAGTAAAAGCAAGGGGGCTTTCGCCCCCCGTTTAACTTCCAATTTTAACCCAATTGCCTTTGGTGGAATTATTTCGTAAGACCTGAAGTGCAACTACAGACATTCAATCCACTTGAGCAATCGCAATCATTCCAAGTGACCGGACAATCTTGTCCGAACACACCTGACAAAATGTCATAACCTTCAATTGGTTCCGTAATCCAATTCATAAAATCCTCCTTTCTAATGTGTTTTTTGTTCTTAAATCATAAAAACCACTACTCTTCTGGTTCAGCCAGAGATGTTGAGTGAGCCTGAGCAAGTGCATGAAGAATATCTCTGCAAACATGAACCGATACTGGTAAACGCGTGGGAGTCACAACAGGATACTATCCCAAAGGGAATCAAGATGTCCATTTCTTCTGTGGGTGATACAAGCCATTCCATAATTTTACCTCCTTTATTTATTCGCTAATTCTTGTGCTTTAGACTGCAAAAAAACCTGCAATTTCTCCTCCATCAACATTTTCCAGGGAGTGCAGTTATAATTTTTATCCGCTGCAAGTTTTTCTTTTTGTTTTATGGGTACATAAGGACAACCTCCACCACAGATGGGAAATAAGCCACACTGACGGCATCCTGAGGATTGGGCTAATGGGTCATAAGCCAACCATTCCATGATCTTGCCATTAATTTGCAATGGTGCCTTGACATGACCCACAAAGGCTTCGGGATTATTAATGTCAGACCAGCATTTATGAATATCACCGGTAGGCTCAATCACAAAACCATGGGGAGTGACTGCACTACAGAGACTTTGATGACGGGGGTAAAGACTGGAGGAAGTAAATCCGCTGGCAATCAATTTTTTTTGGAAATCAATTTCTGCCTGGGAAAACTCATTCATGGAGAAACATGTTGGTAAAATATCCCTGCATTTATTGGTCCATTCCCGGGTATAACCCAGGTAGACAGAGAGATCATTGGAATTGTTCAAATACCCCTTTTCCTTGAATATTTCAAGCAATTCCATGGTGTTGTTGATGTTTGTTTTATCCACGTTCACCCTAACGGTAATGGGAATTATTCCAAACACATCGCCCACGTTTTTCATAATCGTGGTAAAAGAACTCTTTTTGCTATCCTTCAAGCCCCGACGGGCGTCGTGAATGACCTGCGGACCGTCGATAGTGATTTGCATACTTTTTACTTGGCGACTTTTTAACGATATGGCTGTCTTTTTATTCAACAGTGTTCCGTTTGTGACGATCATAGCCCCGTATGTGACGTGGTGCTCTTTGCACAGCTTAATTAATTTATCGGACAATGAAAAAATATATTTTTTATTGAGCAACGGTTCGCCCCCATACCAGGTTAAACTGAGGGCTCGATAGCCACAGGTCAGAATTCTTTCCTTGGCGAAGTTAACAATATCATCTTCAAGCCCATCATAAGGATAGTTGGCAGGGCGTTCCCCCTGGTAGCAATATTGGCACTTCATATTGCAGGCGTCCGTACTTAAGATTGTCAGGGATAGATTTTTTTGTCCATATTTGCCCATATTAAACCGGGTTCTTAGGAATTCAATTTCATCATAATCTTTGTCCACAATGAGATGTCCCTTTAACATGGCAGTGATTAACTCTTTTTTGGACTCATCTTTTGCAAGTTTTGCGACACCCTCATCGCCCGCCTTGAGAAGGTTATATATCTCTGGCTCCAATTTGGCTAGACCATTGCTGATACTATTGTAGATGAGATATTTTTGTTCAGATTCAATAAAATAAAAATGGTTATAGTTTGAAATTTTGTATTGATTCAATCTTCCCGTCCTCCAACTGTGGTTTAGAATGCTCGAACCCAGTACACTTATCCCCCTGTTGGCTTGGCTGCTGATCAGTCACACAACACATTTTCTCATTCATTTTTGCTCTCAATAAAATAAATACTATCATAGGGGAGAAAAAAAGTAAAGATTTTTATTTTTTTTTATAGACCATGGCTGATTAGGGAATAGCGCGGTTCTTTTGGATGCACTGGCTCAAAAAGAGAAAAAGAAAAAGTTGATACTCCCGATCAATAACCCTCCCTTTTTTCTCCCAACGGGATACCATATATATATGTCTATCAAATATAGTAGACGCGACATCCTTATCGCATTGATGGGCTTCAGTGCTTGTTAATGCGAATGGGATGTCGTGTCTATTTATTGGGCTTCTGAATTCCCCGACTATTCTTTGAAAGTATCGTAAAAACATGTGGGAGTAATGGGAGTTATGGGAATTCTGGGAGGAATGGGAATTATGGGAGTTATGTGAATTATGGGATAAACAAAAATATTCCCATTAATCCCATTAATCCCATTAATCCCATAATTCCCAGAATTCCCATAACTCCCATACTTCCCATTAACTTGGCAGTGCATTCAAGTACTGCTGTGTTTGCCAAAAGATTGCTAAAAATAAAAAAAAAAAAAGCGCCGCGCCTACGAGGACTCCCCGAAGAAGATGAGGTTGAGAGTCCCGGAGGTGTTCTGCTTAAGGAACTGTAGGCGCGACGCCCGGGTCCATTTTCATGGACCCTAAAGAAGAAATACGTTATCACTGGTACGCGTAGTAAGCAATGACCATATCTGCGTGTTATCATCACAATCCCAATCTCCAAAATAATCGGAATCAGGCGCGACATTTTCGGCAGTTATTAATATGGCGATCTGTTCATTCAAAACAAAATCCTTCATTGCATTAATAAGAAATTTAGACGCTTCCATAGAGGCTTCTCTGGTTATATCATGAAAAATATACAACGAACACGAACACATGGCTGCTATAGCTATCAATACCTCTATTCGCTTGGTCTTATCCAATTGCACAAAAGGCCTAGCCATAATGATATCCAAATCTAATGCTATACAAATTTCTTTTTCCCACTTAGAATTGATATGCTTGGCCGCAACCGCAAAAGCAATCATATCATGTACGTACAACTCCTCTGGAAAAGAATCAGGATGACACACATACAAAAAGCGAACGGGTTCCTTCTGCTGAAGGAGATCCACATCATTGAACAGGATTCTATTCTCACTGGAAAAATAATCAGTGATGGCTTTGGATTTATAACCAGACATTATTCCATATAAATACTCTGCAAAACGGGGCTTTTTGGCCCGGATCACTTTTATAATGGTCGAATTTAATTGAAGATTACCCCGAAATACGCCGACTTGGGGTTTGACCTTGTCTTTTTTTGCGACATACGGGACATAAAGGACGATCTTATACCGCTGAAAAGCTAAAAAAGTGAATACGAAAAGATAAATAAGGATGATCATTATCCCAAACAAGGTATTGTCAGGAAGAGAACTGGCGGCGTAATAGATATTCTCATTGTTTTTAATGAACGAGACAACAGGTTTCCCACGAGGAATGTGCTTTCTTTGTTTATAAAATTCAGTGAAGCCATGTTTCAACTCCTGGGTGATGCGAAAAAAATCGTTCAAACCAACATGCCCCTTGCCACTTATCTCACTGCTCAAGGAATAATAAAAAGTGGAAAAGGTAAATAAAGAGACGGTTTGGTAAAAGGTGGTGGTCTTCCTCATCTGCTGCAGAACCTTCTTATCCACGACTCGCAAGGCTTGATATTCGTTATTCCAAAAACTTTCAATAAGAGCTTTTTCAGTGGGTGAGTTTACATTCTTGGGATCGAATTGACCCGCCTCTTTTTTTGCCCTGGCTTCAAAATTCCATAATAATTGCCATTTATCAAGGTCTGCTTGGCCTTGGAGTTGAATGATGGTGGCCTTATCTTGGACAATCTTGTCGATCATAATGGGGATAAAATGGACGGTGAATAACCAAACTGCCAAAATGGACGCTATACCGATAAAGTCAGATTTAAAACTGCCAAAAATGGCCCCGATCATAAAAAAAACAAAGGCAATTAAGAGCCATATGACCAAAAACATAAGCATAAAAAGGTACTCGGTCAACGAGAATATGATACCATGGAAAAGAGGCAGGATAAGAGCAAGCGCAAATACGAGGGTAAAAAAAATACAAATCAATAGCAAACGGGAAAGGATGATATACACAAAGGTATTCCTGCCAGACACCAAAGAGGCACAGTAACGCATATAAGGCTTATTCCGAAAGGTGGAATACCCATAAAAAAGCATCAGAATGGACCCCATAAGCAATAAAATCCCTGCAAAATCATTATTGGCTCTATTCTTTTCTGAGAAAGAGTTTCTGCCATTCATGGAATGAGACAGATTCAAATCTATGCCAGCATTTGTAACAGCAGTGAGATCAGAAAATAATCCGGAGGTGTAGAAAAAAATGCTCATGGGTGGTGGCAGGTATTTAACATGAACTCCAGAATTGGAATAAAACTGATAACTTATATGCCTCTCCACTATTGAACGTTGGGTCACCTTATGTGTTTTGGCGTTTGCTAACTCACCATAGTATTGAACTGTCCCATTCTGGACAAAGTACAGAACCACCAAAAGAAAGAGGCTTGGCAAGGCGATCATTTTAATCGTGGCTAGAATTCTGGCGTCACTTCTAACCATTTTCATGAGCAATCTCATGGGCTCCTCCTTGTGGGTGTTTGGGACTTTTTTATCAATTGGGTTTTGCCTCGTTATTTTTTTTCAAATTGTATTTTGCTTTTTGAAAGGCTGTGAAAAATCTGGGCAGGATATTGGCCAAACAGGAGGTGGGAGGCTAACATCTGATTGATTTTCCATGTTTCGGTCAATGATACGGTTTTCCCTTCATTGGATGCAAGAATCAATTGCGTTAACTGCTCACTCATTTGCTCTGTCCTCTCGACTATCCGGCTATACAATCCGAGAATGTCGCCGATAGAAAGATAGGCTTTGACCTCGTTAAATATCTCTTGATTGATATACTGGCGCTGTGTTAAGGCGAACTGAGCGTAATCAAACTTGCCCAAGGCAGTTATGATTATAGGATCAAGTGGGCTAATGACAGCGGCAGCATATAAATCCCGGTAATGTTGGTTGGCCTGCCGCATGGAAAGAGCAGCTTTTTCCAACAGTACCATTATTTCCCGGGCATTCTCGCCATCCACGGTTATGGCTTCGGTAATTTTTAAGTATTCCATGATATTGGCATACGCATCTAAAAAACTGGTAGCTCCCTGTACAATAAAAAACTCAGTGGCATTAATCTTGTCACTGGTGGCACTAAATGCAATCTCTGATTTATTATTCATCCACCGTGGAAAGCCATTCATTGCGCCACAGGTCAGAATAAGTATAGTCAGTGTGATTCTTTTAAAGGTGTTTTTTTTGTCGTTATTCATTGTAAATGCTCCTTGGTATTTTCTTTACCCTGGTTTAGGGTGGATTTTGAACTATTTTCAATCTCAAGCTTTAGAAGTTCTACGGAAGGGGAAACCCCCACTTCTTCTTTGATGACAGATTGGAATTCAAACAGGGTATCAGTAGCTCTTTTAAGAAGAATACTACGATAAATAGGCGAACGCTGAATGAACCAGAGTATATTCTTCCATTCACTGCTTAATTCTCCAAAAGAATTCTCAGCCTGGGGTGTGAGATGGGATTGAAAACTTTGTTTATACGCGTGGCCGACTCCATGAAGGATGAATTCGAGGTTCACATTGAAGCGCGTAGAGAGGCGGAATAAGATTTCAAAGCCAGGACGAATCTTGCCATTCTCCACTTCAGAAAGCGTCGGGACGGACACATCCAACCTCTTGGCAAACTCATTTTGATAGATACCAATGTCTTTTCTGATGCCTTTTATCCGCATACCAATCGCCATTAAATTTTCACTGTCATTCATAAGTGGGTATTATACCACTGAATCCAAGATTTTTCCATACTTTGGAGCCATTTTATAATCCAAGGACGCATTTTGTATACCTATATATATATGTATAGGTCTGCGAAAAAAAAATGAGGGTCTCATTTTTTGCTCACAAAACTATAGATATTGATGATGCACTGATCCGTGCCCTCGTCACGTGCAGGATGGCCATTTTGATAGGTGTAATACTTCCCATCCTTGACGTCCAGCAGGTAATCGTCGAGAAACACAGTTGTTTCAAGCTTAAAACTGTCGGCATTGTAAATAAGCAGCGCAAACTTCTTCAACTTCGGGTTGGCGGTGCGCATCTGCAAAATCAAGCGATTGTGATCGACAACCATCTCCTCAATAGCAGAATATCCCCGATCACAGTCTTGTAAATATTTCAGGCGCGCTTCCCAGGTAGCTAATTCATATTGTCGCTCCCACCTGTAGAAGGTCTTGGGCATCTTCTTATAAAAAGAAGGCACCTTAAGCTGAACCTCTTTGCTGACGGCCAAGGTATCGGCAGAAATAACGGAGAGTTTGAGTTCATTGGCTGCCAAAAAAAATACGCGATCTGAATGGTAACCAGCCAAATGGGATATAATTTCAAACTGCAACGTGGGTCCATCAATAGCAACAGGGCAAAAATTCTTCAAGGTTGTCCCATTCTGGGCGAACACTTTGAGACGGAAATGCCTTCTAAGAAAACGATTCTTGGGATTATCATCGATTTTTAAGGCCTCCAAACCAGAGATAAAAAATTTGCCATGGTAAAAAAGTCCCTCCTCGATAATATGGATCGATTGGCCGCGTTGGAGTGCTTTTGTTTCCTTCCAGACATAGGTCCCGCCTTTTCGGGTGAATACGTTAATGATATCGGGTTGAGCGACTATGGCCAAATCATCGTTATAGAAGAAAGCGGTGCTGATCCCCGTTAAACGGGCTGGGGGTTGCTTTAAATAACCAAACGGGGTTATTTTCTTGGGGGTGATGATGACACTATGCTCATTTCTAAGAGCTGCGACAAGGTGGTTATCCTTATCAATGAAAGAATAGACATCAGTAGTGAATACAGGACTATGTTTCCACTGCGCAACGCGTTTGAACTCTGTCTTATTTTGCGAAAATAAGTGTGACAGTATCAAAAAGAAAAAAATGATGGGGAAGACGGGTGACTTATTCATTTATAGATACACCTCCACTGCGAAATTTATTAAGAATTGGCTTCTGCTGATTGATTATGAGTGGTATATGGCGACTTTTTGCCATGAAGATAGAGCAAGCGTTCCCGATTGCCGCGGATTTCTCAGATAACACAAGCAAGGTCACAAAAACAGTCAATATGCACACCATGATCACCACTCAAACTCATATAGCGTCAATATTTCAGCTCAACAACACCCTGTCCTTGTTGAAATTAAGAAACAGTAGTTGCAAAATAATTGTATCACAGCTTATCTGAGAAGTAAATCAAAAATATGCAAAAAAAAAATATTTTTTTGGGAGGAGTAGGATAAAAAGCGGTGAGCCGGTTCACAAAATCTTTGGCGAACGAAAAAAATGGCAAGTGACATATGGGCAGGGAGTACTGGGACGGGTTAATTCTTGGGGAGTTGGTAAACGAGGACTTCATTTTTAAAAGAAGGGCCCACGAATTACACGAATTACCACGAATTAAAAGGAAATAGAAGGAAATCAAAGTCTTTTTTCCGATAAATTCGTGGAAATTCGTGAAATTCGTGGGGAATCTTTTTCTTTGTTTCATCTATTGCTTATGGGCTGAACAGTTACAGAAATTTTTAAACCATCATCCCAGCAGTTCGCCTATCCACTTTTATGTCCTGTCTCGTTTTTTAATCTACAGCAACGAAAACAGGACTTAAAAGCGAGGAAGTATCACTATAATATAACTAGGGTCTTATGAAGTAATAACTGGCGACTTTATTTTTTTCGAGTTTGATCACTACAGGCGTCGCTGGGGTGCGGATATAATGGTAGAAATTAGCTTTTTTTAAGACATAGAAGGGGGAGTATCGTTGTGTTGTGGACCAACCAGCAGCTTCATCAAGACGATCATTAAGAATAATGGCAATCACATGTTGACCTGCTGTTTTAAGCTTTTGCAAGTCTTCCAAACCACGATAAATACAGGAGTAACAGTCAGCACGATCAAAAATCAGACAGTAAGTGGGGCCTTTTTCCCCAATTATTGTGTCAAAGGGAATTTCTGTGCCACTTAAATCGGTGAGTTTGAGCTTGTGAAGGTCGACAATGGTCACGAGTGGGTTGGATTTTGGAATGACATATTTATAAGCCACAACAACACCAATAGCCACTATAAAAATAAAAATAGCCAAGTTGGTGAGCCAATACTGGGTCTTCATTTCTTGCTCACAAAACTATATATATTAATAATACACTCTTCGGTGTCGTCGTCAAGCCCAGGATTGCCATTTTGATATGTATAGTACTTGCCATCCTTGACGTCAAGCAGGTAATCGTCCAGAAACACGGTTTTCTCCAGTTTAAAACTATCTGCATTATAAAAAAGCAGGGCAAATTTTTTCATTTTGGGGTTGGCGGTGCGTATTTGTACCACGAGAGTATTACCATCCACTACCATTTCTTGGACAGAAGAATACCCCATTTCCCATTCATCAAACAATACAAAATGTTTTCCAAAACCCTTCTTCATAATATTTTCATCCCAGGCGTAGAACGTTTCAGGCATCTTCTTATAAAAGGAAGGGGCTTCCAGTTGAACTTCTTTTGCCACTGCCAGGGTATTGGTAGAAATTGCAGAGACTTTAAGTTCATTGGCGGGCATAAAAAAGACTCTATCCGAATGGTATCCAGCCAAATGGTATTTCAGTTCAATCAGGAAAGTGGGATTATCAAAGGATTTTTGTATTAACTGCTTCAAGGAATCTCCATTCTCGGCATACACCTTCAAGTGGGAATATTTCTTATAAAAAGTCTTAAGCGGACCAGTCTCATCACTTATCCCCTCCATGCCAGAGATGAAAAATTTCCCATCGTAAAAAAGCCCTTCCCTGATAATATGGGCCCATATCCCTCTTTTCAACCATTTTGTTTCCTTCCAGACATAATTCTCGCCTTTCCTGGTGAACACTTTGATTTTATCTGTCTGCTCCACTATAGCCAAATCACCCTTGTAGAAAAATCCAGCTCTTGTTAGGGTCAAATCATTTGGGGCCTGTCCAAAAAATCCGAACTTTGTTATTTTATTGGGTGTCATGACCATACTATACCCACGACCCATCGCGGCTACCAAGTTGTTATCCTTATCAATGAAAGAAAATGTATCATGGGTTAATAACTCATCATGTTTCCACTGGCCTACCCGTTTAAACTCCGCATTATTTTGTGAAAATAGGGGTGATAGTATTACGAAGAAAAAAACCATCCCCACTGTAAGTGATTTATTCATTTATCCTGAAACCTCCGCTTGTTTATTTATTAAAAACTGGATTCTGCTGAAACCTTTACAGCAAACGCCTAGCTACTAATTCCCATAATGGACATTACATGCGCAATAGACAGGAACCATCGGGCATTCACACACTGGAATATCTCCATATCTTGTCGTCCACCCAGGGTAAAATACCTCTATTGCCTCGCCTTTCTCAGGCAACACAATCAGCACAGCCAAAACTGCCAACAAAAAGACCATGATTATCACGTTCACTCGAATTCTCTTCTTCATCCTAAAACCTCCTTGTTTTTTTAAATTTCTCTATCTATCAGCAGAACCCAGCTCTGTTCACATTGAGTTTATGAAACTCCTTTTAAAAAAGGGATTGTATCATAGGCAATTTAAAAAGTAAATGCAAAATTGACATAAAAAAAAATTCTTTGGGAATCGATTGATTCAAATAAATCCTGGGACAAGGGAATGGGAGGAATGGGAGGAATGGGAATTATGGGAAGTATGGGAAGTATGGGAATGGGCAATAGGCATTTATTTATAAACTGGCAGGAATTTTTTGATTTAGGATTGGTGTGAATGAATGGGCTATAGCCGTATCTTTTATGAAACTTAGTCGTTTCTTTAAGTTTGAGGGCTTTGACTTAAACTTTTTCAAATTTTATTCGATTTTCTTTAATTTTTGCTTGACAATATGATTTTGTTGGTATAGAATAATGGCATGATTTATAGAATTGGAATTTCGGCAAGCAAGAGGACGCCCAAATGCGGTAACAAAACTGCCCTTGGATGGGGAAAACCATTTATAAAAGAACTCGAAATAACAAAACCAGCCACCACTGGAAGAAAAACAGCCAGCCATACACATTCAAAGAGAGCGATAGCGTTTAACTTTAAAGGAATTTCCAACGCCCCTAAAAAAAGTAACGCGCAGCAACTGAAGCATTCGCGAAACAACAGAAGCAAAACCAATACCGCCCTTATACTGGACCGCAAACCCAGTAACCATATAAAAAAAACCACAATACAAAGGAGAATTAACAATGAAAAAAATTAGGTTTTTTAAAGACTTATTTATCTTGGAAACAAAACGATTCCTAACCCAGCACAAGGTGCAGCTTTTACTGTTCCTCGCGATTGGTGTTTTGTGTGCGCTCCTAAACACTGAACAAAACACCTGGGAATTAAAAGACTATCGGAGTGGGTTCTTTATCCTGGCATCACTGATACTGATAGGACTGGGCTACACGACCTTTCACGAGAACTCAAACAAAATACCCTACCTTAAAACACTGACAACTCTCTCATCTGAACAAAACGTTTTTAAATTGATAATCCAAACAGGATTACTGGGACTCGTGCCACTGCTTTTTACGGCGTTACTGGCTGTTGGCATGATAGGCGAATGGGCAAAACTTGCCCTAACTCCATATTATATATTATATATGTCTCTCTTTTTAATAGATGTCTGCCTGTTGGCAACTCTATACTTCATAGTGGGAGTCGTGATCTCACTGTTTGAGTTCCCACCCCAAACACAACAATGGGGCGGAGTTCTGTTGCTGCTGATCACGACACTACTAAACAATACGATTTTTGGCCCACTAAGAAACGAACACAATTATCCACTAGGAACAATGGTACTGTTTACACTAGGTTTGACTGTTGTACTACCGATATTAATCAAATATGGCTATCATATATTCATCGCGTGGCTTTATAAAGTCAAGAATCAAGGAGACAAGCCAATTGATTTCTACCTGGATTTGAATCCACAGAAGCTGAATATATTCAAGCTAGGAGGAATACGAAACGCAGACATCATCTTTACTCTGCTACGGGGCTACGGACACCTTGTAGATACAGGAGTCTTTGAAGGCCAATTGAAAATTAACGAAACAGAAATACAGGAAGGAGTTGATTTTATATACTTATGCCCACCAGAAATGCTACCTGATGAAAAAACAGTAGGAGAATGGCTGAACTGGCTCAATTCCCTAACTGGAATACACAAGAAAACCATGGTAGACGCATTACCAACAGAATTACAAGATAAACTACATTATCATATAAAACAATTACCAGCGAATCAACGAATGAGTTTAACTCTGGCTCTGGCTGAGATAAAAGATACACCAATTTATTTCTTCCACGACACAGTGAATGGTCTAGACATTAACGGGAATATAGAATTCTTGGAAGCATTAGAGAATCTAGAAAAAAAAGGCAAAGTAGTTTTATTTTTATCATCCGATATGGAGCTTCATACAATAGAAGCGAAAAACGAAGGCGTAGCGCCCGATCACTACTGGAGAGTCGGGGTGAGTCTTCGCCGAGATATTTTAACCACCCAAGCATGCTCATGATTTATAATTTAAACCTCTTAGAAGATAAAAGGTGCGGGGCATTTGCCCCGCGCTGCTTCATAGCAAAACAAAACAAAAACAAAAAAATTACCTGGAGGGTAACATGGATTCAGCAATAACAAAAATGTATAAGGAAAGCGGAAAACGATTGACGCAAATCAGAACCTTGATGGGCAAAAGCCTTAAAGAATTTGCCACTGACCTGCAAATCACAGTGACTGAACTAAAAGGCATCGAAGCTGGGAGACGAAAAAATATCTATTTAAGCCTTTCACATATCTACGAGGCTTACGGAATTAATTTCGCCTGGCTATCAACCGGGAAACAAAATGTGTTTGAAACACATGGCTCTAAAGTACCCACTGAAATCTACAATCTGGTGAACATGCTGCCTTTCATGGATGAAAAGTACAAAAATATCTCCTGGCTGATTTATGCGATGGAAAATCCTTCCCAAAAAGAACTCCTGCTAACCACAGGGCAAAATGTAGTTAAATCAATTGAATTAATGACAGAACAAGGGAAATTCTATACAGACGATACGGAATAAATTAAAAGAAGACCACAGATTACACAGATTAAAATGATTGACACAGATTAAAAGATGGTTATGACAAAAAAGAAAAAAACCTATCAGGGTAATCATTTTAATCTGTGTAATCTGTGGTCTTCTTTTAAGTGGTGGGCTAATCTTTTTCTTTTGGTTTAGGCTTATTTAATAGCGCGGTGAGGAAATTTGTACGGGGTTGAATTTCTTTTCTGACATCAATAAACCAACCACTTACCCATCTTAGAAACTTCTGGACACTCTCGACTTGGTCATGGGGGTTTATTTTACCGTCGGTTAAGAGATTATAATAGCGGTTAAAAGTAGTTGGCACTTGCATAAAACGAAAATTGGGTCCAAGACACATGTGACTAAAACTATGCCGCGACAAAAACCACTGGATAAAAAGTTGGATACATGCGGGACTGGCTGCAAACGTGACGTTTCTAAGCAGGTTGAACATCATGATCTCCAAGTTAATGATTTCCTTGGGTCTTAACGTGGGTCTGGCGATCCAATAGGAAAGAATATCGACTAACCACTGGTCTGCTACAAGCGGGTTTTGAATGTGATCTCTGAGCAAATTCGAAAGCTTAAAAAGTACCTCGTTATAATTAGCATACGTTTGACACCAAAAAATAATATCCATTAACGTTTGCTGGGGCATATCTTTGGTACGGGAAATGCGCTTGATCACAAAATCAGCATCCTTTTTATCCTTAAAAAGACTAAGCCACTTAAACGCATTTTGTTTAATAGGCGTCAAATCATTGGTACAATGCAACCACGCTTTAATCACATACGTGGCCTCATAACAATCATAAAAATTATCCAACCATAAAAAAACAAATGGCTCAACATCCTGCGACATTCTCCCATAATTAAGCCATGTATTAAGCACAAAACTGGTTTCTTCCTTTAAAAGGGGATAACGAGTTAACCAAGGAGTAATATACGGTTTGACGAAAATAGGATCCCCGCCAGCTTCCAACCACGCTTTAATCATAAAACTGGTGTCTACTTCCAAGGGGAATGCATCAAGCCATTGCACGAGGGAACTTTTAACGGCCTGGGGGTTACCTTCTGCTTCCAACCACAAGATAATTATATTCTTGGCTTCGATTTTCTGGCCAGGGATATCAAGCCACTTCTCCAAGGCATTACGAATAATGGATTTATCACCGCCAGCAGCAAACCACGCTTGCAGTAAAAATCGCGCTTGTTTAGTATTAGCAAAACTAAACAACCATATAACCAATGGATTTTCTACATCAGCGGGAATACCACCGGCTTCCAACCACGCCTGAAGAACAAAACACGCATCCATTACACTGGGAAAACAATTTAACCATATAGTAATGGCTTTTTTGACTTCCTCTTTGTCACCTCCAGCTCTAAGCCAAGCCTGAATCATAAAACTGGCCTGAGTCACTTTGGGAAAAAGAGTCAACCATGTTTCCACAATCTTTTTAACTCCGACAGTATCTCCACCCGCATTAAGCCACGCTTTAATCACAAAACTGGTTTCTATTTCAGCGGGGAATTGCTGCAACCATAATTCAAATGCGGGTCTGATATATTCTTTATCACCACCAGCATCAAGCCACGCTTTGATCACATAACAAGAATCAATGGCGTTTTGGAAAGTCTTAAGCCATATCTCGAGCGCATTTTTAAGGATTTCTTTCTCGCCGCCGACATGGAGCCACAATTGCAGGACAAAAGTGGCTTCAAGGAGATTAGGATAATGCTGAAGCCAAATGTCCACGGCATTTTTAACCTGCTCTTTGTCACCACCAGCTTCAAGCCACGCCTGAATCACCAGACCCGCTTCCTGGAGGTGAGGATACATGGCGAGCCATATCGGTAATGCGTTCTTAACTGTCTCTTTGTGGCCCCCAGCTTTGAGCCACGCCTGAATCACAAGACCAGCTTCTGAAATATCAGGATAAACATGGAACCAAATGTCCAAGGCTTGATTAACCACTTCTTTGTCACCGCCAGCTTTGAGCCACGCGACAAAAACAAGGGCACACGCTTTATCTTCACTGTAATGCTGCACGCTTTGGGTTACAATTTCTTCTAAACGGGGGCCACCTTCCCACAGCAAGGGTGTTGTTCCAAAAAGATGCAAATAGGTGGACAATATATCTAAACGAATCGTATTCTCTTCACGATAATTTTTAAATAACTGGGGATGAGCAGGAAACCAAAGCTGGAGAATGTCGTGGAGATTTTCTTTTATCTCTTCAGAGAGTTCGCCGTTTTTCTTTTTTAGCACGAAAAAATGCAAGAGTTCACTCAGGGTGGGGGTAAAATCTTCTGCGGTGATCACATTAGCGAAAAAGTCGCGAAACTGGGTGATCAAGTTGATTTTTTCTTCCTGGGTGAGCAATGAAGTGAGCATAAACGCGCCGGATAACCGGTCACGATGTAAACGAATAAGATCAGAAAAGAGCGTGTAGAAAAAAGACGGGGCTACTTTGGCCGCAACCCAAGTCGAAATCCGCTCAAACGCGGTAAAACAAGAGGGAAAAGAATCATGTTCGACAGCAAAATGGAATAGCTCCTGTATTTCCTGGGAGAACTCTTTATTAGCAGTTTCAAGATGATATTTAAGCATCTCATCGGCGATTCTGGGGTGGATGATGCGCAGGCCTTTGAATGCGGAAATAGTGTTATCGGTGCGGAAGTTGTTTTCTTCTTCCTCTTGGAGCCAGCCGTATTGGATTAAATTGGCTATAATCGCATGGTAAGTGCCGGGCAATATCCTGATAACACTGGCTGAAGCAGGCATGAGAGGGAAAAGGTAACGGGCTTCACGGCAATCACGCTGCTGGGAAAGCAAATCACTGGCAGGAAAAGATAATAACAAACGGGTGTTCAACCAAGAACCAAAATCACTGGTTTCTTCCACCTGCTTCTTGGGGTATTTCTCTTTGTACTTGCTCTGGAGATAAGCCAAAAACAAGGCAAAGGATGGGGGATAAGTAAAAAAACTGTCTTCCAAAGGAATAACTGCCTTTTTTTTCTCTAAGATTTTTTTAGCCACATCACTTCTGTACTCGGTTTCAGTGCAATCGGGATGAAGAAGGCGGTATTCCTGGAAACTAATATACGGATGATTTTCAAGATAATCAGTGAACCGTGGATTGCGTTTTTTTCGCGGTGTGGGGGGGAGTAGGTCAGGTTCATCAAGGGGTAGAGACTCGGTTTCGCTTTCTTCATCGTCTTCATCGGTATATGTTTCAGTAACAGGGGGAGTTTTTGCGTTCACCCATTTTTGATAGAGAGCCGGGTTCTGTTCTAACCATTCTTTTAAGTGCTGCCAAGCAAAGAGCGTAATTTTTAGAGTGGCAAGATGCGATAATCCCGTATCTTTAGCCAATTGGCGGAAGGTTTTTTGCAGCAGTTTTTCCAATTGGTCCTTTTCATCATCGGTACAAGAACACGAGATACAATATATATACTCTGTAACACGGTTATCGCGCCAGATGCGGAAACGATCATAACATGCCGCACCAATAGCCGTGTCGCTGAGTTCCAAAATCTCTTCAAGGTTTGCTGTAAGAAACTTGATCCCTGTTTTGGTTTCAATAATGTTCTTTCGTTCCCTGCATTCTCCTATAATAAGATGGCTATTGGCTTCAATTCCAGAAAAGTGTATAGTCCCATCAGTACCGGGAGTATCAAAACGGGAGAGTTCTGGCACGCGGGGTTGAAGGTGGGCCTGAACAATATCAAGGGTCAGTTGCAGAAACGCGTCAGCCTCGGTAGACTTACGGGGAAACAATGCGATGCGCTCAGGCCGGAAAATATGCCAGCCAAAAGAAGATAAATCTTTCTGGTCAGGGTTGTTCTTGGCTAACGAATGACTAGAAACAGTATGCTGCATTATGGTCACCATCCATGGAATATATTTTAAAGGTATCTATTATTATACAGGAAAAATCCATTTTGTAAAAGATGAAAAGATAGGCTTAATCGTTTGTGGTGGTCGGAATTTTCCCTGGGAAAGTACCATCCATCATGATATCGGCAGTAAAACGGAGATACGATACTTCGCCACTGGAATTCCTGGGAATAGCAATCATGCCCATACGTATATCATCAAAATACATGACGACTCCAGGCTTTGAACCCACTATAAGCGAGCCATGATACAAACTGTATTTTTCCAAACATACCAGATTCATATGAATATCTTTAGGGTTCTTAATGACTTGCTCTAGCGCTTTGGCGACAACGGAGTCGAGTATTTCACTTTCTTTGACTACAGCAAGATCAAGAAATTCTGGCACTTCGGCCAAAAGAAATAATTTGTCTATAGTTTCGGAAAATTTTTCACTGGTCTCCAAAGTATCTCTCAAATCATCAATTCGTTGTTCTAATGTTTTGGCCATGGGCGCTCCTTATTTTGTTTTCTTTCTTTTTTATAAGTAACTAGAGTTGCATTATAGCACATTTGCCACAAAGTGATAAGTATAAAATGCGTGGCAAGGGGTATTTTTTTATTTTTTAGGGCTGGACGTGCTGGACAAACTGGACTTACTGGACAAACTGGACGTACTGGACGTGCTGGACTTATAATTATTTTAACGGGGTTTGTTTTGAACCGAAACCGGCCATTAAATAGGCTTCGAATTCTACGATGGCGCGTTCTAAAAAAACTTGGCGGTTTAGTTTTGGGTTTTCTAGCATTTTTTTTTGTGCGTTTGGACCGGGGGACCATTGGCGAGAACGAAGGTGAGGAATTGGGGTGGCAAGTGATTGTAATTAGGGTTTACATAAAGACTGGTGCCGGGTAAAAAACGACGAGGGTTTAGTTCTGCTTTTTTTTAACGTAAATCGGCCCATAAATGAATCAACTGGAATTGGGCTGGTTCGACACTGCTTCGTTGAATGTGTTGATGCGTTTTAAATGGGGCGTTTGTATCGAACATAAACGCGATGTCTGGACAATGTGGTAAATGCTTTTTTTGGTATCTGTTCACTTCTGTTTCTATTTCTGGTGGGGTCATATTAATAATGTATCCGATCATCATCCCAACAGGAGAACGCTGCCCATACTGGTGAGTGGAGCAATCAAATCGTTTTATCCCGTAAACCACGTAGTTTTCATTAAGATTCCAGGAAGGGAAGGTAGAACTTCCGAGTCTCTTGCATTCGACATGAAAGGGTATTTCCTGTTGATCAGGTGAATTGGCATAAGCATTAAAATAATAACAGGTAAAATCGGGGCGTTTTCTCTTTTTTCCACCCTGCAATTCATTTTCGTTTACCGGTGGAATGGGGGCTTCCCAAATAGGAGTGCGAATCTCACCGTGACACCGGGAGCGGTTAAGATTAAAACATACTTCACGAAGTATTACAATCAGTCGTTCGGAAATAGCGTCTTCATGAATGGAGGGAGAGTTTATTTTTCCCAAGTTCCCAAGAGCTGTGGTAAATATTTCTACGTATAATTGGTTGAATGTTTTCCAATGGGTGAATGGTGTAACCAGTGCGCGTCGTGCCATCAGTTGTGTAGTCCTTCGCTTGGAAAAGCCTCTAACATGCGTTTGCAAATTGTGCTGTCTGCATCTTCACGGGCCAAGCTGGGTGTCCAAAAGCGTTTCTCATTCCGCTTAATAATAATAATCCCTGCATTGGAAACCACCTGAACTATCCCATCAAGGATAATTTGCGATGTTCCCATGGGGTGGGGTAATGTTTTGCCAATTTGTTCGAGGATATAACTCCAAGTGTCTTCCTTTGGTTGGAGGTTCCAAGAGTCTCCTTGATCGCAGGGGAAAAACTCTATAGCGATCATGTTTTCATGTGCGCCCAGATGTACTTCGGCGCGCATCTCTGCTTCTTCACCCGCGTAAAGGTTCCAGCGACGGCAAAAGGTGTACACATATTTTATTATCCAAGCTAAGTCTTTGTTTTTTATGGCGGGAAAGGTTCCCATGCTGTCAAAAGGACTATAAAAAAAGGGCAGGGTAACGGTACAGAAATCATTTATTAAATCTTTTTCTTCTTCATTTAATCCATAAAGTTCAAAAACAGCTTCATCCAATTCTATTTCCCATTTTGTGCGTTGCGCTTCGATTTCTTCTGCGGGTATTCCTTCGGGGTGAATGATATCTTTACTTTGCGGGTTATAACCACGGAGTTTGTCGACAATGGCGATGATTTTATTCGTTGCGGGATTGGATGGCTCAAGAACAACGGGGAGTTGTAGCAGTTCGTCATGGAGATGAATTTCATGATGCCATAAACCCCAAGTAGAAGATGTCATAAAGAAAAAATAACGGGCTAGTGAAGACCAAAGCAAACCAAGAATTGTTTTGTATTGCCATTCCTCTGTGGATTTAAGCTTTATACCATGAATGGCATTAGTAAAACAAAATGGGGTGGTTTCAAACCGGGATACGAGGCATCCTTTCACTGACGTTTTTTCAAGAATTCCCCGTTGCACAAGCAATCGAGTGCCTTGGTAAAGATGTAAATTCCCAAGACGATAGACTTTTGGGGGTGAAGTTGAAAATTCAAGGGCATCATATCTTGAAAAACTATTAATCCTGATACTTTTGAAAGTTTGCAGGACATCGGCATTACTTGTCTTTGAAACCACCTCATAACCACGTCCACATTTCTCCACATCCGCAAAATTCTGAAGCTGCTTCTTGCTTTGAAAAAGACGGAGTAGTTCCGTATCTGCTTTTCTACCAAACCATAACTCTTTCCAAATATTTACCGATGAAAGGTCTTCTGATCGCAGTATGTGTCTATCGTATTTTGAGAAAACGATAGACTGGGTTTTATCAATATCTATTGTCTGTTTTGCCGACCAATAATAAACCGGGTTGTCTTGCTGTTTTTCTTTACTGAAACAAATAGAAAGAAAGGGTGCATCTGCATTTTTGAAGAAAAGTTTGCGAACATGAATAAAATTAAAAATTTCATCCAGCCTGACCTGGTTAAACCATGAATTTCTAAAATTCATAGTTGTGGTATTGTGTTTGAACAATACACCGGCAGACACCAGCATGGCCGCTTTTCCGTTTTCGGCAAGGAAATCCAATACACGCCACAAAAATGCCTGGGAAAATTCTTTATCACCAATGGGTTTATGTTTGTTCGCGCACCAATCCAACGCTTTTTGATGACGCTCTTTTACTTCGGTGTCAGCATTTGTTCCTGGTGCGCCCCATGGCGGATTGCCAACAATGATGTCAGCGCATCCAGAGCCGAAACGTTTGTGCCAAAGAGGATTGGATTGAATGTAATCTATATCAAATGTATTTGCGACCAAGATACTGTGGAAATGGTTGGCTGACACATTAGCTGAGGCCACCAAATTCGGTAGTTTATTCCCCCTTTTAATCTGTTGGTCTATGGCGGGGGTATCCACGTAGTGAAGCATAGCAAGATATAAACTGAAGGCGGTAATTCGTGCGGCTTCTTCATTGACCTCAATACCGGCAATTTGTGTTTTGAGAATATCTTTCAATTGTGCAAACGTCAGGGCATGTTTTTTTTTATGCCATTCATAACGAACCAAACGGCGAAAGGTTTCCACTAAAAAAATACCAGAACCACACGCAGGATCCAAAACACGTGGTTTTTTTTCCAGTATAGCAGGAGTTAGGATACGGGAAAGAATAAACTCTACTAAAACTGAAGGCGTATAAAAAGCGCCATCCTGATTCTTCTTGTTATTCTTTTTCAGGTCGTTTGATGAGTCATGATAAAATACTTCATAGATTGAACTTATTAAATCCAGAGGGACAATATCGAAACGGTACGAATAAAAAAAGAGTTTTTTCTGAATGCCGATATCTCCATATAACAAACCCTGTATCAGTTTCACATGTTCTTGGGTGACTTCCTTTTCTTCCGCTAACACATCAGGGAACATATCACCATTAAAGTCGCGGGCAAGTTCTCTGAACAATGCATAGGTGAATTCTTTATCTTCCAGCACGTGGGGATAATATGTTTCCTGTTCTGCGAATTCAAATCCGCTTCTATTTACAGGGTTGTTAAGCAATTCCGTCCAATCTGTATTTTGATTGGCCACCTTTAAGAAATATTCTTTGGTCAGTATGCGGCGATCTTCAAGATAACGAATAAATATGGACCTACCAATGAGTGCATGGGCAAATCGAATCCGAGAACCTGAAAGTCCAGATTCAATCAACTGACTTCGTACACTCTTTAAATCTCTAATCAAGGCGTGATCGGCACGATTTTTTAAATCACCGAATCTTTCATCTTCAAAAACACGACCGGATTCCACATGGTCACGATGATACTTTTGAAGTACTTGGGAAACATTTCTAAGGTCTTCAAGAATATCCAGTTTTTCAAGTTTTGTCCAATCTTCTTCTTGGTGTTCATTAATGGGCTTTTGAGCCAGATCATACACGGTAATTTCACAAGGAGAGGCCAGAAAAAGAAGTCGAGGACGTGCTAAGCACCACACACGATTGAAAATCTTTACTTTTTCATGAAGCCCAGCGCCGCACGTGGCAAAAACTGCCACGGGATTATTATCTACAAAAAAAATTGTTTCAGCACCGGCATGTTTGGCAGCGGCCAACCATTCACCTTTTTCAATCCAATCAATGTCTTTGGAGTAGACAGAAGGGTGCTCTGTGGCTTGGTATAAGCTGCCATTCTCAAAGTCCAACTCGGTATACAAAGTATTTAGACTATTCATTTATCACCATATTATAACAAATAAATAACTTTTGTCAATTCAGAATCATACTGGAGAAAAGATTTTTTTCTTACTTGCTTCGTAACTGCTCTTGTGTTAGGTATCGGTGGTAATCTGCGGCGGTGTTGAGATTATAGAACCAATGATTCGCTAACATGGGCACGGTTTTTGTCTTGGCGATAGGGTAAAGTTCGAGGATTTTGCGGGTTCCCTGGTTTAATAACAGGTGAATGCGGGGAATAAGGCTTTGATTGTAAAAAGCAAAAAGAGGTTCGAATTTGTTCTCTGGGGAAACAGGAACGACAATTTCGTATTGGGTTGTATAACTGATTAACTGGTGCAAAAACGAAGCGTCTACCTCGGGAATATCACAAGCAATGATAAAGTTTATGGGATTGGAAGAAGCTTCTAAACCACACAGAATTCCCATCAAGGGGCCCTGACCTTCGGTTTTATCCAAAACCACGCGATAAGGAAGAAAATCATACAAACCCTGAACCTGTGTGCTGATTATAATTTCATGGACATACGGGCTGATGTTTTTGGCTACTTTTTCAATCAATGGCATCCCCCACACGGACAACAACGCCTTATCTTCTTTCATGCGGGAACTACGCCCCCCGGCAAGAATAATAGCGGTGATAGGTGCAACGGGTGGTATGTATTGGTTAACTGTGACTGCTTTTTTCATTGGCTCCTGGTGTCAGATTTTAATCTTACTGCATTCTTTATTAAAATACAAGGGTTTGGGATTGCCTGGATTTGCTATCATGTTTTATAAAGCCACTGCCAAGTTAGTGGGAATTATGGGAGGAATGGGAATTATGGGAATGATGGGAATGATGGGATAAACAAAAAAATTCCCATTCCTCCCATTCTTCCCATCATTCCCATAATTCCCATATCTCCCACATGCTTTTACGATACTTTCAAAGAACTGGCCTTGGATTCAGGCTTTGATGAGAGCATGACATATTTCTGCGAACGTGGTATAATGGAAAATAAAATAAAAATAGGAACAAAAGAACATGAAGAAGATCACGGTAAATAAAAAAGCGTTTCATGATTATGAGATCATTGAGAAGTTTGAGGCTGGTATTATGCTGCTAGGCAGTGAAATGAAGTCCCTGCGCGAAGGACGGGTGAATTTGAAAGATTCATACGTGGACATCCGCGCACGGGAAGCGTTTTTGGTCAGTACCCATATCTCGGCGTACAGCAATTCGAGCTACAATAACCATGAACCTGAACGAGAACGCAAGCTACTACTACATAAACAAGAATTAAAAAAACTGGATAAGAAAGTAAAGAACCGTGGTGTCACCATTATCCCCCTGCAACTCTATTTTACACCCAAAGGACTGGTAAAAGTAGAGATCGCCCTGGCAAAAGGAAAACATTCCTACGATAAAAAACAGAAACTGAAGGATGATGACGTCAGAAGAGAAGTCGCCCGGGATTTAAAGAATTTCGGTTAAGCTGGAGAACACGGTCAGGTAAAGTTTTAACCCCCAATCGTACTATTTTCATTTAGCAAATGAAAATAGTTGGGCTATTTTTACTTGACAAGTGAAAATAGTTGGACTATTCGTATTTGTGCAATCAGGAAATGCTGGACATTCTGGACTAACTGGACTTTCTGGACCAACTGGACTTCCCAAAACGTTAATTTTTGTCCAGCTTGTCCAGAGTGTCCAGTAAGTCCAGAATGTCAAGTATTATCCGTGGTGATTTTTTAAAATGATGGTGAATTTTGGACTTCAACAAGCCGGTGATTTAAGCGTTAGAATAATCTCGGTGCCGTGGTCTTGCGGATATTGATCGATTTCATTGGATACAATGGAAATCTGACCCTGATAAGCATCTATAAACTTTTTAACCAGCGGCAAACCATAACCTGTTCCTGTTTCTCCCTGCGTGCCCAGTCGCGTTGTCGGTTTTTTTAACAAAAACACGTCCCGTTTAAGCGCTTCAGGCATCCCCATACCAAAATCACGCACGGACAGCGTCACTGTATCCCCGGTTTGCTCGGCAAACAACTCAATCGTGGAACCAGGGAAAGAAAATTTGACGGCATTGGTCAATAAATTGATCAACACGGAATTAAGGAAAGACGTCTTTTCCACCCAGACTTGCAAATCCGGTTCGATTTGTTTGAGCAAGGTAATATTTTTTTCTTTCAAGCGGTGTTTTAAAAACATACTCACGTCTGCGATGACTTCTTCCAGGTTTACTGCTTCCATAACCATGACTGTTTTCTGATCGTCCAGGGCCAGCATCTCTTGTACCATTTTAATTATTTTCAAGCCGTTTTCAGAGGAAGACAACAAGGGCTTTTTTAGAATATCCAGGTCCGCGCAGTTCCAATCTAATTTCAGCAACGAGTTGATCGCGCTCAGCGGCGTGACCAAGTCGTGGCATAAAATGTGGATCAATTCTTTTCGTTCTTGGCTAACTTTTTTAAGTTCCAGATGGGTTTTGATGCGGGCCAGTATTTCAATCGGGTAAAAGGGTTTCGTGATATAGTCTACTCCACCCGCTTCAAAGCCTTTTACCATGTTTTGGGAACCTACTTTAGCCGTGAGAAAAATAATCGGGATTTCCCGTGTCCGGTTAGCATGTTTCAAGATAGAACAGACCTCATAACCATCAATGTCAGGTAATATGATATCCAATAAGATCAGGTCTGGCAGTTTTTTTTCTATTAAAGCCAACGCTTCTCTGCCTGTGCCTGCTTGAATGATCTCGTAGCCCGCTGTTTCCAATATTGCGGCCACTGTTTTTAATTCCGAGGGTACATCGTCTACTATTAGAATATATGATTGGTTCATAATAATATTATAAAAAACATCTGATTATTTTGCAAGTCTTAGTGGCACTTTTGGATGAATTTTTTTACTGTTTTGGTGTTTTTGAAACTGGAATGCGAATTCTGGGAATATAAAGTGGTGAAGAATTTTATTTTATTGGGTTGACATTTGCTGCTATTTTTTGTATTCTACTGTGATATCGTTATAAGTGCGAGAAAACGGTGACAATACGCAAAATATAATGAGGAGGAACCATGAAAGTAGCTGAAAATATAAGTCAATTAATCGGCAACACGCCGCTGGTGAAATTAAACCGCGTGACAACCGGTGCTTGTGGCACGGTGTTGGCCAAATTAGAATATATGAACCCATGCCACTCGGTTAAAGACCGCATTGGTTTGGCAATGATAAAAGACGCAGAAAAACGGGGGCTCTTGGATAAAGACACGGTCGTGGTAGAACCAACCAGTGGCAATACAGGTATCGCGCTTGCCTATATTTGCGCGGTAAAAGGGTACAAAATTATTCTCACTATGCCCGAATCCATGAGTTTAGAACGCCGTAAAGTAATGGCTTCATTTGGCGCGGAACTGGTTCTAACGCCTTCAGAAAAAGGCATGTCCGGTGCCATTGCCAAAGCAGGAGAAATAGCAGCGAGTTTACCAAAAGCATTCATGCCACAACAATTCGAAAACCCGGCGAACCCGGAAATCCACCGCCGCACGACTGCGCTGGAAATCTGGAACGATACGGATGGCACTATTGATATTTTTGTGGCTGGAGTAGGCACGGGTGGCACGATCACAGGGTGCAGCGAAATCCTCAAACAATACAAACCGAGTGTGAAAGCAATCGCGGTTGAACCGGATGCATCACCTGTGCTTTCTGGCGGTAAACCCAGCCCGCATAAGATACAGGGGATAGGCGCCGGTTTTATTCCAGAGATACTCAATACCCAGATCATTGATGAAATAATCCGTGTTACGAATGATGAAGCGATTACCATGAGTCGACGGCTCATGAAAGAGGAAGGGATATTTAGTGGTATCTCTTCAGGTGCAGCCGTTAATGCTGCTGTCCAAATCGCACACCGCCAAGAGAATACAGGGAAAATTATCGTGGTTATTCTACCCGATACTGCCGAACGATACCTCAGCACCGCGCTTTTTGAAGATTAAAAGGAGGTCCTTTTAATCTTTAAATATTCCCCGTTTGCAGGAAATGAGGGTACACGGTTACCGCAGTGACTGGCTCTACAAAAGGTGTGCTGTATTTCTTTAAACTCGCTTCATCTATACTTTCGACAAAGGAAACCAGATAAATCTCGGTGATGCCCAGTTTCTTACCATACAGTGCGGCTTGTTCCAAGGCTTGGCGATATTTCCATTCATTGGCAAAACTCTTTAATTCGATACCATAGGTCATGGTTTTGTCCATGCGTTGGAGCAGCAGATCAATCTTGCCATTGCCCGTCGGAAACTCGGGATGCACCAAAATGCGCTCACCACTTAATAATTGATGGAGGTACGCATAAAGATTAAAATGAAACACGGCTTCATAGATGCGCATGTCATTGCGTCTGGGCGCGTTTTTAAATAACCAGCCCTTGTTTTTATCCAAGTAGGTCTGATACAGTTGCAATAACACGGGAATATCAATGCGGTCGGGAAAGAGAAACCGGGGCACGGAATAAAAAATCCCTGCCAATTGCCCCAACTCCTTGAATAAATCATTGGCAAAATAATTAAATAACCGCTTCTGCACCAATGGCGAGGCAAAGCGCAGGAAATTAATCGCATCAGCACCTGGTTCTGGTTCGATGATGCCGTTCATATAGAGATAATTGGTCGCTTCATCATCAAAACGGAAAGGAATAGGTTCATCTGATTTAAACAGGTTGATCACCTTATCTTTGTAGGGTTGGATTTTGGCTTTGCTGACCAGATTGATGATATTATTGTTGGGTAGAATATCCATGGCCATGTGGTAAACGATATTAAAATCGTCCATGTTAATTGGACGCGTCGTATCATTGACGTAATTCCTGCAACCCTCCGTAAGCAGTTCACCCAGCCAGCCAATTAAACCCGGTTGTCCGTTGGTTTCTTGGAACAATTTTTCAATGACCTCTGGTTCAATCTTTTGGCCGCTCTCCCGTTCATACCATTGGAACATACCCTGTACTTCGTCAAAGGTAAGATTATCAATATGCATACTTCGTTGCACATTAAACGGGGAACCTTTATCATTTTCTATACCCAGCACACTACGCACGCCGATTAACGCCACCGCATGAAGCAGATAGGTTTTTTGTTCTGTGGGTATGTCCCGTTCTTCCAAGCGGTTGATGTAAATATTTCTAAAGGCACCCACAATTGCATTAATGGCTGTTTCCGCCAGTGAATCAAACTCGTCCAGAATAAGAATCAGAGGTTTCTTAATCGAATCCTTTTTGAAAATATTTTGGAAACTCTGTCCGGTATTGATTTTGGTAAAGGATTTCTTTAAGCCATCGCCAATAGTTTCTGCAATAATCTTTAAGACCGTTTTCGGATTGGTTTCCGTTTTAAGGTTTTGCAGATTAATTTTAAGCACATGGAAGCGGGGGTCTTTTTGTAATTGGTAGAGAATTTCGCCCATGAGCCATGTTTTGCCAGTTTGCCGGGGCGCCCATACCGTGATATAGTGGCCACCTTCTGCATCGTTTTCCCCCATCAGTTGCGAGTTTACCTTTTCGATATATTCGGTTCGTGGCGCGTAATAATGCAATTTCGGATTGACAGGACCATAAGAATTAAATCGTCTCATTGTATACACCTCGTTTGTTTTTATGCCAGTGTTATGCCTATTCTACCAAAAGTTTGGCGAAAATGCAAGATACTGTATGCTGTGGGATTGACTGCCAAGTTAATGGGAAGTCTGGGAAGTCTGGGAAGTCTGGGAATTATGGGAATTATGAGAGGAATGGGAGGAATGGGAATATTTTTGTTTATCCCATAATTCCCATAATTCCCATACTTCCCAGACTTCCCACTTGCGTTTACGATACTCTCAAAGACCTTATGGCGAATCAGTTTACACAGGCCGGGGAATAATAATCGCACGATCACCACACGGAATTGTATCTAAACGTTCGAAATATATCTGCTTAAGAATCGGACTGTACCAGGGTTTTTCTGTAGGTTCACGAAAGACCCGCCTGCCATGAACAAATAAAAAGTCATCACCATATAAAAAAGCCATGTTCGGGTCATGTAAAATGATGACAATAGTCAAACCTTCTGCGGCCAGTCTCTTTAAAAGGGTCAGTATCTCTACTTGATTCACATAATCCAAGTGACTTGTTGGTTCATCCAGCAGTAAAATGTCCGGTTCCTGGGCAAGCGTCCGGGCAATCATGACCAATTGCTGTTCCCCTCCTGATAACTCCGTGTAAATGCGATTTTTTAGCGCGTGTATGCCAATTTTTGCCAGTGTTTCATCCACCTTTTGCTCATCCCGTTGACTCGGCAAGAATTTGATGTAACCTGCCCGACCCGTTAACACTACATCCCCAACAGTGAACGGAAAAACCGGGCGGTGACTCTGACCCAAGTAACCTGCTAAACGCGCTTGACCTGAAAGATGCAACGCTTTTACTTCCTGACCCCCAATGCGAATACTCCCCCTGTGATACGGCAACATCCCGGCTAGACAACGCATAAACGTCGATTTTCCCGAACCATTGCGCCCCAGAATCATCGTTACACAGTTGCGATAGATATCAATCGTGATGTTTTCTAAAATGGCGTCGCGACCATGCGGATAATAAAAAGAGAGTTCTTTGACCGATATGATCGCGTCCGTTGTTTTCATCGCTCCCACCCGATATTTGTTTTTTTCATCAGATAAATAAAGATCGGTGCCCCCAATAACATCGTAAAAATACCAATTGGGATTTCCATATCCATCATTGAACGCGAGATATTGTCAATTAATAATAAAAAAGCACCGCCAAACAGGAAATTGAGTGGCAGGGCTTTCCGATTATCCACACCTGCTGCCATACGAATAATATGGGGCACGATTAATCCATAAAGCGCGATTATTCCAGACACTGCCACCGCCGCAGACACAGAGAGCGAAACAAGAAAAAGAATGATACTTTTTTCCCGTTGCGGATTTATGCCTACAGAACGTGCTTCATCGTCTCCAAGCGCAATCACATTCAAGCGCCAGCGCATCAACAACAAAACAAAGACACTCCCCAGCATCGGTATACTTGTTTCGCCCAATTGCTGCCACGATGCATTCTGGAAATTCCCCATTGTCCACTGCACAATGGATTGCAATTTAAAAGGGTCGCTCAGATATTGCACGATAGTTAACAACGCCGTAAAAATACCATTCACGATTATGCCCGCCAGAATCAGAGAGACTACAGAAAGCGTTTTGTTCTTTAATGCCATAAAATAACTGATAATCACAGCCAGCAGTCCAAACACAAACGCGGACAATGGTATCGGCCAAAAAGGAACCGCAATCGCCATAGCCAGAGCCGCTCCAAAAGCAGCACCCGACGATAATCCCAATATATACGGGGAAACCAAGGGATTCCGAAATACAGCTTGCAACGCTGCGCCTGAAATAGCCAATACGCCACCAACCAGAAAAACCAGCAACACGCGGGGCATACGTACATTAAAAAAAATCGTCCATACCAACCGCTCGTTTTCCAGCGGCCCTGAATTAAACAGATACCGCACCAAATCACCCAGCCCCGCATGTTGCGACGGCCCCATAAAAAGCGAAACCAGCATGATGGGAACCGGTAAGATATAAATCAAGTTCACCAGGATTTTCTTTTTCATGGGTTTTTGGGCTGCGCTAATTTTTTATCTTTAGCACCGTAGAGCATATCCAGCATTTTTGTTTTCTCGTGTTCCAAATCCAAGGTTTTTAATTCTGCCGGCCAAAACCACTTGGCCATCATCTTAATAACGTATTGAAACTTGAGCGTCCACAAATCGCCGTAAAACACCGAGGGTAATTCGTAAACCCGGTTGTTCTGAACCGCATCAATTGTTTGCAAACCCGGTTCTTTGAGAATATCTACCGCGTCCAAGCGTTCATTTTGCCACATAATAATGATTTCCGGGTTCCATATTAATAGATTTTCCTTGTTAATCACCAGATGTTCCAGTTCGCTGCGGCAGACATTAAAACCCAGTGCTCCTTCAATCACCTGATCAACCGTGCTGTTTTTTCCCGCCGTATTCAAGATACTTTGTGCCCACATGAAATAGACTTTTTTACGTTGCGCAGAAACAAGCGTGCGCAGATGCGTTGAAAAAACGTTCATTTCTTGCCGCGTGTAATCTACCAGCGTTTTAGCCCGTTCTTTTTTATCCAGCAACACCCCTAAATCCGTGATTTCCTTATAGACATCTTCCAGGCTTTTAAGCATCACCCCGTAAACCCGTATGCCCTGTTTTTCCAGTCCTGAAATCGCTTCTATTTGCGAGGCCCAGATAATCACCAGATCAGGTTCCAGTGCTAACACCGTCTCCATGTTAACAAAATCCCAGTTCCCTGGTGCTAAAATTTGTTTTTGTTTGATGCGCACATCCAGTGCCGCGTATTGTGCCGCCACATTCCCATTATAAACCGTTGTCGGCACACCCACCACTGTATCTTCCGCGTCGAGCATATAAATCCCACTCAGTGCGCTTTCAATCAGACACACCACCCGCGTCGCCCGTTTTGGCAGAGTCACTTTAACCCCGCGAAAATCAGTGACCGTGATTCCTGACTTCATCGGCAGTTGCGGCGCTTTGCTACATGCCAAAGCGAACATCAAGAACGTCACGCACACGCAGAATCTGAGCGTTTTTAGACCCGTTGTTGTCACAGCGCTTCCTTTAAAAACTCGCTTTTAAGCCCGTTAAAATGGAAAAACCAAGATTACGGAATTGCCAGGGCATTTCGAACCGATTGGCTGTTAGATTCACCATGGCTGCATAACAGTCCAGTTGATACGAGGCACTTTTGGCAATTCGTTGGCTCACGTAAACATTTAAAAGTGCTCCAGGCGTGAATTTTTTCCGCCCGCTTTTCGCAGAACTATCAAAATAGCCCCCATTATAATTTAAATAGGACGAAATTTGCATACCAAAAGACGTATTGATCGTGATTCCCGCGTTTAGAATATGGCGCGGTGAAAAAGGCACTTCGCTGTTATTCTGATCCGCGTCCAATTCGTTCTTAATTTTCGTTTTAATATGCGTGTAGTTGGCAAACCATTGGAGAGAGCTGTTGAGGCGTTGTGAGATTTCTATTTCCAGTCCTAGTGACGATGATTTCCCCGCGTTAATCGATTGTGTTTGCGAGGGGTTCTGGCTGACCACGTTTTCCACGATAGCATCGTCCACCGTGATCGAGAAACCCCGTAAGCTGACATTTATATTCCTAAAAGCCGTAATATCCATGCCGCCATCAAAGGCCAGACCTGATTCTGGTTTGAGATTTGGGTTTGGTAGTTGTCCGTGTTTACCCGGTACACCCAAATCGTTCAGGAAAATCGTGCCGCCCACCGATTTTAAACCCGGTGTGATAAAACTGGACCCCGCATTCGCATAAATCGCCAGGGTAGGGGTCAGTGTATACCTGCCGCCTGCGCTCCAGAGCAGTTTATTCCAGGCGCTATCTTGCAAACCCGGTGCCCCACCATTAATAAAATCAATGCGGTCCTTAATACGGGCGAAACGCAGTCCGCCGCGTAGGATAAGATTTTCAAAACGCAGTTCTTCCTGAGCGAACAGGCCCATTTGCCACGCCGTGGATTTGTTGCCGAACAATTCGTACCCCAGTAACGGATCCGACCATGTATGATAATCAGCCGCCTGATAATCCAGGCCCACGATCAACAGGTGATTCGCGCCGTGACCCATGGATAATGTCAAATGCGCTGGCACAATGTTTTGATAGACCCCGTTATTTGATACCAGGTGGTCTACCACATCAAAATTACTTTCCTGCCATTGTCGGTCGTAAGTTCTCAAACCCAGGCCCGCTTCAAACGTCAGTTTGTCAGCCAGTTCGATAAAATAGGAACCATTCACCGTCAGATAGTCATGGTTAAAGCCCCGGTAAGTCCGGCCTGCGTCTCCTTTATGAAACGTTTTGTTTACAAAGAGCGTGAATTTATGGTTTTTTTCTTTATCCAGTGAAAGTGTGATGCCAGAATACAGTTTAGTTTTGCGGTATTCCGGTTTATCTTTCATATTCAGCCAGGAATTTTCTGTCCCATAATTTGCGTAGTCTGACATTTCATAGCTGCCGCCCGCGAAGAAGTGGATATTTCTAATATTGTTTTCGTGGTAGAATTGCGCGTTAACCGTATTGTACGTCCCGTAGGCCAGTGATAGTTGTGTGCTTTGTTTTTCGATGCGTTCTTTTAAGATCAGGTTTACCGTTCCAGCCAGAGGGCTTTGGCTGCCCGCGAAGTCTTGTGACAGGTAGGTTGGATAAAGCACCGAGGCTGGGCCCCGGAGTACTTCGATTTGCCCAATTGCTTGAATATCCAGTGACATTGGGTCCATGAACGCGTCGATGGGCAGTCCTTGCAGCATATACGTGCAATATTTTGGGCCTATCCCCCCGTAAGTCCCCCAGTTCGCGTCATTTCGGGAAAGAGTGCTGACCGATGCCCCCGGTTTATACATGATGGCTTCTGAAATATTCCGGTTCTGGGAAACAAGCGTTTTGATTTCGTCTTGCGCCACCACGTCAATTTTTTGCGTAACGCTGCCGATCGCTTGTGGTTGTTTCGCTGCCGTGACCACTACCGTCACGTCTGCTGCTTTGACCGGTTTTTTCTTGTCCGCTTCTTTATCGTCCGCATAGGCGTTTAATGGCAGGATAGAGATCATCGTCAACAGGATGATCATCAGCATAGTCATAAGCCCCGTCATAAAAAAGAATCCTGTATGTCTTGCATTTTTTCGTATAGCCTGGGTTTTTAATTCATATCCGTTCATTTTTTCTCCGGTGTTAATTTAGAATCAAAAATTTTAACACACCCCATAGCGCATGTCAAATCAGTGACGAGATTAATGGTGAGTACCCGTTTTGTCTAAAAGAATTTTGCCCACGGATTACACGAATTAACGCGAATTTATTAAAAAATAGTTCATATTTCGTTTAAATGCGTGCAAAATCGTTAAATTCGTGGCGATTTTTTATTAAGAACCCGGTAGATTGTAGTCTCAGTGGAAATGAGTAGAGCAGCAAAATTTTTTGCCGTGCATCCGTCCGCCAAAGACGTGGCGAGAGTGAATAAACTCGTGTATGAGATTTAAATGCGACCCAATGACCCGGCAAAGAGGCAAAACCGGGCGGAAAAATGATACATTTGTCCGGCAAAGAGGCAAAACCGGGTGGAAAAATGGTGCATTTGTCCGGCAAAGAGGCAAAACCGGGTGGAAAAATGATGCATCAGTCTGGCAAAGAGGCAAAACTGGGTGGAAAAATGATGAGTCAGCCTGGCAAAGAGGCAAAACTGGGTGGAAAAATGATGAGTCAGTCTGGCAAAGAGGCAAAACCGGGTGGAAAAATGATGCATCAGCCTGGCAAAGAGGCGAAACCGGGTGGAAAAATGATGCATTTGTCTGGCAAAGAGGCGAAACCGGGTGGAAAAGAGATGAATCAGTCTGGCAAAGCCGTATAGATGAAAAAAAAAGAAACAGATTTGCCCACGAATAACATCGCGTTGCACCCATTTTTAAAAAAGCAGTATCAGCAAGACATAGAGTTCCAATGCATCATAATGACCAATGAAGCGGAAGCGTTCGCGCCGCTAAAGTGGAGGGCTTTTCGCCTAACTTCATAGCCTCCTAATTTCTTAACTTCCATCTTTTCAGGTCGGTAGAAATACTTATTTTGAAAAAAGTGGTTCCTTGGGGGTTGACTTTGTCTCGTAAGGTGTGGTATATAAAGACTTTCAATGAATTTGGAAATGAATAGAGATAAAAAAATATTTGTTGGCAGCGCGAAAATGGGTAAGGTTAAGCCCCAATGGCGGTAGCCTGTGAGAGTATATGTCTTACAAGAATTTAAAACTCAACTCGTTAAGCCAAGCAGTCACCAACGGTCTTGGACTGCATTAACAGAATAAGGAGGTACAATTTGATTCAATGGTTGAGCACAAATGCTGGCACTGCCCTTTTACTTAGTGGCACATGCATGATTTCTACTTTTTTTATGTTTCTTATTATGTATCTCATCGAAAGACGAATTGAGGTGTCTTCTGTAAAAAAATTAAATCTCTATTGGAATCTTTCATTACTATTGCTCTTAATTGGTTTATATCAAATTTTTACTTTTTTTATTCTAAGAGTCCCGAATAACCCTGAAAAATCTCTTTTTTTTTATCGATTATCTTATTTTGCAGGTATACCAACGATTCCAATTTTTCTGAATGTGTTATTGACATTGACAATTGGCAGTTATAAGGAAATACAAGACCCCACCAGTAAAATAAAAAGAGAATGGAAAAGACGAACGAAGATTATCTGGTGGCCAATGTGGATATTAACAGCTATAGTATTGACAGCCAATATTGTAGATATCTTGTTTTCCAAAAATATGGATTTATTTTTAACCGCGCGAAACATACGTTTGGAAAATTCTGCTGTTCCTTATATTGGAAGTTTTAGTCACAAGTTTACGATAATTTTTAATGTTGGCCTATTCCCAATATTATGGTTCATTACATTATCTGTTGCAATGTCTTTGATTTTGTCCTATATTATCAGAGTAATTTGGTTTGATAAGCCAGAATGGATAGAAGAGAAAAAAACTCCTATTAATTTATTTTTGACCGGACTGTTCGACAAAATGCCGACTGTAAAGTATATAAAAACATTTTCTTTTCTATCAGTTATTTCACTCTATTTCTTAATTTTTCAAGGATTTCGAGGATACGATTGGCCTCTCTCTTTTCCAATTATGGCGTACTCAAATTTCTTTGCATTTTTTGCAATCATTTTTATTCTTTTCGGTGAAGTTTTTGGTGCTAGAGAAGAGACAATACGCGCCTATTCAAATGCTTTTCTCTCCAATATTAATTCAAGAGCAACCATTACATTGTCCCATGAAATGGGAACGCCCTTATTGGTGATAAGAGATCTCTTTCGAAGATTGAGTAAAGATTTTAATAACTACCTGACAGATGAATCAAAAGAATTTTTAAAAGAACGTTTCCAGGACTACTTGGCAGAGATCAAGGATACAATGGGACAAGTAGATAAACTCGCCAGAATCTCAGGTGATATGAAGAAAAAAGCTGGAATCTTTAGAATAAATTTGGTTTCTGTTTCCCTGAAATCAATAGTAGATGAAGTAATAGAAACAGTAAAATTAAACCTAAAGGGCAAACAAATTACGTTTAAAATAAGACCTGATGATGTTTTTAACGAAGTAATAATTGATCCGGACCAAATGACTGTTATTTTACGGAATTTAATTGAAAATGCCATATATGCCGTTCCAACTCGTGATGCTGTCATTGAAATTTCTTGGAGAATTGGGGTGAATGTAATAATTGAAATCACAGACAACGGGCATGGTATTCCCAGAAACGAATTAAAAAATGTAGAAAAACTATATTACACTACAAAACCACCAGGAGTTGGTACTGGACTTGGTTTAAGTATTGTAAAAAATTTTATTCAAGAAATAAGAGGGAGTCTTTCCATAGAATCTACCCCAAATGTGGGAACAACTATCACTATAAAATTTCCGAATATTAATAAGGAGTAAACTCAATGAAAATGAATAAAGTTAATTTGCTATTAGTCGACGACGAGCAAGTGGTCATCAATACCTGGAAAAAATCTTTTGATTCATCTGTATATGAAATTACAGAAGCAAAGTCAGGTGCTGATGCCCTTGAATTTGTTAAAAAATTAAAAGAAAAGGACAAAAATGCCCGACTGGTTGTTTTATTGGATGTCGTGATGCCAGAATTAAACGGCATTGAAGTTTTAAAACGGATTAAAACTCAATTCCCTTTTTCTAGAGTTTATGTTATTACAGGAAACGTGGAGGCTGCTGATGTTCCCGATACTGCTTATACTACTGGTCTATATAGAGGTGATAAGTTTTTTCAAAAGGCGAAACTTGATATGGATAGTCTTATAAAAGAAGTTGAGAAGGGAATTAAAGAAATGGAAATACAATTTCAAACAGTCAATAATAACTGAAAGGATTAAATGGATAAGGTGAATTTATGAAATTTATAAAAACTATACTAAAGATTTTTAAACCCACAAAATCAGTTAACTCAAAACTCCATCTCGACATACAGTCTCCTGTGACTTTTAATCAAGTTTTCTTCTTGTATAATCTTTATCAATGGGTTTTAGTAAAGCCACAAGCTTCATATGATAAAATGGAAATCAATTCTTTGATTGCAATCAATTATTTTAATTTAAATAAAAAGCACCATTTTCCAGATAATTCGTTTTCCGACTTTAGGAATACAAATGGCATACCGATTAGTGAATATGTAAACCAATTATATGAAGTGAATCAAAAAGAAAAATTGATAACTGAAAAAGATTTGGTTTTTTCTTTAACTGAAAGTGGAAAAAGAATTGTTGAGATAATAAAACTTGGCAATTATTATGAATATGATTTTTTTGACAAATCAATTGAATATTTTACTCAGGATCTTATTAATTCCTTGAATGAAAATTTTACAAAATTGAAAAATTTATCTGATAATACTTTAATTTCTACTTCCTTGATTTTAATTCAGTGAAGGGAGTTTCCATATGAAAAAAACTCAACCAATGCGTAGATGGCAGGAGCAAAATCATAAGGTTTCAAATCAGGAAATACTAGAAACCCTGAGAAGTGGAGAATATCTTGGTAAAATAAAGCGATTAGAGTCCATTTCTTATGAGGGTGTTGAATATTTTGATTTAAGTGGCATTTCCATTGAAGGAGAGGTATTGAATATTAGTCACTTAACTCACGTTGATTTCTCTCATGCTCGATTGGAAAACGTTCAATTTATCTCAGATATACCTCTTTCAAATTTAAGATTTGAATCTGCGAATCTAAAAAACATTTCTTTCAAGCGAACAACAACAGTTATCAATGAGAGAATTACGCTAAAGGATTTTATTTTCGATGGCGCAAGAATTGAAAAATCAAATTTCTCAGAAATAAATTTCTTAGGAAGGAATTCTTTTAGAAATTTAACATTTAATGAAGTCGATTTCTCTGAGTCATGTTTTGAGAAAAGTGTTTTCGCCGATTTCTTCAAATCCCGGTTCTACAGATGCATTTTAATTGGCACGAACCTCAATGAGACTTGTCTTAGTGACTGCTTTTTTATTAATAGTGATTTAAGAGATGCAAGTTTTGAAAAAACTAATTTGTCCAATATTGAATTCAAAGATTGTTTTGTTAATTCCAAAACAGCTTTCGATGAAAAAGTTATTCTTGAAGGGGGAAAATCATTTGAAAAAGCTGCCGAAGTATATAGCCAACTAAAAATTATGTTTAGTCGCAGTGGACACTACCAGAAATCAAAAAAGTACCATGTAAGAAAAATGATATCACTCCGAAAAGTTGAAAAGAACCCTTTTAGAAAACTTGCCTCTTGGATATATTGGCTGACCACAGCATATGGAGAAAGCCCTTTCCGTATCATGTCTTGGATGGCAATGATTATCGTATTATTTGCCTTCGGTTATCTTTTTAGCGATGTCGCGTATGCCGGAAAGGCTGAAAATGTGGTAAAAGATTTTGGTAAATGTCTTTATTTTAGCACTGTGACCTTCACAACCCTGGGATATGGCGATTGGGTACCCAGTGGCAGTACAAGTCGAGTTCTAGCTGGAATCGAATCATTTTCCGGTCTATTTTTTCTTGCCATATTCTCTGTATTGATATCTAAAAAGATGACCAGGGAATGAACTCTGGCGTTAAGTTTTGCTGAAGAGTTCAAAGTCAAGAGGGGACGTCCGGGGAAAGGCGAATTGTTAATGGTTAACTGAAAGTAACGTCCTGCGGACACTATATAGTAACGCCTGCGGCGAAGAGATAGAAGCTAGGATGTTCAGTGGATAGGGAATTAAGAAAAAATCCGCTGGGCTGTGGGTGATATTTGTCGGGATTTTTATCAATCCAGAACGCTATAACCAGCATTCATTTCTTTCAACAACTGGCAGGAGAGCGGAAGCGGCGTCCCGCCCCGCTCTTATTTCCTGATTTACGAACCAATACTGTCACAAATACCACTGAGAACTTGGCTTGGCAACGTTGCGTTATTTAAACTCTATATTCACAATTTTGCCATCTTGGAATGTCACCACTGTGTCTTCATACTTGAATAATACTTTACCGCCCCCCATATCTGCTTTCTTAGACGGCTCACCCAGAATTTTTGTGACCTCTTCAATACTCATACCCATTTTTATCTCTTTCGCTTGCGTCACTTCGTCTTTGGTGTTATACAGGTCAAAATATTTTTCTAAGATCGCTTGAATATCTTCGCAGTTCCAATTTTTCCCGTATCCGAAAACAAATTCAGTGCGATGAAAATCAGTTCCCGTTGACTTCGAACTCCCAAGCCACGTCGACCTTCCCTTCACGTTAAAGGGCATTGCTTTATCCGTCCTCACCAGAAGAACAACCTTGTCCTTCTTGAATGCAATCTCCTTTATCAGTAACAAATCCCCTTTACTCAACACATTTGTACTATCACTTTTTTCACCCAAAAAGCTTTTGACCTTAAATGTGGCATCCGGGTTAATTTTAACCGTACAAGAAGTCTTCATACCCAGGTTCCCAGGGATATGCTCCACCATTGTTGGAATACCGTCTATTTTCAGAAGCAAATATTTTTCCCTATCATACTTTGCATTTAGACCAGTAAAGCATTCATTGTTGATCGGAATCAATTCCGGTTCCATGGGTGTGTTTTGCGTAGCTGTTTCCGTGGGATTCTCTTGCGCTGGTTCGACTGGCGTCTCTTGTGCATATCCCATCACCATGAGCATAAAAAATAGCATCACAAAAATTAATTTTTTCATGTTTTTTTTCTCCAATTCAAAATTTTATCTTATAAAAACTCTGTTCTCCGCCAATTGGAAATCCCTGATACTCCAATTTGAATTTCTGTAAACATTATTATACCATAAATTCAAAAAAACACCCCTTTTTTTTTTCAGAAACTTCTGGGTTGGAAAAAAAATAAAAAAAATAAGCGCAGAGGTATACTTTTTTTTTTATTAATGCTATCGTGTATCTGGTGAACAATGAGTAATCTATACGATTTCAAAATGGGAACAAAAATTCATGGTGTAAAACTCCCGGTTGAAATACCGTATAGTCTAAAACAATCAATAGGAAGGATTCAAGATGAAAATACTATTCATATACCCCAAGTATCCAGATACCTTCTGGAGTTTCAAATATGCATTAAAGTTTATTTCCAAAAAGGCATCGCTCCCCCCCCTGGGTTTGCTGACCGTGGCCGCTATGCTGCCCGCTCAGTGGGAAAAACGATTGGTCGATCTCAATGTGTCCTCTTTAAAAGACAAGGACCTCGACTGGGCCGATTATGCCTTTATCAGTGCTATGACCATCCAACGCGATTCAGCACGAGACATTATCCGCAGATGTCACGCCAAAGGTCTAAAAGTAGTCGCTGGTGGCCCACTTTTTACTACCGAATCCCATGAATTCATGGACGTCGACTACCTCATTCTTAATGAAGCGGAAAATACCCTGGCTCCTTTTCTCGCAGACTTAGCCAATGGCTGTGCCAAACATGTTTATACTTCCACCGCATTCCCCGATATCACAAACACCCCCTGCCCGGATTGGAGTTTGATCAATATGAAACCCTACGATTCCATGTGCATCCAATATTCCCGGGGTTGTCCCTTTAACTGTGAGTTCTGTGGCATCTTGACATTAAATGGACGTATCCCACGCCTCAAATCCAGCGCCCAGATCATCCGCGAACTCGACGCACTGTACCATGCAGGCTGGCGCGATGGGATATTCTTTGTCGACGATAACTTCATTGGCAATCAAGCTGCTCTTAAAAATGACCTGCTGCCTGCCCTCATTGTCTGGATGAAAGAGAAAAAATACCCCTTTAATTTTTATACCGAAGCCTCCATCAACCTCGCCGATGATGACCAATTGATGTCGTTGATGACCCAGGCCGGGTTTTTTAAAGTGTTTGTCGGTATTGAAACACCCCATACCGAGAGTCTTAAGGAATGCAATAAATATACCAATCACAAACGAGACCTGCTTGCCTGTGTGCAAAAAATCCAGCACAGTGGCTTTGAGGTGCAGGGTGGTTTTATCATTGGTTTTGACAATGATCCCCCCTCAATCTTTGAAAAACAAATCCAATTCATTCAAAAAAGTGGCATTGTCACCGCTATGGTCGGTTTGTTGACCGCTATGCGCGGAACCCAGCTTTATAAACGTCTGGAGGAAGAGGACCGCTTGTTGTTTAAGACCTCCGGTGACAACACCGATTTATCGCTTAATTTTATCCCCAAGATGGACCCTGAAACATTGATCAATGGCTACAAAGTAGTGCTGAAAACCATCTATTCACCGCAACAGTATTATAAACGGGTAATCACTTTTTTAAAAACCTATGAACCCCAAGTGCCGTTAGCCAAGATCAAAATCCGTATGAATGATATGCGGCCATTGTTTAAGTCGGTCTGGAAGATTGGTATTATTGGCCGGGAACGGTATTATTATTGGAAATTACTGGGTTGGACCCTCTGTCGTCGCCCCAAGTTAATTGGCCGGGCTGTCACCTATGCCATTTTCGGCTTCAATTTCAGAAAAGCCTTCAGTTATTTTTAACCCGGAAGGGAAAAGAATGACCACAGATTACACAGATTAAACGGATTAGACAGATTAAAAAAGGACTTTTGAAAAAGACTGGCACACCCATTACTTCAGTAACGCGATAAACAGAAATATTCCCATCATTCCCATATTTCCCATAACTCCCATAATTCCCATACTTCCCATAATTCCCATCATTCCCATAACTCCCATTTGCTTTTACCATACCCTCAAAAAACTGTCCGTGAATCCAGAGTTTTAAAATATTTTTTAAAATAGTTGAAAAATAAACGTAGTTATTGTATGATTGTACGTAAAGTACTTTGGATAAAGATGATAGACTGCCTAGTAATAAGTAAGTAATGATTAAATAATGATTAAGTGATAAAACTTAAATAAAATGGAGCGTGAAAATGAAAGTAAAAAAATTTAGAAAACAGTATGCAGGGATGATGGCTCTGGCTTTGATTGTGCTTCTTTGCGGCTGGGCCGTTTATGTAGAAGGACAGCAAAACCAAACCAACCAAGAACCACTGACCTATAATGTGTCTGTCAGTGCTGTTTTGGTTCCCGTGTTTGCCACTGATGTCAAAGGTTATCCAGTCTATGACTTGACCGAGGATGATCTGGAACTGTTCATTAACGGACAAAGCGTCGGCTTCATGCTTAATCGTTACCAACTCGATGAAGCCACCCCATCCACCGAACAAAAGACCGATAGCACAAAACCTACCTTGGGAACTACCCGCGAGAAACGCGTCGTTTTTATTATCCTGGATGCTATTTTTAATTCCCTGGATGGATTCAAACGCGGTAAAAAAATCGCCGAGAAATTAGTAGAGAAACGCAATACCGATGATATTTTTATTGTGCTTCAAATGACCCCCACTTCCGGGCTCGATTATATTGCCGGACCTGAACCCGGCAGCACCAAATTGATCGAACTCATCCGCAATATCCCATTAAAAAACCAATACTGGCAAAACAATCTTTTTTCCAGGAAAAAGATGCCAGATAATATTACTTATGGCGGCGATGACCCACGAGACGATAATCTGAACGGTGGCAGAGTCGGCGAAGCAAGGGAAATGAATCGACAAATGGAAAAAATGGAATATGTCGCCACAACCAAACGTTTTACTTTCCTGCTCACTCAATTCCAACACGCTATGAATACCATTACCAATCCCAAACTCGTTTTTTTAATCACCGAGGGCATCTCCCGCAGCGCTTTTGAAGCCAATGCCACTCCCGGTCAAGCCAGAACTTCCAGTGGCGGCGACCCGCAGGAAGCCAGTTGGAGTCAGAATATATTTGATGGCACCTTTAAGAATGATGTTGAGTTCAGCGGTCAAATTTCCAATTACCATTTGCGCTACTTGCAGGAAGTTGCCAAATCGATCAACCGCGGCGGCAGTGTTTTATATACCATTAATCCGCAAAAAAGTAGCGATAAAGAAGATGAAAGTATTTCCGGCGACATGAGTATGAATTATATGGCCAGAGAAAGTGGCGGCAAATATTTCCAGGGCAAAGAGGTCGATACTGTCGTGGAGAATATCAAACAAACTACTGCCGCTTATTATGAACTCAGTTACTCCGCTGCCGCAGTCACTGGCAAAGACCTTGAACTGGAGATAAAATGCAAACGTCCAGACGTGCGCATCAATACCCTTAGATACTCGGCCAAAGCCGTACCATACCAACACATGGATCTGGTCCAAAAAAAGATATTCGCACTCAACGCGGTCACCGGCGGAACCTGGAGCCGCATGAGCGGTACAGTTAAACGCATCATCTTCACCGTGGTCGACGACAAAAATAATAAATCATCCGCACGTACCGTCGAAATCCACATCCCGGAAAATATGCGCAACCGCAAAGCGGATATCTTTCTCATTCAATCCGATCCCAAAACCAACCAAGTCGATATCAAAGTCATGAATAAAACCTTAAACACCCTGGAACGCGTGACAGTTAAAATCAATACCAAAAAGAAAACAAACCAATACATCGCGTTCATCGAACCCACCGAACCGTTCTGCATTTATAATATGGTAGAGTAATATATGGTAGTATAAAAGTGGAGTAAGCTATTGAATTTAAAAAAATATCTATCGCATAGAAAAAAATCCAAAACAGGATTGAGACCCAACCGTCAATTTATTTACGTCTTTTTATTCATCCTGTTATTCTTCGGTGTATCCGATTCTTTTCTCCCCGCCGTTGAATTGCCCGTTGTTCTTGCCGATGGACCATATGTCTTTTGGGAAGGGCAACGGGCCATTGTGTCTTATGTTAAAGACAGCCAGGTCTTTCATCGTGAGATCAATACCCAAGGACAAACCCAGATTACCCTGAACTGCCCAGAATTAAATCAAACCCTCGTCGTATCTCCGCAAGCACCTCTTATTGAACCCGATGTGTATCAGAACGTCGCAAAAATATTTGTAGTCAGTGATATTCATGGTCAGTACCAGTCCTTCAGCCAGATGTTGCAGGCGCATCGTATTATAACTATCGCCGATACCCACGTTTCTTGGACCTGGGGTGATGGGCATCTCGTTATTTTGGGCGATATCTTTGACCGTGGTCAACACGTCACCGAGTGCCTCTGGTTGGTTCATCAATTGGCCCGCCAAGCACGACAAGCCGGTGGAAGCGTTCACATGTTGCTTGGCAATCATGAAATCATGGTATTACAAGGCGACCTGCGTTATGTTCACCCAAAGTATCTCAACATCTCCAAAGAACTCTTAAAGAAAGATATCCCTGCACTCTACAGCAGCCACAGCGAATTGGGCCGTTGGCTGCGGTCCTGTCCCAGTCTGCTGAAAATCAACGATACTCTTTTTGTCCATGGCGGCATTCATCCCGCCATCGTGCAGAAGCACGAAACCATTCAATCCATCAACCAAATCATCCGTAATAACCTCGATACACCCCGGGAAGTCATCCGTGCCGATCCAATACTAAGTTTCTTTTTTCTCGGCACTGGTCCCCACTGGTATCGTGGCTTTTTTGAGAACAGTAAAAGTGGCAAACGCTTGAAAAAAAAGCAGGTCAAACAGATTGCATCGTATTTTGGCGTCAAGCACATCGTTGTCGGCCACACCACCCTCGAACATGTGTATGCTTTTTTCGGCAAACGGATATTGGCCGTCGATTCTGGTTTTAAAACCGGTGACCGTGGCGAAGGTCTCTTGATCAAAAACAATCAGGTATTCCGTGCGACCGCCAACGGGGAACTTTTCCCCTTAAAAAATAGCAAAAGAAAAAATATCCGCCTAGAAGATTAAAAGAGTCATACCCCTCCCGTAGCCAGAACCCTTTTGTTTGGCAAACAGGTCGTAGAGAGACTGTATTAAAGGCTTTTTCTCAGTAGCGCCGGGGAAGTGGCCGGTCATGTTTGCCGTGATCCGGTGCGATATAACCGATATAACCGATATAACATTGTATCAGGTTATTATTAAAATAAAATAATTTTCGCTTAATGTCTTGACATCTATGTCTCATTTGAATAAAATAAATCTCTTAGTTAAAACGATATGATCTATCAAAAAAGGAGGTAGATAACAAATGAAAAAAACACTGTGTTTCGTAATGATTTTACTCTTTGGCTTTGCTTTCCAAGCCATGGCCGATGAGCCAATTGGCGTGTTTGCCAACTCCAACACCAACAGCTTACAATTCATCAACCCCATCACCCAGGCCGTATCCCCATCTTTACTGAAAGGTGATCTTGGTTCATACGGTGGTGGATTATTTGACGTGGTCATCTCCCCTAATGGCAAGACCGCCGTTGTTTCCAATTTTGGCGACAGCAAACTCTTTTTCATCGACATCTCTGGTGGTTTTGCTGTAGCTCCCACCATTATTGGCGAGGCCTATATTCCTTTTTTTGCTGAGGATTTGGCAATCTCCCCGGATGGTAAGTGGGTGCTGGTTACCGATGGCGGATTCAGTTCACGAGTTGCCGCAGTGAACATCGAAACTGGAGTGCTTGTAAACAATAATACCAAGAGTCAACAAGCCCAGGCCGTGACGATTACAGCCGATGGTAAAACAGTCATCACCGCAGACTATTGGAATCAGGCGGTACATTCTTACGCGTTTGATACCACCACTGGTATTATCACCTACAAGGATACCGCTTATATCTCTGGCTTAAGACCAGTTAACGTGGTCGTTTCCCCCGATGGCAAAACAATTTTGGTTGCCAATGCAGTCGGCTATACAACCGCTGTTATCACCTTTTGGGGTGATATGAAGCTGCACATCAACGGGTATTTCACTTTACCCACTAAAACTGCCCAGTCCGTCGCTTTTTCTAAAGACGGTACCAAAGCGTACTATCTCAGCTCCTCTTACTTATTTGGCGCCAACATTGTCCAAGTGAATGTGACCGCTCCCGGCGTAGTCACTGTAGGCGCGACTATCCCCTTATCCATTCCCCGTGGCACCAGTCAATTGTTTGGTGTGGACACTCTCGCTATTGACCCATCGGGTAATTACCTCTATGTCACCAATCCCACCCTCTCCGGTGGTGTCGTAGAAGTCACAGTGATTGATTTAACCACCAACACCGAGGTAAACCAGCTTCATGGTAATGGTATCCCCACTGGTATCGCCTTTGGGACCATAATGGCTGACTAAGTACTTCATATTGTATTGTTATTTTTATATTTTTATTGTTATATTGTTATTGTTATATTGTTATAGGGACGTGTAAGGGCTCAAGATTTTGAACCCCTACCGTCCCTATATTCAATCAGACCTCCAAATAAACAAGTGCCTCCTCATTTTTTTCCACTCTTTTCTCTGCTGTTTTATTTCAAGGGAATCTTACCAGCCATTAAAACCGCAGTAGTTTTCACAAAAATAAAAAAAATTGGGCAAGTGTCTTGACATCCCTTGCTCATTTTAATACAATATTACTCATAGTTAATAAGATGTAATCTATCAAAAAGGAGGTAGACAGTAATGAAAAAAACACTGTGTTTTGTAATGATTTTACTCTTCGGCTTTGCATTCCAAGCCCTGGCAGATGAACCGATTGGCATGTTTGTCAATTCCAACACCAACAGTTTCCAGTTCATCAACCCGCTTACCCAGGCAGTATCCCCGTCTATGCAGAAGGGCAATATAGGTTCTTATGGTGGCGGATTATTTGACGTGGCAATCACCTCTGATGGGAAGACTGCTATTGTTTCCAATTTTGGCGACAGCAAAATCTTTTTCTTCGACATCTCCGGTGGTTTTGCTGTAGTTCCCCCAATTATTGGCGAGGCCTATATTCCTTTTTTTGCGGAAGATATTGTAATAACCCCCGATGATATGTGGGTGTTGGTTACTGATGGTGGATTCAGTTCAAGAGTTGCAGCCGTGAACATCGCAACTGGCGCAATTGTAAACAATAATACGAAGAATCAATATGCCAATGCTGTTGCGATTACACCCGACGGAAAAACTATTGTGACCGCAGATTATTTTAATGGTCAGGTCCATTCTTACACTTTTGATAATACCACCGGTATGATTACCCACAAGGATACCGCCTATATTTTGCCCGTTAGGCCTGTGAATGTGTCTATATCGCCCGATGGCAAGACCATTTTAGTTGCCAATGCAGCCGGTTATTATACTGCCGTGCTCACTTTTTACGGTGATTCAAAACTGCACATCAATGGGAATATCTCGATGCCGACTAAAAACGGTCAATCCTGTATTTTCTCTAAAGATGGAACCAAAGCATACTACCTGAGCAACTCTTATTTAGGTGGTACAAATATTATCGTATTAAACGTTACTGCCCCCGGCATAATGGCTGTCAGCGCTACTATCCCGTTGTCCATCCCCAGAGGAACCAGTCAATTGTTTGGTGTGGACACTATCGCTATCGACCCATCAGGTAATTACCTCTATGTCACCAATCCCACCCTCTCCGGTGGTGTCGTAGAAGTCACGGTGATTGATTTAACCACCAACACCGAGGTAAACCAGCTTCATGGTAATGGTATTCCCACTGGTATCGCCTTTGGGACCATTATGGCAGACTAAGAGTTTATATTTTTATAGTGTTATTTTTTTATTTTTATAGGGGCTTATAGGGGTTCAAGATTTTGAACCCCTACAGGTTCCCAGATACATCAAGACACTCTTTCCCGTGCATTATTCCTCATTCCCTTTAAATATTTACCCTTGAATAGTTTTATCTTTTTATATATAATAGGGCTATGGATACTAAAAATCATTATGAATTGCTAAGCTTACGGCCCGAAGAAGGCAAGGATGAGGCTTTTTTGCGGCAGTTGTATGCGTCCACCCGTGCCGAGGAGATGGCCATGACCGGTTGGGAACAGCAGCAGATCAATGAGTTCCTCAACATGCAATTCGATTTGCAGCACAAGCAGTATGTGCAGAATTATTTGGGTGCCCGGTTTGATATTATTCTTATGGATAAGGACCGTGCCGGTCGCCTCTACGTGCAACGGGGGAAGGCCGAGATGCGGATCATTGATATCGCGTTGTTGCCCAAATTCCGTCGTTTGGGTATTGGTTCCAAGTTGATGTCCGATTTGATCACCGAGGCCAATGAGAAACAATTGCCTCTCAGCTTGCATGTGGAATACAATAACCCGGCTCTCGGTCTATATGAGCGCCTGGGTTTCATCAAGGGAGAACTGCGCGGCGTATATTATTATATGGAACGCCCCCCCGACACCCATGACTCCTAAATCCATCATCCCATTTCCCACCCCATTGCCTGCAAAAAAGTTCTCCCATAATTCCCATAACTCCCATAATTCCCATAATTCCCATTCATCCCATAAATTACTATTAAAAAGAGGAAAACCATGATCGACACATTACACAAATCCAGTTTTGAACCCTATGTTAACGACACCTTTATCGTCCACAACCAGATTGTGGGTGACCAGGAAGTGATCCTGGCAGAACTAACGGAAAAAAACTATCCCGGTCAAGAGTGTTTTTCACTGTTTTTCCGTGGCCCCAAACAACCCGTGATGCAACAGATGATTTACACCCTCACCCACCCCAAAATGGGCGATATCGAACTATTTTTGGTACCGGTGCAGTATCCCAAACAGGATGGCATCTATTATCAAGCCGCCTTTAACCGGTTAATTGAAAAATAGTGCCATCGTAAAATATAGCCGCAGGTCATGACATACCGGTACACTGTTTTTGGTTTAGTAGTAGATTCCTGTTTAGAGCTTCCTGAACTGCTGCCCGGTGAAGGTCACCCGGATATTGATATCCGTTGGGGTCTGGTTCCCGTGGTTCTTGAGGAATCCAGGAAAACCACCCGCAGTTTCCAGGCCAAACCCGGTGTACTACTGTTAACCGCCCCGCAGGTGGCGCGGATATTGGTTTCCAATGGCAATGAGGTGGTGGTGGAGCTGTTGCCGGAGGCGAAAGAAATAATGGTGCGGAGTTTTATACTGGGTTCGACTTTTGCTGCGCTCCTGCATCAACGGGGATTGTTACCGCTTCATGCTAGCGGTATACGGGCCGGGGAAAAATGCGTGTTGTTCTGCGGCAGACGGGGCACGGGAAAATCTACCCTGGCCAGTATCTTTATGCAACGCGGGTATGTGTTACATGCCGATGATATCTGCGTGATCGGTGTGAATCCAGAAGGGAAACCATTGGTATACCCGGCTTACCCACAATTAAAGCTGTGGGGCGAAACCCTGGAAAAAATGGGTCAAAAACCCGCCGCATATCGCCCGGTGTTGTCTTTCCCCGATAAATTCGCCGTGCCTGCACCACACTTTAACCCCGAACCACTACCGATTAAAAAGATATTTATCCTCTCCCCCCACGATTTTGAGCATATTGAAATCACACCGATTACAGGTATCAATAAATATAAAGCATTAAAATTTCAAACCTTTCGCCGCAAGTTTCCCGAGGGTCTGGGTACCGTGGAGTCCCATTTTAATACTGCGGCCATAGTGGGCAAACAAGTCCCCATGTACCGGGTTCATCGGCCTAAGAACCAGTTCCTTTTAAACGAACTGGCAGATATATTGGAAAAAAACATTTTAGCAGGAGAATAAATTGAGCACAAACAATACAATCAGAATGAATTCCAAGTTAGTCAGAGATAATGACGTTATTTTCAGCGATATGGATGGCGAGACTGTCATGATGAGTATTGAACGGGGTGAATATTATGGTATCAACCCCATTGGTAGCCGTATCTGGAGTTTGTTGGAAACTCCCCGGACAGTGTCTGCTCTCTGCGACACCTTGTGCCCCGATTACGACGTGACGCCGGAACAATGCGCCGTAGATGTGCAGCTTTTTTTAATCCAGTTGGTGGATAAAGGAGTCATTAAGATTGTTAATGAATGAGTGATAATGGCTGCAATGTCATGGGGAAAGTCGCGAAATTTTTCTGCATTTCCAGAGTAGAACGCCGTTTATTCTTAGAAGCCGTGTTCTGGTGTGCCGTGGCGCGGTTGGCTATACGCTTTATTCCTTTCCGCCACTACGCCTGGTTGCTGGGGAAACCAAAAGGCGAGGTAGAGGGGATGGAAGAATCGAATAAGAATAACGGGGATGAACCTGGCGTGCCCCCCCGCAGCGAAGAAAAAGAAGAGGAAAAAGCAGGAGCGAAAAAAAACTCCTTGAAACTAATCGGCCATGCAGTACGTCGCGCCTGCCGCAATGTGCCCTGGAAAACCCGCTGTCTGGTGGAAGCCATGGCAGTGAAACGCATGCTGCACCGCAAGAAGATAGAATGCACAATTTACCTGGGCGTGGCCAAAGAAAATAATGGACGAATGAGCGCCCATGCTTGGCTCAAAAGCGGCGATACAATAATAACAGGGAAAAAAAACCATCAAAAATATACAGTCATTTCCTACTTTGTGTAATCAGTCCAACCCACTATATCATTTTTTTTAAGCAGTAATGACACAAGGCATCCCTGTTCCGCATGTTTATAAATCCAACCGGTTAAGACGGATAATAAGTGGATGCCTCTAGAGTATCCATAGTTGGACCGCCAGCAGTGGCCCCGGCATTTAATACGGTTAACTGCGGTGCCACCCATTCGCGACTCACGCTCGGGAAAGCTACGATTCCCGCATTCTCTTCTTTTGCATACTTCATTTTATCCTCCATTAAATGCATCATTGCTTCATGGTAAACAAGTTCAGTCATTATTCATGACGTTGTCTATATAAAATAATAATATACACAAACACACGATGAAAGTCAAATTTTATTTTATCTTTTCAATACTTCTCACGTACTCTAAATTTAATACAAGTATACTTTGCTTTATTAATATTAAGTAGGGTTCCCAAAATTCATAATCAAGACCGATGGATTTAGGAGTGTTTATAATACTTGCTCCCCGGATTTAGCATTTTTTGAAGGTGAATCCAGGTTTTTTTACTGGTCATCTTCAATACCTTCAAAGTACAGCAGCAGCATCAGGGCATTTAGATAGGCGTTGCGGCGCGGGGGAACCCGGCTCTCTTCCCGCTTCATGATCCGGTCAAGTCGCATCTTCATTTGTTCCAAATCGAGATAATAGGCGCTTTTATTATGTTGAGACAGGGTGATTAGGTTCCTGATTTCCTCGGCGTCCCGGATAAACCGTTGGAAATTGGCCGGGATGGTGGCACCGGATTTATCGTCCCGCCATTGGATTCCAGGAGGGACGATACCTTCAATGGCCTTGCGGAAAAGATACCGACCACTCCCATCTTTTCTCTTCAGCCTTGAAGGCACTGCCAGGTGAAATTCCAGCAACCGGATATCCAGAAGCGGGTAGCGGTATTCGATCCGGTGGGTAGCGGCCGCAATAGAGCAGTATTCCATTCGTAGCGGGATATAAGGATGCATGATGCGACGGTACTGCAAACTCCTGACGCTCCCCCCCCTGGGTACTCGCGTAATGGTATTTAACCTCTGCTGAACCCCGGCTTCCTGGTAAAACCCCGGGTTCAAAGAAAATGTCTCTATATGAAATGCAGGGGAATTTTCTCTGGCAGTGCTGTGCCTGTCTCTGATACTCCTGTAAACGGTTTTTAACGATGGTAAATAGCTCTTCGCCACTTCGCGGAGAATATTTTTCCATGGAGATTTCTTTCTCTGTGAGGTTTCCCGGCGATACTCCCTCCAGAGGTCCTGCCACTTTTTATGGTAAGCAAGTTCCTCCAGATATCCCCTGGCCTGGAAACTAACCATCTCGTCACCGCCCAATCCTGAAAGCAACGTCCGAATGCCATCTTTTGCACCGGTTTCGTAAAGGACATCGGAGTAATTGAAAAAATTATACATGGTGGGGCCATCTTGTACATGCAGTGCATTCTTCAGTGTCTCCATCACCCCCCGACCCTGGGAGGTGAGATTATGAGAATAACGAATACCAGCGTACCGGAGAAGTAAAGCCGCGAAATCACTTTCATCCGTCATCAATCCCACCGGGCTTTGGACCTCCTCACCCAACACGTGGGAAAAAGTGATGAATTTCAAATTCCGTGTCTCTGCCTGTCGTGCAGCCAGGGCGGTTACAGTAGAGGAATCGAGTCCGCCGCTTAACTCAGAACCGATGGGAAAAGCACTTCTCACCCGGCAGCGCACCGCTTCCGTCAACTTCTCCCGGAAGGTTTCCACATAGTCGTCCTCGGAAGGGAGGTGAAGCTCTATTCCTGGATTAAGGTTCCAATAACATTGTTTTTTGATTTCCACGGGGGAGATAGAGAACCAATGGGCGGGGAGTAAACGCCGGATCTCCGGGTAGGGGGTGTATTCCTTATCCGCCACCATGGCAGTGAGTGCATCCGAAATCCAATTTTGATTCAGGGCCCGTGGTTCTCCCGTCACTTTAAAAATCCCTTTCATCTCGGTGGCGAAAATAAACCAATCGTTGGATAAAAAGTAAAACAGTGGCTTACTTCCCATTTGGTCCCTGGCGCAAAATAATTGTTTTGCCCTTTCATCCCAGATGGCAAAGGCAAAATCGCCGATCAGGTGAGCCGTACATTCCCGACCCCATTTTTGATAGGCCTGTAAAATTAACTGGCTGTCGGGGATACAATTTTGTTCCTGAAGGGGGATGTCCAGTTGTTGGTATAAAACCTCGCGGTTATCGATGCGGGCATCGGCAGTGATAGTCAACCGGGAGGCAGGATGGTGAAAGGGCAGGATTTCCCCGAGGGATTCCGGGGTATTGGTCAGTTTCACGTGCCCCAGGGCAACAGTGCCTGAGGGATTACGCCAAGTGCCGCTACCGTCTCCTTGCCAGTGATGCAGGGTTGCTGTCATGCCCTCGATTGATTCTGCCAGCACCGGTCGTCCGCTACGGCCAAAGATTCCACATAATGAACTCATAGGTACTGCTCGACCATTTTTATCTTTAGTGAATTAAAATACCGGTTCATCGTTATCGTTTAAATAACCAAATCGTTTCATGACGGCCCGGTGATTTTGAATAATGCGTTGGGTCTGTTGATCTGTCAGTGTCTCCCGCCACGAACCGGTTTTCCCTTTCCTGAAAAAGGACTCTGCTTTCTTGGGTTTCTCTTTGAAACCGTGAACCTGTTCTTGTTTTTGCAGTTCGCAGATATCACTGAATCGTAGGGCTTTTTGAATTCGTGCATTGTCATCCGGCAATTGGGCGAAACGAGCCGCGTGGGTAAAGGTTTCGATGGGGGTGAGCACCATATCCTCATAACGCATGATGTGCAGGTTTGTGCGCATTCCATTCACCCAACTCATCACATGGCTGCTCCAGGAAAGGAGGCGCTGTCGGATTTGATTGTTAATCCTGTCCGGCCTGGCGCAGAAGCCAAAGGATTCATCGGCCATTTTCTTGATGATGGTGTCGATATCGCAGGCGCTATGATGGGCAAAGGAGACGGCCACGTCCAGGGGATTACGGAGAAAGTAAATGGCGCATCGAGTGGCATGTTGGGACACCAGCGGGTGCCCATCACACGTCCAGGTATAAGCGTCGTGAATTTTCAAATACACCGGGCCTTTGTCTGCTCCTTCTACGCGGGAGATGGTCTCGTAGACCCGGGGGCGGAGTCGCTCGATTTCCGCCTCGTTGAGGTCGGAAGATTCCACCCCGGTGTAATCATCAAAAAGGTACCTGCTGCTGGCCATATGGGGAGGCAACAGCGCATTGATGCGAGCAGGGGTATCACTGTTTTGTAATAAATTGGTGAAAAAGGCCCGGAACCAAGTACTGCCTGACTTGGGGTAGGAGGCCAGCCAGATAATATTCCCACCATGGCTTTCCATCTAAAAATCCTCCGCTATCAGCTTGGCCAAATTCTCTATATCGAAAGGAGAAGCCGGACGTTCCACCTGTTTCACGTCGAGGTAATGGGCGATGTTGGTGCATTGCTTGAAATGGGGGGCATTTAACCCAAGACCCGTCACATGATGCACCCGGTAGGTGCAGTCGATCAAGGCATGGATCTTTCTTACTCCATGTAGAGGGATGAAGTGGTAGGAAGGAGTGTTGGTCACGATCAAGATATATATCCGTTCCAGGGGGAGGGGACTGGTTTGGATTAAGGTTTTTTCAAAAAACGTCCCCTTATCGGGTGGCCGCTCCACAGACCCACCGAGGGCAAAAATATATTTTTCCAGTCCCGGTCGGACCGGGGTGAGGCTGTGGGGAGCCTTGCCCAGTATGCGCAACGAATCATCCCACAGCAGGATTTGGGGGAAACCCGGCAGCAGCAGTGGGGGGGAGTTTTCTTTTATGTCCAGAGCGCACAATTCATCGGCGATAAACAAGAAGCCAAGGTCCATCAAGGATGCGGTCAGGGTGGATTTGCCGTTACCGGAGGTGCCAGCCAATACGATGGCCCTGTCCTTCACCCGGACCGCGCTACCGTGCAGCGGCAGCAGTCCGCGCTGCAGCAGCAGGGCACTCCACACCGACCCCATCAAAAAGAGGCGGACTTCGTCATCCGTCGCACCGGGAGCTGGCTGGATGGTGATGCGACTGCCGTTTTCCACCAGGTATTTGGCTACCCGGTCCACGGTCAATAGGAATTGCCCGGGGCGGGCCTGGGTACAGACCCTCACCTGGGCGGCACCGGGCAAGGAATCTGGAACTACACCGTACTCGATCGTCACGTCCGCTGGTTCCCCGGTTGCGACAAAGCCCGGCAACGGGAGCATCGAGTGGATGGTTAATCCGAAGGGTTTATTGTGGTTCATTTATTTTATAAACGCCATAACGCCGTCACAGCTTTCTCCATGATTTGTAGTGCTTCCAAAATAGTCTAACACCCCAAGGGTTTGCCTTGAACCCGCATGGTAAGGTAGTATTTCTATTCATATTAAAAGAAGCTTGTTTTAAATAAGTCATAGCATATGTAGTACGATACATTTATACCATAAAAAAAGGAAAAATGCAAAAAAATTAAGGGGAAAAAGAGGGGATTCCCCCGCGTCCAAATAATGAACGCGGGGAAACTTTGACATATTTGTATAATGTTTTTACGCCGGTTATTAACTTCTGACCGGGAATATCCCTTCCACGGCCAAACAAAAGTTTACTGGCAGGTAGGGTTGTCGATTTTCGTGCCCCTGGTTGCCGCCGGTATTGGCCAACGCTTGCGGGGCGAATTGGGCATTCAGGGTGGCATTGGCTTTGTACATAAGCCCCTTTTTATCATCCTGGTGCGTGGCTGGATAAAGACCAGTGGGATTATTGGTGGTGGAAACACTAACCGAAGCCGCCATGTTATGGTTATGATTGGCGATCTGTGTTAAGCCGAGGGTGACGGTCTCATTACCGCCCTTCGCCGCTATGGCATAAGGGGTGAGATTCTGGCCTTGGCCAAAGTTAATGGGAATTCGTCCCATCAAGTTGGGTACCCCAACGGTATTTTGGCCATCACCGCCATAAATAGTGCCGACCACGGCCAAAAGCGCCTGGTATTGGACAGCAGGCAATAATTGCCCATCGCAAAAAACCCAGCCAATGGGCGCGTAATCAAAACCGAACATTCGTACTTCACCGATATATGGATCTGACATGTTATTCTCCTTTTATTAATATCATTATTGTTGTTGAGGGAAGTATCCTTCCAAGGCAATAATATAGTTCAGTGCTAGGTACGGCATTCTATTGTCGTGGAGTCCGCCGCCCCCGATGTTCCCGATCACTCCGTTTATTAAATTGACCTGCTGGGAGGGATCGGAGGATTGCGGGGCGTAAAAGTTATCTCCTACCGGGGTGACAGCCAATAGATTATTCTGGATTGTCAATAATGTCGCACTCACACCGGATGCACAAAAGATGTGGGAATGAGAGGGTAGTTGCGTAGTGCTGATGGATTCTGACTCGGTGCCTATTTTGGCACCCAGTACCCGGGGGGTTAATGTCGGGTTCGCACCTGTTCCCTGGTGAATGGGGGTGCGGCTCCGCAGGTCAGGGAGTCCAAAGGTAGTGGCGCCATCTCCACCATAAATGGTTCCCAAAACGGCGTACAGCGTATCGTGCCCCGAAATCGACAGCACGGTGCCATCACAAAAATGCCAGCCCTCGGGGGCGTAATTACCAGCAAAAAGTCTTATTTCTCCTACAAATTGATCTGACATGGTGATCTCCTTAATTCCTTCACTTTCTATTCCCTGGCGGCTTAAGACCGCGGAGGGTATATCCCGGTCGTGGCGATGCAAAAATTAATGACCTGACTGGGTTGCATATTATTGTGGGCTTGCCCACCACCATTTGCTGAAATAATACCTGCATTCATGGTCAGCAGGCTTTGCGGGGTCTGGTAAATGGGGTCAGTGGCATCGGTGGACGTTGCCAAACACTTGGTCCCACCATCCGGTTTAAATGCATAGCCAGCATCAGTGGTACCAAAAGCGGGGTGGTTGTGGGCGGGCATGGTATCGGTAGTCAGAGTGACACCTTCACTGCCGCCCTTGGCTCCGATAGAGTAACCGGCCGCCCGGTGCAACGGCACGCGACCGCGTAGGTCGGGTAAATTGAAGTTCGTTCTACCATCACCGCCATATCTTATTCCTATTAATGCATACAAGGCATTGTTCTGCTGAATCTGCAAAAGTTGCCCATCGCATTTCGCCCAACCCTGGGGCGCATAACCAAATCCAAACAACCTAATTTCTCCTAAAAATGGATCAGCCATAAATCCTCCTTTTTTTTCTTTAATTTATATTAGTCTTAAGTTTTACTGCTGTGATTTATTTTGGGTGTCTCTTCGTTTGATGCAGATGCCTCCTCTCTGGATTCATACCCAATGAAACAGATGATATAGACTTGTTCAACGCGATGCAATTTTTGCCACTCCACAAGATATTATAATCTTCATATATAAATAGTAATGAATTCCAAAAAAATAGTCAAGATGTTTGTGAATTTTTTTTTTAGGAAGTACCAATACAAAAAAAATAATAAATTCAAATGAAATCAAATGGGTTACGTGGTATAATCAAATCAGTCAGTTGTGTACACCGGGTTCATACTGATAAAAATAGTGCGCTGATGATGATGTTAATGATGTTGTTTTGGAGGATAACATGGATAATTTTCTCAAGGTCTTACTGGTCGATGCGGGTACAGGTTTTTATAAGATTAAAAAATACAAGGTGGGCGACTTCTTCGGCCCGGTGGACCTGGGCTTGCATCTCAGTGGCAAACTGAACAGTCTCAATATCGGCATCGGACTGCTGGCGGGTTCTATTTTTCCAGGTACGAATCGGCTCTTTTTTACCGGGTTTTCACCCTGTTGGGGTGGCTTTTTTATTAGTTCCATGGGTGGGGCGGGACTGGTTTTTGATAACCTGGGTTTAAATATGGTGTCCATCATTGGCAAAGCGGCTACACCCTCCATACTGACGCTCAACCGTATCCACGGTGAAGAAATCGAGGTCACTATCACCCCGGTAGATGTGAATGCGATCTGGAAAAAAGGCCGCGGCGGAGTTTATGCGCTAATGGACGAGACCTATACGATGTTCGGGGCACAATATCAAGACGATCCACGCATTCTGGCGACTGGTCCAGCTTCTTTAGCCACGGACATGGGCGCCATCTGTTCGGTGCCTATTACCAAGGGACAACTATCATTCGTGGATACCTGGGCGGGACGCGGTGGGTTTGGTTCCAAAATGGTTCATACTCACGGTATAGTGTCTATTATCTATGGCGGCACGTGTATTGACGATGATTTCAGGGACAGAAAACTGGCGGACCAATGGTTTATTGATAAATACGCGGTCAAATTGGCAGCCAAAGACCTGGATACGACAACCAAGTACCGCTTCGACCCAAAATTTGAAACAGGGGGCACGTTTGGGGTCAACTACGCCACACTGATGGGAAAAATGCTCTCCTTTAATTACTCCAGCATGTATTGGAGCGAAGGGGAACGGCTGGCTGTCCATGAAACACTGATTAAAAACCACTATCTGAAACAATTTAATGAAGAAACAATTCAACCAAAACAACAAAAAACCTGCGGCGAACCGTGCGCGGCGGTTTGTAAAAAAATGCACGGGGAATTCAAAAAGGACTATGAACCCTATCAATCCATGGGCCCACAATGCGGTATCTTTGATCAACGGGCGGCAGAAAAACTCAACCATCATGCGGATATGTATGGTTTTGATGCGATTTCAGTGGGTGGGGTGCTGTCGTGGGTGATGGAATGTATGGCGAAAAAACTGCTGAGCAAAGAAGAACTGGGGGTCAGTATCGAACCAGTCTTCAACCCGGAAGGGTTTGATGTAGTCAATGACTCGATGTCTAATGCGACGCTGGGTATGGAACTGCTGGATGCGATGATAGCGCGGCAGAAACCACTGGACCTGTTGGACGGCGCACGCAAAGCAGCCCGTCATCTGGCGCGGCAGAAAGGCGCCGCTATTTTGGATTTATTCGTGTTTAATGCGTTTGGCCGCAATGGCTGGATGGTACCGAACCAATACTGGACTCCGGGTACGCTCTCACCAATGGCAATCATGGGGAAATATTATATGAACTATAGCAATGATTTTATCCCACCACGGGAACTGGGCCGCAAGAATGTGGAACGGTTTAAAAAAGAACTGATCTTGGATAATTGCGGGGTGTGTCGGTTCCATCGGGGCTGGGCGGAAGATATGGTGCCGGAGATTATCGAGAATCTCTATCATCTGGGGGAAGCGTTTGTGAAAAAGATCGCGTATACGACCAGTCGTATTAATAGTCGGAATGCGTCGGTGTTCTGGGAATCGCAACGGTGTACCGATCTGGTGTATACTTTTTTAAAGAGGAAAAAAGAGGTGGATGGGAGTACGGACCCGGTACTTATACAATGGATCGAGAAATTCGCCACGGATAAAAAAGAAGCGGCGTTGGAATTCTGGTATGAAATTCACAAGGGTATTTCGGAATCCTTGCGCGAGTTTGCCTAAAGGGATAATGGCCCAGTTGGAGCTTCGGGTCAACAGGAGGAAGGATGAAAATTAAATTCATTGGCTTTTTGGTGATGGTGTTGTTTATTATAGGCTGCAAGGATTCAGTAAAACAGGGGGGAACAGTAGTTGAACGTGAAGGGAATTCGTCTATTCACATGGTCGAGAGTGAAGATAAAGAAATGAAAAAGGCGATTGCTGAAGCAAGAGCATCGGTCAGTACGTTTATTGCAAATTTACAGAATCCAAAACCGGATCAGACCTATTTTTCGGTAAAAAAAATGTTTACCGATGGCCCTTATAAAGAACATATTTGGTTGACAGAGGTGACCTATGATGGGCAATACTTTTTGGGGGTGGTGGCCAATGAACCGGTAGACGTGAGGAACATTGGCTATGGAGATGATGTTAGTGTTTCTCCCACGGAGATTTCCGATTGGATGTTCGTGGAAAAGAATAAGCTGAAAGGTGGGTATACGATTCGAGCGCTTAAGAAGAAGTTATCGCATGACAAGCAAAAGGAATATGACCAGAGTCTGCCATTCGAAATAGAATAAAAGACTACGCGTTGGCCTGATTTCACCATCAAATTCTTGAAAAAACGTGGACGATGTGGACAGAGTGGACGATCTGGACATTCTGGACCAACTGGACTTTCCAAAACCTTTAAATTTTGTCCAGCTTGTCCAGTAAGTCCAGAGCGTCCAGAGCGTCCAGAAAATGGTGCATGAAAAGCCAAATCTCGGCAGTTACGGAAAACCTTACACCAAAACGATTGATTAGTGTGCTCATTTGTAAATAAATTCCCCGATTTTCCGGAAATTTTGCCCTCCAGCCTGATTCGCAAGTGAATTAGGGTCAGTGATGACTGAATTAGAGACAAAAAAGTGCAAATAGGGTAAACGATGACCGATTTTCATGTAAATTTTTCCTCAAAGGGTCAACGATGACCCTCGGAGGGACATCGTTGACTGATTTAGATAGAATTCAGTGCAAATTCGTATCATTTTGACCGATTTTCAGTCGTGGATGACCGATGGCGGACAATTTTGTCCAATTAGGGACAATGATGAGTGATTTTCAGTCGTGGATGACCGATGACGGACAATTTTGTCCAACCAGGGACAATGATGAGTGATTTTCAGTCGTGGATGACCGATGGCGGACAATTTTGTCCAACCAGGGTCAATGATGGGTGATTTCGGTTTCCGCCGCGATCAGGGAGTCTGAATTTATCATGGTTCTTTTAACGCCTCACGCATGTATTCCAACCGCTGTTGCGGATGGGGATGGGAAGCAAAATAATAGAAGAATTGCCAGGCATTTTCCTCGCGGGCTTGTTTCTCCATGAATTTCAGCGCACCTGCCACTGAACCATAACATTTTTTTAACAGATTCAAGGCATACAAATCCGCTGCTTTTTCCTGGGCACGGGAAAATTTCATTTCCATCTGATAGAGCGAACCCACGATAAATTGGGAGGCGGAAGAATTCTCACCCAACACGGCAACGGAGAAAAGCATGGCCAACAGTGAGCGGCCCATGGCTTTTAAATGATGACGGTAATGGAAATGACCGAGTTCATGGGCCAAGACAAACGCAATTTCATCGTTGGTAGCGATTTTATCCAACAACCCGGAGAACACGACGACCATCCCTCCAGGTATGGCGACTGCATTCACGGTATTTTCCTGAATCACACAAACCCGGTATTCCAGGCGCCGATCATCGGGGGTTAAAACGGAACTGAACTTGTCCATAATGACTTGCAATGACTTGCTCTTTTCTGGTATGGCGGTGGTGATAAACTGGGACTGGAAAAGCCTGCCCAGAGACTTTTCCAATCCCGAAGAAAGATGGGGGACCAACAAATCAACGGCAAAACCCAACAGCAAATAAATCACTAACACAATACCCAGGATGCTCGCCACCAACCGGAGCAAATCTTTTAACGGGTGGTCCGGCGACACATTCACATTGGCGTTTAGGTCAACACGGGTAGGGATATTTTCGCCCGTGGATTTGTCTAATGTATTGTGAATGAGTTCTGCCGGTTCCTTGGGTATGAATTTCATGGGTATTAGCGATGGTAACGGATAGCGGTGCCGTAGGCGAAGACCGTGATGCAACTGGGGGTATCCTGGGCGTTTTTACTGATGGGGGAACTTTCCAGTCGCATATTAGCGATGATATCGGCGTCGCCTGCGGCTTCTTTCATGCGTAGAATGGCTTCGCGGCGTCCGCGATCAACCAGGGATTCAAATGAACGGACATTGCCGCCCACGAGATTGCGTAACGAGGCGGTAAATACTTTGAAATAATCCACGGAAATGGCCACACAACCAGAAACCATATGGCTGTCTGCCACGGTGCGTTGGGGGTCCAGGATCATCTCTGTATTTCTCATGGTGACGACTGGCAAATGGAGCCATTTTTTTTCCCGATCTAAGATAGATTTATAATGTTTTTTTTCAGCCGCAGTTCCTGCTGTATAGCCGATGATTAACAGTATCAAGAAAAAACTTAAACCGATTAAGGCGTCCATGGCCGTATCCTATCCCAATTTAACGGCGGTGCCGTAGACATAGAGTTCGGCTGCACCGGCGGCAATGGACGAGGTGGCGTAGCGGACATTGAGCACGGCATTGGCGCCAAATGCTTCAGCTTGGGCGACCATGCGGGCGGTGGCTTCATCGCGGGATTCTTTGAGTAATTCGGTATAGCCTTTTAGTTCGCCACCCACGATGTTTTTTAAGCCTGCCATGATGTCTTTGCCCACGTGTTTTGCGCGCACTGTGCTACCTGAAACAATACCATAGTGTTCCCGGATGGTTTTACCCGGGACAGTTTCCAATGTTGTTAAGATCATGTAATCCTCCTGTTTTTTTTTGTATGGCTCTATTTTAATGAATCTTAAATTAAATAGCAATACCCCGCGTGATATAGATGCACTGCCAAATTTCAAAAAAACTGGACATTCTGGACTTACTGGACTTACTGGACTTACTGGACTTACTGGACTTACTGGACTTACTGGACAAGCTTTAAAAATTAAAGGGGTTGTGAAGTCCAGATCGTCCAGTATTACTCTGAGCACAGAATTGGAAAAATGAACAGATTGACAATTTGTTCATGATAATGTGACATTATTTGTTAATGACTGCAACGGGAAAAGGCATTTTTTATTATATCACGGCTGATAATTCTTTGTGAAAAGGCATGTGTCTTACTTTTTCAGGTGAATCGCCTGATTGGTTGAAGTGCTGGCATGAATTATGCTTAAATATTAAATGGAACGTGATTGTTATATTTAAATAAAAGAGAGTATTTTAAAAAAATTGGAACCAATAGGAGGTTTTATGAAACGCAAGCTATTTCTTATCATATTTACGGCCATGGTTTTTTGGGGCGGGATGTTTTTTTATGTGCCACAAACGAACGCGGCTATTGTCATCGACCATAACTGCACGGATATCTCGAAGATACCGATCAGTTGGATTAACTCGGCTAAAAGTCATCTGCGGTGCAGTTACGGACATACGTCGCACGGCAGTCAATTGATCACGGGCATGACAGCCTATATGAACGATGGCGGCTACCCGGCTTTTGATTTTAATACGGATGGCTCAATTGCCTCGGGTGTGCTCTCAATAGCGGATTATACACCGAATGGCGATCTTGGAAACCCGGATTTTTCAACCTGGGCAAGCGAAACCCGCACCTACTTAAACGGCGCGGGCAGCAATCGCAACGTGGTCATGTGGTCCTGGTGCGGCCAAGTTAGCGGTGCCACAGCCACGGATATTGATAACTATTTGGCCCTGATGGAAGCCCTGGAACATGATTACCCGACAGTTAAATTTGTATACATGACGGGTCATCTGGATGGTTCTGGTGCTGGCGGCCAACTGCACATCAACAACCAACGGATTCGCGCGTATTGCAACACGAATAACAAAATCCTGTTTGATTTTGCCAATATTGAGAGCTATAACCCATCGGGCACGGGATATTTAAGTCAGGGAGCGGATGATGGCTGTAATTACGCGGGGGGAAACTGGGCGGAACAATGGGTGGCGGCTCACCCGGCCTCGGAACTGTCACGCTTAGCTGACGAAGCAAAATGCGATGACTGTGCCCATACACACCGCTTAAACTGCATTCTGAAAGGCGCGGCAGCGTGGTGGCTAATGGCGCGACTGGAGGGCTGGGATGGCAGTGCGTCTAACAATCCGGTCATCACGGTTTCCTCTCCTAACGGCGCGGAAAACTGGACAGTGGGTTCAACGCATAATATTTTATGGTCTTCCAGCGGTACGTTAACCACTGTGCAAATCGACTACTCCACTAACAACGGCAGCTCTTGGTCCAGCGTGACCAGTTCTACTGACAATGATGGTACTTATTCCTGGGTTATACCCAATACGCCTTCCACTCAATGCCTTGTGCGCGTGCAAGATACGGATGGTGATCCCGCGGATACCAGTAATGCCAAGTTCACGATCTCTGCTTCGCCATCAGGAAGCATCACGGTGACTTCGCCTAATGGCGGTGAAAATTGGTTTACGGGTAGTTCCCATGCGATTACCTGGACCAGCACGGGTCTCAGTGGCAATGTGAAGATTCAATACTCCATCAATTCGGGGAGCACGTGGTTGACTGTTTCCAGTTCTACTGGTAACAGTGGTTCGTATTCTTGGACCGTGCCCAACACGCCCGCGACGACCTGTTTGGTCAAGGTCAGTGGCACGGGAGGCACGCCCGCAGATTCGAGTAATGGGGTGTTCACTATTTCGGAAACGGTGGGACAACCGGTTATCTCTTTAAATGAAGGGGAACTGCATTTTGGTTATGTTGTGGGCGGCGAAATCCCGGCTTCGCAATCTATCGAGGTATCGAACAGCGGCGCGGGAACTTTAAATTGGCATGCGACTACTGCCAATTCGTGGTTAACACTGGGGAACAGTTCGGGTACAAATAAAGGTGTTTTTACGGTGGCTATTCACCCGGCAAACTTAACCGCAGGAAACTATACGGGAACAATCACGGTGACAGATGCAGAAGCGAGTAATTCGCCGCAAACGGTCACGGTGTATTTGAATGTCACGAACACGAATGACGATCAACCTCCTTTTGGTTCATTTGATACGCCATTGCAAGATGCGGTGGTGCGGAGCAGCATCGCGGTGACGGGATGGGCGCTGGACGATGTGCAGGTGGCATCGGTCAAGTTGTATTACGAACTGGGGGAATCATTGATCTATATTGGCGACGGGGTATTTGTGGAAGGGGCGCGCCCAGATTTGGAAACGGCTTTCCCAGAATATCCCTATAATAAAAAGGCAGGTTGGGGCTATATGTTGCTCACCAATTTCTTGCCGAATGGCGGGAATGGTACGATTACGCTTCACGCGGTGGCAACAGACCTGTCAGGGAAAACAACGACTCTGGCGACGCGGACAATTTATTGTGATAATGCCCACGCGGTCCTTCCTTTTGGTGCGATTGACACGCCTGCACAGGGTGGCACGGCGTCAGGAAGCCAATACCTGAACTTTGGCTGGGCCTTAACCCCGCAACCCAATACGATTGCTACCAGTGGTTCTACTATTGATGTGTGGATAGATGGTATAAAAGTGGGGCATCCTACTTACAATCAATACCGGGAAGATATTGCCACGCTGTTTCCTGGTTATGCCAATACCAATGGAGCGGTAGGGTATTTTTATCTGAATACCACCGGGTACGAGGATGGTATTCATACTATTGCGTGGTCGGCGCAGGATAACGCCGGGAATTTGGATGGGATAGGCAGTCGTTACTTTGCTATTTCCAATTCCGGTGGCGATCTCAGTGGGGTAAAATCGAACAGCGTCACTTCTAATCTTGCAACTGCCCTGTCCAGTGGCGAGTCAGTGCGGGTTCAAAAAGGATTTAATAGCAAAGATAGTCTAACCAGTGAATATACACCGGATGAAACAGGGGTGATTCATATTGAAATGAATGAACTGGATCGCCTGCAAATTGCTGTGACAGATCGTGTGGGAAAAAATAATCGGGTTATTGGCTATTTAAAAGTCGGGGATCAGCTCCGAGCTTTACCTGTTGGTGCTACATTGGATAGTCGTGGCGGAGTGTTTTATTGGCAACCTGGGCCTGGCTTCATTGGGACTTATCGGCTGGTGTTTTTTATGGCTGAAAGTGCTTCTGCACCACTCGTTCAAAAAGAATTAAACATCCACATTAAAACCATGCAGTAAACACGAATTGGGGAGTGATTGTTGCAACACTAGGAACAATCACTCCCATGCCAAGTTAATGGGAGTTATGGGAGTTATGGGAATTATGGGAATTGGACAAAACCGCTTCGCGGTAATGGCCTGCGGCCTA
>CAZCVI010000029.1:0-82239 GCA_964502145.1 uncultured Clostridia bacterium
TGGCGAAAATCAATCCAAATAAAGTTGCGCGATAGTTGGCGGTGAATTCAGGTCTTCCCCAGGGGTTGAAATAGGCGCGGAGATGACTTATAATTATGCATCGTGCATAATGCATGATGCATAATGAAAAAAAGAGAAAAAGACGATACGGGAGGCACAATGAATCCCTTTGTATATGGCGAACGAGTCAGTGGCGATAATTTTTGCAACCGGGTGAGAGAAATCCGCGAATTGGCCTCCGAAATAAGCAGCGGCCAGAACATCATGATCTATTCACCCCGTCGCTTCGGCAAAACATCGCTGATGGATGCGGTTCTAAAAGAAGTGGCAACAAAAGGCATTGTAACGTTATACATTGACCTTTTTCCGGTTATTTCAAACGAGGATTTTGTCCGCATCTCTTTGAAAGCCGTGTCCAAGTTACTGGGCAACAATCCACAAACGATGTTAAAAAAGATTAAAACCTTTTTCTCCCGTATTTCACCCTCGCTTTCCATGACTCTTGGCGAAGATAGCACGCCTTCGGTGGGGATTAATTTTTCCAAGGCAGAAATCCTTCCAGCCTTGGAAGATATTTTCAGTGGCCTGTTTCGCTTCATTCAAAGCAATAACAAAAGAGCTACGGTGGTGTTGGATGAATTTCAACAGCTCGGTGAATTGGAAGACACCCGGATTGAAAAAACTCTGCGTGGTATCATCCAGGATCACCGGGAAATATCCTATGTGTTCATGGGCAGTAAGAAACATCTGATTTACGATATGTTCAACAACCCTGGACGCCCCTTTTTCAAAAGCAGTGCCCACTTTCCCCTGGGAAAAATCAATGAACCGGAATTCGCAGCATTTGTGAAACAGAAGTTCCTGCAAACAAACCGCCCCATCAGCGACAGTAGTGCGTTATATATCGTCCAGGCGGCAGAATCACACCCGTATTATACCCAGATGCTGGCCCATACCATCTGGGAATATACCACTGCGGGCCAAGAGATAACGGTCACACATGTGCAATCCGCTGTAGAGAAGATATTGGAAAGAGAACAAGCTGCTTTCTCCAACCTTTGGGATAACCTGACCTTAAAACAAAAAAAACTGCTGCTGGCACTGGCTTTAAAGAAACCGGATGATCAAGTATATTCAGCCCCATTCCTGGAAAAATACGGTTTGAATTCCGCTGGCACCGTGCAGCGGGGCATTGTCAGTCTACTGAATAAAGGTATTATTGATAAGGAAGGGGAGACCTTGGAGATTAATGATATTTTCTTGAAACTGTGGCTGATCAAACGGATTGCAATAACAACCCCCTGAGTATTAATTTGCGGATGAGGGCTATTGGATCAATTTTTTCTTCTTATAGGCTTTTTCCATTTCAGCCCACTCCGTGGTCAGGGATTGTTCCAGTAGTTTGGCGGCTTCTTCTAAAAATGTGGGTAACACGATTCTTTCATCCTCGGAAAAAGGCCCCAATACATAAGAGGTAATATCCCGATGGGCGGGCCGCGATATCCCTAAACGCAAGCGGCAGAAATCAGGAGTCCCCAATAACCCGGCAATCGAACGTAACCCATTGTGCCCACCTAAACCACCACTCCACTTGAACCCGATCACACCAAAATCTATTTCCAAATCATCATGAACCACCAGTATCCGCCCCGGTGTGATCTTAAAGAATTGCATCATGGCAACCAGACTCTGACCACTTAAATTCATAAAGGTCATGGGCTTGAGAAAAAATACCCGCTCCGTGGCGCCCATCGGGGTGTAAGTGGCATACTCCCCCTTGAACTTCTCCTGCCAATTCAATTCATTATAAAAAGAAAGGTTCTCCATCATCTGCCACGCTACATTGTGACGGGTACGGGCATACTCTTTCCCCGGATTCCCCAATGCCACTACCAACTGTATGGATTCACCCGCTGCAACACTCAATTACAACTCCTTGCCCACCCAGGCGGCCACACCCAGGATATAATCCAATATGGATTTCTTATGGCTCATCTTGAATTTTTCTATGGGGTACTGGCGATTATCAGGGAAAATAGTTAACGTCCAATCCTCCTTGGAAAACCCGACACGTTTGATGGTGAGATTGGGTTCCTCTTCTTCAGGGGTCAGGTTCACCAGATAGATACGGTTGGGGTCCGGGTTTTGCAATTTGTCCGGGTCACGATTAAATAAGATCAAATCGTCATCCGCCAGGGTAGGAAACATCGAGTCTCCAGAAGCGCGCGTTAAAAACGGCTTGAACATCCCTTTCAAATAGTTTTTCTCAAAGACTTTATAGCCGGTAATGGAACGATCTGAAATATTGGAAAGATTTCCACAGGCAATCGGTTCAATTTCTTCTACCAACTGGTAGCTGTCCTTAAACTCGGTGGCGTGCTTGATCAAATCCTGGGCCATTGATTCCGGCACCATCTTTTCAGGGGTGAACAACTGATATGGCTCCATCTCCAAAGCGCTGGCAATCGCCATCACCTGGTCCTCATTGAATCGACGCTCCCCTCGTAACATCGAGTTGATCAGGGTCGGATCGATATCAATTCGTTGGGCTAAATCTTTGCGAGACATATCACGCTTCTTGATCTCGTCAATCACAATGTTGCGAAAATTCTTTAAATATTCCATAGTACAATATATTAATATAAAAAAGCGTTGATGTCAAACGAAAAGAACATAAATAATTATTTTTTCTTGACAGAGTACAATGTGTATTGTATAATTGGTGTATAAGATATAATATGGATTGCGAACAATGAATAAAGATATTTTGATGCCGAACAAGTTGTGGGATGATTCACTATGTATTCGAGTCAGTCCTGATTTATGCGCCGATGCGTTCTTCCTCGTTTCGGAATGGGGGAAGTGGGGGCGAAAAATTGGGAAAATAGAGTGGACTTGGCGGGTCAGGAATCAGCAAGGAAAAAAAAGGAGGTCAAAATGAAGCAAAACGTCATTGATTTTTTAGGTAAGAAGTTCCCCAAGAAGTGGTATTCCATTAAAGAGCTGCAAAGTGATTTTTGTGTTTCCAGGGATACTATATATTACTGGTTGGAAAAATTCGAGGTGCCGACGTTCAAGATTAACAATTCACCGTTTGTTTTGAAGGAGAACCTGATTAACTTTTTATTGCGCTCAAACAAGGAAAGTTACAGCGAGGACCGGTTGGTAGGTTTTGAGTTTGTGATTGATGACCTGGAACAATTCAGTCAGATGCGGGAAAAATTGGAAACCAAAAACGCCCGTCTTTAATCGGGCACGAAGTAGGAGGCACAAGCGAAATGATATTAGGAATGCCTGTTGTACTAATCACTGCGGTGGCAGTGTACATGGTGGTAACGGTGATTACCACGGAGTATTTGAAGAAGATTCTTTATGTGGTGGATATTAAAAACAACCGGCACTCGTTGTTGCTGAGCTGGCTGGTGGGGGGATTTTTCTATCTGCTGATGTTTGTGTTGGAAATCCAGGAGGTGACCTTCTCGTCTTTCGTGTTATTTGTGGTCATCACGGGATTTCTTAACACGGGTTACCGGTTCACCTTATTAAAGCAGTGGATTCGGAACTTCATGAAGTAGGGGTAAAAAATTGGCTATGAAAAACAAGTCTTTGTGGCAAACGGGGGTAAAGGGGGGAAGAGGCGGGAAGCATTCTTTGTGGGAACAGGGTATGATTATAGCGAAGTTTGAAATGAATGAAACAAAAACAAATGACTTAAATGGAGGATATAAACATGAGTTCAGCAAATACGCATATGTTAGCCATTCTTAATGCCGTGGAAGGTTTGGGTTACACCTTCACCGACGAGTACTTCGATTTTGACACCCTGCCCGTTTCCGGTGACAATAACGTGTACCGAGTCAGTGCCAAAACCGGGCCGTTGGGCAGCATGACGGGAAATCGCGTGGAAAAGACCAATGGTTTTGAAATCCACGTGGCGTTTAAGTTGCAGACCAGTAGCGACCGCAAGCAAGACTTTTACAACGTGCTGGATGCCAAGGAAGCGCTTGAAGACGCGATAGTCTTGGCCAGTAGCGCGGTGCAGGTCAGGATCATTGAAAACGCGATGTCCGGGATCAAAAACGATTATATCCTGCTAAAATTAACCGGCGATGTCATTTACTGGTCTGATCTGGTTTGATTGCTCTTTCATGATTGTCCAGAACGTCCAGTTAGTCCAGATTGTCCAGTTAGTCCAGCCAGTAATCGGTAAAAACAAAAAAAACATAACGTGCCGCGGCAATAAAAAGAAACAAGGCCCGGTAAAGGAGGAAAAGTAAAAATGAGTTTAATTCAACGAGAAAACAAAGTGGGTATGAAGCGTGGCAGTACCTGGGGAACAGCCGTTCAACCAGGTACAGGTAACGGTCTTTATGTCAAAGGCCACACGCCACCCAAGGGCGCCAGGAAACTGGTGACCAATGAAGATGAGTTCGGCAGGGGCATGGCCTCTTCGGGCGAGGTGTTGGAGTATGAAGCGCAGAGTGGTTCCATGTCCTTACGGTGTTACTGGGAAGGGTTGGAAGGTATTACGGCGTCATTGATGGGGTTGTATGGTTCCAGTGTTCCTGAAGCTGGCGTTGTGCGTCACAAGTTTAAGATGGCCACTTCTGCTGCCAGTGTATTTCATACCGTGGCTTGGGATGAAGGGGATGAGATTAAAGCCGTTAATTCCGCCCGTATTGTATCCGGTACATTTTCTTATGCCGATGGGTTGAACCTGGATGTCAATTACATGGGCGACAAGGTAGACGTGCAGGGGTGGACCGCACCGCTGAGTGTGACCTATCCCAGCGAGGGGAAAGGGATTTTTAAGCTGAGCAATGCTACTGTGCAGATTAATGCAGTCGGGGATGTCGATTTTGTGAGCAATGACAATTTGCATCCGTCTGGGATTGATATCGCTATCACCCGTGGTTTTGAGGGCTTAGCTGTCACGGCGGGCAATAATGCGATTGGTGAACCAGTGGAAAAAGCAGCGCCTGTGGTTGAGATCACGCTGACTTTTCCTAAAAAAGAAACGGTCACTGCAGCTTATTTTAATGCCTTTAATAACCGGGATTATAAAAAAATGCGGATCAAATACCAGGGTGATGATATTGACGGGACTACTTCCAAGTATGAGATCCAGTTTGATTTCCCTAAACTGTTGATCATGGAAGCCCCAGATTTTGCTCAGGACACGCCGCTTCCCACCACTATCAAGTTAAAAGTGTTAAAAGCAGAGGTGGCTCCGGCCAACATGGAAGGTAATGTACCTTTTATTTATATCCAGAACACCGTGGGCGCTCTTTCCGGTTACCCCACCATGTAAATGCTGGGGGGCAAGGGATAACTAAAAACGTCCGAGGAGTTGGTAAAGTAAAAAGCAGTTAAACGCGGATGAACGCAGATGAAGGTGGCCCACATAATAAACCCACGCACATCTGCGGGATTCTGCTGGTTCGTGAGATAGTTGTTTAAGTGGAGTTTGGACGCAGAAATAAGAGAAATATAATAGAGTTAACAAATAGAAAAAAACATAAGGAGAATACCATGAAATTAATTTTGAACGATTTTGACAATGTAGAAGAGCAAGGCAAGTGGTTTGAGTTACCGGAGAACCCGGAATACAAGTTTAAGATCAAACCGATTACCCAGACGGATTTGCGCAAGAGTCGCAGTGACTATACGTCCATTAAATTCGACAAGAAGACGCATCAGAAAATCGAGGTAGAAGACCCGGAAAAGAAACGGGAAGTCACGGAAAGCTTGGTCTTGGATTGTGTGCTGGACTGGGAAGGGGTCAAAGAGAAAAACGAGAAAGGCAAGATCGTCAAAGCGACTTTTGCCCGGGACAAGTTTAAAAAACTGTTGGATCGTAACGCCAATTGGAAATTGTATGTGGCGTACAATGAAGAAGACAATGAAAATGAAGCGGTTACGTTTTCCGGTTGGTTTATGAAGATCGCGTTGGACCCGGAAAATTTTGTTGAGGACGACACTGAAAATTTGTTAACTACCTGACATCTTGGCAGGACTGGTGGCGGGATTGGGAAGATCGCGCCGACAGTTTTTATGCCGGGTTGTCAGAGGAAAACAAGTTTACATTGAACTTTTGTCTGCGGGCGGTAAACGAGTTGAGTATAAGCTCGGGGTTGCTCAAAGGTTTTGTAGAGGAACTGGGTATGGCGTTAACCGAGCGCATGCGGTTTGTGCGCAAGCTTCATATGATCCATATTACGATGCAGAACATTGAGTACGAAAAACAAGAAGAACGGCGCAAAAGAAGCCAAAGATAATACGTTAATAATAAGACAATAATAAGACAAAAATAAGACAAAAATAAGACAGTAAAAAGACCTAAATTCACCGCCAAGTTCTTGAAGTCGTTGTGGACGATCTGGACTATGTGGACGATGTGGACAATATGGACGAAGTAGACAAAAAATAACTCATGCTTTCGGTCCACATTGTCAATATCGTCCACTCTGTCCACGTCGTCCATGTGCTTTCAAGAAACTTGGCGGTGAATCCAGCATCGTTGCTGACTTTGTGTTTTTGCGCAATTTCTATTATATTTTTCTTTAAAAGCAAAAACCGAGGAAAACGGATGAAGCAAAATGGTCGTATCTCTAAAATAATGGCATATGTATGGATGACTGTCGCAGGACTCGCGGTCTTGCTAACGGTGGGGGTATTAATATCCAAATGGTACGTATTATTACTTTTGGCTGAATGGATATGGTTTGTGTTGCCTGGGGTGGTCGCATTTCGGCGGCTTTACCGGGACACACCGCACGCCCAGGGTATAACCTGGTTATTTGGTGCGCCGTTGGGTTATGCTATGAGCAGTTTTCTGTTACTGGCCGCCTGGCTTTTGGGTATGCATTCCGGTTTGTTGTTACTCATTTGTCCAGCCATTGCTTTTTTAATTGCCTTGTTTTTGCCCTCATTGGGCCCCGATTTGCGTGTGCCCCGTTTTAATTCCCGTGATACTATTGTTGCCGCGTTAATGGTGTTATTGGCGATAGGGGTGGTGGCGTGGCCTTTCAGTCGCGTGGGCACCAACCTGCCCGATGGTCGTGCGTACCGGGCTTATTTTAGGGCTGATTTTATCTGGGAAATGGCGGTTGTTGCCGAAGTTAGCAAGGGCGATACTATCCCTGCCAACCCGTACCTCAATAAAGAACCGCTGCATTATTACTGGTTATTTCACCTGTTCTCCTCATTGGAATACCGCTCTTTGAATTCGCTGGATGCAGAGTTACGACTGGACCGACTCGTGTTGATCAATAATACTCTGACTTGTTTGATGTTCATGCTGTTTTTTTATGGTTTGGTGCGCCATTTCACTTCCAGTGCTTATGCCGCGGGAATAGGCTGTCTTTTTGCAATATTATTTACCAGTGCCGAGGGGTTATATATTCTCGCTAAATTTGTTCCCGGTGGCTCTTTGGAGGTGGTGCGAAATTATAATATTGATGCCATTTCCCGCTGGCTTTTTGGCTCGTTGCCTGTCGATGGGTTGCAACGTCTCCTGCTTTACCAACCCCAGCATCAGATGGGGCTGGCCCTTTCTTTTATCGCATTATTATTAATGATCCAACAGTGGCGGCGCCCCAGAATTTTTATCGCCGCAGTGGCAGGTTTTTTATTGGCCGGGGGGTTACTGATCAGTTCTGTTTCCGCGTTGATGCTGACCGTCATCACCGGCATAGTGGCCCTAGTTTCTATTATTCGAACCCGTGCGTGGCGGGTGGGAATTATCTCTGCATTGGTGGCGGCTGTTCCTATTCTGACTGCCATTGGTTTAAGTTTTCTGCTCCACTATGTCGAACCCGGCGATTCCCATCTCGTATTTGGGGCGCACCGGATGGCGTTTGAAAATACTTTGATCAGTTTATTACTCAGTTTTGGTCCCATTGTGGTGGCAGCATTGCCCGGGGTGTGGGTATTGTGCAGGCGTGCTGGAGCGTCGCGTTTGGTTTTCTTTTTTTCCGTAATGGTCATCAGTATCCTGTGTTATTTTTATGTCGATATCCCCGAACATCAGAGCGTATATATTGGTTGGCGTGCGGCCCATTTGATTTTTATTGTATTGGCCTGTGTGATCGCCGTGGGGGTTCATCATCTTGTATTGCATAGGAAAAAATCCCTTCTGCCACGATTGGCCTGGGCTTTTTTCTTTTTGTTTTGCGCGTTAATCGCTGCTCCTACTGTTGCCATTGATCTTTATAACACCCAGGATGTATACAATCGCAATTTGAACCCAGCCAGGAATCTCTGGACACTGGTGCTTAGTCGTGATGAATTGATGGGGTTTCGTTGGCTGCGGCGCAATACTCCTTTGGATGCCCGTGTTCAGATTGAACCTACCGTCCGTAACCCCAATTCCTGGGCGTATATCCCTGCTTTTGCCGAGCGGCGCATGGCCGCGGGAATTCCGATCTCCATGATCCCATTGGCCCCTTACGAGGCCGCCAGTGCCAAGGTCAGGGAAATCTATCTCTCCACAGACCCGGATTTTATTTTAAGACAGGCGCAAATGCTGGGTATAAATTACTTGGTGATTGGTCCGGTGGAACAAGACGAATATCCTGGAATGGCGGAAGTTTTAAAACACGCGCCCAAATCCTTTAAAAAAGTATTCTCTCAACCCACCTTCAAAATCTATCAGGTAAAAAAGGAGTGATCTTAGCTGTTTTTTGTCCAGAACGTCTCAGCAATCGAAACTCTCTGCCTTGTTAATGGTATTGTGTCTGGTTACTAATAAATAACCCAGCCGCGATGTTTTTCAATACCAACCCGGGCGCCAATGTCAATAAATTTGATGGTTTTATCCGGGCAGTTTTTACAATCATCACACCGTACAATTTCGTCATCGCCTTTCTTTCGACAACTATCGCAATAAAAAAAATAGTAATAAAATTTTTACATACTGAACAACTATAAAAGCCTCTCAGGTTGTCCTTTAAAGGTTCCCCCAACGCGATGGGTTCCTCGATAATCATATCGACTTTTTTTTGGATACTCTTTTTTATAGCAGCAAATTTTTTTAAAGAGCTTCGGAACGAATCACTGAACAGGACGTTCATTAAAAACATCGTCATAGGAATGCCATTTCATTTCACCCGACCTGATTTGGGAAATCGTTTGTTTCAGGCTTTCCTTAAAATCGGGATCAGCCAGTATTTTGTCTGTCGTATCAGTCTCATTAAAACGTTTTAGGTTCAGAATAAACTGCGTGAAAATTTCGGAGATAGAGGTTCGTTGATACTTGGCGTAATTTCTTGCAAACTCAATTAAGTCCTGGTCTAATGAAACATTTATCTTACCTTTCGGCATGGTGGACCTCCTATTATAGGTCTTTATATATAATATACGACAATTTTATTCTTTCGTCAACGTTCCAGAAAAGAAATCCCAGGAATGGCAAGGTGCCATGCCCTCCAATCCATCCATGTAGGAGTTCAAAATCTTAAACCCAATTAAACGAATGAAAATTAGCAGACCTTTTCATCTGACTAAAAGGTATTCGTGGTCATTCGTGGAAATTCGTGGGGAAGGAATCTTTTTATCTTAATTGTGAACTTATTTTATCTTGCAAAGCCCATGGTTTTCTTTTATAATACTAAGTGGTAACCAGTCAAAGGGTTAACCGTAGGAAAACAAACCAGCGGGAGGTAACGATGCGTCAAAAGCACAGGGGATGGGTGGCTGTTTTGGCTGTAATGATGCTCATCTGCTTTAGCGGGTCTTTTTTGGCTTTTGGGCAAGAGAGCCAGCAGGAGCAATCCGAGGTGAAAGAGGAGTTATCACCAGATGAAGTGTGGGCGCAAAAAGGTGAAGAATTCTTTAAGAAGGAAGATTACCCGGCGGCCATTGAGTGCTATCATAAGGCAATTAAACTAAACCCCAAAGAGATTTCGTGGCCACTGAAGTTGTCTGATGTATTGTATTCCTTTGAAAAATTTCCAGAAGCGTTACAAATATTGGATGAGGCCTGGAAGGTTTTTCCAGAGGCAGAGGATCGTAAGAAAATGAATATTGCACAGGCGGATGTCCATTTATGGTGGGGAGTACATCTGGGTAAGAACTATAAATATGCTGAGGAAATCACCCATTATGAGTTGGCCTTACCTCTATACTGTGCAGTAGGAGACCGTGGGAGTGAAGCTGCCACCCTAAACAACATCGGGTTGGTGTATTATTATCTTGGTGAGAAAGAAAAAGCGTTGAGCTATTATGAGCAAGTCTTACTTATATGCCGCGTTATAAGAGATCGCGGAGGTGAAGCTACCACCATGTATAACATCGGTTCGGTGTACAATGATCTTGGAGAGAAAAAAAAAGCTTTGAATTATTTTGAGCAAGCTTTGCCCATCAGTCGCGCTATAGGAGACCTGAGTGGTGAAGCCAACACACTTAACAACATTGGTTCCGTGTATGACGATTGGGGAGAGAAAAAAGAGGCATTGAACTATTATGAACAAGTATTACTCATCTATCGCTCATTAGAAAACCGCAGTGGTATAGCGATCACCCTAAACCACATGGGGCGCGTGTATGATGATCTGGGTGAAAAAAAGGAATCGCTACACTATTATGAGCAATCATTATCACTCCGACGAGCCATAGGTGATCGCAAGGGTGAAGCGACCACCCTAAACAACATCGGTTCTGTGTATGATGACCTTGGTGATAAAGATAAAGCACTGAGTTATTATGAACAAGCCTTACCACTTCGTCGAGCTGTAAGCGATCGCGAGGGTGAAGCGACTACATTGAACAATATGGGCATATTGTACTCTTCCCTTGGAAATAAAGAAAGCGCGTTGCTCTATTATCAACAAGCTTTACCCCTGTATCGCGCTGTAGGAGACCGCGGCGGTGAAGCCACCACCCTGAATAACATCGGTTTTATATATGATTCTCTGGGTGAGAAAGAAAAAGCACTGAGCAATTATCAGCAAGCATTACCCATTTTTGTTGCTGTAGGAGATCGCAAAGGAGAAGCCATCACCCTGAACAACATCGGTCCCGTTTATTATGATTTGGGTGAGAAAGAGAAAGCGTTGATCTATTTTCAGCAAGCCTTACCCCTTCATCGTGCTGTGGGCGACCGCGAGAGTGAAGCCACCACCCTGAATAACATCGGTATGGTGTATTATTCCCTGGGTGAGCAAGAGAAAGCCCTGAGCTATTATGAGCAGGCATTACCAATCTCTGTTGCTGTTGACGACCGTGCCGGTGAAGCTGTTATGCTCAGTAACCTTATGGTTCATTGGAATGACAGGAAATATGTTTCCCTGGCCATTTTTTATGGGAAACAATCCATCAATACCCGTCAACAACTACGGGAAAATATTGTTAACTTGGACAAAGAGATTAAAAATAACTACCTTAAAACAGCAAGAGATACCTACCGCTTTCTAATTAATCTCCTCCTTAAACAACGCAGATTTGATGAAGCCCTTCAAGTTCTGGATATGCTCAAAGCCGAAGAGTACTACCAATTCATTCAGAAAGACAGTACCAACACAATTCTAAATCTCCAATACCAACCTCCCGCTTTCACTCCTTTTGAAGCTCAATGGCAGCAACAATTTAATACCCATTTAGAAAACATATCCAAAATAAGCAACCCTCTCCATGAACTATTAATCACTAAAAAAGAAGCCGACCAAAATCGCCTCACCTCGCTGCAAAACCAACTCAACGAAGCCAATAAAGCCTATGATCAATTCCTCCTTCAATTAAAAGTTTCTTCTGCTGAATACGATCAAAAAGTAGAAAAAGGAGAAAGTATTGGTCTGAACCTTGCCTCACAACCACACTCCGTTCAATCCAATCTCCAATTTTTGGATAAAAATGAAGAAGGCAAAAGTGTCACCCTGCACTATTATATTTTTGAAAATACCATTTATATCCTTCTCACCACTCCCAACTCCACCATTCAAACCCTGCGGACAAGTGATTTCAATCCAGCGATACTATCCCCTTTGATTGAAAACTACAAAACCACCATTAAAGATATGAGCACACGCAGTGCTGAATCAAACAGTCCCACCCCATCCGAACTCGCCTTTTTAACTTCCACTGAACTCTATAACCTCCTTTTCAAACCCATTGAAAAAGATATCCAGGACTACGGCGCAACGAATCTTATGGTCTATCTTGATGGCGAATTACGGTATATCCCCTTCTCTGCCCTTTATGATGGTCAACACTATCTCGTACAACGATACCGTATTTCTCTTCTTACCACATCCAGTATGCTCCGCCTTCACGAAGAACCCACGCAGAATTTAAAAATACTGGGTTTGGTAGCCAGTAAAAGCAGTGTTGGCTTCCCTGCTCTTCCCGATGCCAAGGATGAAATCACTTCTATTGTGAAGGAGAACAGCAGCGATCACGCTGGGTTCATTGAGGGTATAGTCTTGATGGACGAAGCCTTCACCAGAGCCTCTATGTTCCAGCAGTTAAAAACCGCAGACTTTCCTCTCGTACACATTGCCAGTCATTTTAAATTCAGTGCTGAAAATGAAGCAGAGAATTACCTTCTGCTGGGGGATAAGCAAAAGTTGACCTTAAAAGATATCTACGTGGAAGATCATTTATTTCAAAAGGTAGATATGCTCGTTTTGGCCGCATGTCAAACCGCCATGGGCACCAGTAGCGGTGTGGAAATTGATAGTTTCGGAGAACTGGCGCAACGAAGCGGTGCCAAATGCGTGGTGGCTTCCTTGTGGAACGTGGCAGATAATAGTACCAAAGATTTGATGGTGGCCTTTTACCGGAACCTGAAAGAAAACCGTTTCACCAGTAAAATTGAAGCACTCCGTCAAGCACAACTGGAACTGGCAGGCTTGGATGATCTTATGCTTCCCTCTCCCATTAAACGGAATAAATCAGTGTATGCCTCCCCCTACTACTGGGGACCTTTTATTATGATGGGCAATTGGCGGTAAGACAGGAGTATACAATTTTCTATGTAAATCTGTGGTGATCTTTTTCTCAGTATAATCTTGTAGCGATTTATATAGAGAAGGACCGAGATCATTACCACACACCGTACCACCCACTTTTTTTCTGGTCAGGATAGAGATCAAAAAATCTTTGATATCTGTTTTGATTGGTCTTTGTTTATTACCAATACTATGGTATCATTAATTATTATTGTGAAAGGTATATTCTATGAATACAGAATCTTGCGTTGATTTTTGTTGGAATGATTTATTGAGCTATATGGCTAAAAAGAGAGTTGTCCCTGTTATTGGAGAAGGTCTTTATTGGGTGCGAAAAAAATCAAACAGACAGGCCGGAGATTTCCTACTCTACCCATACCTTGCAAAATTATTTATTAAGGAAATGGGACTTGATAAGCAAATTTCTAATGAGATTGAAGAAACTTTTTCTCTTGCTGTATTTAGATCCCAAGAGCAAAATCCAGGAAAAGATATAGGTAATTCTGTGGATGATTTTCTTTCTGAACAATTAAACCACCTGACTCCCATTCCCAACGGACCACTATGGAAATTAGCCCGGATGAAAAACCTTGGATTGTTTATCAACACCACCCATGATAATTATCTCGAACGTATTTTGAAAAGAGTCCGAAATCATCCCGTTGAAACCATCCATTATTCAATTAGAAAAAAATGGACGAATGAGATTGAACGCACTCTTTTTAAAAAACTGGAAGCAGGGCAATGTTCGATTATCTTTAATATTTACGGAAATGCAACCCGAAGCATTGAACCGGCCTACACAGAAAAAGATATTCTTGAGACGATTGTTTCTTTTCAAGAGGATATTTACAATGACCCAAATAATGTTTTTTTTCAAACTCTTCAAAGCTCGCATCTTTTATTTTTGGGGTGTAGGTATGATGATTGGTTGTTTCGCTTTTTTATCAGAACCATGTCCAACAAGGAATTTTCCATGCAGAAGGGGGCATTCAACAGACAGTTTATTGGAGATGACTTTAATACTTTTAGATGTGGTGACTTGTGGCGTTTTTTAAAGGCTCATTCCAGTGAAGTATTTTATTCCGAGCGAAATGTGGCATTGGTAGATACGTTATTTGAAAAAAATTTTCCTGATCATGTTATTCGGAGGAAAGAATTCCCCAGACAAATTTTTTTAAGTTTCCATGGACAAGATCGTGAAACTGTAATCTGCTTGGCTAAACACCTACGAGAAGATGGCATCCATGTCTGGCTGGATCAATGGGAATTATCCTGTGGTGAGAATGTAGATAGAACCATAGTTGAAGCTATCGCTACCCGGCCTATATTTATCCCTATTGTATCCCACGCTACCCACGAGCTTCTATCAGGAAACGACAATACATTAAAATATCATATTAAAGAATGGGAATGGGCTTATAGCAATCATATAAAAGGAGAAAAGCCTATTCATATCTTACCAGTAATCATCGATGATACCAAATGGATGTATGATTCATTTAAGCAATTGGTTCATTTAAAAATTCCCGGTGGTCAACGGACTGGGGATTATGAAAGACTACGATTAGGTCTGCTTGAAATTATAGAACAGTTAGAAGGATAAGATCATGAAAATGGCCTCAACCCACTCAAATCCCTTTAAAGGTCTTAATTATTACGAGGAAGAGGATAGCAATATTTTCTTTGGACGAGAAAACGAATCCGAAGCATTGACAGAACTGGTGAAATTGAATCGGCTGACACTGGTTTTTGGGAAGTCAGGTATTGGCAAAACATCACTGCTCAATGCAGGACTTTTTCCATTGTTGCGAAAAATAAATTTTTTACCCATCCGCATCCAGTTTAATCATCTGGTTGACAGGATGTCCAGCGATGGAACGTCTCTTTTGAACCAAATCAAACAAGCGATTACCCAAGAACTCAATAAGCACGACATCTTACTTATGAAAAAGGGTGAAGATGTGACTGCTGATGCCATAAGTAATGAAGAATCATTGTGGGAGTACTTCCGCCGGGTTGATTTTAAAGCTTCTAAGCCAAATGAGAATGATCTATCCAATGGTGTGACTCCTGTTCTGATACTGGATCAGTTCGAGGAGTTTTTTAGACTAAAAAAACATGATCCCCAGCGGCAATTTCTTATGGATGAATTATTCTGGCTGGTAGAGGACCAAGTTCCTCCCCACATTGAAGAGAGAATTTTAAGCAAGCGAGAGAGTTATCCCTATCTCCGTGAACATCCTGTTTTTCGTGTGCTGCTTAGCTTCAGGGAAGAGTATCTGCCGCATTTGAATGAATTTAAAAAGCGGATTCCTTCACTACACCGCGTATTGTTCCAAATTACGCACTTGAATGGTCTCCAAGCCCGTGAAGTTATGGAGAAAACCGGGGCATTTTCAGATGAATCCATAAAAAAAGATATTCTGAAACAGTTTTATCCCGATGATATTGACCAAGAAAACATCTGTGAAGAAAAGCTGGAAATTGAAACCGCTTTATTCAGCTTGTTATGCGATCAGGTTTACGAAAAGGGTGTTGGTGTTCTGACCAATCAAGCCAGAGATGAAATACTAACCGAATTTTACCAACAGACTTTATGCAAACTACCGAACTGTGAGCAATTGACTGAATGGATAGAGAACCATTTATTAACAGAAGACGGGGCTCGAACCCCCCGTGTTTTGGAACGAGATTTTTCTATGCGGCAAGGTATTGAAGCAGCCATCAATGAAAAACTCCTGCGTAAGATGTACATTGGAGAGAAAGAGCATGTCGAGATCATTCATGATGTCTTGGCCCCGATAATTCAGCAACAGAAAGTTCAGCGGTTAGAAGAGCAGAAACGGAGATCTGAAGAGCAGAAGCGGTTAGATACTGAAAAAGATTTGGCAATGAAAAGAGAGTTACGGCAAAAACGACGATGGATGACAATTATTTCTATATGTGCCATTATTGCTGTTGCTTTTGCAATATTCGCATTTCTCCAGATGAAAGTGGCTAAAAAAAATGAGCACGAAGCCATAGCTCAAAGAATTAGGGCGGATAAAGAGAAAAAAATTGCTGATGAACAAGCCCAAAAGTTGAATGAGCAGAAAAACGTTGCACAAGAAAATGAAAAAATAGCCAAAGAAAATGAACAAAAAGCCACTGCTGAAAAAGTAAAATTGAAGCGTCTTTCAAATGAATACGATGCTCTGAACAAGGAGGGACGGAAGTCTAATGCTCTTGGAGAAACAGAAAAAGCATTAAAAGCTTTTGGAGACGCCCTGTCAAAAGCGAGAGCCGCTGGCAACACCACATATGTAGCAGACACCCTGAACAACATCGGTATGGTGTATTCTTCCCTGGGTGAGAAAGAAAAAGCCCAGAGCTATTATGAGCAAGCCTTGTCCCTCCGACGCGCCATAGGAGACCGCGGTGGAGAAGCCACCACCCTGATCAACATCGGTAGCGTGTATTCTTCCTTGGGTGAGCAAAAGAAAGCCCTGAGCCATTATGAGCAAGCCTTACCTATAGTTCGTGCCGTAGGAGACCTTAGCGGTCAAGCCACCACCCTGAACAACATCGGTTCCTTGTATGATTCCCTGGGTGAGAAAAAGAAAGCCCTGAGTAATTATGAGCACGCCTTACCAACCTTTGTCTCTATTGGTGACAGGCGTGGCGAAGCCACCACTCTGAACAACATCGGTAGCGTGTATGATTCCCTGAATGAGAAAGAGAAAGCTCTGAACTTTTATGAGCAAGCCTTACCTACTTTTATAGCTGTGGGTGACCATACAGGTGAAGCCTCAGTTCTTAAAAACCTAATGAGCTTATTTAATAGTTTGAATAATAAACCAGTAGCAATTTTTTTTGGAAAACAGACTGTCAACTGTTATCAGCATCTTAGAAAAAATATCACCACCCTCTCCCAAAAGACCCAACACACCTATCTCAAATCCGTTCAAGATACCTACCACTATCTGATAGATATCTTGTTCCAGCAAAACCGCATAGGTGAAGCACTGGTGGTGACGGATATGCTCAAAGATGAAAACTATTTCAGTTTTATTCGTAGAGATCACCCCATCAGTAAAAGTACTCCTCATTTCCAAAAAATTGACTATACTCAATTCGAACAAGAATGGTTGAAAAAATATAATGAAACTCTGAAAAATATCACCTTTGTTAGCAAGCAATACCAGGAACTGGTTCTGGTGGCATCTAAAAATAAAAATGACCAAAATTTTCTGCATCAACTGGAGGTTCAACTAAGTGAATCCAGACGATCCTTTGAGAAGTATCTCCACCAATTAAAAAACACGGACATGTATTACCCAAAAATAAACTTTAATGAAACTGAAATCCGTTCCGTCTCTGAAAAAATCCAAGCTATTCAATCCACTCTTCGCTATTTAGATGAAGCAGAAGGGGGCAAAAGTATTACTCTGCATTATTTTTTATCTGTTGATAAAATTAATATTATTCTTACCACACCTTTTACGCAAGTTCTTATCCCAATAACCTGCGATCAAAAGATAATGAACAACCTGATAATGACCTATCACCAATCAATTGGTAATGGTGGATATGTCCGCGGGGTAAAAATCTTAACGCAAAGCATGGAAGAGATTGCAGGACCAACCTCAAAAAAAATCTATGATTTCATCTTTATGCCTGTTGAGAGGGATCTCAAAAATTATGGTGCAACAAATATTATGGTTTATCTGGATGGTGTATTACGGGATATTCCTTTCGCAACCCTTTGGGATGGTAAGAGCTTTCTGGTGCAACGTTTCCGACTTTCTAATATTACTACATCCAGCTTACTAAATATTAAGGATGAACCCTCACCAAATTTTAAAATCCTGGGTATGGGTACACCCGAGGGTGGTCTGATATTTGCCCCATCACCTGGTATTGCTGATGAAATCCAGGCTATCGTCAATGATAAAAGTAGTGGATACCATGGTATGATTGAGGGTAAAGTCTTGGTAAATAATACTTTTACAAAAAATAACATGATAGCGCAACTCAAGTCTGGACAGTATCCCCTTGTGCATATTGCTAGTCATTTTCAATTCAACCCAAGTAGTGAAAATGAAAGCTTTATGTTACTGGGAGATGGCAACAAAATGACTTTATCTGAAATTCGTAGGGAGAATAATTTATTTTATAATGTAGATATGTTGGTATTATCCTCATGCCAGACAGCAACAGGTAGCGGCAATGGCGAGGAAATTGACGGTTTCGCTGAATTAGCTCTTATAAGCGGTGCCAAATGCGTGGTGGGTTCCTTGTGGAACGTAGGAGATAACAGCACCAAAGAATTGATGGTGGCGTTTTACCAAAACCTTACGGAAAAACGTTTCACCAGCAAAATTGAAGCACTCCGTCAAGCACAACTGGAAGTGTCCGGCTTGGATGATCTCCTGCCTGCCACTCCCATTAAACATAATAAAACAAAATATGCCTCTCCTTATTATTGGGGACCTTTTATTATGATGGGCAATTGGCGGTAAGACACACCTCCTCTCCTTCATTTGACCCACCAAAGGCAAAACATTTTAAACTTGCAATGCCATACGTCTTTGTTTTATAATAAACATTCAGAGGAACACATGATTAATAAAAGCGTTTCAATAAACAATTTAATCTTTAACCACAAGAGAGTATGGATTTTAATCCTGGTGCCCTTCTTCTTTCTAAACATGAATGATATGATATTCCCCCAGACCCGACGCGCTCTGCTGGTGGGAATTTCCCAATACTCCCACTCTGAACTGACCACTTTTCCCGAATGCAGAAAGGAAAACATAGACAACCTTCCCGGTACCGTGGCAGATATAACCAATATGAAGCAATTGCTGATGAGCCGCTTTCACTTTTTGGAGAGTGAAATTACTGTATTGTCAGAACGTGATGCCACCCGCCAAAACATCCTACAGAATTTTAAGGAACAACTCATTGACCCTGCAAAGGAAGGCGATATCTGTCTCTTTTATTTTTCCGGTCACGGTTCCCAGATTACCAATTCCTTATCCAATCAGAGTAATAAGCAGGACGAAACACTCGTCCCGTATGACTGGTACACGGGCAATCGTGACCTTCGCGACAAAGAGTTAAAGCGACTGTTTAACCTGGTACTCGATAAAAAAGCATATCTCACTGTAATTGTCGATGCGTGTCACAGTGGTTCCATTGCCCGCGGCCCTATTGAAAAGGGAACCTATCGCCAAGCTCCCCCCAATCTTTGCGACGTGGCAGAACCACCAGACAATGCCCCAGACCCCGCTGCCCGCGGCGCTGTGATTCTTGCCGCTGCCCAAGAGTCGGAACTGGCCCGCGAAATTGCAGTGGATAATGTGAACGACAAGGGCAAACATTATGAAGGGTTGTTTACCTGGGCATTGCGTTCTACCTTGTTGACCTGTTCCCCGGATGAAGCCATTCATAACGTCATGCTGCGCGTCGAAGCCTTGATGCACAGCGAAGGATTAAAACAGATAAATAAGTATAGCTTCCCAGACCTCCAAACGAAACCCGAAATACGAAACTGGCCGCTCTTTTGCCTCAAACCAGGTGAAGCGATGGGTATGGCTTTTGCGGTTAAAGCCATCCATGGAAATACTATTATTATTAATGGCGGTTTGGCTGCGGGAATTCTGGAAAACTGCGAACTGCAAAAAGCAGGGAACCCTGCTGCCCCTGTTCACGTTCGCGTATCGCAAAGCGTACAGAACCTGAATGAATGCCAAACCACTGTGTTTCAAGGTGAAGTAAAAAATATAAAAGTCGGTGATCTGTTTACAGTTGAAAAATGGGTCATGCCCCGTGAGTCGCGGATGAGGGTCTGGTTTCCCACCGCTCCTTTTTCCGCTGCGGAATTAATGCAATTGGCCAAATCAATCACCACTCCTGAATTATTACAACAGGTGGAGTGGCTAAACGACCCCACCAGCAAATCCCCGGATTATACGATGTATTGGAACAGTTCATCATGGCAATTATTAACCCCCAAGGGCAAGATCATCTCGCTAGGAAAAAAACCGAAAACGGATGATGTGCTGCAACAAATCAAGACCATTACTCCGCAACCGCAAGGCAAACCGCTGTTTTATTTGCAACTCCCTTTGCCTGTTTCTTTGAGTAACCAGATAAAGGAGTGTGTGCGTGCGTACCAAGACACGGTGAATATCCTTGATTCCTCCAAAGGCACTATTTATTTCCTCACCGGGCGTTGGCACCAGGAAAAACTGGAATATGCCTGGCGTGTCCCGGATGTGTTCAAAGATGAGGAAAAGGGGTTTGGCTTGCCGTTAAGAACCCAGTGGCTGGATGCCTCTTCACCGGGTGATATGGATGATATAAAAAACACGATTGTTTTTCCGCTGCGTGATCTCTTATTAAAACTGGTAAAAATCAGGGCGTGGTTGCAATTGCAAACGCCCCCACCCGCTCAGAATAGGCGTGTTTTTCCTTATGAATTGGGATTACGAAGAGTGGGAACGCAAGAGTTTAAAACCTCTGGTCCACTGTTATGTAATGACATCTACGGATTTGTGTTGCGTGCCACTGATGATATACATTCCGGGAATAAAGAAAAAAGGTATGCGTATGCCTTTATTATTGATAGTGATGGCGAAAGCAAGCTGTTGTTTCCCACTCAAGAACAGGGCAATTCAGAGAATGAATTTCCAGCTACCGATGAATGGCCGCAGGAAATTCAGATGGGTAAAAATGATTTATTTACCATAACCCCTCCTGTGGGAATGGATACCTATATTGTTTTGACCACGACGGAAAAGATATCCAACCTCAGCGTATTTAATTTTGATGGCGTGCGATCACGTGGTGAAATCCAGTCTCCCCTGGAACGGTTGCTGGCTGATCTCAGTTCAGCCACTCGTGGAGAGGATTCCAGTTCGTCCCTTATTTCCAACTGGTCCATTAAACATATGCCTGTATTAAGTAAAAAAGAAGAATAGGAGAATAAACATGAGAAGAGCAAGACATGGTTTCAGTAAAGTAGTAGTGGTATTTTTTCTAATGTTGTTTTTCACCATTGTTGGTTCTGCGCAAACAGAAGAGAACACCAAAGCCAAAGGCACCATTATTTTTAATTTCATTCAACCCGCCGCTACGGTTCCATCCCAAGGAGCACCCAATCCCGATGCCCCCCAAACCACTTCTGCCCAACCGGCCCAAACGGTTACAGATACCACCGGCCCCACCTGGTTCTTTATTCCCGGCAAAAGTTATAAAGAGATATTAACGGCATTCCAGTATAACCCCGATAGTTTTGCAAATGAACGTTCAAACATAATAAACTTTTTGAATGCCTTAAAGAAAAAATATCCCAAAGGAACAGATCGGCGCTGGTTTGGTTCCCGGGGTGATGTATTGGATGCCGTGGTATTCTATAATCCTTCAACGCCCACATCAGCAGCAGTCGCAACAACAGAGGGAAAACCGACTTGTTGCTGCTGTGGAAAACAGGTCGCGCAGGTAAATCCATCGGCACAGGAGAATCAAAAAACCATGGCGGCGAAGTTTACCTTTAAAGAGGATAAACGCAAAACCAGAATCGCAGGCGATTTGAATACCTTGATTAAATTGATTTTTAAGGTAAGTGCCAAAGGGGGAGAGGATATAACCATCGCTCAAGAACAACATACATTAAAAGAGCGTTCTGCTTTACTGACCGTTTCCGTGAGTGTGGGCGAAAAACAAACCACTGCGGTCGTCTTAACCACTGGTCCACAAGAACATTGGTTCCTTTCTGCTGACTTGTTGGTGAACAAGATTTCCGAGGTTAAACTGGTGGAAAAAGATAAAGTCAACACCATCGAACCCAAAGAAACACCCAAAAGCTTTTTTCTAGGAGTGAACTTTCTGTTGGGTGACATTCTTAAAGAGAAGCAGGTCTTTTGGAAGTATTTTTTTGTAAAAGGAATGCTAAAGATTTCCAAGACACCTTGGGATGGGTATGGCGTGGGGTTAGGGTTTCGTTTTCCCCAATGGCGTATCTTGGGCGTGGACATCTCTGCACTGTCCATTTTTGGCGCGATGGTGTGGACCAAGGAGGAGAACGCCGACAAGAGTGTCAAGTTCACCAAGCGGCAAATGCTAATGGGTATCAGTTACAATTTGGACAGGGCTTTGGATTGGGTTAAATAGTAGAAATAGGGTGGAAATAGAGAGACGGCACATTACTTGGTGATTGGTCCGGTGGAACAAGCTGAATATCCTGGAATGGCGGAAGTTTTAAAACACGCGCCTAAATCCTTTAAAAAAGTATTCTCCTTGCCGACGTTTAAGGTTTATCAGGTGGAGAAGTAGTTTTCCCCGATATTATTTTGTCCAGCATTGTCCGGCATGTTTTGTCTTGACCGGTGGTGCAGTCTATTGTATAATGCATTTTAGCGTCATATAAAACCATCACAATAAAAGAGGAGCTACTCTGATGACGATAGATCAAAAAAGTAAAATAAAAAAGTTAATACTGGTATTATTCCTAGTGCTGTTATTTTTTCCCTTTTGTAGCGACCCGCTTCCCGTGGATCCCCCTCCGCCGCCGCCTCCCCCTCCACCGCCGCCGCCCGTATTGACCGAGCATCGGGTGCCTGTTTATTTCACCAACAATGGGTTCAGCCGCTGTGATCTTTTCACCGCGTTTCTTGTACTGGAGCCAAAAGTAACCACCGGTGAAGAATCGGATATCAATAACTATAATGTATCTATAAAGGAAGTGGTCAATCTTACCCGTACACCGGTGGTGGATGAATTTGCCGTGGATTTTATCGCCCCGGATAAACTTCTTTTTGTAATAGCCGACGAAGGTTTGAACGATAGCAATATTGGGAACACTGAAATTGCGTTTATGAATATGTCAGATCGAATTGTGCATCCCATCACCCCCATAAAAGGGGAATATAGCGGTGATAACTGGGACCCCCACTGGGTGGATAGTAACACCATTGTCTGGAGTCATCTGGGGCGTCTGGTGCAGTATGATTTACTGACCGGAACGATAACCGATCCCCTCATTCCCGAACTTGAAGGCGTGGTGTATGATCCGGTGTACCTTTTTCCGGCCAAAGAAAAGATTCTTTATAATGCGCGGAGATCGGGGAAAAAGAACAGTTATTCCTATTCCTTTATAACTCATGAAGAAAAGCAATGCCTCCCCCCGGCCTATTTCAATGTATATAAAGATGATAATCCCTCGTGGTATAACGGTGAAAAAATTGTTGGTCATTACTTTGAAAATGAGCGGGGGCGTTTATATACCAGGGACGGTGACAACTTTTTAGTCATCACCGATGCCACCCATGATTTCCGTTATGTTGTGGGCACCCAAATCATCGGGCAGTGGTTTTTTGTATTTTCTGAATGGTCTGACATGGAAAATATCCGCCTATGGATGGCCAATGAAAATGGCACGTGGCTTCAAGACCTTAATCAAGGTGGTGACGAGTTGTCTTTCTAAAAAACACGTGGACGATATGGGCTTTGTGGACCGCAAGTAAAAGCATTTTTTTGTCCACATCGTCCACAACGATTTCAAAACAGTGGCGGTGAATTCAGGTCGTTCCCATCATATTGACCCATCCTGTAGTCTGGTGTATAATGCACTTTTAAAGGAGATACACCAATGACCATACAGCAAAAAAGCAATAAAAAAATAGAAATCCTGGCGGCAATTGTTCTTTTGCTGTTTTCCATGGGTTTACGCGTTAATGCACCCCGTGCTGATTTGCCTTCTCATATCACCTTTAGCGGCAGCATTCTGACCGATGAAGGCAATCAATGCCACAACTCGCGCAGCAAAACTCTTTTTAACGAATGGTATCCCGATGACTGGCGCGTCACCAATTACAACCCCGTGCTGCCCTATTTTAAACTGGCCATGTTCAAAGTATTTGGCGTTGGCATGTTGCAACTGCGCTCCGTCAATTACATTTTCGCCTTTTTTTCCCTGCTCTTCTTTTTCTTCCTCCTTAAATCCTATTTTAAAGAGAACCCTAAATTCGCATTATTAGGGTTGCTGCTACTGGGCATTAATTTTCTCTATGTCATGTACAACAAGATCGGAACCTATGAAACCTCGATCACCTTCTGGGTTATTATGACCCTTTATTTTATAGAAAAGTACCGCACCAAACAGAAACCTCTCTTTTTATTCCTGTCCGGTGCAACCGCAGCCATGGGGTTTATCTTCAAAAGCATCATGGCTTATTTGCTTCCCCTGCCCTTTGCCGCTGTGATTCTGATGCATCTTTTCCCTTTAAACTCCGCACCCGGAACTGAACTTACAGGCCAGGGTTTTTCCTTCAAAAAAATGGGCCGAGATTTGGTGTTTGTTTTAGGTGGGTTGTTGGTGTGCTGGGTGCCCTGGTACTTGCTTCATTATCTTCCCAATCGAGACTGGATTATCAATGGCCCTGGGAAATTTATGGGCGTCATGATTTTACCCGACAATATCACCCAAGCATGGCAGAATTTTCTTTCTTTTCCGTGGCGTGAGCAGTTTTATAAGATTCCAGTGGTTTGGATTGGTTCTTTGATCTATATCCCGGTTTTTATCCGGCGCTTATTCCAGCGACGGGCCACCGTGTTAGAAATCGCTACTATTCTTTTTTTCTTTGCCCATACCTTTATGTTTTTATTCATGTCTTATCGTCCTTCCCGCTATTTTGTACCCGTGATACCTGCCATCGTGTTGATGACCGTGTTACTTTTTGAACGGTGGTATGCCACATCCCAATCCATTGGAACCGTGCCACCGTCCCCCGTGTATGGTGTATGGGGGAAAAGGATGATTTATATTATCTATATATTAGACATAATCTGGCTCACTGGTTTCGCTTATTTTTGTGCTGTGCCCGTGTTTCGTCGCTTGGTTGGGCTCAATCCTTGGCGTCCAACCCCCACCTTGTTGTATTGGCTTGTCGCCGTGGTGCTTGTTTCCGCCGCTTATTATTGCAAACCTTTCCTGAGCCGTGTTTATGGCCGTTCAACCAATCCTGCCAAATGGCAAGCCCGTAAACTAACCACACCCTTGATTTTCCTTTTGATTCTGCTCTCCTTGGCGGTGAATCTCGGCTTTTATTGGGATTGGTACACCAAGCGGACCTATACCATTTATAACATGGGTGTAGAGTGGCAGAAAAAATTGGATCATGCCTATATTGCAGGTATGACTGCCGCAGCCTCGGTATTGGAAACCCGGCACAAAACCTTATGGCTCTATCCCAACTTTGTTAATTGGGAAAAGGATACGCTGGAAAAGTACCCGGTCACGCACGCCCTGTTAGGAACCGATATGAGCGGGGAGATCATTAATTTTTTCAATCAGTGGCCCGAACGAATGAATCAACGCGCCGCACTGGTAAAAATCTATCCTATAAAAGATTATTTCTTGCATTTTTATTCCTTTGTGGACCCTTATATTCGGAATTTTCAGGAAGCCGGCCCACAGGAGTACCGATTGACTGTCATCAATCCCTCTGCAAAACCAATCCAAACGCGAGTAGGGGAGGTCTATCGCTTACCAACTGCCCCGGACGTGCGCGTAATCCGAGGGAAACAGTATTTTCAATTAAAACCCGGAGAGAATCAGATTCAGGTTTCCATGACAGAGAGTGGCCTATCACTTCCTCCCGATGCGATTGATGTGCTGCTTTTTTTGGATTATTCGGGGCCTTTTGGACCCGTGGACCAGCCCCTGCGTTATGAAGGTGAAAACTTCCGCATGAGAACCGGTATTAATAAATGGGAACCTTCAGCCTCCAATCGGAATGTCCGGTATTTTGAGCGTCGCATTTCCGCCCCTGGTTTTTTAAGTTATGGGCCGTCCGTACCTTTTGCTCCCGGTGTTTTTATTGTGAATTTCAAACTGGCTTTTAGTGATATAAAATCCAAACTGCGGCCCCTGTGCAAATTGGATATCTATGCCGTGGAAGACAGGAAACCTCTGGCTGAACTTACTCTCAAGGGCAGCGATATTAATCGTGCCACTAACGGGGCGGATGGTTATGGGTCTTACCAACTTAGTACAGTTGTACCCCAGACCAAAACCTTGGAGTTTCGTGTCCAAACCGAGGTTTTAGCCAATGTCGCTTTTGACTATGTTGATGTCATTTATTATCAGGGTATCTTTTTGCCGAAGAAATAGCCGGGCTTGTTTTTTTTATTCTTGACTTAATTTTGGAAATCAGTAAACTGTATGGTGTGATATCTCGAATTAAATATGATAGAATGAAATAAGATAGAATGAACTATGATAGAATTAAATATGATAGAATGAAATTTGAATTAAAGGAGAAACGCCATGTTTTTAAAGAATCTTAATGAAGAGCAGCAAGTCTCGTTTTTAGCAATAGCCATGAAGATTATCGGAGCCGATGGTCGTCTTGATCCCGCCGAACGGCGTATGATCGAAGCCATGAGAGTTGAAATGGGATTGTTCCATGAAGCTAAATTGCCTACCGGGGTGATTGAGGAATTGGCTAAGCCCTTTGATACGCATCGGGCGCAAGTGACAGTCCTCTTGGAAGGTATTCTTCTCGCTTATGCTGACAATGATTTCTCCGGTGCCGAGCAAAAAATACTGCGGGCTTTGGCCATCATCTGGGGGATTTCAGAGGAAGAAGCCACTGAATTAGAAAACTGGGTGCAGGAATACAACAAAATATTGAAAAAAGCCGAGCAGTTTTTTTCAAAATAATCAGGCTGTAGAGACGTTGCGCGCAACGTCTCTACTTAACCTGCCCCGCGATTAAAATGGGGTATAGAGACGTTGTGTACAGCGTCTACCAAATATCGCTCATAGTCTCGCCTACCTTTTTCCTTCTTGTCCAATAAAAAAATAATTCACGTTTTCCCTTGATTTCTTAAATTATTTCAATTATAATATGACCATAAAAAAAGGAGGATTTAAAATGACAAAATTAAGAAATATCAATGAGAAAAAATGTTTCGACCTGTTGAATGAGTTTGTTAACAGTGTCAATGTGGACGGAAATAACCCTACTCTGAAAGAAAAAAAAGAACATGCTCTCGCCGCTCTGAGTCAGTTGTCCGTCACCGCTGGAAAATCGGATTTTATTTATAATCCTAACGAAGTTATCTCGCCCGGATGTGAAAGACAAGCACTGGCGCTAGTCCCGTAAGCGATGGAAATTCGTAGGGGCAAACTTCATGTTTGCCCCTACGTTTGAAATTCAAGTTTTACTTTTTTATTTATCTCATATCTCCCATAACTCCCAGACTTCTCATTATTCCCATTTTATCTACCATACTCTAAAAATTTTTACAGTCAATTCAGGATGACTGACACGGTAGGAAGAAAAAATTTAAAAAAAAATAAGTTAAACATGGCTTACCTCTTGATTTTATTAGCTATCTCAAGTATTATAAAACCAGATAAAATCAGGAGGAGTTAAAATGACCGATTTAAAGAATGCAAATGCAAAACAGTGCATGACACTGTTAAAGGAATTCATTGATGCCATCCCCGTGGCAGAAACAGATGGAAAACTCAATGAGAAAAAAGAAAATGCTGTGGCGGCATACGACCAGTTAACCTCGATTCTTAGTGAGACATCGGTAAAATTAGCCATTGATATTGTGGATTGCGTAGCTCAAGCCCGAGGATGCTGATTCATACCACTAGTAACAGTTCACATTAATAATCTCCCAAATGATTAGTAAGTGGGGAATAAGAGTTCTTTTTCTCATTTGTTACTTTTTAGCTCGAAGCGCTATGGATGCCTGGGCTCTTGAGCCTGAAAAATTTATAAGCCAGTATAAACTCGATGGATGGCAGGCAGAACGTGGACTTGAACAAAATTCCATTTATACTATTTTACAAACTCATGAGGGTTACATCTGGCTGGGGACTTTGGATGGATTGGTCCGCTTTGATGGAATTCATTTCAATGTCTTTGACAAGCAAAATACCGGGGGGTTAAAAGGCAATCAAATCAGGTCTCTCTTTGAAGATCGCAACCGTGTGCTCTGGATAGGGACCGATGGCGGTTTGTCCCGCATGATGGATGGCCAATTTACCCCCTGCCCGGTCAAGGGAGATCGTTTATTTAATGACATCACAGCTATTTGCGAAGACAAGAGGGGTACCCTGTGGATTGCCTCCAAGGTTAATGGTCTATCTATCATTGAAGGAAATACACTTGTACCTTTTTCCCCTGTCGAACGAAAAGAAAGCATTCAAGTATATTCAATTTTAACAGATAAGAAAGGGAATGTTTGGTTTGGTCTACTCAGTGGTGTTACCAAACGAACCACCACCGGGGAATTTATTGTTTATGGCGAAAAGTCCGGTCTGACATGCAAATATGTATATGCCATATGTGAACGAGACAACGGTCAATTGTGGCTGGGCAGTGAAAAGGGATTGTACCTTTATCAAGAACAAAATCAGACTTTTATTCACTATGGCCTTGAAGCAGGTCTCCCCAATATCCAGGTACTTTGTCTTTATGAGGACCGTGGTCATTGCCTGTGGGGCGGTACCGACGGTGGCGGGGTGTTTCGCTTCAAGGAAGGCCGAATGGAAACCCTTTCTATCGGTGACGGGTTGGCATGTGGTTTTGTCTACTCTATCCGTGAAGATAGGGAAGGTTCTCTGTGGTTGGGGACTCTGGAAGGCGGGTTGCACCGGTTAGGGGATACTAAATTTACGACTTTTACCACCAGGGAGGGACTCCTGGGCGAAGACATCCGCTCTCTCGATAGTGCCCCGGATGGTGGCATCTTTATTCGCACCCAAAGTGGTATAAACCATCTAAACAGAAACATATTTAGTTATACACGAGCGACTGGTAATGGCCCATATTCTTCTTTGGAAGTCGATAGAACTGGCGGACTTTGGTTTGATGTAAAACAAGGACTCCGCAGACTCAAGAATGGGCTGGAACAGTTATTTATTCCTACCGATGGATTTATTAACACTACGATTACTGAATTAACAGAGGACAGGACAGGTGCTGTCTGGATTGGTACAACTACCGGTTTGTGGCGCTACAATAATGGGAAGTTCGCGCCGGTTTCTCAAAACGACGGCTCATTTTTCCCCGCTATTTCGAGGCTTTACCTGGATGATGAGGATTCTCTGTGGCTCGGGACTGCAAACGGCGCTATTTTTAAGCGGGCCCATGCCACATTCAGTCAACACAGCCCCATGGAAACCCTTGTGAATAATAATTCCATCGATTGCATTTATAAAGACAAAGAAGGTGTTCTGTATGTGGGCTCCCGACTGGGACTTCATCGTTTAGCCAATGGAAAATTCACTCATTTTTCCACTCACAATGGGATGGTGGATAACTTTGTCTCCAATATATTTGAAGATGACAGGGGGAATATCTGGATGGGTGGGCGGACCGGTATTTTCTACGTTGAAAAAAAAGAATTGGCTGCCGTGGCAACGGGGAAATCCACGAGAATACATCCGCAGACTTACAATGAAGAGGATGGCATGAAAAGCCGCTGGTGTCAATCCAGAGGTACGAAGAGCCACGACGGTAAACTCTGGTTTCCCACCACTAAAGGCGTGGTAGTCGTGGACCCTGCCAATCTTAAAAAGAACAACCTGCCACCCCCGGTGATTATCGAAGAATTAATAGTGGATGGCGAAAATAGTCTGGCAAAGGGTAGACTTGCCTATGTGAAAAACGGCAAACCACTGGTAATCCCACCGGGGAAGAAACGCTTGGAGTTTTTTTATACCGCCCTGAGTTTTATTAATTCCAAGAAAATCAAATTCAAATTAAAATTGGAAGGGTATGACAACGATTGGATCGACGTGGGCAATACCCGCAAAAATACATACACTGCCCTGCCACCCGGACATTACACCCTGCGGGTCACGGCTTGCAACAGCGATGGGGTCTGGAATACACAAGGCGCATTCTTCCCTTTTTATATGAAACCCTATTATTACCAGACCACCTGGTTTTACGTGCTCATCGCATTTATTTCGGCACTGCTGTTTTTTTCCCTGTACCGCTACCGGGTGGGTCAGTTGCAAGCCCGGGAGAAAGAACTCAGCCGTCTGGTAGATATTCGCACCCAATCATTGCATGAACGTACCATGCAATTGGAAATCGCCCACCATGACCTGAGATTGTCCCACCAGATTATCCAAGAAAAAAACCAGCACATCCTGTCCAGTATTCAATACGCCCGCAAAATCCAACAGGCTATTCTACCTACTGATAACCGGTTGAAAGGCATTATTGAGGATTATTTTATTTTTTTCAAACCCCGGGATATTGTGTCCGGTGATTTTTATTGGTTCAGCCAACGGGATGGTAAATATTATCTGGCCGTGGTGGATTGTACGGGTCATGGTGTTCCCGGTGCTTTGTTATCTATGATCGGCAATATGAAACTCAATGCGATTATCGAGGAAATAGCGAACCCGGACCCAGCGCGTATGCTTCTGGAACTGCACCACGGCGTCCGTCACGCTTTAAAACAGGAGAGCGGCGACAGTGAAAGCAATGACGGTATGGATGTGGCCATGTGTATGATTGATCTGACGCAGGATACCTTTACCTTTGCCGGGGCCAGACGCGCCCTTTTTTATGTCCAAGATGCCCAATTAATGGAGATTAAAGGCAGCCGCGATTCAGTGGGTGGGAACAGCACGGAGAAAACCCCGGTCTTTAACAACCAAACTATCCCGATAAAAACGGATACGATCCTCTATATCAGCAGCGATGGTTTCGCCGATCAAAATAACCCCAAAAATAAAAAATACGGCACCACCCGTTTCAAACAGTTCCTTCTTGCCATTTCCACTCAAGCCATGGCCCAGCAAAAACAGGCCCTGGAGGAGGAGTTGGCTAAATATCAGGGCAATGAGGAGCAACGCGATGACATTACGGTCATTGGCTTAAAATTGAGAGAAAAAAGGTCAACGATAATATAAGGAAGAGGTCAACACGCATGAAACTTTCAAATTTAAGTTTTATTTTAACCGATGATTGTAATTTTCGATGTTCCTATTGTTTTCAAACCAAAGACAAAAAATATATGAACCCGGCCAGTGTCGAAAAAGCGGCCCGTTTTTTTTACCCCTATCTCGATAGCAAGAGCAGTATTATTTTTTTTGGAGGCGAACCCCTGTTGTCCTTTGACAATATCCAGCATGCCGTTGCCCTTTTTAGCCAGTTGAACCAGGTGGAGAACAAGGAGATTTCCTATTATCTCACCACCAACGGCAGTCTTGTGACCCCGGCGATACTCCATTATTTTGATCAGCATAAATTTGATCTCATGCTGAGTTTTGACGGGTTTAGCCAGGAGAGTGCCCGCCATCCCGATAGTCTGGACAGTTGTCGCCGACTGATAGAGGCGGTTAAGAATTATCCCGGCATTCATTTTTCCACCAACAGTGTTTTTGATCATGAAACCGTTTCCACTCTTTCCGATTCCCTCCAGTCTATTATTGAAGCCGGTGTGACCGAATTGTTGCTCAGTCTCTCTTCTATCCAGCCGTGGAGCGAAGCCCAACTGCACACCCTGGAAGAACAGTTGGAAAAACTAACCGCTTATATGTTAGATTATTACCGCCAGCACCGTATTATCCCAGTTACCGCGTTCCAACCCAGGGTCAAGTCCGGTCGTTTTGTTTGTGTCGCCGGGCACAACCGCATGAATATTGATCCCGAAGAGGGCCTCTGGGGATGCCATTTATTTTATGATCTACTTAAAGAACGAAAGGAGAGCGATGATTTTAAAGGCTACTCTTTCGGCAAGCTGGATGACTTTATACTCCATCACGAAACCATTTATCCCAAGGTGATGGAATATTATGCCGACCTCCGGCAAGAACGGTTTTTCACCGAGGAGAAATTTTGTTTTATCTGTAAAGACGTTGATACCTGTAGCACGTGTCCAGTGAACGCGGCTTACAACACCGACATGATTGGAAAAATCCCCCTGCTGCTGTGCCGTCAAAACAAAATACAACACCGCGTGAAACAAAAATTCCTCAAAAACCTGGAACAAATGACCTAGAGAAGTAACGCGCACTGTCTCTACCCCCCATTTTATATCGGATTTTCTAAGGCCAGCATAAAAAAAACACTGAATTTGCATAATGTAGCTTGACAATTATGGGGCAAGCTATATAATATTCTTTAACGACGAAAAACGAGGACAATTATGACGACGAAAAAACTGGTGGATATCTTGTTGCCCGTTTACAATGAACAAGGTGTGCTGGAAAAGAGTGTCACCACCTTGCGGAAGTTTTTGCAGGACAATGTAACTGATTTTGATTGGGTGATTACCATTGGCGATAACGCCTCCATTGATAAAACAATGGAAATTGCCACCGCGCTGGAAAAACAGTATGAAGATGTGCGCGTGTTTCACCTCGGACAAAAGGGACGCGGTCGTATGGTCAAGTACGCTTGGGAAAAAAGTGCAGCCGATATACTTACCTATATGGATATTGATCTTTCCACTGATTTGAACTCGTTTGCCCCCATGGTCCGTGCTATTATCGAAGGGAATGATGTCGCCATTGGTTCCCGGCAGTACAAGGGCGCAGATGTTGACCGCGGCTTCAAACGCGAAGCGATTTCCAGGGGATATATCTGGATACTCAAATTATTGCTCGGTTTTCCCTTTACCGATGCCCAGTGCGGGTTCAAAGCCGTATCCAAACGATTCGTCAATGAATTGTTTCCCTATATCGAGGATGACGAATGGTTTTTCGATACCGAGTTGTTGTACCTCGCCCATCGCAATGGCTATAAAGTCAAAGAACTCCCGGTCCGCTGGATCGAGGACACTGATTCCCGGGTCAAAATATTGCGCACCGCGTGGCTGGATGTTAAGGGCGTATTCCGTATGCGGAAATATGAAAAGCTGGGCAAAATTCTCGTCGCGCCACAAAAACAATGAAACCGTCGCTATTTATTACCGGTGCCGGTGGCTTTTTAGGTCGCCAGGTATTGGCCAAATTGGATTTCTCATTATACCAAACCGTCTACTGTCTGGCCCAAAAAATCGATGACGTGGTGCTCCCCGATACTCTCCCGCAATCCGCGGCAGTGGAAATATTAACCGGTGATCTCTTGCATGTTTCCACCTATCAATCCGTTTTGGAAAAGGTAACTACCGTGATCCATCTGGCCGCTATTACGGGTAAAGCCAACCCCAAAGTGTATTTTGAAGTTAATGCTTACGGCACCATGCTGCTTTTAGACCGTTGCAAACAAGCCGGGGTCAAACAATTCTTGTTTGTCAGTTCTATTGCCGTTTCCTTTAAAAACAAGCAGCGTTATTATTACGCTCACTCCAAGGAGCAGGCCGAGGCGTATGTCCAGAGCAGTGGTTTGAATTATACTATCCTGCGTCCCACCATGCTATTAGGAAACGGGTCGCCCGTGTTCGCGGGTCTCGCCAAACTCACTGGTTTACCCCTGATTCCCGTGTTTGGCCGGGGTGACAGTGAGATTCAGCCCGTGGATGTGGTGGATGTGGCCAAAGCGATTATCCGAATTGAAAGCGAATCGCGTTACCACAATGAAATCCTGGAAATCGGCGGCCCGGAAACAATTACCATGGATGATTTTTTGAAAAAGATCGCCCGTGCCCGTGGTACAGAAAACCCCCGCTTGTTGCACCTGCCGATTGGTTTTATCGCCTCTGTTCTGTCGCTGTTGGAGCGCGTCGTTTATCCACTGCTGCCCATTACCGTGGGGCAATTGGCCACTTTTCGCAATAATAGTATTGCCGAACCCAATACCCTGGTGCGCAAGATGAATGCGCTGATGATCAATCTCGACAACCAGATCGCCCAGAGCCTCCAGGTGGAAGAACCCGCCGATATTTCCCCCGTTTTAGCAGGCGAGTGCCGTGTTTTTTGTCGTTATCTGACCCATCTTACCCCCAATGCCTATGTCTTAGAGAAATACGCCTTGTATCATCGGGTGATGAATCCAGCACCCGCAGATTTTCACGATGCCTTATTATTAAAGCTTGCCCGTCGCGGTTTCTTTTTGACACGGTTTGCTGATGCCTATTCCCGCTTCTTTCGGTCCAATTCTATCGTCAGAAAGAAGCTTGCTTATCTGATGGCCATCCTTGAAGTCACCCCGCCCTATTTTCGCTATTATGATAACGCCGATAAAAACAGCACACTTCTTTTTATCGTGAAACTCGGGTTCAAGGGTATCACTTTGGCCTTTCATTTATTCTTTTCTTTTTTATTTCTTTTCCCGATCCAGGTACTCTGCCGTGGGCAAGCCAAGCAGAAAGACAAGCAGAAATCCCCGCTGACCCAGGAGAACTCATGGCCAGAATAACCCTTGTTGGTTCCGGTGCTGCCGGTGTGCATTTTGCTCTGAGTGCCCTGAAAAATGGGCATCAGGTTACCATGCTGGATGTGGGTTACACTGGGCCGCAACCCGTGAACCCCGGACAATCTTTTGTCCGTTTGAAATGCAGTCTTAAAGATCCGGTCGACTATTTTCTCGGTGAAAAATTCCAGAGTGTTGTATCTCCAGAAAACGACAAGGAGATTTACGGCTTTCCCCCCAACAAACAGTATGTATTTACTGTGCCCCCTGGTTTTAAAGAGCATGCCAGTGGTTTTGAACCCCTCTTTTCTTTTGCTGCCGGCGGTCTCGCCCAGGCATGGACTGGTGGGTCTTATCCTTTTAATGACGAGGAATTAAAAGAGTATCCCTTTGATTATGCTGCTATCGAACCCTATTATGCCGAGATTGCCCAACGTATTGGCGTTATTGGCACACAGGACGATCTCTCCTCCTATTATCCGCTGCACAAGAACCTGCTCCCGCCCCTGCAATTTGATAACCACTCCCAATTACTCGTGGACCGCTATCAGAAGAAGCGTGAGAAAGTCCTGCAAAAGTATGGTATTTCCCTTGGGCGGTCCCGTGTTGCGGTATTGAGTCGCGATTTTAATGGGCGGCCTGCCTGTGATTTATCCGGGCGCTGTATTTGGGGGTGTCCCACCAATGCCCTTTATGTTCCCGCCATTACCCTCGAACAATGCCGTGCATTTCCTGCCTTTACCTATCTGCCCAACCATTGGGTCAGTTATTTTAAATACGATGCCCAGCAACGGATCACCCATGTGGTTGCCAGTCGCCCCGGACAGAGCACCCAGCATGAATTTCCCGTGCAACTCTTGGTTTTGGCTGCCGGGACGTTGTCCACTTCTAAAATTTATCTTGATTCTATTTTTCAGAATACCGGCCAGATTCAGCAGTTGCATGGCTTAATGGATAACCGTCAGGTTTTGGTGCCGTTTATCACTCCTGCCATGCTGGGCAAAGACTACAACCCCGATTCTTACCAGTACCATCAGTTGGCTATAGGATTTAAATGGGGCGAAACCCAGGAATACATTCATGGTCAGGTCACCACCTTAAAAACGGCCCTGATGCAGCCCGTGTTTCAGACTATGCCGCTTGATTGGCACACCGCCACCTTTTTGGGCCGGAATTTGCATGCCGCGTTGGGCGTGGTGAATATAAATTATTGCGATACCCGGCGGGAGGGCAACACTATTTCCATTTCCCATCCCGATAGTGCCAACACCATCCCCTCCACCCTCGAAATCGCTTATACGCCACCAGCAGGGGAAAAGAAAAAGATGGCGGACACCATGAAACAGGTAAAAAAATTCTTGGCCGCACTCGGTGCTATTGTGCCTCCCGGTCAAGCCCATATGCGACCCATGGGCGCCAGCGTTCATTATTCCGGCACCCTGCCCATGACCGCCCAGACCGCCCAATCGAACATATCCAACCCCCACACCCTTTCCCCCACGTGCAAGAGCCACAGTTTTGAGAATCTTTATGTGGTAGATGGAGCCGCTTTTCCTTTTTTACCCGCCAAGAACCTGACCTTCTCGCTGATGGCCAATGCCGCACGGGTCGCCGATTCCATTTCTTTGTGAGGTAGCCAGCTATGAAGCGTAATTTTTTCTTATTTTTGACTCTACTCGTGTTTCTTGGTTTAGGAAGGGAAGTGTTTGCCCAGGAGCTCCCCGATGCTTCCGCCAAAGAGAAAAAATACCGCATTGAATTTGCGTTTGGTATGACCAGGAGCAATCCCCAATCCATTTACGTCCGGGATTCTGGTATTGAGCAACTCATTGGGCAATACGCCCGGTTTTATAACCTCACCTCTTCCTTTACCGGTGCGTTCAAGCAAAGTAAACTCCTTATCCCCTTTAATCTTGCCTTCCACTATCAACTAAAAAAGAAATTATTCTTGCGAGCTGGGATTGATTATTCTTTTGGCAAAAATTCTTCCAACAAACTATTTCAGGTGGCTTGGCCCGAATTTAACGAGTCTCACGATTATCTATTAAAAGACCGAGTCTCTTATATTATGCCGCAGGTTGGTATCGGTTATCGTTTTAATTCTTTAGCTTTATATGGTGCCCTGGGTCTTGGGTTTGTCAGTTTTTCTCATACCGAAACACTCCATTATAGCGAACCTAGTTACAGCCATAACATTGAGGAAACCTTTAAAGCCACCAGCACCGCCCCCGGTTTTATCTTTGGTGCCAAATACCAGTTGCCTATTCCCAAAAAAATGGCCGACAAATCCTTCCGCTTGTTTGTCAAGTTAGAGGCCGTAATATTAAAAGCCAGCACTTTAAAAGGCAGTAAAACCAAAATTGCCTCCAACTCTATTGGTGAAAACATCACCCAAACCATCACTGGAACCTTTTACCAATATGACTGGAATCCTTACGGTGGTCAGGCCATTCCGTATTGGGATGTTTGTGAAACGTTACCCGCCGCCGCCAGCATTTCTAATCCCAAGAAGATGGCCCTCAATCTCAGCGGAATCCGTTTAATGCTCGGCTTCTCTTTTTAACTTCTTTTTATATCGCCATTGTTCCCCTAAATCCCATCTTGCACAGTGATTTAAAGTTTTAAGGATGAATTCAGGTTTCCCTGGATTCACCATCATTTTTTTAAAGCACCACGGATAATTGTGGCAAGCTGGACAAAATTCAAAGGTTTTGGGAAGTCCAGTATGTCCAGATAGTCCAGTCTTTCCTCAAACGTGATGGTGAATTCAGATTTCGTTTCATCCTTGCTTTTTCTCCTTTTTTGTGGTAAATTAACACTGGATAGATAAATGTCATAAAGATAAGGAGGTATCCCATTGCGAAAAGATGATTTAACTGCCGATGATTTCCTCTATATAGCCAAAGAACGTGATATCTGGAGCGAAGTCGAACTGATGGAACAAACGATATTTATAAATGGCGAGAAAAGCGGGATTAAAAAAGGTCACAAGATTGGCAAAGAAGAAGGCATAGAAGAGGGAAAAATAGAGGGCGAAAAAATTGGCATTGAAAAAGGGAAAAAAGAAATGGCAAAAATGCTGAAAGAATCTGGTATTGATGCAGAACTCATCGCCCTATCCTCCGGCCTTTCAAAAGCAGAGATCGCACAACTCTATCGAGCCAGTCGCACTCCTTCTCCCATGGAAAACTTTTCCCTCCTCCCAGTAAAAACGGTTGATCAAGCTTTCGCCGACTTGTTGTCCAGTTTTTCCGCTCTGGATAAGCAGGACGAAACAGATAAATTGATGCGCCATGCAGGCATAAGTACAACGCAAGCCGGAAGTACTGCCCTGAGGCACATTCGTTCTACCCAGGATGTCTGCGAAACCCTACCCGACACCACCGGTATTTATAATCCCGTTCAATTATCCCCCAATCTCAACGGTAGCCATCTCATGCTGGGTATTTCTTTTTAACCCGAGAACAACTGCACCATGAACGCCAACGACTCCAAACAAACACGGATTGATCAAGCTTATTTGCAAATCAAAAAAATTTACCAGAACCAAGGGCAACTATACTCCTTTTATAATTTTTACCGCCACTTAACCTGCCCCATCCGGCGAATCTTCCACCTCATTCCAGAGGGGCAGGATTATATCGATGTGGGCTGTGGATTTGGATTTATTTCCCTGTGGACCGCCCTCGTTTTTCCCAGTGCCACTGTTCTTGGCATGGATGTTGTCAAGTCCAGAATTGATTTTGCCTCTAAAATGACCCGTGATATCCAGAATCTTCGTTTTATAGTGAAAGATGTGCGTACCGATCCCATTGATCACGCTGAGGTCGTCCTGCTCATTGACCTGTTTCACCATGTCCCCTTTGAGAACCAATTCCCTTTCCTGCAACAACTCCTTGAAAAAAAACCAAAAACCGTGGTGTTTAAAGATATTGATCGCACCCCCTGGTGGAAGTTCAGGGTCAATTATGTCCAAGATTTCCTCTTTACCCGCGAAGCCACCTATTGCCGCCATAAAGATGAATACATGAATTTTTTCCGTCAGAATGGCTATCAAGTGGAATACTTTGATCTCAAAAAAGGGTACATGTATTCCCACTACCTCATCCGCGCCACCAAAGCCTAGCCTTTCTTTCTGCTATACGGAAATATTTTCCCTGCTTTAATCCCACGTTTCTTTTTGCCAGACCCAATTTCCCCGTTAAAATAGACAGTATACCTTCTTAGCACAGAAATCTCTTTTTTTTTAGTTCTTGGCACAATTATTGCTCTTAAAACAAGGAGCTTACTTCACTACCGACCCAGGTACTTATTCCCTGGGCAATTGGACCCCTGTAAGCCTGTAGAAAATTGAGTTGCTTTAGCAATAGAAGGAGGAAACATGTATGAGAACATGTCATCGCTGAACCTTTTGGGTTTGAATGAAATATTAGCCACTGGCCGGGTTTCCTGGGGTCAGTCCACTGATGGAAATGAGAAAACCAGGACTTCGGCCTTTGCCGATCTGTTGGCCAGTTTTTCCGAAAATGATACGCAGGGAGACGTGGCCCAATTTATGGATAAAGCGGGTATCACTATGCCAGCAGGTTGTTCTTTGCAACAGCTTTATCTGGATGCCATGTTAAAAACCATGAGCACCGATTTTTCCACTGCCGATACCACGGCTAGCACCAGCACTGCTACCACCGACACTACCACTACTAGTCAAAGTGGGACAACCACAGGCACTACAACCAGTTCCTCCCGGTCGCAACAGGAAATCGTGTTAACTGTGGGCAGTGAAAATGCCGAGCTTTTAACCCAGATCAACAACGCCACCAGCTTGGATGAACGGTTGAAGTATGGCACGGCAATGCGGGACAAAATTGTGACCGCTCTTCGCGCCGAGGGATACTCCGTGGAAACTACCGGTTCCATTGATAAAATTTCTATCAATGGCCAGGTAATCGATGTGATGCAAAACTTGAAAACCCTGGGCATGAATAGTCGTATTCAATACTTGGAAACTCAAAACGGTGGTAATTCCAACGTCAACAATGAAATCACTACCGCCATATTAGAAGCCGCCCAGACCGGGATAAATTCACTCTTACAACTCCGCGCTTCCACTGACCCCAGCCAACGGCAGCAACTGGCCTTAACTATCCGTACCCAAATTGTTGAACAACTCAATGCCAAGGGCTATAACTGTACCGGTGTGTTTGGCAGTGCCGATAAAATTACCCTCAATGGCAACACCTATGACTTTTTGAGTGGCTTAAATTCCAATAGCTCACAAACCCATTTCCAAGCCCTGAAGGTGTAACGGCTTAAATATCAGAAAATTTCTCCAAGCGGAACACTGGATATTAACCTTTGAAAGAATCGCGGAATGTCAGCCATTCTCCTTTTGCGCATGGTTTGGGCGAACCCGAACCTTATGTTCACCCGCGCCAAAAAAGCCAAAAGGAGAATGGCAGGCAGAATGTTTTTTTATTGCCAATACCAGTATTTTATTATATAATATCCCTATGTCTATCAAAAAAAAGAAAATAAGAATGAAAAAAGGAATAATCTTGGTGATTTTTTTGGTACTGGTGAGTCTATGGGGTTGTAAAACCAGTTCTGATATTGTAGACCCTACTCCCCCGCCACCCCCCCCGCCTCCGCCACCTTTGCAGGAACAATTGATCGGTAAGATGTTTTATGCAGATCGGGCCGCCAACCTCACCTACGATATTTTTACCGCTGACCTTTACATCGTTCCCAAAACCACCACCGCCACCTCCAAGACCCAGGAATCCGGCGAATTTGAGGATACCCTGGCCAACGCCCAGCATACCCACCGGACCGATATCGCCGAGGAATCCATCCACTTAAAACCGGACCGTGGTACCCTGGTGCGTCAAGGCATTCATAAGTACCGCCATATCCAGTTCAAAGATAGAATCCTCGACCGCGCCGTTATCCGAACCGCCGCGACCATTGATATCTCCCTCTATGATTTTGCCGTGCGCAACGTCTCCAACATGACCAACTCTAATGTCGATGACTTTGCCGTGAATGTGAACCATAACAATCAAATCGTCTTTGTCACCGCGCCCGATGGCCTGGATGTGGATCGCAGCAATACCGAGATCGTGATCATGGATATCACCGACCGCGTCCGTCGCCCATTGACCCCCATTAGCGGGCGATACTCCGGGAACAACTGGGACCCGGACTGGAAAAACGACTATACCATTGTCTGGAGCCATAACAACCAGTTCATGGAAGTCAATATCCAAACTTTGCAGGTCAGCGGTTCACTGCTCCCTGAAATTACCACCCCCCTCTATGATCCCGTCTATTCCCCCGATGGTACCAAGATACTCTTCAATACCTGGATCGGTTCCAAGAAGAACAGCTTCTTAAAAAACCTCGTTACCGGTTTAATAGAACCCGTGCTGCCCGCCGATTATTACGCTGTTCACCAGGACGATAATCCCACCTGGGTTTTTTCCAATACCCGTATTGTTGGACATATCTTCATGGATGGTCGTGGACGTTTGTATACCCGCGATTTTACCAGTGGCTCCTTCCTTATTATCACCGACAATAGCCGCGATTTCCGCTACGTGCGCCCCATCTTGGTCAGCTCCACCCTCTATTTTATTTTTTCCGATTGGACTGATAAAAACCACGTCGCCCTGTGGATCGCCAATGAAAACGGGAACTATCTGCGTGAACTCAATCAAACCGGCGATGAAATCGTGTTTCTCTCTCTCGGTTTCGCCCCACCCCAAACCGACGCAGAAATGGACACCATTACCCGGCTCTATCTGGGGCAATTCCATTTTTAAATAATTAGAGAAGTGCCCTTTTTCCAACAATATATGGTATAATACCCAATGTATCAAAGTTTATAAAACAATAACAATAAAACAAGTTAATGTGGAGGTTAAAAGTAATGAAGATAACAAAAGAAAGAGTGTTCTTAAAAACCCTCTTAACCATGATATGCATCTCGTTTGTGCTGTTCCCCGCTGTCCTTACAGCGGCTGAAAATTGGGTTGGTCCCATTCCTGTGGCCAACAAATCGGGACACTTTTATTTCAAACCCGAAATCGGATTCTCTCCCAGTGGAGCGGTATATATCGTGTATCGCGAAAAAGACCCCGCTGGTAATTCCGATATTATCCTGTGTTTTTATGATGGCAAAACCATGACCTATCAGAACGTATCCAATGGGGCCAGCTTCTTTGGTGGCTATAGAGCCTATGAATCCGATCTCTCCATCACCGAGGATGGGAAAGTGCATGTGGCCTGGACCATCTTTGATCGTAACGCCCCTGGCGTTCATCATGTCAAATACCGTTACCTTGATGGCACCACGTGGTCACCCATTATTAATCTCCATTCCGTGAACATGCGAACCGACGATGATATGATGGACCTGCGCGTGGAAGTAGACAGCAAAGGCAACGTCCATTGCGTGTACCAGGAAGAAGTCGCCATGAGATGCTGGTACGTAGCCAAATATGGGGCTACCGTCCTCCCCCCGGTTGCACTTCAAGGTGGAGCTCAAACCAAACACCCGGACTTGGCCGTGGACGACAACTATGTTCACGCTATCTGGATGTATAAAATTGGTTTCCCCTATACCATCAATTACCAAAAATGGGAAAACAAGATCAATGGTGCCCGCGGCCCAGTTCAACAACTTACCTTCCCCAAGGGCGAGTCCTCCAGTCAAAAGTCCCGTATTGATCTTGACAGCCAGGGCTTTTTGCACTTTGCCGAGTTCTATAAAACCGATATCCTGAAAAAATTAAAATATTATAAAGAGTTACCCGGTGGCGGCTTCACCACTCCCGTGAATGTCACCGACCCAAACAACCTGATGCTCTATCATTGGGCTGCTCTGGAAGTAAAAGACAATTCGATTTTTACCAGCGTCCAATTGGGTGGTTCTTTGGGTGGTGATGGGCTCTTTTATAACTGGCAGAAAAACGGTGTGTGGGGAGGCTATGCTGGCATTCCTAACACCGGTGGTTGCGTGCATCAGAGTGCCGACCTCTCCGCTGATGGTCAGATCGCCGCGATTGCTTACGGTGTCACCGAAAGCGCCATCATGCTTGTCAGTACCGCACCCATTTCTGATACCGGTGGTTTAAAAGCTGAATTCACCACTCCCAGCCATATTTTTGCTGGTTCGGCTGCTACATTTGATGCGTCTCAATGCGTGACCTTGAACCCCACATTCCAAATTGCTTCCTATGAGTGGGCTTTTGGTGATGGTGTTATCCAATCCACGGGTACTTCTTCCATCACCCATAACTATTCAATTCCCGGCCAGACTGTTCCCGTTAGTCTCAAGATTACCGCTACCACCGGACAAATGGGACGGATCACCAAGGATGTGCAGATTCACGCGTTATACAGCGGTCTAATCACCGCTATTACCAGCAAAAGAATCCGCACTCTCCTGTACAATCGCATGGCCAATTTGGTGGAATGGACAGCCAATCCTAAAAATGTGGCGGCTGGGTATCCCACTATCGTCAGCTATGAAATCTGGAGAGCCATTGACCAGGGCGTGGTCGGCAATCCTCAGTTTCAACTCCTCGGTCAAGTTGATGCCAACGTAAACCGGTTCCTGGATTACCAGGGGGTTGAAGAAAACGTGCGCTATATGTACGCTATCGTCAGTGTGGACAGTGCCGGGCACAAAAGCCCTTATAGCAACCAATAGTGAATCGGAAACCTGTACTTCGATAATACAAATGAGGAGAATTTCCATATGAATTTAAAAACCTTTTTGACTCTAATATTTGCTTTTCTGATTGGCACCTCGATTCTGTTCGGTGTGGCAGCGGATGAAGCAAAAGCTCTAAAATGTCCCGGTAAAGTAAACGTGTTGGTATCCACGGTGGCCCCCACTTCTTTCGTCCAATACAATACCCTAAACGTCGCCCTGGTCCCAGCCAAATTCCAGTCATTGGTGAGCACGGTTCCTTGTGCCATCGCGAAAATTCAAACTGCCGCGGGCGCCGAGGTGAAAGCTGGCGATGTTATCCTGGAACTGGATAGCAAAGACATTAAAGAAACAATCGCGAAAGCCAATCTTGATATAAAAAAATGGCAGAAAGTCCTTTCAAAAAAATCCACTAAAAAAGCCGCCCAAAAAGAAGCGGCAGAGAACCTGAAAAACTCCCAGGAACTCTTGGCGCAGAAACAAGCGCAATTAAAAAATGGCATCTTCACCGCCACTTTTGACGGTTTTGTCGAAGTGATGAATGTAAATGAAGGCGATCACATCAGCGACGGTTTCCTCATGGCTACTGTCGTGGATGCCACCCAGGTTGTCGCCGCCATCCCTGCCACTGAAGCTGACAAGCTCAATGCCGGCCAGACTGTGTCCGTAGAAATTCCAGAATTGGGAAAAAAGCTGGCAGGCACCGTGCAAAAAAGTGATCAAGCCTATCTCCTGATCGACAACTCCGGTAAACAGATTAAAAAAGGAATGCATGCCGTTTTTAGTGTGGCTGTTAAAAATCATGAAAACGTGCTGGTTCTTTCGGACTCTCAAATCCTCAAGGATAGTACCGGATACTATATTTATACAGTCAACGGCAAACTGGCTAGAAAAACCAGTATTACTATCGGTCCAGTCACCCACAATATGGTCTTGGTATCGGAAGGCATCGCCAATGGCGACGAAGTGGTTAGCGCTGAAATTCTCGACCCCAAAAAAGGACTGTTGAAAGAGAAAATAACCTGCCTCGAAGATAATAAAAAGATTGTGATCATGGAAAAACATGCCACTGCCAACCAGTATATAGCGCGGAAAAAAGCAGCCAAACCCGCTGCCGTTGTTCCTGAAATTGCACCCCCAGTTAAAGCCAAACCCGTGGCAGCAAAACCAGAAGTTAAAAAAGAAGTTAAGAAAGAAAAGAAAAACGTGTATCCTGTTGCTCCCCGGAAAGTTTCCAAGTTCGCTATCGGTGCCACTATCAACTACTCCAAAATGAATACCAATTTTGACGATGTGTATGGTCGTCTCACTGGTTTTGGCCTGGACCTCTCCTATACTCTTACCAAAGCATTGGATATCTGGTTAAGTGCCAGTTATGCTACCAAAAAAAGCACGTTGGAAGATTTCCCCGAAACCCCAATGGAATTTACCCTTCTCCCTGTTTCTCTTGATCTCCGTTATTTCCTCAAAAGAGGGCAGAAGCTGGATATTTATGTCGGTACTGGTTTTACCTACTATTCCTTTGAAGATATCTCCCCCTTGAGCGAAGTGAAGAGCAGTGCTATTGGCATCAATCTGGTGGGGGGTACCTATTACCATCTCTCCCGCCACCTCTCCTTGCACGCGGCCTTCCGTTGGAGTACTGCCAAGAAAGATATCGTGGCCGAACCTGCGCCGGATTTCAAACTGGATCTCAGCGGTATTGATCTACTGCTGGGAGTTTCGTATGGATTCTAAATAAATATCAAATAGATTTACCTGCAAAGGGTAAGGGAATTTTTTCCCTTACCCTTTGTAATTTATAATCAAAAAACAAGGGTAAACACACCGTTTGCCTCTAAGTTCCCCCACCTTCATCCCTTTATTTGCAGTGCCTGCGGTATATTTTTCTCGCTTTTTTTTCGCCAAAATGGTTGTATTCATATGCTGAATGAGTTATATATAATACGTTATATTAAAAGTATGAATTTAAAACATAGGAGTTGCAATGAGAATAGAATGGATAAAAAAAATGCAGCGGGATTCGGCGTCCCAATTTAAGATCGTTTGTTTAGGTTTATTATTCCTTTTTTCCGCTTTTTTATATGGGGAAGAGACCCTGGTTTTGGTAGCACAGGAGAGCAATGTTGTTTATTATAAACCCGAGGTCAAAATCAGTCCCACCGGTGATGTGTACGTGGTGTATCAAGCCAAAAACAATGCCACTGGTCGAAGTGAAATCTATTTGAGTAAATATGGAATCAATGGGAGTGTTGCTTTTGTCAAAAATCTTTCCGAATCCTCGGCTTATTCCTATGAGCCAGAGATTGATATTCGAGGGAATGGGGATATTCATGTGGCATGGTGCGATCAATCCGGCGATACCCATGTGATCAAGTACCGTTATTTTAATGGTAGTACTTGGTCTGGAATCTATACCTTTGGACAGGTAAGTATTGGGGAGAATATTGAGGATTTGCGTTTAGCTGTGGATGAAGCAGGTAATGTATTCGTAGTTTTCATGTATTGGCCCGATGCTAAATGTATTTTTATCAGCAAGTATGGAGATAGCATTACTTTTGAGCATTTCCCCGAGGGTGGGCGTCTCAAGCATGCCGATGTGGATGCCGATGGAAATTATGTTCATATCGTTTGGCAGTATCGGCCCAATGGTGGGGATGAGTACACCATCGGGTATCAGCGGCGCGGCAACCGCTTAAACAGTGCCTGGGAGAATTGGATCGATGTGCGCTACAGCGGCACCCAGCGTCCCCGCATGTGTTTGGACAATACCGGCGTGCCGCATGTGGTATTTTTCCATAATCTCGGTTCCACCCGGAAGTTGTGGTACAAGAAAAGAACGGGCAATGAATTCGGGGATTTGCAGGTCATGTCCAGTCCTGACAAGTTCGAGACCTACCATTATTGCGATATCAGTGCGGTCAATCCAGACAATATGCTGGTGACTATGCAGCGTGGTGGTTCGGAAGGAGGCACCAACATCAATTATAATTGGAAAAAGAATGGTGTATGGACCGGTTTTTCTTCCTTTTCCAAGAGTTATGGTCCCAATCCTTCCAAGCAGAGTATAGACCTTGCGCCCGGGCGTTTTTTCGCAGCTATTGCATTTGCCGATCGCGATGAGCGTGTCTATCTATTATTGGTAGAAGAGTCTGGCAATCCCATTGGTGGTGCCCCTAGTGCCAGCTTCATCTATTCGCCCCAATCGGGAAATGTGCCCTTGCCCGTCACCTTTGATGCGTCCCTTTCCAGTGATCCGGGGGGTAGTATTACCGCGTACAATTGGAATTTTGGCGATGGTTTCACCGGCACCGGTAGAACCATCAGTCATACTTATACCGCCGAGGGTGAATATACTGTAGCTTTAACCGTGACCGACAATGAAGGTAAGACCGGCACTATCTCCCATGTTGTAGTGGCAGTTCAGCCTAATTTACCACCAGTCGCCGCCTTTTCTTTTTCCCCCAAAAGTGGAATTTTCCCTCTTACCGTTTTATTTGATGCTTCCGCGTCTTCTGATCCCGATGGTATAGTCGCGCAATATGAATGGGAATTCGGTAATGGTGATTCGGGAACAGGGAGGGTTGTGACCCACACCTTTACCGAAGAAGGAGCCAATAAGATTGTCTTGACCGTGTATGATAATGATGGCGATTCTGCTTCTGCTTCAGGAACCGTGAATGTGTTTGGTTTGTTGCCGCCCTTGAATATTGCCTTTGAATCTATCGCCAACCGCAGTCTTTTTACGCTGCAATACGTCTACAAAATTACCTGGAACCACAATCCTGGCAATGCCGCGTTGGGTGCGGATGTGGTTAAATATAATATCTATCGCAAGCGACCCGCCGATAAATATTATGCCTTTTTAGCTACCGTGTCTGCTGCTGAAAACAATCGGTACCTTGATCGTTTAGGCAATGTTGCCGAGGAGTATGTTTATACAGTTACCGGGGTAGACACGTTGGGCCGGGAAAGTAAAATATCTTCCACTTCAGCGCAGAACAAATCGTCTAAAGATAGGGAAGTGATTCGAAAATAATCTGTGCAAACCAGCCGGATACTAAACCCACCATCAAGTTAATGGGAGTTATGGGGGGTAGTGGCGTAATGCTTTACCCCCTTTTCTCTTACACCCACACCATGAAGATTTGTTTTTCCCCTATAATGAGTGTCTCATTCGCGCCTATTTTATTGCTTTGGCGGCGGGAATCGTAAATAATGAGAAAGCCAAGGTTTTGGTTCTGGCGGTCCAGATAATCCGTTAGTTGCTTCAAGCCTTTCCGGTGCGATTCCTCGCCATACCACTTTTTTAATTCAATAATGTATTTTTGGCTCCCGTAAGTCACCGCGATGTCCAACCTTTTTTCCTCGGAAATTTCTACTTCCTTGAAATCATAGCCTTTGCCATTAATAATGGGTCTTAAGAAGGTCAGGAAGAGCAATCTACCGTTTCGTTCCAGAAACACCAGGTCTTTTTCAGAATACTGCTCCTTCAGAAAAGTTTGGAAACGTAGCAGCACTTCCCTCATATTCAGTGCGCCGCCATTTTCCAAGAAATGGTCCCTGAAATTATAATTCCCCATGTTTGAGGAGGTTTTCACCTTGGAGGCCATATAATTGTAAATACGCTGCTCATATAATCGGTTGTGAATCCGTACCCGGCCATTTTCATCGCGAAAAACGCCATGGGTCACCCCTTTTTCGATAAGCGGATTATCTAAATTGTACCCGATGTCTTCCCCTTCCAACACTATGCGGTAAACCATGTCGTAGAGGGACGGATTGTTTTCGAGGTTTTTGATTAAGCTTTGAAAATTGGTATTATCCTCTTTTAACAAGTTATTGGCTGCCGTATCAATATCCACTAATTCCCAGCGCTCCAAAGGGTGGATGTCTTCATCTATAATCTTGCACAACCGGGAAACGAGGAAGGGATAACCGGAAGTTAAATAGTGCAATTTCGCAGCGGCTTCCTTAATAGTGAGCTGGATGTTGTTTTGGGTCAGAAAATCATGGAGTAAACTTTCGATTTCACTGCTGCTGAGGCTCAGGTCGCCGGGAAAATTAATCGCAATGTTCCAAGGGCTGTTGTATTGTTGTTCAGCATCCGCTCTGACTTTAAGTTTTAAATTTTTCACATCATGGACGCCTGCCAGTATCACTGAAAAAAAGGTGGAATCCTGGCCTTTATTGCGTAACAGGTATTTGGCCCGCAACATCCCCAAAAAAACAAGGAACAACTGGTTGTTGCTGGATTTATCCACTTCATCAATCGCAACGACAATCTTTTGACCAGTGGCGGTTATTTCAGTAATCACTTTGGAAAGGTCTTTGAGGGAGTGGGTTGTTTTAATTTGCTGTGAAAGGTAATGGGATAATGGGTGCTCTGTATGTTTAAACTTTTCCAGTAGCATTTCAATAAAAGTGGGCGCAAATAGTTCTTCACTGGCAAAAATGTTATCAGAAATTCCTTCGAAGCTGATATCAAAGACCAGATAGCCCATTTTTTCCAATTCAATTCCCAGCAGGTACAACAAGGTTGTTTTGCCGTATTGTCGTGGGCGGTTGATGGTGAAGTACTTGCCTTTTTCCACCAGTTTAATCAAACTGGCGATCTTGGTAGACCGATCGGCCATATAATGCAAATGAGGTACACACAAGCCAGCATCGTTAAATTCTTTTCTGCTTTCGTTTATCATGGTTTAATAATAATACAAAATCCTCTTTTTTTCAATTCCCAGAGCCTTTGGATTCACCGCCAAATTTATTAAACCACGAAGCGCAAAAACCTCCAGTCCTATCTCAAATATAAATTCTTTGCACAACACAAATAAAAAACACAAGAACCATCCCATACAAGTGTCACCATTTTTGTAAACTTTACTATTTAGTTTTCTGTATTTCAATATATTATTATACTACTTAATAAACATTCTGGGCGTCACCGGGAATGAGATAAAAAATTGGAAAGATAGATGCCGCTTAAACACCTATCTTTCCGGCAACAATTTTTAATGGGTGAATATACCCATTATTTTTTTTTGGGTTTAGGGGCTAATCAATGGGAACAGTAGTCGGATGCGGGTGGACGAAATCATAACCAGGAGAGTGTGAATGAGTTGCCTCATTTGCACTATAATTCGCTGTAGTCGATGTGCCACCCGGTTGATTTTCATAGATACATGCACATGCACAACCAAGGTTTGTGCAAACCCCACCTGCTATCGCAGCCCAGATGTCATTCATCTCGATACCGGAAATAACAGTTTCGTTTTTGACATTCATTAAACTTAATCTTCGTTTCATGAAGACCTCCTTCTATTTAAACTTGGGTAAGATACCCAGTTATTTGCCATTATAGTTAAGTACTGTGCATAGGTCATTCCTTCTGAGAACAAACTCATAATTGGATATCTCCTCACATATCACATTGTATAAACACCCCTTACACGGCGATAAATTGGGTCGCACTCTTAACCAGTTCCTCCCATGATACAACTCCTTGAAAATGAGATCATGGATTATATGGTTATGGATATTTCCCAGTTTGGGAGTGTTGAGATTGGAATAGACATCCCCATTGCTCATTATGGTGAGTTTCCCGAAGAAATTCGAGTTTACTACCATCCTGGCAACAATCTCCCGTTGTGACGGCCTGGCAGCGGTTATGTCCTCGGGATGAATAAACACGGCATCTTTAAAGAAATCCATATTACTTCCATTATAATAGGGCTTTAACAAAAAGTCTCTCAATCCAAAGCGACCGGGAATCGAATCACAATAATTCAGCTCATCCATACCGGAAATTAAAAATGTTAGCTTTACATTTCCCTGCTCCCCGGCAAAACGGACCGCTGTTTCTAGGTTCTGGTCCTGAATCGGAAACGTAACGAGCAAATTAATCCAAGATTTGCCTTCGTTATCCTTAATCAAACCCAATTTTTCCAGGTTATTTAATGCATCGAGATAATGGAGATGATAGGCTTTTACCCGGGAAGTATTGTCAAAGAACACAACCATATCTTCAAACCGTGAATGATCAAGTATATTCCCACCGATTATATTGATTGATGCAAGACCACTATTTTCCAGGGAGTTACAAAGCATTTTGATGGTATCGAGGGATAATTCCTGTGGAGTTCCCCGCCTCTCGAAATAAGGAAATAATACCTGTTTATAAAGCAATGGCGGCAACGGTTCATAAACACTCGAATGGCTATGGGAACTGTTGTTTATATAGATGGAGACTTCCCTTAAATAAGAAAGGATGGCTTTACCTTCCAGGTTATGGTCTCTCCGTTTTTGCTTTATATCTGCCTGTAAATTGATAATGGATTTGAGTTGAATGGGTTTTCCGTAAGAAAGCACGACATCTTCCATATCTCCCATAAACCGGGTCTTAATCTCCTGTACGAAGCAACTGATCCGGGGATGATTAAGTTCCTTCCGAGTTATAGGGATGACAAGCAGGTTTTCCGGACGCAACATTTTTTTTAAAATGTGTAGAATATCCGGCTCATCGGTATATTCGAGTTTAGAACCGGAAAGGGTATTGTAAAGCAAGGCTTTATTTCCTATTATAGAAACATGTACATACGGTTCTATCCACAGCCACCATTTTCTATCAATATCGTTACTCAACGGTCACATCCTCCATAATTTTGGTATAGACTTTGGGCTCACGCTCGAAAGCAGAGAGAACCTGAGCAATAAATTCCTGGAAATCCGAATAATTTCGGTAATACTTACACGTAATGCTGCCCTCTTTTTGAATTAAATTAAATATACACGTAGGACATGCTTCACGGTCATAACAATATCTGCATTGCTCCCCGAGCTGTTTAAAGTAATCATTGTATTTTGTGGAAATGGCAGTAAAATCGATATCGACCTTTTCACGCGTTACTGTTCCGAGGTAAAATTGATGGGCGATATTCTCGCAGGGTAGCAACTTCCCACTGGCTGAGACAAAAATTCGTTTTCCAAAAGGCAAACACGTTCCTGTGGGATATACCCTGTGAATTTTTTTGGTGGACAGTAAATGATTATAATTCTCATAAACGAAACCGCTGTATTTTAACAAAAATAAACTCATCATCTGTACGTCTGGATGCTTCAAGAACAGTTCTTTTTGGATTCCGAGGTCGTCTTCGAGTTCTCCGTATATGTTCTCTTTAATGGTGGAATACATTTCCCAGAAGTTATTTTGCTCGGCATCTTTGATTCCCACATTTTTTAATTGGCCCACCCTCGGGATTTTGTCATACTTTTCCTTAAAAAAATCGAGGAGCTTTACTACACTGTTCTTCGTATGCACCACTGCATTAAAATGGACGCGCTCTCGAAAATAATCAGGGTATTTTTCCCGGAAGGCTTCAATATTTGCAATAATATGAGGATACGCGGGTTCACCGTTCTTCAAAACCCGGAAACAATTATGCTCTTCATTGCCATCGAGACTCAATAATAAATTGAAACTATTCTCGACAAGGAAATCCATATGCTTCGATAAAAGCAATGCATTTGTGGTCATGGAAAATTGGAAACGGTTGTGTTCGAGCTTGAGGGTTTTAGCAAAGTTGACGATCTCTTTGATGAACTCGATATTCATCAACGGCTCTCCCCCATAAAATCCTAAATAAATGACCCTGCCGTGCGAAATATTCAAGGGTGAATTCCAATACAGGAGTAAATACTCGATAAATTTTTTAGCTGCTTCAATATCCAGGTCCTTTTCAGTTCGTTCGTCATAGTAGCCATAAAAACGTCCATAACCGCAATATTCGCATTTGAGATTGCAACGTTCGGTGACTTCAAAAGTCACTTGCATGGAATTGGCGAGTGTGTATTCTACCGTTTCAGGTTTAATGGGGGCAGGAGTTTCAGGAGCGTCCACAAAAGGTTCAAAGTAACCGCTATTCTTTAAGAACAAATATTTCTGGAAATAATATTCGATTTCCTGCTTTGGAACTTTTCCGTATTCCTCTATCTCGATGAATTCGTCATCAGTGTTATCCAACTTTTGACGGATATCGATTCCTTTTTCAACCATATCGAGGATGTAGTAAAGAAGATAGTTACATAATAGGTTACTATTCTTATTCCTATCAAAAACAAAACGGTTTCCGAGATTGGTTTTTGAGAGTATAAATGATTTGAGTGGGTTCATGATTCTCCCTATTCATGTAGTAGATTATTGTAGATTATTGTAAATCCAATTAAGCCATTTTTGAATCATTTGGTTGCTATCTGTCCCAGTCAGCTCATTTTGTGGAAGAAATATATATTAGACCATAAAATAGGGGGGATGTCAATGAAAAATAAAAAATATCGGCAATTCTCATTTTGATTTATTAAAAATGATGAATGGCAAAGCGTTAAAAAAAACCGGCTCCTTCGAATTGGCATGAATATTTTACACTCCCCCCCTTTTTTTTTAGAGAAAATTCGTGTTAATTCGTGTAATTCGTGGGCAAAAAAATCTTTTTCCGAATCTGGATAATCATTTTAATCTGTGTAATCTGTGGTTAAAAAAATAACACCTGGGAATTTTAACCTCGACTTGACTTTTTTGGGGGTTTTGTTTACTATAAGACCAGGAGGAAATAATGGCTTGCTTTATGAAATGGTTGATTTTCCCCTGTATGGGCTTGTTACTTCTCTTCTGCTGCACTGGGGACGGGGTAACTGAAGAGAAAAAGGTGCGGGCTTACTTGACGACAATGGCTTGGTACCCGGACTCTGCGCCTGAATTAAAAGAGCTGCTGGATGGGTTTTTTAAGAAAACGAAAGCACACGGTTACACGGGAAAAGTAGTGGGGTTGATTTCGCCACACGCGGGACTTTCGCACTCGGGGCTGTGCGCGGCGAGTGGCTTTAAACAATTGGCGGGAAGGAAGGATATTGAACGGGTTATTCTGCTGGGTGTGTCTCATCGGAGCGGATTTTATGGGGCGGCGGTAGGAGATTTTACGCACGAAAGCACGCCGCTGGGTTTAATTGAGGTGGATACGGAGATCACGGGGAAACTGGCGAAAGAAAGACTGTTCAAAAAAGATAATGCACTGATGCAAAAGGAACACTCACTGGAAAATGTACTGCCCTTTCTACAATACATGATGAATGAACAAAAAAACACGGGCTATAAAATCGTGTCGATCCTGTTCAGCCACATGACAGAAAAAGATGTGCAAAAAGCGGCGGTCATTATTAATAAATATGTGACGGATAAAACCCTGCTGATTGCAAGCTCAGATTTCACGCACTATGGGAGCAACTACGGCTATGTACCTTTTGTGAAAGATATCAAAAACAACCTGACGGCACTGGATACAGGGATGATCAAGACGATTACACAACTGGACCTGAAAGGCTACAGGAACTACATGGAAAAAACGGGGATCACGATGTGTGGGTTTGTGCCGGTGGGGGTTTTGCTGCATATTCTGGCTGGGAAAGGCTACACGGGCACGGTAATGGATTATTACAAATCGGCGGACGGCACGAACGACTACTCCTTGAGCGTGAGTTACGCGGCCATTGTTTTTTACGATAAAAATGCGAAGAAAAAAAATAGGGAGAATAAAATGACAACAGATAAGAGGGATAAAACGGAAAATACGGAAACGAATCCATTAAAACTTACGAAAACAGACGAGGAGGTATTACTGAAACTGGCCCGCCAAACGCTGGAGGATTATTTCGCTGGGAAAAAGGACTCGCTGGGCGATATTGAAAGGCAATACGGGTTCTCAAAAGGATTGCAGGAAAACGCGGGGGTCTTTGTGACGCTACGGGAAGAAGGCGACCTGCGGGGCTGCATTGGTGCGATTGTGGGCCGGGAACCTCTCTGGCAAGGAGTGCGCAGCAATGCGCTGAATGCGGCACTACACGATCCACGATTCAACCGGGTGGAAAAGAACGAATTGAAAAAGATTGCTATTGAAATCTCGGTGATGACGCCGCTTCAAGAAATCACAGATTATAAAACTATTCGCGTGGGCATAGACGGGGTGATTATTCGCAAAGGAAACTATCAAGCAGTGTTCCTGCCACAAGTGGCGACTGAAACGGGCTGGAATTTAGACGAATTCCTGGGCCATTTGTGCCAAAAAGCGGGACTACCCATGAATGCATATCAAGCGGAAGGAATGGAATTTCTGATTTTTCAAGCATTGGTGTTCGGGGAAAAGGAAGAATAATGACTGAAACAAAAATTACCCGCCGCTCATTTAACAAAAGGATGGTACTGGCAACGGCGGGTCTTGCGGGAGTTTTAAGTGTTCCCTATCTGGTTATGCCAACAGGAGGGAAAAGCCGGGTGATTATTGCGCGCTCGGAAATGTTAAAACGCATGCATAATCAACTGGCAAAAGAACGGGTCGCGCCGTTTCTGGACCGGGCTGTACAGAAATTAACGGGACAAAATTCGCGCGGGGCAGCATGGAAATCTTTGGTTTCACCAGGGGAACGGGTGGGGATTAAATTGAGTTGTTTGCCTGGACCGGGGTTGTCTTCGTCTTATGGTCTGGTGATGGCGATTGTAGATGGATTAATGGCGGGAGGAGTGAAAGAGAACAATATTCTGCTCTGGGAACGAACGGATAGAGAATTGGTGCGGGCAGGTTTTGCGCTGAGTGGTTCGGGGTTACGAGTGCAAGGCACGGATGCTTATGACGGGGATGGGTATGGGGATAATATTGAGTTTGCATACAGTGTGGGCACACGATTCAGTCGTATTATGGAGGAAGTGGACGCGCTAATTAATGTGCCGGTACTAAAAGACCACGATTTGTCAGGGGTGTCGATCAGTATGAAGAATTTTTACGGGGCGATTTACAATCCGAACAAATTCCACCGCAACAATTGCAACCCGTATATCGCGGAACTAAACTCGCATAGCTTAATCAAGGACAAATTGCGTTTGATTGTCTGCGATGGGTCGCGTATCCAGGTTAATAATGGCCCGGCGTATTTCCCACGGTATGCGGTGGAGTACGGGGCGATCCTGGTAAGCCAAGATCCAGTGGCGCTTGATTTTGCGGGCTGGCAAATCATTGAAAAAGAACGGCAAAGACTGCAATTACCGACTCTAAAAGCAGTGGAACGAGAACCGAAATACATCCTCACAGCAGAAACATTAAAATTAGGCACAACACGCGGGGAATGTGTGTACATTGAATAAGGATCACCATGAAAACAACTATTTCATCGTCCAGTAAGTCGAATAAATCCAGCTTGTCCACATCGTCCACATCGTCCATATCGTCCACACTGTCCACATCTTCCACTGGCTTCACGCGGCGCTCATTTATTAAGGCGAGTGCGTTAACGGCCTGCTCACTGTGCGCGGGATTTATGCCGGTATTGGGGGGTGGGAAACAAGAACAGAGCGCATTTATTCGTGAAGCGCGCTATTATGAAAAACAAACAGAGAAACGCTTGACCTGTAAATTATGCCCGCACGAATGCCGGGTAGCGGATTTGGAACGAGGCACCTGCGGGGTACGGGAAAATAATGGGGGCACGTATTACACGCATGTTTATGGGAACCCATGTTCAATGCACATCGATCCGATTGAAAAAAAACCGCTCTTTCATTATTTTCCGACAACCCAAGCGCTGTCAATAGGAACAGCGGGATGTAATTTCGCATGCAAATTCTGCCAGAACTGGGAAATCTCGCAAAAACGCCCGGAACAGGTGCAGAGTCAAAAAGTGTACCCGGCGGAACTTATTAAGCTGGCACAAGAGAACAAATGCAAGACGGTGGCACACACATACACGGAACCGGTTATCTTTTTTGAGTATATGCTGGACTGTGCGATCGAAGGGAAAAAACGGGGGGTGCGGAACGTGATGATCTCGAACGGTTTTATCCAGGAAAAACCAATGCGGGAAGTGTGCCAGTACCTGGGAGCGGTAAAAATTGATTTGAAAGCGTTTACGGAGAAGTTCTATAGCACGATGTGCGAGGGAAAATTAAAACCGGTGCTGGATACGTTACTGGTATTAAAAGAGGTGGGCATCTGGTTTGAATTGGTGGTATTGGTGATTCCAACGCTCAATGATAGCCAGGCGGAGTTAACGGGGATGACGCGGTGGATCGTGAAAGAACTGGGCGGGAATGTACCGCTGCATTTTTCACGTTATTACCCGACATTCATGTTAAAAAACATCCCACCAACACCACCGGAAACATTACACAGGGCGCGACGGATTGCACTGGATAACGGGGTGAAATTTGTTTATATTGGCAACATGGTCTCAGATGCAGAGAACACGTTCTGCCCAGCCTGCGGTAAAGTGCTTATTGAACGACTGCGCTACTCGGTAGATATTGTGGGAATGAAAAAAAATACATGCAAATACTGCGGGGAAACGATCCCGGGGGTCTTTTAAAACACGACGGTTTTTTTCGCTCACTCAATCATTGTGATCGGGCTGCATGCTTTCGTCTTCCTCATTGAAATTATAATCGGGAACATTTGGAACCTGATCCTTCTCATTGTCGGGCATGTTTTGGGCATCATGAATTTTTTCGCTAGTTTCTGCACTGGTATCATGCGAATCATCGTCTGCATCATCATCTGAATCGTCTTGGGGTTCGTCTTCTATTATTTCGTCATCGTCTCTATCGTAGATGATGGAATCTTCCTCGTTATCCAAGAACTCCTCTTCCTCGTCTTCGAGTTCATAGGAGATGATGGCTTCTTCTTCATCGGCGACATTGCCATTGACGTATTCAAAGGTTTTCCCGACGGTAAAATCGTGGCGATTGCCCAGTCCCTGTCCTTTGATCACAACGGTCTTAAATTTATCTTTGTTGCGATCTTTACCTTTATCTTTGCCGCGATCCTTGCCGCGATCTTTACCACGATCCTTGCCGCGATCCTTGCCTCTATCTTTCCCTCTATTTTTATCTTTGCCGCGCTCTTTGCCTTTGTTTTTATCTTTGTCTATATCGGTGTCTTGTGCCTGGTTGTGATCTTTTTCTTTTTCCGCGGCTTTGGCTTTTTCGGCTTCTATGGCTTTTTCAGCTTCTATGGCTTTTTCTTTCTCTTTTTCAAGAAGTTTCTTTTTATCTAGGCCACCCTCTTTAAGGGATCTCTCGTAGTCTCTTCTTTCCTGGGTATGGCCCAAGACATAGGCTTTAATTTTTTGCGAGACATCAAAGGCCGGAGTTTTTACGGAAACAAAATCCCCGGTGGTGAGGGTAATGATGGTGGTTCTATCCATGGTACTTTCTATTGATTTAATGGCGTCGGTATTCAAGAGAATTTCAACACCGTCGGTTCGTATCACTCGGATCATTGTTTCATAGCTCCTGCACTATATTTCCAAAATGCATATATCATAATGTGTATATCAGCATGCGTAAATAATAACATAATAATACCACTTTTTCGCCTGTTTGACAATCATGCTAGTCGTTTTTGAGGAAAAAGACTTCGGAGAGTTTTTCATAATTGAAAAACTTGTCAATAATCTTCAAGGCATTGTACGCGGCGTCTTGTTCGGCTTTGCGTTTATTTTTTCCTGTGCCGCGCCCGATTTCATTGTTTTCGAGGTACACGGCAACAGTAAAAATGAGGTCCGGGGGCTTGCCAGTCTCCTCGATAATTTTATAATAGGGAAGGTTGATGTTTTTCTTTTGTATGACTTCTTGAAGCTCGGATTTATAATCATTGATTTTGATTTCTTTCTCATTGAAACGACTGAGGTAATCTTTGAAGTACTCAATGATGATAGAAGCGGTGACCTTGTAATTGGAATCAACATACATGGCACCAACAATGGCTTCCAAGAGGGAAGCACTGATCTTGTTGTTGCTCCTGCCGTCGTTCTTCTCCTCGCCTTTCCCAAGAAACACATAATCACAAAGATTAATGGATTGGGAAATGATGGACAGAGAATTGGTAGAGACGAGATGGGCTTTTATCTTGGACAACTCGCCCTCATTAAGGGTAGGAAATTGTTTGAAAAGATAATCGGTAATAATCAGACTGATGACAGAGTCACCGAGGAACTCGAGTTTTTCATTATCAGGGAGTCCTTTTTTTACGCCCTCGTTATAGGATTTATGAATCAAGGCATTGCGTAGCAGTTCTTTATTTTTGAATGTATAATTGAGTTCTTTTTCTAGCTCTTCCAGCATGGGTTTTCCTGTTTATAACACTTTAAGAATGATAAAAGTCAGGTCATCACGATTGATGGTTGACTCGGAGAATTTAATACTAAAATCAAGTATCTTCTGTTTGATGACTTCGACGCCAAGGCGATGGTTATCGCAGAGAATGCGTTTTAAATTGGTGATACCGAGCATTTCTTCGTCTTCATTCATGATTTCGGAGAGGCCGTCAGAAAAGAGAAAGAGGATATCACCGGGGAAATAATCCATTTCAATCTCTTTTATCTTGCTCTCGGAGAAATTAATGAGTCCAATGGCCATACCCTGAGGGAAAAGTTCGCTGCATTTATTTTCTTTGGCGCTGTAAAAGAGGGCGGGGGTGTGACCGGCACGGGCGAGGACGAATTTCTTCTCAGGAATTTTGAATTGGGCTTCATTCATGGTGATAAACGTGACGCGGTCAAAAGAGGATTTTAAGCTATGGTGGCATTCGGCAATAAGCGCGGCAGGCGACATGACTTCGCGTTGGAGATGATTGATAACACCTTTTAATTCAGCCATATAAAACGCGGCGGAAGCACCTTTCCCTGAGACATCGGCAACAAGGATCGAGAGGTACGCATCTTTTTGGTAGAAATAGTCGAAATAATCACCGGCGATTTCAGCGGCAGGGATATTTACGGCTGCCAGTTCGAATTCAGGGGTTTGGAACGAATCGGGGGGCAATAATTTTAATTGAATACTGCGGGCAATACGCAGTTCTTCTTCAAGACGTTGTTTTTCCTTCTCATCAATGAGCAGGCGGTCAATACCAGAGGCCATTTCATTGAAAGATTCGGCAAGATATTGCAATTGGTCACCGGAACGGGTTTTAATACGAAAGGAAAAATCACCGTTCCGGATCCGCTGGGTTCCTTTCGTTAATTGGTTGACGGCGCGAGTGATCACGCGAACCATACGCACACCAATGAGAAATGAAATAAAAATGAGTGTCACAAACAGAAAAGAAAAAGAGAGGACAAGTTGGCGGGTAGTATGATGGGCGGGACTGGAAATAGTAGATACTATCTTTTTATAAATCTTGCCAAAATCCATGGACAACACAAAATCACCATCGCGTTTTAAGGGCTGGTTATCAATAATGGTATTAAAATCAAAAAAACTATAGGTAAACACGGCGAGCGGAGTAGCGTTATCTATGGTCTGGGTATTTGCGGCCTCGGTGATGATGGTGGACGTTTTACCAGTGAGGCGGGAGGTGGACATGGCGTTTTTAGGATGGATGGAGTGGGTCGCAGCCATTTTGGCGTAATAGGGCGCGGGGCGTTTATAAATAATTTTAAAATCGCTGATCACTGATAACGCATCGAGAAATTGTTGATTGATCTCATACGCCACCAGCACAGCGAGGGTCTCGGTTTTATTCAATGCACCGAGATAAAGCTTTTCATCCACTAAAAAATAACCGCTATATTCACCCATGATCAGCTTGGCAGTATTAATATTTTTGGGGAATTTAAAAAACGGTTGAAAGGTAGCGCCTTTTTTTTCCCAGAAGACTGTGATAAAAGGCATCATGTTGATCTTTTCAAAACCTTCGACCTCTTTAAGCATCAATTGGGAGTCATTATACTTTAAATAGTAGGCGCTGATGGTTTCGAGTTTATTCACACGATCGGTCATCATATTGCCAATGATAATACCACCGTATTGGGTGATGACCACGGAACTGATGAGGTAGAAAAAAAACGTGATGAACAAAATGGGGGTAGCCACAAGGAATAAGGCGGAAAAAATGAGCCGGTTTCTGATCTGCCAGAGGAGTTTTTGTCTGACGTAAACCATCAGCCTGATAAGTGAAACAAGAATAAACGCCCACAACATGAGTTTAAAAACAAGGGGGGGAAACAAGAAATAGGACAATACTGTCAATAATAACAATAAGGCAATCAGGATATCTGTTTTCTTCCACCGAGTCAGCATTATCCTATTATAGTCTTAAATGGCATAAAAAACAATAGGGAGGGGGGAGTTAAATTTTGCGTTTTTTTTTGCGCTTGATATTGCGCATAAAGTGGCATTCCTGTATAATCGTGTTTTTACGGAGGAATTATGAATGAATTGAATGAAATAAAAGAAGAGATTTTCAGAGAATATGATATTCGGGGCATTGTGGAAACGGAATTGCAAGACGATGTGGTAGACCGTATTTCCTCGGCTTTTGCCACTATTTTTGTCAATGCCGGAAAACAAAAGATCGTGGTGGGCATGGATGGACGTCCGAGTTCGCAACGGTTAAAAGATATTATGGTTCAGAGTTTGAGCCGTTATGGTTTGGATGTGTTGGATATTGGTTTGGTGCCAACGCCGGTGATGTATTACGCGGTATTCAAGCGTAATTTGGATGGTGGGGTGATGATCACGGCGTCTCATAATCCAGGGGAATACAATGGCTTCAAAGGATTGGTTGGAAAAGAGGCGCAATCGGGTAGTCAGGTCAAGGAGATTTATCAGATTGCAGTAGGGGGAAAGTTCCCGCCGGAAAAGCAAGGCTCGGTGGTCACCGAAGATATTCTTCAGGAATACATGGATTATATCTGCACGAACATCCACTTACAGAAGAAGATCAAAGTGGTGGTAGATGCAGGCAATGGCACGGGTGGGATTACTGCACCAACACTGTACAGGAACCTGGGGGCGGAAGTGACTGCGCTTTTCTGCGATGTAGATGGGATGTTTCCCAATCATCATCCGGATCCAACCAAAGAGGAAAACTTAAAAGATTTAATCGCGAAGGTTAAAGAGATGGATGCGGATATTGGTATTGGTTTGGATGGCGATGCTGACCGTATTGGAGTGGTGGATAAGATGGGCACGATTTTGTGGGGTGACCAGATGACGGTCTTGTTTGCGCGCGACATTTTGGCGAAGAATCCGGGCGCGAAAATTATTTCGGAGGTGAAAGCTTCGGAAGTATTGTACTCTGAAATCGCGAAACATGGTGGAGTGCCGATCATGTGGAAGACAGGGCATTCGTTGATTAAGAAAAAAATCGTGGAGGAAAACGCGGCGATGGCGGGTGAGATGAGTGGTCACATCTTTTTTAATGATCGTTGGTTTGGGTTTGACGATGCGGTGTATGCGGGCGCACGATTAATGGAAATCCTGGCTGCTTCGCCGCTTTCTTTAACAGAGATGATCGCGAGTATTCCTAAAGCGTATAACACACCGGAAATAAGGGTGGATACAACGGAAGAAGCAAAATTTGAAATCGTTGAGGCTTTGTTGAAGTATTATCAGAAGAGTTATAAGGTGATTGCTATAGATGGAGCGCGGGTGAAGTTTCCTTTTGGGTGGGGTTTAGTGCGGGCGTCTAATACGCAGCCGTCGCTGGTGGTTCGTTTTGAAGCGGATTCCCCGGCGCATTTGCAAGAGATTCGCGACATGGTGGAACCCGTGATCGAAGAAACACGGAAAGAAATCGAAGCGAAACATCAAAAAAGGTAACCCCGGCCCCCATTCCATTCCCTCTTCCTAGGCAAAAGTTTTAGGAGTCCAGAACCCTTTTTTAAAAGGGTTCTGGCCGCCGGAGGCATTTCTTTAGAGACGGAAGTTGAGGCTTTTTTCGATGATTTGAAATTGGGCGGGGGTGGTTTGGCCGACTTCGCCATCGTATTGGATGTTGATAGGTTCGGAGTCTTCTGAGTAAACGTCGATAGTGCGGGCGTGTTTGATGGTGACTTTGGGGTGTTTGTGGATATTGCCGGTATAGAGGTGCCTGGAGTTGCGGATGATTTCGAAGCGGGACATATCTTCGATGAGGACAAGATCAAAGTAACCGTCATCGGGTTCTGCTTGGGGGGCGATTTGCATACCGCCGCCGAAGATGCGACCGTTGGCAATGGCGCCGATAAGGAAACGGTGGGAGATTTCTTCTTTGTGGTCAATAATAATTCTGACTTTTTTACTTTTGTAAGTTTGAATAGTAGAGAGGAGGCCTTTATAATAAGATAGGGCGTTGCGTTTTTCCGGGGGAATTTGGGAGATATGGCGTACTACTTCAGCGCCGAGTCCAAAATCGGCGACATTGAGAAAGTATGTACTGGGTTGGGGGGACCCAAAGGTAATACGACCGACATCGAATTTTCTTTTTTTAGAATTTTTGATTTGTTGGATAGAGAGTCTGAAGTCGCGGGGAATTTTCATAAAGCGGACGAAGTCTGAACCGGTGCCGGAGGGAATAATGGCAAGAGAAGCATCGTTGTTGATTGCTTCGCGGGAATCGGATTTAAAGAAACCGTTGGTGATTTCATTGAGGGTGCCGTCGCCGCCGACGCCGATGATTAAATCGAAGCCTTCTTTTAGCAGTTGGCGGGCGATTTCGGTGGCGTGGGTGGGTTTTTCAGTGAAAATGTATTTGTATTCATGGAAATAATGTTTGATAACCTCGCGAATATCGCTCCAGCGGGCCCGCGTTTTGCCTCTGGCGGAGAAAGGGTTGACGATGACGTGGACTTTTTCCATGGTTATGGGAGGGATGGGAATAATGGGAATGATGGGAAGTATGGGAAGTATGGGAATGATGGGAGTGATGGGAAAAGAATAGACGCGTTTGGAAGTATTGATTGGGGGCTGCATGTGGCGAGCTGTTTTTGGAAAAGGTTGGGGGTGTTGGAGGTATAGGGGATGTTTTTCATTTAATCGATGATAGTTACGGAGCTTTTGACAGCGTTAACAGGATAGGAATCGGTGATCATGATTTTCCCATCGGTGGTGCGGTATTGGTATATTTTAGTGCTGGTTTTTGCGGAATAGGCGCCAGAGTAAGACATACCCATGTATTGCATGATGCGTTTGATGTAGTTACGGGTTTCATTGTAAGGGGGAACACCCTTGTATTTTTTCACAGCTTCTTCACCTGCATTGTACGCGGCAAGAGTGAGGGGGATGTCGCCATCATATTTATCATAGAGGTATTTCAAGTGTCGAATGCCTGCTTCCAGGTTTTGATGGGCATTGTAGCGGTTGACTACACCGTATAAGTTGGCAGTTTCTTGCATGAGTTGCATGATCCCCACTGCGCCTTTAGGGGATACGGCAAGCGTATTAAAGGAGGATTCGGCACGGGCTACGGCCACTACAAGTGCTTCTTGAACACCATATTGTGCGCAGAAAAGACGGATTTTTTCGAGGTAAAGGGCGGGAATCACATGGCTACGCGACCGGGTGGCAGAGGAACGCCGCGACTTATTGAATAACTTCTTGTAATCACCGTAGGAACTTGCATAATCATTGGAAATATTGAGTGTGCCATCTTTCTCCTGGCGAACGATGATTTGCGCGCGCACGGTGACGGTGGCAAGCAGCAAGATCATAACTAAACCGGCTGTTGTTTTCTTCATTCTTTTTATTTGTCTGTTTATGTTCTCTGTTTAATTTCTCTGTTTATTTATTATATCGGTAATTTGTGCTTTAAGATTAAGAAAATCCTTGCTTTCAATGGGATCGCCGCCAGCTTGGGCAAAATCAGGACGGCCACCACCATTGCCATTGAGGTAAATAGCAATCTCTTTGGCAATTTTCCCAGCATTTAAGCCGGGGGTTAAGGCTTTAGACACAGAAGCGATAATAACGGATTTGCCATCACTGTTGGTGAGTAGTATAGCGATACCGTTGGTTTTTGTTTTTATCTCGTCAGCCAACGTGCTGATTTGTTTGCGATCAATCGTTTCAAAGTAATGAATGACTGTGTGAATGGAATTAATCATTGAACCACTGGCGATGATTTCATCCACATCAATTTTGACAGTCGTGGCGTCTTCGCTTTTCTTTTTTAACTGTTTTTCTTTTTCTTTGAGTTCGTTTTCCATATTAAGCAAGAAATTAAAGGTGTGGTCCAGTTTTTGTTTGAAATGGAGGTGGATGTGTTGGAAGGTTTCCAGTTGGGCGTGGACATGGGCATAACCGGCTTCACCGGCCACAGCTTCAATGCGACGAATCCCGGAAGCAATGGAGGATTCGCCGGTAATTTTAAAGAACCCGGCCTGTCCGGTCGCAGTCAAATGGGTGCCGCCGCACAGTTCCTTGGAGAAATCACCCATTGAAAGCATACGCACGACATCGGCATATTTTTCCTCGAAAATAGCCATAGCGCCACGGGTAATGGCTTCTTCGTAGGGGAGGATATCGGTGCTGATAGTCAGGTTCTCCCTGATCTGGCGATTTACTAACGCTTCAATAGTATTTAATTCTTCCTTGCTGATTGGTTTAAAGTGGGTGAAATCGAAACGTAATTTATCGGGGCCAACAAAAGAACCGGCTTGTTTAACATGCAGGCCGAGAACTTCACGGAGCGCGGCATGAAGAAGGTGAGTCGAGGAGTGATGAATGGCAATTTCTTGGCGTTTTTTCGCATCCACTTGCAACGTGACATCATCGCCGGGTCGTAACACGCCTTTTTTAATGGCGACAGTATGAAGATAAGCAGTGGAACCACTGGCTTTACGAGTATCAGTCACATTAAAATAGACGGAGTTGTTTTTACCAAGGCCAGAATCACCGGCTTGACCGCCAGATTCCGCATAAAAGGGCGTTTTATCAAAAACCAGCACCCCTTCTGTATTGGCGGTGATCTCATGGGCTTTTTTACCGTCAATATATATCGCCAGAACACGGGCTTCTTCTTCCAGGGTGGTGTAACCGGTAAAACCAGTGTTATAATCACGGATATTTTCAAGAGCTTGGGCGGATTTTTGTTTGCTTGCCAGACTCAGCCTGGATTTTTCGCGTTGTTGTTCCAATTCAGCATGAAAACCATTGTAATCAATAGACACGTCTTTTTCACGGGCCAGGTCACCGGCAAAATCAAGGGGGAAGCCATAGGTATCGGAGAGTTTGAATAACTCGCTACCCGGGATCAGTTTAGCGTCCGTTTCCAGTGCTTTTTCCAAGAGTTCTTCAAAGCGTTTTAAACCATTGAGCAGGGTGGTATCGAATCGTTCTTCCTCGGAGAGAATCAGTTCGGCGATGAAGTCACGGTTGTAATCGAGTTCGGGGTAAAAATCTTTCATGAGGTCAATGGCACTGGCGCTCACTTGATGTAAAAAAGGCGCGGTAAAACCAAGGGATTTGCCGTGTTTAGCGGCACGTCTGAGAATACGACGCAACACGTACCCGCGACCATCATTGGCAGGGAGTACCCCATCAGCAATTAAAAAAGCAAGCGCGCGGATGTGATCGGCCACCACATTAAGGGGGACACGATTCTTTTCATCATTGGGATTGATATCAGCGAGCTGGGCGGTGAATTGAATGATGGGTTGAAACAAATCAGTGTCATAGTTACTGGAAGCGCCCTGCATTAAGGTGGTGAGACGTTCCATGCCCATGCCCGTATCAATAGAAGGAGCAGGCAAAGGATGCAGGGTGCCGGACTTATCTCTGAAGTATTGCATGAACACGAGGTTCCAAATTTCAATGAAACGGCTGTTGCCGTCAATAAATTCAGCGGGGCCGAAGTTATTACCGCGATCAAAATGAATTTCAGAACAGGGACCACAGGGTCCGGTATCTCCCATTTGCCAGAAATTGTCGCGTTCACCCAGGCGGATGATTTTATGACTGGGCACGCCGATTTTTTCTTCCCAGATACGAAAAGCTTCATCATCATCTCTAAATACAGTGACCCATAATTGTTCGGGGGAGAATTTATAGTGCTGGGTAAGTAGTTCCCAACCGTATGCAATGGCTTTTTCCTTGAAATAATCACCAAAGGAGAAGTTGCCCAGCATCTCGAAGAAGGTATGGTGGAACTTTGATTTCCCTACCTCGTCAAAATCGTTATGTTTGCCCGAGACACGCATGCATTTTTGGATGCTGACCGCCCGTTTATATTCGCGGGTTTCTTCTTGTAGGAAAATACTTTTGAATTGATTCATACCCGCATTGGTGAAGAGAATAGATGGGTCTTTAGCAGGCACCAACGGAGCGGACAGGACTTTGTGGTGGTTGTGTTTAATGAAGTAGGCGTAAAATATTTCGCGTATTTCTTTATTGGTCATCGTGTTCATTGATTTCATAAATCTTCCAGTTCCAGCAGGTTGTGGTCTTTGTATGTATCGGCATTAGGCTGGTTTTTATTAGTGCCATAACCCATATCGCCACCCAAGCTGGTAATTTCACTGCCGGAATTATTACCGATATCCGACATTCTTTTTTCCATTTCTTCCATTGACATATCCTTGGTTGATTGCAAGCCGATTTTTTTAAGTTTGAATTCATCCGGGTTACTCGTCCATTTGAGCGCTTCGTCGTAAGTGATGAGGCCTTTTTGAAAGAGGAAGTAGAGCGATTGATCAAAGGTTTGCATGCCATATTGCGAGACACCCGCAGAAATCGCGTCTTTGAGCAGCTTGGTTTTTTCTTGATCCATGATACATTCCTGAATATAAGAAGTAGTGATCAAAATTTCCACCGCAGGAACGCGGCCTTTTTCATCCGCACGGGGAATCAGGCGCATAGAGATCACCGATTTTAACACCGCGGCCAATTGAATACGAATCTGTTTTTGTTGGTGCGGCGGAAAGATCGAGATAATGCGGTTGATTGTTTCCGGTGCATCCAGAGTATGCAGCGTCGAGAGCACAAGGTGGCCCGTTTCGGCAGCCATGAGAGCTGTTTCGATAGTTTCCATATCGCGCATTTCACCCACCAGGATAACATCCGGGTCTTCACGAAGCGAGGCACGCAACGCCTTGGAAAAACTTTCCGTATCTTGTCCGATTTCACGTTGATTCACAATGCTTTTTTTATCCCGGTGGAGGTATTCGATAGGGTCTTCAATAGTAATGATATGTTCCAGGCGGTGGGTATTGATAAAATCAATCATAGCCGCCAAGGAAGTTGATTTTCCGCTGCCCGTCGTTCCCGTGACCAGGATCAGACCGCGACGTTCATTGGCGATGCGTTCAATGACCACCGGAAGATTGAGGTCTGAAATAGTTTTCACCTGCGTAGGAATAACCCGCATGACAATACCAACCGCACCCCGTTGATGGAACACATTGCAGCGAAACCGACCAAGACCAGCCACACTGTAAGCCATATCCAGTTCATGTTCTCTTTTGAATCGTTCCTTTTGGATATCGTTCATCATCGAATAAGACATAGCAATGGTATTTTCTTGCATGAGGCGTTTTAGTTCTACCAGCGGTTGCAGTGCTCCATTAACGCGCAGTATCGGGTGATTACCCACTTTCAGATGCAAATCCGAAGCACCCCGTTCAACTGATATTTTTAATAGATCGTCTATATTCATGCTGATCTCCTGACGTATCATATGCTAGTACCATATTATTATATCTCTTTTTGAAAAAATATCAAGAAAAGAAGAAAAATGGTTGAAATTTTTTTCCATTTTTCCTACTCGCTTGACAATACTTTTTAAAACCTTTATGATAATACAATCCTTTAGTAGACAGGAATAAAATCATGAATAATTCAACCGGTGTTGTGATATTTAGTCTGGTGTTGATTGGGTTGATCCTTTTGGTCATAGTCATCTATGTGTATTTAGAGAAAAAAAAAAAGGCAGTGATCAGCAAGAATTTCAAATCCTTTAGCGAGAATTATCAATCCTCGCAGAAGAATTTGCGGGCTGTGCCACGGGTCAATATCCCAGAAGCTATAGAAGTACTCATGACTCTCACGGACAGCGATTTTTTCGGCTTACGAGCACGCATAATAGACATGTCTTTGTCCGGGTTTTCGGTCAAACCGGATTTCCCATTAAAAAAATTACCCCTGAATATGAAGGTCAACAATGTACTGGTCGTGACCCCGATCAATACGTTTGCAGTCAAAGAGATGAAAACAATTCGTATTGACCATCACTTTGAAAAGCGATTGATGGCGTTTCATATTCAACAGATTGATGTGGATCAATTTGAGAACCTAAAACGGTTTATGGGGCATCTGGATGAGTTTCAACATAAAAATCACCTGTCTAATGAAGAGTGAAGGTGGATGATTAAGGATTAAAAAATGAAGATTGCAGACATGGATTTTCCATTGAAGCCTTTTTTTATAGATATATTTAAAAACAACGTGTACGTGGTAGGCGGGGTAGTCCGTGATTTTTTGCTATACGGTTCTATCGGGGAAAGCCCGGACATTGATTTGATGGTCGTGGGTCACACTTACGAAGAGATCGAAGAAAAGTTAAAACCCCACGGCAAAACCAACACGGTAGGCAAGAGTTTTGCAGTAGTCAAGTTCACCAAAGATAATTATACCTATGATCTCTCCGTGCCCAGGCGCGACATGAAGCGGGACGGCGAGCACTATGGGCACAAGAACTTTGTGATTGAGTATGGACCGCATATTCGTTTAGAAGAGGATCTCTCCCGGCGCGATTTTACCTGTAATTCCATTGCCGTTAGGTTGGCAGATAACGAGGTTGTGGACCCTTTTGATGGCATGGGTGCAATAAAGGCCAAACGGATAGTAATGACCGGGCCCGAAACATTTGTCGATGATCCCTTGCGGATTTTGCGGGCCGCGCGGTTTGCTTCAGTTCATCAGTTTATAGTCGATGAGGCCATATATATATGTGCCAAAGATGTGCCCTTGGATGAATTAAGCAAAGAACGGGTGACCGAAGAGTGGTTTCGCCTATTACTGGAATCCGAGCGACCGTCATTGGGCATGAACGAGTATTTTAAATTAAATGTATTGGAAAAACTGTTCCCCCCTTTTTTTCCTTTGCCATTGATCATTCAGGATGCGATTTTTCATCCCGAACAAGATGAGTATGGTCATCACACCGTGTGGTTTCACGTGATGGTGGCCCTTGATATTGCCAAGAAATTGAGCCGGATCTACCAGTTGAGCGAAGAACGGACATTGGCATTGTTATTGGGCGTGTTGTTTCATGATGTAGGCAAGGCTGTGACCACTCGCTGGGAATTCAAGCGTGGACGGATGACCATTACGTCTATGTTTCATGATTCCAAAGGCGTGGAGATCGCCCAAGAATTTTTAAGTAGTTTGAAGATTGAGACACGCTTAAATTTCCCGTTGAAAAAGACAGTATTGAATTTAGTGCAGGCCCATCATCGCGTATTCGAGTTGTACCGGCATCGTGATGAAATTGGCTTCAAAGCATTTTCGCGTTTGGTACGGGACTTGGAAGACCAGGATTTATTATTATTGTTACTTGATTTTGCCGATCGGCAGTCACGCGAACCCAACCCGCTCAGTTTTACGGAAGTAGATGAGATTACCCGCTGGTATTTCCGCCGCAAGGAAGAACTCAGCATCAGTATGGAAAGTATTCAACCCCTGGTCATGGGTCGGGATTTGCTTGTTTTAGGGATTAAACCCGGTGTGCAGATGGGCGCGTATTTGAAACAATTGTACGAGCGACAGTTAGATGGTGAGTTTCATACCAAAGAGGAAGGCTTAACGATTTTCCAACAGATCAAAGAATTATGATTCGTTTTATTTCTATTTTTTAAATCTTGCCAATACCGTGCCGCTTTTGATTGAGCATTGACACATCAAGCGGTGAGATTCTTTCATTTCCATATCGATTTCAGATTCCGTCAGCGCGTTGAGGTTTTCTATTCCTTCTTCAATAACCACCTCGCACGTACCACAAGCCCCTTGCCCGCAACCGATAGCTAAACCCATCTCTTCAGCCGCATCCCGGAGCATGGAGCCGTCTTCCACTTCCATTTTTTGATCTTCAAGTTCTAATATTGCCATAATTCTAAACCTCCGTACTGGGACTCGCTTCAATAAATAAGCTCCAAAAAAATTTTGCTTGAATGAAGATAGAAAATACCACATCGAACAAACAAAGTCAAGTTGTTTTTCCTTTCATTTTTTCTCTTTACAATTGCTGGAAGTTTTTCTAAAATAGTAGTGATCAAAAGAGTAATCGAAAAATAGGAGAAAGATTATGACAATACAAGAGAAAGCCGATGTTTTTTTAGATAAATATTTGGCCGAGTACCAGGCCGCCTATAAAAAGCAAGCGGCAGCCTATTGGCAGGCAGCCAATTCCGGTACAAAAGAGGATTTTGAGGCCTATGCCGCAGCAGACCTCGCCATAAAACAATTGCACAGCGACCCGCACCGTTACGCCGAAATTCTCGCCCTTCTGGCAGACAAAGAGACACTGCACCCCTTAACCGCACGTGCTCTGACCGTGGCCGAAACCGATTTCAAAGGCAACCAACTGCCCGACGACTTGCTGGAGAAACTGGTAAGTATGTCCACTGCTATTGAAGAGATTTTTAATAACTTCCGTGGCCAAATGGACGGCCAAGAATACTCCAACAACGACTTGCTGGACCTGATGAAAAAAGAAACGGATTCACAAAAGCGACAAAAAATCTGGGAAACACTAAAACAGGTGGGCGAAGAGATCGGTCCGAAATTAAAAGAACTGGCTAAAGTACGCAACGTCGCTGCAAAACAATTGGGCTACACCAATTATTGGGAAATGGAAATACGTCTGCAAGAACATGATCCCGCTGAAATCCTGGAGATATTTGCCAACTTGGACCAGGAAACAACAGAACCTTTCAAACAGATGAAAATGAGTCTGGACAAAGAACTCGCCGCACGTTTCAACCTGACCCCCATAGAGATAATGCCCTGGCATTATGATAATCCTTTTTTTCAGGCCGCACCGCCTTCGGCTAAAGTGAATCTGGATGAATTTTATGAGAAAAAAACCAGCGCAGAGATAGTGGCTATGGTTAAAAAATTCTATTTTGATTTGGGTATGCCCGTGGATGATATTGCGGCTCGTTCTGATATGTATGAACGGCCCGGGAAACAACAACACGCCTTTTGTCTTTCCTTGGATATGGCCGGGGATACGCGGGTGCTGATGAATGTCAAACCCACCTGTGAATGGATGGATACCTCGTTGCATGAAATGGGGCATGGTATATATTATAAGTATAGCGATTGCAGTTTACCTTTTAATTTACGTGAAGCCGCCCATACCTTTACTACTGAAGCCGTAGCCATGTTGTTTGGTGCATTGGGGAAGAACCCTCTCTGGTTAACCACCTATGCGGGCGCCCAAAAACAACGCGTTGCCGCATTGGAAGAAGATATTTTGGAACAGCGTAGGCGCGAGCAGTTGATTTTCGCCCGGTGGACTTTGGTTATGCTTCATTTTGAAAAGGAAATGTACGAGAACCCAGACCAAGATTTAAATACCCGTTGGTGGGATTTAGTCGAGCGCTTCCAGTTTCTCAAACGTCCCCAGTCTCGTTTTGTTGCCGATTGGGCAGCCAAAGCCCATTTTGCGATTGCGCCGGTTTATTATCACAACTACATGTTGGGTGAACTTTTTGCCGCCCAGTTACGCGCCACCCTCGTTAAACTCGCCAAACATCAGGGTCCGACACATACTTTGAATTATACCGCTCATCATGTTTTCGCCGATTTTTTCAAGGAGAAAATCTTCAGACCCGGTTCCCGGTTCCCCTGGCCTGAATTTGTAAAACAAGCCACCGGCGAAGCCTTAACCGCAAAATATTTCGCCGCCGAAGGCACAATGTCTCCAAGCGTCTAGGTCATCTTTGTGCGTTAGTCTTTTTAATTTATGGACTTTTTTCGCCGTGGGCGTTTAAAAATTGCCAATAGTTCCTTTTTATGGTATGATTAAACAATTCAGAATGGAGGAATAGGCTATGATTACGCGGGTAAAGCTTGACTATTTTAAGCGGTTTCAAGAAGAAACATTTATTCTGGACAACACCATCATTCTGGCGGGTCCGAATAACAGTGGTAAAACCACTCTATTGCAAGCGATTTCAGTTTGGAACTTAGTCTTACAAAAATGGCTTTCCGCCCATTCTGGATCTGCCAATGGCAAACACAGGGCGGGCGTGCCTATTTCCAGGCAAGATTTCACTTCCATTCCCATGCGCGAAATGAACTTGCTCTGGTCTGATCGTGATACAGGGTACAGCAAAGATGAAAAACCTGGCTTCAAACCGGGCTATCCGAAACTGGCCGCTATTTCCATTTACGGAGAAACACCGGGTCACGGCGAGTGGCACTTAAAAGCGACACTACGATATGCCAATAAAGAATTAATCTACGTCAAACTAACCGATGAACAATCGAATCCCATTGACGAAATCCCCCCGGCTGCGAAAGAGTTAAAAATCGTTCATGTTCCCCCTTTTTCGGGAATTGGCGCAGAGGAAACAGGATTGCAATTGGGATATCAGAACCGTTTGATAGGCCAAGGAAAACCGGGCGATATATTGCGCAATCTACTCTTGGAAGTATTTAAAAAAAAAAGTCCCACCACCACCGATTGGAACTCGTTAACAACTGATATAAAAGAGTTGTTCGGTTATGAATTACTCGAACCAATATATTCAGAGGAGACAGATCCCTTTATTCGTATTGAATATCGTGAAGTTTCGGGAAATTTTCGTAAACCCTTTGATATTGCGTCGGCGGGAAGTGGATTTCATCAAGTGTTGACATTATTCGGGTTCCTTTATGCGCGGGAAGCATCGGTATTGTTGTTGGATGAACCGGATGCGCATCAGCATGTGATTTTGCAGCGACAGGTATATGATCGGTTACGTGGTACAGCGGCAAGAAAGGGGTGTCAATTAATCGTTTCCACCCATTCCGAGATTATTCTTGAAGATACAGCCCCGGAACACATCCTTTCCTTTTACGGTCGTCCCCATCGTCTTGCCGTAAACACCCATCGTGACCAAGTACGTGAAGCACTGAAACGTCTCTCTTCGTCTGATCTATTGGCAGCAGAAAATAAGCGGAATATCCTTTATGTTGAAGATGAATCAGATTTCAAAATTCTCAATCAATTAGCCATAAGAGCGGAACATAAGATGAAGGATTTTTTTGCAAAACCATTTTACTATGCCATACACGGACGGGATGTTCGAGAAGCAAAAAACCATCTGTTTGCCCTCAAATCCATCCATCCGAATATTCGCGGAGTGCTGCTTTTGGATGGTGATAATAAAAATCTCTCGGAACACGAAATCTCTGCGGACGATTTGCAGATTCTCAGGTGGCAGAGATATGAAATAGAAAATTATTTTTTTTATCCGGTAGCGTTATACCGTTTTATTGAAAGTGCCGTACCGCATTTATCTTCCGGTGTCAGCAGAAATGTAGCAGAAGAATACCTGCATCAGAATCTTTCTCCTGAAGCGATAATGAACCCTTTGGGTGATGATGACTATTTGGTAAGAATTCCTTTCAGTAAAAAATTATTACCCGTGATGCTTGAAAAATCAGGCATAAAATTATCCAAGAAGGACTATTATCTGATTGCAAAATCGCTTAAAAAGGAAGAGATTCATCCCGAAGTAATCGAGAAATTAGACAAGATGGCCACAGTGCTTCTGTGACCTTTTTTTTCTGGGAAACTAAACCCTTTTTTCGAGTAATTCAGGGGCCAGTCTTATTCTTTTTTACCCCGGATTCGTTCCACGTTAAAATCTTCAAAGATGATCGCTACCGCTACCTTGGATAAGATTGTAAAGATCAAAAAACCCACGGCAAAAATACCCATAGTAATCTGGATTTCCGTGGCCGAGGGGCGATAGACATAAATCTGACCCTGCACATCAGGTGTAAAACCAGGAATCAAAAGCGCAATCCCCTTCTCAATGTACACGCCAAACCAGATCAATACGGCACCAATATTGAGAGTAATCACATTGGTCCGCGTCTTGGGAATCAAAAAGAGTAAAAAAGCCACCACGCTGAAAATAATAGAGGTCCACCCATACAACACAATATCACGATTGTTCCCAATACCAGTGAACAGGTACTTAAAATGAATGATATGCTCCGTATTGGAATAAATCTCCTTGAATAACTCGCTGAAAAAGAAAAAAAGATTGATAAACATGGCATAAGCCATTAATTCGGCGATTTTCCAAATCGCTTCATCCTTGATCTGGAAGGTAGTAAACTTTTTGAGAATCTGAAAAAGTATCAACAACACGGCAGGCCCAGAACAAAACGCAGAAGCAAGGAACTTGGGTGCCAATAACGCACTGTTCCAATAAGGACGTGCAGCCAACCCATTGTACAAGAACGCGGTGACTGAATGAATGCTGATGGCCATGGGAATGGAAAACAAGATAAGGGGAATGAGCACTTTTTTATTGTACGCTTTCTTGCTGAAATAGGTGTATAATAAATAGGTGACCACGCCCAGGTTCAGTAAAAAATAGATATTCAATACAAACGCATCCCACCCCAACAGCGAACTGGGGAAATTAAGCAACCCAATAAAAGGGAACATGTGCCACAACCGCGTGGGTTGACCCATATCCACCAATACAAAAAGCATACACATGATCACCGCGCTCACCGCCAGCAATTCGCCGAAGATCACCACTTCTTTGATCGGTTTCCAGTCATAAATGTAAGCCGGGATAACCAGCATGATAGCCGCCGCAGCCACACCCACCAGGAAGGTGAAATTGCCGATATAAAAAGCCCACGATACCGAGTCGCGCATATTGGTCATCAACAACCCGTGCTCCAATTGCTTGAAGTACCCCAAAATTCCCCAGGCAATCATCAACAACAATGAACCCACCCAGAGATAGTACCATTTATTGCCTCGTATCACGATTTTAAAACTCTCTTTAATAAAGCGCATAAAATTCAAAATGTCACCTCGTAATATCTTCTTATTCTCTTCTCATTCTGTTCTTTTTTCTGAATATTATCTTACTGGTGCGTGTCATGTGGCGTAAAAATAGAAGAAATTGGGCTGCGTGTTTAACTCTTCTTTTAATATCAGGACCCGTTTATTTTTCAGAATATAACGAATCTCGCTGTCCGGGTCCAACAGGTTGCCAAATTTTCGCGCTCCCACCGGGCACACTTCCACGCACTTGGGATAAAGTCCTTCCCGAACCCGTTGGATACAGAACGTGCATTTTTCAACTACGCCTTTCATTCTGGGGCGGTTGCCCAGATAATGGGTTTTAGGATTTACTTCAGTTGCCGTGATCTTTGGTGTTCCCCAATTAAAATGCCGTGCCCCGTAAGGACAAGCGGCCATGCAACAACGGCACCCAATGCACCAGTTGTAATCCACTACAACGATTCCATCCGGCTCCTGCCACGTCGCTTTTACCGGGCATACTTTCACACAGGGTGGATTCTTACATTGTTGACAGGCCACCGGTAAATAAAAATGACCTTCAAAAGGCACTTCGTCGTGCTGGTAGAAAAGATCGGCATGGGCGAAATCAACACCTTTCTCTTTTTCCATTTCCAAGACTTGAATCCAATGGATTTGGGGGTCATGCGACTGATTGTTCTCGTCGACGCACCCATATACACAACGACGGCACCCAATACAACGGGAAATATCCAGCGCATAGGCAAACTCCGTGCCATCCAAAGCTTGCTGCGTCGACACAGTGAACTTCTTGCCGTATTTTTTTTCGTATTTCAGTTCCAAGCGCTGGATCATCTGTTCCATGTCTTCCTTGGAGAGCGTTTTGAATTGCTTTTGCAGGAACTCATCCATGGAGACACCACAACCAGCCACAGTTAGCGCGGCAGTAGTAATAGCAGCAGTTTTTAAGAAGTTTCGTCGCGAGTGATCTATTTCTATTTGTGCCAGATGTTCTGGTATCGGGTTCCGTTTCTTTTTTTTCATTTGCTATTCTCCGGTTTGACAGGTGCGGGCAGCGGTTTGAGTTTTTTGAATTTTGGTGCGTGCGGGTTATGGCAATGGGCGCATAACAGGTATTGTTTTTGTCCATTCCAAGAACCCGTCCGTCTGCCGTGGACCCCGTTGCGCCAATCCCTTAGTTTTAAACCATGACATTGGCCACAGAGTTTGTAAGACTCCTTAAAATCGACCAAACGTCCATCTGCCATGTGCAGCATATCGCGATTCTTCGCATCGTGGCAATCCAAGCACCAGCGGTTTTCCGCATCGTGGGTAAAGATAATATCTTCGTGAGCATCCGTTAGTACGCGGCGATAGGGGTTGGTTTCCTGCGTGGCGTGGCATTCGGAACAAGGAAAAATGCCATCGCTAAACGGGGGTGGTGGAACTTGGATATCGTCTTTCACTGATTTCACCGCCGTTTTTTGTTTAGCCCCGACCGTACCCCCTGGCTCCGTCGTGGCGTCGCCCCTGCTACCCTGATGCAGCGCATAAAGCACTACCAGACCCATCAGGGTAAGCCATCCTAACGTCATAATCACCCATTTTGTTGTTGATTTCATCATCAGACGACCTTTTTATTATTATTTTCGCTTTTATACAGCATTTGATGAAGCGCATTTAATGGATTCGGACCATTTTAAATGGATATCATACGGGTTTATTGTAAAATTAAAAAAACCCAATGTCAATAGCTCCCGCTTACAATTATTAACGATAAATATTTAACGTAAAACCGCGTCCTAAAGCGAAAAGATTAAAGCCAGGAGCCCCATGTTCCCAGAAAAATAATCCCATAACTCCCATAATTCCCATAACTCCCAGTGACTAAATCTTTTTTTTTGCAAGAATTCCTGTTGAAATTTGTTATAATAGTATCGTGGATAAAGATCAAGTAAACCAAGAGCCAATATTTTCCGATGATGATGTGGTGCGTTCCGTTTGTGACGGCAGAATACAGAACTTTGAAATCCTGATCAACCGGTACAAAAAAAAAATCATCAATTTTATCCACAAGATGATTTTCGATTACGATGAAGCCCAGAGCCTGACCCAAGATGTTTTTTTGAAAGTGTTTGAAGGCATCAAAAAGTACCGCACCCAAGATACGTTTCAAGCATTTGTTTTTACTGTCGCCAAGAATTTAACATTGAATTATATCAAGCGACAGCGGCGGTTCCAATGGTTCTCCAGTCACCAGGGAACCCCGGACAATGAAGAACGCTACTTCCGTACCGAGGGCACACAACAGGAAGACATGGAAAAAGGCCAACAAGAAGAGTTGCTGAACAAGGCGTTAAAATCCCTGAAAGAAAACCAACGAATCGCCCTGATTCTTAAAGTATACCTGGATTTTTCCTATAAAAAAATTGCCACCATCACTGGCTGGTCTGAACCCAAGATCGAAACCCTGATTTCCCGGGCCAAAAGCGATATGCGCGATTATATTCGTTTAGCAGAGAATGCCTGGGGGAAAACCGAATTAAAAAATAAGCTGCAAGAAAAAGAACGACTGGATGTTTTAGAAATGAGGTCAATATGAATAAGAAAAGGCTGCCGAAAAACGAATCACAAGCTATCGTGCCTTGCCAAAAAAAAGAGGTTCATGGTCTTCTAAGCCGTTACCAGGATAATGAACTGGACGCGGTGTGGCGTGAAAAAATCAGCGCCCATTTAGAAGAATGCAGTGCCTGCCGTTTCCAATTACAGGAGTTGGCACAAGTGACCCGTGCCCTGCAAACGCTACCAGAGGTCGACACCAGTCCCTATTTCACCCAGCAACTAATGGCCACGGTCACCCAGCACTATCGGGAAAAAAGAAGCTGGTCCAATCTTTTTGCCATGCCTTCACTGGTGTATTCACTTGTGTTCATAGTATTTCTCGGTTTAGGGTTATGGGGCATTGGCGCATTATCGCAGCCCGATATGTTTCCCAGTAACAATGATTTAAAGCCACAGGTTCAGGAATCTGATTTTACCCGGGTATTTTCTCAGAGCCAACAATTAAGCCTCTTGCATGTGCAGGCGCAATCGTTTGAGCTCTTTGCTCAGAATGGAAATGCCACCAGCGATACCCGGCAAACGGAAGGTAAAAATGCCCGGTAAATGGATAAAACTGATTTTGGCCGCCTCAATAGCACTCAATGTCGCATTTCTATCCACTACCCTATATCATTGGTATCATGGAAATCAGACCCATCATAGGGGTAACCGTTCCCAGGGTGAAACGAGGGTTCCGCCGCCACTGGTTATCCCGGATAAAATCGATTTTGAATTGCGCGCAGAACAGAGAAAAGATATCCATGCTATTATAAAAAAATTCAAGATGGATATGCTGAATTATAAACAGGACATCCTGGATAAACGGATTGCTATTATCGAAGCCTTGAGCGATGCCGAATTTAATCCCGATGAGATCGATAAAAAAACCACGGAATTAAATGAATTGGAAAACCAGTTAAATATTATCTTTGTGGATGCACTGGTGCAAGTCAATAATATCTTGGACGCCAAACAGCGGCTCAATTTTTTATTGCATTTAAGTAAGAATTGGTTTTTTATGCCCGACCACGCCAGACCACCATCCACAGAAGGAGAAAAACATGATTAAGAAAAAAATTCTATTGGCTGTTTTTATCGTATTATTCGCCATGGCCATACTTGTTGCCGAAGACCCCGGAAATCTATATCCTGGCCCTCAATGGCAACAGCAAGAGCAACCGAAACCACCCCAGCCCAACAAACCCGACGAAACCCCTGACCATTGGGTAACACAGTTGCGACACGTGTTCATGTTAGCCGAAAAGAATCTGTTTGAAGCGGGTTTTATCCTCAAAATGAAGAATAAGATTTCCCTCTCGGAAAAACAGGAACTTAAGATCGAAACCATCATGATGGCGTACCAGGAGTCTTGTATCCGTAATGGCGCTGAAATTAAAATCAGAGAGCTATGTTTGGCGTCTTATATTAAATCAGATCAAATCGACAAAGCGGTAATGGCCGGTTATATCCGTGAAATCAGCGGGCAAAAAACTGATTGGGTGGTCAGATACTTCAATTACCTATTAGATTTGCGGGAAATTCTTACTACAAAACAGCTAGCGATATTGGCTACTCTTGCCAACGCAAACAAAACAAGACCTACCGAACAGCGGTAACCTCAATTCCGTCGAAACGTGGTCTGTAACATCTCGACCACTTTTTTTACTAATCGTATTCCCCGTGCCTGCGGGGGGAACGCTCCCTATAAAAAAGCCACATAAAAATCTGTTTAAAAACTTGGGATATTAAATTGACATTTCAAGTGATTTGCATTAAAATACTATTATGAGTTCATTAAAATTTGACCCATCTTACTGGTTTATTGTCAGCGCGAAGCCAAAGCAAGAATTTCTTGCCGAGCAAAGTTTAAGAGCCTTAGGCGCCAATACCTATTTGCCCTTGTATCTTAAAAAAATAAAAAAAGAGAAAGAGCGGATCGAGATCATTACTCCCCTATTTGGCGGTTATTTGTTCGCCCAGTTCTCGGTGGTTGATCTTTTTCACAAGGTGCGTTACACCCGTGGCGTAAAAAATGTCCTGGGAAACAACGAGTGCTTGTGGACCATTACCAACCAGAAAGTCGAAGATATCAAAAACCGCGAAAACAATGGCTTGGTTACCCTTTTCCCCCGGGAAGTGCAGTTCAAGAACGGCGATAAAATAATGATCGATGAAGGTGCTTTTGATGGCTGGGAGGGAGTCTTTTATGAAGAACTCCCCGATTGCGAAAGGGCCATTATTATGCTGACCAATGTCAGCTACACCAGCAAATTAGTGGTTTTGAAAAAATATTTGCGGCACAAGTAAAATCCCTTAAAGGGCACAGGCGGTTAACCGCCACCTATGCCCTTATAAAAAACTATAAAGAACGTTATCTTAGAGATCTTCTTAACTGTTATTGTAGCAGCGTTTTTAATGTTTCCAGATCGGAGAAATTCACCGTTTCAATTTCAAAGCCTTGTTCTTTGGCTGTTCGTTTGGTTAATCCAGTCAATACTTTTCCCGCGCCGAGCTCTGCAAATTTCAAAATTTTCTTCTCATTCAACATCTTCATAATCGTATCGTGCCACAGAACCGAGCCTGTAACCTGCTTTTTTAATGCTTCCCGGGCTTCTTCGCCGCGGGTCATTTCCTGGGCTGCGATATTGTTGATAATCGGGAACCGCGGGTCTTTGAAATGAATATTGTCCAGGTCTACAGCCAGTTTAAGTTCCGCAGGTTTCATCAATGCCGAGTGAAAGGGCGCAGAAACTGCCAGGAACTTATATTTTCGTGCGCCACTGAGTTTCAGTGCTTCTTCGACAGCGTTTTTTTCTCCGGAGATGACGACCTGGGTAGGACTGTTAAAATTGGCCAGATTGACGATCCCGTTAACTGCCGCGATGGCTTTCCTAATTTCCCCGATATCCGTGCCCATGACCGCAGCCATAGCGCCTTGACCTACGGGAACCGCTTCTTGCATATACTTGCCCCGTTTGTGGACCAATAACACGGCATCTTCAAAGGTTATCGCGCCAGCACAGGTCAGGGCGGAATATTCGCCCAAGCTGTGACCTGCGGCGATACTCGGTTCTTTGCCTAATAGGTGAAACAAAATATAAGAAACGGTTAATAACGCGGGTTGACCATTATAAGTCAATTGCAGAGCATCTTCTGGTCCCTCAAAACAAATTTTCGATAGGGGGAACCCCAATATCTCATCAGCGGCAGCAAATGTTTTTTTGCCGAATTCTGTGTTTTCGTATAAATCTTTTCCCATTCCGACGACCTGTGAACCCTGTCCTGGGAATAGAAAGGCATAATCCTTCATAAATCCTCCTGTTAAAATGCGATTATAACATAAAAGAGACTTTTCGCAAAATCCAGAAGTGCTGAAGTAAAGAAAAAAGAGGACTCATGAATCTCACTAATGTACGCGAATAAATCGGCGATAAAATCTTTTAATTCGCTTCATTCGTGTGAATTCGTGTAATTCGTGGGCAAAAGAATAAGTGGCCGGGGAATCTTTGTTCCCTCAAAGATTCCGCAGCCACCCACTCTTCAATGATTTTTTTAATTTCCTTTAAATAAAATCGTATATCCCTGGTTCTTGACTTCTTCTTGTGTATAAGATACCCCATGAACCTTAAAGCCGCTCTTGTCCAATAATGAGATAATCCCGCCTTTGTTGGACAATTGCGCACTCTTCCCAGTCAAGCGAATCGTGTGGAATTCACCTGGCTGTAAAGTGATATTCGTGATGATCTCTTTCTTCTTATCCTTATCCGCTATGGCCCAGCCTTCGAGATTAACAGTGTTAGGCGACACATTCACCAATGTGACAGTTTCTTTCCCGACATCATCTCCGGCTGGATTCACCATGGCCCCGGCCACATAAACCAATGTTTCATAATTCGTTTCCGTTTCCACGTGTGTAATCGTGTGCCCGGTCACATCATCCGTATGGAAAGACTGCGACTGAAATGCCAAGAAAACAGCCGAATACTTGTTGTCCGAAGGATAATGAAAAATAACGCCACCATCCTGCCACACTCCGTCCGTGTTCTCGAACTGTTTCACGTTTCCCTGGTTCATATGAATATCATGAATTCCGTTTCCCGGCATAAAACCAAAATACTTGTCCTTCTTGTCTTCCGGTCCCCATGATTCCCCAAAGGCATATACCAGTGAATCCGGTTCCGCAATAGCTTTTTGCACATACTTGTCCAGCACTTCATTTAAATCATTGTCCGGTCCCGGCAGATTGTAAGGCAACACCTTCATCTGTTCTGTATCAAACAAGTTCCCGCGAATAAAATCCAGTGCTATTCCACCTGGCTTACTCTGTAACCGGGTAAAACCAAGGGCCAATTCATTTAAATTCCCGGTAATGTGATGTTTGAAGTCATCAATAATAATGTACTTCAATTCCGATGGTGCCACTTGGGATTTCACATTGATGGCAATGCGATAATCCGTCGCTTCATCCACTAACCGAACCTGAAAATGAAGATTGCCGCTACCCTTGGCCAATCGCCGCTCAATGGCAAATCCTTTTAAAACCCCATATTTATTCAACGACATGTTTCCCTCCTACTCGTGAAAGAACAACCACCCGTTATTTTGTTCTTTCTGAAGATTTCCGTCCAAGCTATTGTAGATAATGATTAAAAGAAAATCAAGAGGCATTCCCCACTTTTTTTATTTTTTTTCCCGCCCGTGCCGTCGGTGGTAAAAACCCTTTTAGAGAAAAGCGTGGGGGAGGTAGTCCCCTGCCCTGAATCCACCATCAGATTCGTGAAAAAACATGGACGATATGGACAGAGTGGACGATATGGACGATGTGGAGCAAAAACAAAAGCATTTTTTTG
>CAZCVI010000030.1:0-81633 GCA_964502145.1 uncultured Clostridia bacterium
GAGATTTTTTGGCGGGGAAGGATAGTGCCGTCCAAAAAACTGAATAGATACCAAAAAAATTCTTTACAATTTTCTTCCAATATGGTATAATTTCTTTTTAATGTTTTAAAATACAAAGTGAGCAGAGACCAATGAAAAACGCGTTAATATTAGATAGTTATCCCGAACAAAATCCAACCATTTCAGGGCATCCGCCTATTATCATTTAAAAATAATCTAAAAATCTACCCCTATTTTAAGCTATCTAATATCTAAGATTTAAATGAAGCAAAACAATCTTGGGAAAAAAAAACGAGCATGGAGACAGAAATGAAAAAATTAAGTACACACGACATCAAAGACATTCTTAAACTTACTCCGATGCAGGAGGGGATGCTTTTTCATTTCTTGAAAGAGCCAGAAAGTACCCAGTATATCGAGCAATTAAGCCTGGAAATGGCAGGGGAAATTGACTGTCAATGGTTTAAAAAAGCCTGGAATTTTGTTGTCCACGTCAACCCAGCGCTACGAACGGTGTTCCGCTGGGAAAAAATGGATAACCCGGTGCAGATTGTTTTAAAAACGTTTGACCTGCAACCGGAGTTTCACGACTTGACCTTCCTTGAATCCACAGACAAACAGAAATACCTGAACACGATCACTACCCGGCTACGGTCGGGAAGCTTCGATTTGAGCGTGGTGGCTTTCAAAATCTGCCTATGCAAAATGGAGGCAGACCAATTTGTAATGATTATCACCCACCACCACATATTGTTTGACGGGTGGAGCACCGGTATTATTTTGAAAGAGTTTTTTTCCGCTTACCATGATCTATATCTTCAAAAAGAGCTGCAAGAACCAACGAAAACCAACTTTAAGGAATTTTTGCAGTGTCTTAAACATCAGAATAAAGACATGCAGAAAAACTATTGGCAGGACTATTTCAAAGATTACGAGTGCTCCGGGGAACTGGGGATAAAAAAACACCTGCGGAAAATTACTCAAGAACAGAACCCGGGTAAATCTTTTATTACCTATCGGACATCGTTGGGAGAAACGGGTAAAGCGGCGCTGGAAAGTTTTTGCCAAGCTCACAGCGTTACGCCAGCTTCAGTGCTGTATATGGCTTGGGGTGTGTTATTGCAAAAATACAATAACCGCGATGATGTGGTTTTCGGCACCACGGTATCGGGTCGACCTTCCAGTATAAAGGGGATTGAGGCAATAATTGGTCTCTTTATCAATACGTTACCCCTCCGTATTCGTGGTCACAAAGGGGAAACACTGTTGGACTTGTTGGCGGGTATCAATAGCGATTTACAAAACCGGGGGGATTTTGAAAACACGCCGCTGGTAGATATCAAAACATACAGCGGGTTAGCACCATCCGCAGAATTATTCGATACACTACTGGCGATTGAGAACTATCCGTTGGATAATAGCCTCAGAGAGTGCCGGGGCAATTTAAGATTAGGCGCTTTCAAAATGGAAGCAAGAACCCATTATGATCTGTCTATAGGCATTATGCTGTTTGGGAAGATGGCTGTGGAAATCGCCTACAATGCGGATTGTTTTGATACTGGCAGCATTGAACAAATGGCCATCCACTTTAGTCATATTATTGCTACTATTATCGCTAATATCAGGCAAAACCCTCTGGCTACTTCAATAGAAATAATGACAGATGAGGAAAAACAGCGGCTATTATATGATTTTAACCTTACTACCACTGCATTTCCCCATGACAAAACGATCCCTCAATTATTTTTGGCACAGGTAGAAAAAACACCGCATCATACGGCTGTTATTTTCGGTGACAGCAGATATACCTACAAGGAATTGCATGTTTCTGTTGGGCTTCTGGTCAGACGGTTACGGGCAAAAGGTGTCGGGCCCAATACTATTGTGGGGCTATTGGCAGAACGTTCAGTGGAAATGATCGTGGGGATTTTAGGGATATTATCAGCCGGTGGTGCCTATTTACCGATTGATCCTGGTTTTCCTATGCCGCGCGTCATGTATATGCTGGCGGACAGTAGCACCAAGCTGTTGGTCACCACGTTAATCGCTGCGGAAAAGATTCCCCCGGTCACAGAAATCATCTCGGTGCAAGAGGTATTATCACCTGCTTCTGAACACGCATTACAGGAATATGAGACGTCCACCCATGCACCTACTTTTAGAGAAGCGGATGCAACCGATCTGGCCTATATTATTTATACTTCGGGTTCAACCGGTAACCCAAAAGGTGTGCTTATTCGCCATTATAGTGTGATCCGGTTGGTGCGCAATACAAATTATATTGCGATAAACCAGGAAGACTGCCTCTTGCAATTGGCCAATTATGCCTTTGATGTATCGGTATTCGACATATTTGGTGCGCTGTTGAATGGAGCGGCGTTAGTCCTGGTACCACAGGAAAAAGTAAGCGATGTAAACATGGTGGCGGAAGTGATAGTTCGAAACGGAATCACCATACTTGCTATTCCTGCTGCTTTGTTCAATGTGGTGGTTGATTTAAAGATAGCGTGCCTAAAATCCGTGCGCCGCATACTGGTTGGAGGCGAACAGATGTCTTTGGCACACTGTCGGAAAGCCCTGGAATATCTGGGCAAAGGTCGGCTTATTAATGCGTATGGCCCCACGGAAACAACTGTTCAAGCAATCTGTAACATTATCACCGGGATTGATCAGAATGCTGTTTTAATACCTATTGGTTGCCCAATAGCCAATACCACCGTGTATATTCTGGACCGGCACAGGCATGTTGTTCCTATAAATTGTGTGGGGGAGATTTATATTGGTGGGGCAGGAAATGCAGCGGGTTATCTGAACAACCCGGTATTAACCGCTGAAAAGTTTGTTGAAAACCCGTTTATGGCTGTTGGAACTACGCAATTAACTAATGAAACCCTCTACAAGAGCGGGGACTTGGCCCGCTGGTTGCCGGATGGCACGATTGAGTTTCTCGGTAGGATTGATCAGCAGGTAAAAATTCGTGGCTTTCGTATCGAATTGGGGGAAATTGAAAACCGCTTATTGAGCCATGAGGAAATTAATGAGGCTGTTGTTCTGCTGAGAACCGATAATGGCGCTGAAAAGTATTTGTGTGGGTATATTGTGCCTAAAATTGCCGGTGTTTTTGCGCAACGGACCACGTTCACCCAGGAATTAAAAAATTTTCTGGCTGAAGTATTGCCAGAACACATGATTCCACCCTATTTTATGCCCTTGGAAAAAATGCCTTTAACCGCCAATGGAAAAATAGATCGGCACGCTTTAAGCCACATGCCACTGGCCCATGTCACGCGTGGCAATGTTCATGTGGCTCCCCGTACATCATTAGAAGAAAAATTAGCGGAAATATGGAAACTTATCTTGAGTGCTGGGAATATCGGCATAGACGATAATTTTTTTGAGCTCGGCGGGCATTCGTTGCGTGCCACGGTTTTGGTTTCTAGGATAAGCAAGGAACTCGGGGTTACTGTACCTCTGGCCCAATTATTTAAAACCCCTACGATTAGGTCTCTGGCCGAATATATACGAGTAACGGCGCAGGGTGAAAACTATGTTGCCATTGAACCGGTTGAGAAAAAAGAATACTATGAAATGTCTTCGGCCCAGAAACGGTTATTTATTATTCAACAGATGGACCTGGAAAGCATGGCTTACAATATAACCGATATTATTCCGCTCAGGGACGAGATCACCTGCGAGAAGCTGGAAAAAACATTCCAGATGTTGATCGCACGGCATGAAAGTTTTCGCACCTCTTTTTTTATGATGGATGCCACACCCGTGCAGAAAATCCATGATCATGTCGCATTGCAGTTGGATTATTTTCCCGATGCCGCGTTTCATGATGTTATTCCTATCATCCGTGGCTTTGTCAAGCCTTTTGTTTTGACACAAGCGCCATTGCTGCGCGTCGGGTTGATCGAGTCCCGGGAAAAGGGTAAATTATTACTGATTAATATGCATCATATTATATCTGACGGTGTTTCCCTCAAAATAGTAGTCGCCGACTTGACCGCTATTGATGAGAATACGTTTTTACCTTTCTTGCCACTGCAATATAAAGATTTTGCCGTGTGGCAAAACAATCGCAAGGCCGAAGGCAAAATGAATGCCCAGGAAGTTTACTGGCTGCACGAGTTGTCCGGGGAGATACCGGTATTAAACCTGCTGCTGGATTACCCCAGACCCGCCATGCAGAGTTTTGCGGGTCATACCCTTCACTTTGAGGTGGACGTCGAACATACTGCCGCATTAAAAACAATCACGGCTCAAAGTAGTTCCACTTTTTTTATGGTGTTACTGGCAGTGACCGATATTTGGTTGGCAAAACTATCCAGCCAGGAAGATATTATTATTGGGACTCCTATTGCCAGCCGCAGGCATGCTGACTTGGAAAATATCATTGGCATGTTTGTTAATACTCTGGCCCTGCGCAATTACCCCATGGGCAACAAATCTTTCCGGCAATTCTTGGATGAAGTGAACGCGCGTTCATTGGCCGCTTTTGAAAATCAGGAATATCCATTTGAAGATCTGCTTGATAGGGTCGCAGTGCTTCGCGATGTGAGGCGTAACCCATTATTTGATATCATGTTTACTTTTGATACCTTGAGCGCGTCTCTGCCCTTTCAAAATAAAAACGCCGGTGCTAAAATAATGGCCGATTCGTCACCGATTGCGGGTTCATTGGCAGAATTGTATAATGGGGGGCAGGTTGCCAAATTCGATTTGACTGTAACCGCACTCGAAGCAGACGGAAAGCTGTTGTGTTCCGTTCAATATTGTACAAAATTATTTAAGAGAGAGACTATTGAGCGGTTCATTGTTTATTTTAAGAATATTATTGCCAGAACAGCGCTTCAACCAGACCAAAAAATAGGGGCAATAGATATCTTATCAGAAGCAGAAAAGAAACGGATGTTATACGATTTTAATGATACCCATGCCGAATACTCGACCGAGCAAACCATTCACCGCTTCTTTGAAGCGTATACCGAGAAACACCCGGACCATATTGCCGTTATTTTTTTTGATAGCCAATTAACCTATCAGGGTTTAAACCAGAAGGCCAATGGTCTGGCAAAACGGTTGCAAGCGTTGGGAGTAGAATCTGGCGATATTGTCGGCATTATGTTGGAGCGTTGTGTGGAGATGATTGTGAGTCTACTCGCCGTATTAAAAGCGGGGGGTTGTTATATGCCTCTGGACCCCTATTACCCGGTTGCCCGGTTAGGAATTCTATTGGCTGACAGCCAGGCACGATTCTTAATAACCCAGGATTATTTATCCGCAAAAATAGTGCCGCATGGTGACAGTGGGTATATAGGCCATGTCATCGCGGTGAATAAAAACCAAAATGACGTGTGGGGCGCGGATTGTGACAATTTATGTGTGCCAACCACCCCGGCAGATGTGGCTTACGTCATCTATACCTCCGGCTCTACCGGGACTCCTAAAGGCGTTTTAATTGAACATGCTTCGGTTATCAATTTGGCATTATGCCAGAAGAACCGCTTTAATATTACTCCTGACGAGCGCATATTACAATTTTCTTCCTTTTCCTTTGATGTATCAGTGGAGCAAATATTTACTACGCTCTTCAGTGGTGCTGGGCTCGTACTGATAGACAAAGACACCCTGTTGGATGAAAGTAAATTTATAGAATATATAATACGTCAAAACATTAGCCATATGAATGCTGTTCCTGCTTTTTTAAGCACCCTTCACCCCAATCCAAACTTTCACTTTAAACGGATGATTACCGGTGGCGATAGTTGTCCGGTCAGTCTAGCAGAGACGTGGTATAAAACATGTGCTTTTTATAATGTATATGGCCCTACTGAAGCAACGGTTACATCCATCGAACATTTGGTAGAAACAATTGAACCCTCCGCAGTCATATTGCCTATTGGAAAACCGTTAGCCAATACAACCATATATATATATGACCGTTGGGGACAACCCGTTCCGTATGGAGTGGCGGGAGAATTGTATATTGGTGGTTCCGGCAGAGCGCGCGGGTATTTGAATCGCCCGGAACTCACCGCTGAAAAATTTATTGATTTAAAAACTCCTTTTTCTATCGAAGCAGTCTATAAAACCGGAGACTTGGGCAGATGGTTGCCAGATGGGTGTATTGAATTTCTGGGAAGAATAGATCATCAGGTAAAAATAAGAGGCTATCGTATTGAGCTGGGTGAAATAGAAAACTGCTTGTGGCGTGTTACCCAAATTAAAGAGGCGGTTGTTCTGGTCAGAGAGGATCGTTTGGGTGACAGGGTCTTGTGTGGTTATATTGTGCCCCATATATCCGTTGCACTGGCACAACAAGAGATTTTGATTGAGGAAATAAGAAACAATCTGAGCCTAACGTTGCCCGATTACATGATCCCTGCCTATTTTGTCCTTCTGGAAAAAATGCCCTTAACTCCGAATGGAAAAATAGACCGGCAGGTGTTAGCTAAAATACAACCCGCCTATGCGGACCTTCAAAAGAACCTTGTGGCGCCTCGTAATCCATTGGAAGAACAATTGACGGAAGTATGGGCACAAGTATTGGGCCATAAACGTATCGGGATTCACGACAATTTTTTTAAAGTGGGTGGCGATTCGATTAAGGCGATTCAAATCTGTGCCCGTATGAACAAAGCCGGGTACAAGATTGAAATGCGGGATATTTTTTCCCATCCCACCATCGCCGAACTGGCGCCAATGGCTAAAAAAATACAACGGCTAGCCATACAAACCGAAATAACCGGCACTATTCCCTTGACTCCGATACAAACCTATTTTTTTGAAACCGCAGCCACTACTTTCCACCATTTTAATCAGGCCGTTATGTTCTATACCCCCGAATGCTTGGCTGAAGTGTCTGTAAAACATGTATTCACTGTGATTCAGCAGCATCATGATGCCCTACGGATCACCTTTAAAAAAGAAGATAATACTGTTCTGCAATCAAATCATGGTTTGGATTTTCCGCTATCATTAACAGTATTTGATTTGCGAAACTGCCAGGATGCCACCGGCACATTGGAACTAGAAGCCAATAAAATAGAGGCCAGTATAAATCTGGAACAAGGGCCATTGATGCAAGTGGGGTTGTTTCATCTTGATGATGGGGACCGCTTGTTGGTCGTTATCCATCATCTCGTAATAGACGGTGTTTCCTGGCGCATTTTATTGGAAGATATAAATACCTTGTTCACCCAGCATAAAAAAGGCGAAGCCCTCGTTCTGCCGCAGAAAACCGATTCATTCAAGATGTGGGCGGAAAAGATGCGCGTATATGCAGCCAGTGAATCCCTATTAAACGAGAGCGCGTATTGGCAGCCATTGGCAGTCCGGCAAATTCAGCCATTGCCCAAGGATTTTGACTGCCCAGAAAATGTGGTGAAAGATATTGAAACGCTTTCTATAACCATGGATGAAGCCGATACTAATTTGTTGTTGTCCACCGTTCATCATGCATTTAGTACAGAGATCAACGACATCCTGCTCACTGCTCTGGCGATGGCAATAAAAAATATCTACGGTCAAGATTCTGTTTTGATTGCACTTGAAGGGCACGGCAGGGAAGAGATTTTAGCGGATGTGAATGTCACCCGTACTGTGGGTTGGTTTACATCCCTATATCCCCTGGAATTGGCGATATCGAATGAACCCGATTTAGCCCGCCGGATTAAAACAGTCAAGGAAACGTTGCGTCGTATTCCCAATAAGGGGATTGGTTATGGCATTCTAAAATATCTAACTGCAAAAGAGTTGACCGGGGCGATGGATTTTAGTTTAATGCCCCGTATTAGTTTTAATTATCTTGGGCAGATGGATGCCGATTTTGTCAACGTCTCCTTTAGTATGGCTAAAGAATCCTGTGGTAGTACAATAGACCCCGCAAGGCAGCGGAATTTTGAATGGGATATTGCAGCAGTGATTGCCGATAAAAAAATGGTCATATCCATCCACTACAGCAAGAAACAGTTTGCCGCCAGGACCATAGAACGAGTGCTCGATAATTATAAAAAGGAGTTAAGTCAGATCATTACCTTTTGTGCCACCAGGGAAACGCGGGAGTTCACCCCCAGCGATTTCACATATAAGGGGCTCTCTATCCAGAGTGTTGAGCGCTTCAATGAAGCATATGGGGATTGGCTTGCAGATATCTATTTATTGTCCCCCATGCAGGAAGGCATGTTGTTTTTTGCCTTGTATGAGGGAAACCGGGAACATACCGGGAGTATAGGTACGTCCTATTTTCAACAGAGTTCCTATTGTTCCCAGAGATATTTTGATATCGTGTTACTTGAAAAGAGTTTAAATGAACTGTTCAAACGTCACGATGTGTTTCGGACAGTGTTTGTTTCCGAGAATGTGGACCGTCCCGTGCAAATTTGTTTGCGTGAGCGGCAGGCCGATTTTTATTATGAAGACCTGCGGCAGTTGTTTGCTTCTGCTGATGATTTGAATCGGGATGCGTACATCCGGGAATTTAAAGAGCGAGACAGAACCCGTGGTTTTGAGCTTAGTAGTACCCCGTTGCTGCGTTTGGCCGTTATGCAGTTGGACGAAAATCTTTATCAGTTTATCTGGAGTTTCCATCATATCGTGATGGATGGCTGGTGTATTGGCTTGGTGATTGGCGAGTTCTTTGAATTTTATAATGGTTTTCTCGCGCAACGCCCCCCTCTTATGCCCGTGGTGAAACCGTATCGCGATTATATCCAATGGCTGGAGAACCAAGATAAGAAAAAAGCACAGGACTATTGGCTAACTTATCTGGCAGATTATGATGAACCTGCTGGAGTGCCCCGGCAGACTTCAGTTAAAGCGAATGAGGCCGGTTATTACCATGCGTCCGTCCAATTGCAATTGACCGCGGGCGTCTCAACCCGGCTGGCCGCGTTAAGTGGCAGAAATAATGTCACCTTAAATACCGTCATCCAAACCTTATGGGGCATTCTGCTAGGAAAATATAATAATAAAGAGGATGTTGTGTTTGGAGCAGTTGTGTCAGGACGCCCCGCCCAATTGGCAGGTGTGGAGTCCATGGTGGGACTTTTTATTAATACCATTCCCGTGCGTATTCGTTTTGGCGAGGGATTATCTTTTAAGCACCTGTTGCAAGAGATTCAGCAAGAAGCATTGGTTAACGAATCGTATCATTATACCCAATTGGCGGAAATCCAGGCCCACACCAATTTGAACCAGAATCTGCTGGACCATATTCTCGTATTTGAAAATTATCCCGTTTCAGCACAAATTACCGGGGCCGCGCAAAAAAAAGAAAAAAACAATTCTCATTCATCCTTCTCTATTTTTAATCTTGAATCATTCGAACAGACCAATTATGACTTTAATGTTATTGTCATTCCCGTGGCGCAATTGGAGATTAATTTTAAATTTAATGCCAATGTATATGACCCCCAGGGAATAAAACGGTTGGCTGCTCATTTGCATCGACTCATTGAACAAATTTTGAAACATGACGATATTCTTATCGACCAACTCACCATTCTTTCTGAAGAAGAAAAACAACAGGTATTGCTGGAGTTTAATCAAACAGAAAGCGAATTTCCCGGTGAAAAAACCATTCATGAGTGTTTTGTTACGCAGGCAGCCGCTACCCCGGAGAATGTTGCCGTGGTATGCACCTCCACCCGACCAATAACGTACCGCGAATTAAATGAAAAATCCACCCGTTTGGCCTATTTATTAAGAACCAAAGGGGTCAGGCAGGGTTCTATCGTGGCCATCATGATTGATCAAACCATCGAGATGTTTGTAGCGGTCTTGGCTGTGCTTAAGTCTGGCGGCGCTTATTTGCCCATTGATCCCCACTTGCCAGAAGAGAGAATAATATATATGCAAAAAGACAGTGCCGCCATCGTGTTACTGACCCGGCAGGCATTTTTCGCAAAAGCCGCTTCCCAGTGTGAAAAAATCGCTATCGAAGATTCTGGCTTATGGAACGATGACGATCACCAGTTTGAACCCCAGTATGAACCGATGATTAGACCCGCTGATGCAGCCTATGTCATTTATACTTCAGGTTCAACCGGGAATCCCAAAGGGGTTGTCATCCCACATCGCGCGTTGCATAATTTGTGTCACTGGCATAACCGTTATTATGCCGTTACCGCCGCAGACCGGGCCACAAAATATGCTGGCTTCAGTTTTGATGCTTCCGTGTGGGAAATATTCCCGTATCTGATTGTGGGTGCAGCCATTTATATCATTAATGATGAAATGAAACTGGAAGTGCAGCAGTTACATGATTATTTTACCCACCATAAAATAACCATTGCCTTTTTACCTACCCAGATATGCGAACAATTTATGAGTTTGACTGGCACTCCGGTTGCATTACGATGGTTGTTAACTGGCGGCGATACCTTGAATCGTTATGTAAAAAGAGACTATCAATTGGTAAACAATTATGGTCCCACCGAAAACACCGTGGTGACCACCAGTTTTATAGTAGATGGAGAATCGGACACCATTCCCATCGGTAAACCCATTGCCAATACAAAACTATTTGTGCTGAATAAATACCGGCAATTGTTACCCATTGGTTTGGCCGGGGAATTGTACATTGGTGGTGTTGGACTGGCCAATGGGTATTTAAACCAACCTGAGTTGAGCGCAGAAAAATTTATCGCTCCAGACGTTTTTAACTTTGGCCCGCTATATTCTAAACTTTATCGCACGGGCGACCTTGTCCGGCAAAGACAGGATGGCAATATTGAGTTTTTAGGCCGGATAGATGCCCAGGTCAAGATTAGAGGCTATCGTATTGAGCTGGGGGAGATCGAAAGCTGTCTTGGCAGTTTTGATGAAATCAAGGAGTGTGTCGTGTTGGCCGGAGAGGATAAAAACAGCGACCGTTATTTGTGTGGTTACATTGTTCCGAGAATTACCGGAGCCTTTGAGCAACGACCTGCTCTGGCTGATGAATTACGCACCCATTTATCCCGAACATTGCCCGATTACATGATCCCTGCCTATTTTATTCCCATGGATACCATTCCCTTAACTCCGAGTGGAAAAATAGACCGGCAGGTGTTAGCTAAAATACAACCCGCAAATGCGGACCTTCAAAAGAACCTTGTAACGCCTCGTAATTCAATAGAAGAAAATTTGACAGAAGTATGGGCACAAGTATTGGGCCATAAACGGATGGGGATTCACGACAATTTTTTTAAAGTGGGTGGCGATTCGATTAAGGCGATTCAAATCTGTGCCCGTATGAACAAAGCCGGGTACAAGATTGAAATGCGGGATATTTTTTCCCATCCCACCATCGCCGAACTGGCGCCAATGGCTAAAAAAATACAACGGCTAGCCATACAAACCGAAATAACCGGCACTATTCCCTTGACTCCGATACAAACCTATTTTTTTGAAACCGCAGCCACTACTTTCCACCATTTTAATCAGGCCGTTATGTTCTATACCCCCGAATGCTTGGCTGAAGTGTCTGTAAAACATGTATTCACTGTGATTCAGCAGCATCATGATGCCCTACGGATCACCTTTAAAAAAGAAGATAATACTGTTCTGCAATCAAATCATGGTTTGGATTTTCCGCTATCATTAACAGTATTTGATTTGCGAAACTGCCAGGATGCCACCGGCACATTGGAACTAGAAGCCAATAAAATAGAGGCCAGTATAAATCTGGAACAAGGGCCATTGATGCAAGTGGGGTTGTTTCATCTTGATGATGGGGACCGCTTGTTGGTCGTTATCCATCATCTCGTAATAGACGGTGTTTCCTGGCGCATTTTATTGGAAGATATAAATACCTTGTTCACCCAGCATAAAAAAGGCGAAGCCCTCGTTCTGCCGCAGAAAACCGATTCATTCAAGATGTGGGCGGAAAAGATGCGCGTATATGCAGCCAGTGAATCCCTATTAAACGAGAGCGCGTATTGGCAGCCATTGGCAGTCCGGCAAATTCAGCCATTGCCCAAGGATTTTGACTGCCCAGAAAATGTGGTGAAAGATATTGAAACGCTTTCTATAACCATGGATGAAGCCGATACTAATTTGTTGTTGTCCACCGTTCATCATGCATTTAGTACAGAGATCAACGACATCCTGCTCACTGCTCTGGCGATGGCAATAAAAAATATCTACGGTCAAGATTCTGTTTTGATTGCACTTGAAGGGCACGGCAGGGAAGAGATTTTAGCGGATGTGAATGTCACCCGTACTGTGGGTTGGTTTACATCCCTATATCCCCTGGAATTGGCGATATCGAATGAACCCGATTTAGCCCGCCGGATTAAAACAGTCAAGGAAACGTTGCGTCGTATTCCCAATAAGGGGATTGGTTATGGCATTCTAAAATATCTAACTGCAAAAGAGTTGACCGGGGCGATGGATTTTAGTTTAATGCCCCGTATTAGTTTTAATTATCTTGGGCAGATGGATGCCGATTTTGTCAACGTCTCCTTTAGTATGGCTAAAGAATCCTGTGGTAGTACAATAGACCCCGCAAGGCAGCGGAATTTTGAATGGGATATTGCAGCAGTGATTGCCGATAAAAAAATGGTCATATCCATCCACTACAGCAAGAAACAGTTTGCCGCCAGGACCATAGAACGAGTGCTCGATAATTATAAAAAGGAGTTAAGTCAGATCATTACCTTTTGTGCCACCAGGGAAACGCGGGAGTTCACCCCCAGCGATTTCACATATAAGGGGCTCTCTATCCAGAGTGTTGAGCGCTTCAATGAAGCATATGGGGATTGGCTTGCAGATATCTATTTATTGTCCCCCATGCAGGAAGGCATGTTGTTTTTTGCCTTGTATGAGGGAAACCGGGAACATACCGGGAGTATAGGTACGTCCTATTTTCAACAGAGTTCCTATTGTTCCCAGAGATATTTTGATATCGTGTTACTTGAAAAGAGTTTAAATGAACTGTTCAAACGTCACGATGTGTTTCGGACAGTGTTTGTTTCCGAGAATGTGGACCGTCCCGTGCAAATTTGTTTGCGTGAGCGGCAGGCCGATTTTTATTATGAAGACCTGCGGCAGTTGTTTGCTTCTGCTGATGATTTGAATCGGGATGCGTACATCCGGGAATTTAAAGAGCGAGACAGAACCCGTGGTTTTGAGCTTAGTAGTACCCCGTTGCTGCGTTTGGCCGTTATGCAGTTGGACGAAAATCTTTATCAGTTTATCTGGAGTTTCCATCATATCGTGATGGATGGCTGGTGTATTGGCTTGGTGATTGGCGAGTTCTTTGAATTTTATAATGGTTTTCTCGCGCAACGCCCCCCTCTTATGCCCGTGGTGAAACCGTATCGCGATTATATCCAATGGCTGGAGAACCAAGATAAGAAAAAAGCACAGGACTATTGGCTAACTTATCTGGCAGATTATGATGAACCTGCTGGAGTGCCCCGGCAGACTTCAGTTAAAGCGAATGAGGCCGGTTATTACCATGCGTCCGTCCAATTGCAATTGACCGCGGGCGTCTCAACCCGGCTGGCCGCGTTAAGTGGCAGAAATAATGTCACCTTAAATACCGTCATCCAAACCTTATGGGGCATTCTGCTAGGAAAATATAATAATAAAGAGGATGTTGTGTTTGGAGCAGTTGTGTCAGGACGCCCCGCCCAATTGGCAGGTGTGGAGTCCATGGTGGGACTTTTTATTAATACCATTCCCGTGCGTATTCGTTTTGGCGAGGGATTATCTTTTAAGCACCTGTTGCAAGAGATTCAGCAAGAAGCATTGGTTAACGAATCGTATCATTATACCCAATTGGCGGAAATCCAGGCCCACACCAATTTGAACCAGAATCTGCTGGACCATATTCTCGTATTTGAAAATTATCCCGTTTCAGCACAAATTACCGGGGCCGCGCAAAAAAAAGAAAAAAACAATTCTCATTCATCCTTCTCTATTTTTAATCTTGAGTCATTCGAACAGACCAATTATGACTTTAATGTTTTGGTTGTTCCCGCCGCCCAATTGGAGATTAATTTTAAATTTAATGCCAATGTATATGACCCCCCAGCGATAAAACGGTTGGCTGCTCATTTGCATCGACTCATTGAACACATTTTGAAACATGACGATATTCTTATCCACCAACTGACCATTCTTTCTGAAGAGGAGAAACAACAGATACTGTTCGATTTTAATCAATCAGAAAGCGAATTTCCCGGCCACAAAACCATTCATGAGTGTTTTGTTGCGCAGGCCATCGCTACCCCGGAGAATGTTGCCGTGGTCTGTACCTCCAAACATGCCATAACGTACCGCGAATTAAATGAAAAATCCACGCGTTTGGCCTATCTATTAAGAACCAAAGGAGTCAGGCAGGATTCTATCGTGGGGTTGATGGTAGAACGTTCCATTGCAATGATCATCGGGATACTGGCTATTTTGAAAGCCGACGCGGCCTATTTGCCCATTGATACCGAATACCCTGAAGAAAGAAAAAAATACATGATCAAAGACAGCGGCTTAAAATTGCTTTTAACCCATGAGACGTATAAAGGTAACACTGATATTGAATGTATAAACCCTGAGATGGATGTGGATAGTATAGATGTTTATTCCAATGGTGAAAAAATTCCCCAAGCCGAAGGTTCAAACCTGCTGTACGTTATTTATACTTCCGGTTCCACTGGAAAGCCAAAAGGGGTCATGCTGGAACATAAAAATCTGGTTAATCTGATAAAATATCAATATGAATATACCACCATTGATTTTTCTACCGTCTTACAATTTACCTCCATCAGTTTTGATGTTTCTTTTCAAGAAATATTTTCTACCCTGCTCTTTGGCGGGCAACTCTATTTAATAGACAAGGAAAAACGAAACAATGTCGCCGAATTGTTCCAATTGGTGAAAGAGAATGAGATCAAGACCCTCTTTTTCCCCACCTCTTTTTTAAAGTTTGTCATGAATGAAGAGGACTTTATCACCCTGGTTCCCGCGTGTGTTCGACACATTGTTACCGCAGGGGAACAATTGGTTGTCAGTTCACGGTTTCAAGATTACTTACAGACCCACCACATCACCCTGCACAATCATTACGGACCATCGGAAACGCATGTGGTAACAGCGTTGACCTTGGACCCTCACGATGATATCGTAGAACTTCCCACCATCGGAAAACCCATTTCCAATACCACGATCTACATTTTGGATAAAGGAAAGCATTTATTGCCTGTAGGTGTACCCGGTGAATTATTTATCGGTGGTGTCCAAGTAGGGCGCGGGTATTTGAACGATCCGGAGAAGACCGCCGCCAAATTTATCACCTTGGCTCCCGGTTCTGGTACTGTCTATCGAACCGGTGATTTAGCCCGCTGGTTACCAGATGGCAATATCGAATTTCTCGGACGAATGGATTTCCAGGTAAAGATCAGAGGGTTCAGGGTTGAGCTGGGCGAGATAGAGAGCCGCTTGCTGAATTATCCCGGTATCAGTGCAGCCGTTGTACTGGCTCTAACCTCCGCTAATGATAGCAGTGATAAATATTTATGTGCCTATTTTGTCGCGGGCAGTGATTTGTCCATAGCCGATTTACATGAATACCTGGCTGGTCTGTTGCCTGATTATATGATCCCCGCCCATTTTGTCGCCTTGGAAAAAATCCCCCTGACACCCAACGGGAAAATAGACCGCAAGGTTTTGTCCCACATGCAACCCCTGGATGAACCATTATCAGAAAAATCTCTTCTGCCCCGGAATCCTATCGAAGAACAATTGCTTGCCATATGGTCCGAGGTACTGGGAGTTAATAAAGAGAAAATAAGTATTGCCGCTAATTTTTTCAAGATCGGCGGCCATTCCCTCAAAGCCGTCGTGCTGTTGTCCAAGGTTCACAAGGTTTTGAATGTTAAAATCCCCCTGGCCCAACTCTTTAAAACACCTACCATCAGCGGATTGGCCGCCATTATCGCCGAAACCGTCCATGATAAATATACCGCCATTGTTCCCGTGGAAAAAAAGGAATACTATCCCCTATCGTCCGCCCAGAAACGGATGTATATATTACAGCAGATGGACCTAACGGGTACAGTTTACAATATATCCGGGATTACCCGGCTTACGAACCGGTCTGAAATTAATAATGAAAAACTGGAAAGCATTGTAAAAATGGTGATTAGCAGACATGCAAGTTTTCGCACCTCCTTTTTTGTGCCGTTAGACGTGCCCATGCAGAGAGTTCATGACGATGTCGCATTTCAAATTGAATATTATACAGTCCCAACACGTAGTGATATGATACCTATTATCACTACCTTTAGCAGGCCCTTTGATTTGGCCATAGCACCATTACTTAGAGTCGGACTGATTGATACCGGTGATAGCGGCCAATTATTGGTAGTCGATATGCATCACATTATCGCCGATGGTGTATCCCTCCAGATCGTAATCAAGGAATTTTCCGCGCTCTATGAAAATACCCCTTTGTTGCCGTTGCACGTGCAATATAACGATTTTGCCGCATGGCAAAACAATTGCCAGGAAGACGGCAGTCTGGAACAACTGGAAAAATACTGGTTGACGCAATTGGCCGGGGAGATACCCGTACTGAACCTGCCCGTGGATTTCAAAAGACCCGAAATGCAAAGTTTTGCGGGAGATATTCTTCATGTTGAAGTCGACCACCAACAAACCGCCGCATTAAAAACAATTCTGAGTCAAACTGGCACAACCCATTTTATGCTGTTGCTGGCAGTTGTCAATATCTGGTTGAGCAAGCTCACCGGACAGGAAGATATTATTATCGGCACTCCCATTGCCGGACGCAAGCATGCCGACTTGCAGAATATCGTTGGCATGTTTGTTAATACCCTGGCCCTGCGCAACTTCCCCAGCGGTGACCAATCATTTACCCAATTCTTGCATGATGTTAAAACACGCTCATTGGACGCCATTGAGAACCAGGAGTATCAATTTGAAGACCTGGTGGAAAAAGTGGGGGTTAACCGGGATGCAACACGTAATCCTATATTTGATGTGATGTACAGTTTTGAGACTCTGACCGATTCCTCTACAGGACATAAAAACCATCACCTCGAAACCGAGGTTTTAGGTGCCGACAATGAGCAAATGGTTCGACATTATGCGGCCAAATTTGATCTGGATGTCCATATTGCCGAGTCCGACGGCAGGCTTATTATCGCATTGCTCTATTGTACCCAATTATTAAAAAAAGAGACCATTGAACGGTATGCCCTGTATTTAAAAAATATCATCGCAACGGTTACAGATAACCAAGACATTCCCCTGGGGGCCATCGAAATAATAGGCGCAACGGAGAAACGGCAGATATTATATGATTTTAACGATACAACCCGCCCATATTCCTGCCCCAAAACCATTTCGCAATGGTTTGAAGAACAGGTGCAGAGAACACCCGCTAAAACTGCGGTAGTATTTAAAGATAGTCAATGTTCTTATTTTGAATTAAACGCTAAAGCCAACCACCTGGCCCGCTTGTTAAGGCATAAAGGGGTAACTGCGGAATGTATTGTGGCGATAATGATGGAACGCTCAATAGAAATGATCGTAGCCGTAATGGCTGTTCTTAAAGCTGGCGGCGCTTATTGTCCTATTGATCCGTTATACCCGTTACAACGGATCAACTATTTATTGCAGGACAGCCTATGTGTACTGTTATTGACCCAGTTGCACAATCAAGTGCAATTTACCTTTGGTGGCGCAATAGTCTATATTAAAAACCACCAGATAACCATTGCTGATGCCCACAATCTTGTACCTGTTGCCGGACCAGAAAATCTCGCTTATGTGATTTATACCTCCGGCTCTACCGGCGAACCCAAAGGAGTGATGGTACAACATAACCATTATGTTAATGTGGCCATGGCCTGGAAAGAAAAATATCCCATAAGTGACAGTGAGAATAATGTATTACAAATCGCCTCTTTCTCTTTTGATGTTTTCGCCGGTGACGTGATCAAAGCCCTATTAAACGGCGGAAAACTGGTGCTGTGCCCAACCGAAACCATGACCGACCTCCATTCATTTTACAACCTCCTGCACAGTCAAAAAATTTCCTCTCTTGATGCCACCCCTGCTTTTATTTTCCCCTTTATGGACCATGTGTATCACAATCATCTGCCCATTGAGCACCTGAAACTGTTGATCATCGGGTCAGACAGTTGTCCAGTGGCAGATTTTAAAACCCTGCTGGCTCGATTCGGTGACCAGATGCGGATTATCAATTGTTATGGTGTTACCGAGGCCACCATTGATACCAGTGTGTATGAAGAATCTCTTGAAACGCTCCCATTATCCGGTCATGTTCCTATCGGGAAACCCCATGCCAATATGAAAATGGTAATCATGGATACATATGGGCATTTAGTACCTATCGGCATTCCCGGCGAACTGTATATTGGCGGTAAAAGTGTAGCCAGAGGCTATTTACACCGCCCCGAACTCACCGCAGACCGTTTTATACCCGATCCGTTTTCTCCAGGAGAACGTCTCTATAAAACCGGTGACCGTGTTAAATGGTTAGCGGATGGTAATGTTGCCTTTTTGGGTAGAATTGATCAGCAAGTCAAGATTCGCGGTTATCGTATCGAATTGGCGGAAATTGAAGCGAAACTAGTCGCCCATGAGGACATTAAAGAGGCGGTTGTGCAGGTGATCGAAAGCAACGATAAATACCTGTGTGCCTTCGTTGTCCCCCGTGAGCCCGGCGTATGGGCCAAAGGCGCAGGGGCAGTGCTGAAAGAATATCTCACCGCCTGCTTACCGGAATACATGGTGCCAAGTTATTTTATCGTCATGGATAAATTCCCCCTGACTCCCAATGGCAAAATCGACAGGAAGCTGTTATCCCAAACCCATATCACCCATTTGCAATGTTGTGATGAATATATCGCGCCCAGCAATCCAGTAGAAGAAAAATTGGTCGCTCTGTGGTCCAACCTGTTGGCCATTGACAAAGAAAAAATAAGCACCAGCGCCGATTTCTTTAAACTGGGAGGACATTCTCTTAAAGCCGTGGTGCTATTGAGCACAATTCATAAGGAGTTCAATGTCACCCTCCCGCTGTCAGAACTGTTTAAAAAACCCACGGTCCATGGATTGGCCGCCACCATAACCGGGGCCGTGTACGATCCATACGCAGACATTGAACCGGTAGAAAAAAAGGAATATTATCCCATGTCGTCAGCCCAGAAACGACTCTATATTATCCAACAAATGGACCTGGACAGTACAGCCTACAATATGCCCGGTGTAACACGCCTCAGTGATAAAATCGATGGGGAAAAACTGCAACAAACCTTTAACATGTTGATACAGCGGCATGAAAGTTTTCGCACCTCTTTCCATATGCAGGCAGACGTTCCAGTGCAGAAAATTCATGATCAGGCACCATTGCATATCGAACATTATGCCAATGCAGATTCCATCACCATCGACCTGATCATGAGTGGATTTATACAACCATTTGATTTAACCCTGGCACCATTACTGCGGGTCGGACTAATCCAGTCTAAAGAAAAGGGCAATCTCTTGCTGGTAGATATGCACCACATCATCTCGGATGGCATTTCCCATGACATTCTGGTCACGGACCTTCTTGCTATTTATAAAGAGAGCCCCCTACCCCCGTTGCGAGTGCAATATAAAGATTTTGCCCGGTGGCAAAATGACCGCCAAGAAGCAGGGAAACTGGAGCAGCAGGAAAAATATTGGTTGCAGGAATTTTCCGGCCAGATACCGGTTTTGGATTTACCCATGGATTATCCCCGCCCCGCAGAGCAGAGTTTTGCCGGGGATACCGTTTCATTTCACGTCGATGCAGAACTCACCGCCGCCCTAAAAACCATCGTTAGCCGCAGCAATACCACTTTTTTTATGCTGCTGTTGGCGATTACCCAGGTCTGGTTGAGCAAACTCTCCGGCCAGGAAGATATCATTGTTGGAACCCCTATAGCAGGCCGCAAACACGCCGCCCTGGAAAAAATCATCGGTATGTTTGTCAATACTCTCGCCTTGCGTAACTTTCCCAGCGGCGGGCAATCTTTTATGCAGTTTCTTTATGAAGTTAAAGCACGTTCCTTGGCCGCTTTCGAGAACCAGGAATATCCATTTGAAGAGCTGGTTGAGAAAGTGGCGGTAAGCCGGGATGCGTCCCGCAACCCGTTATTCGATATCATGCTGACCTTCGAAACCGTCCACACGTTGCTGGCAGATTCTGAACGCGGTGACCGTGATACTACCGCGCCGGATTCCACGACCAACCCCCTTCAGGCCGCAAAATTCGATATGACGGTCAATATTGTGGAATCGGCAGGCACCCTTACTATCTCCCTTCTCTATTGTTCCAAACTCTTCAAAAAAGAGACTATTGAAGGGTATGCCGGTTATTTAGGAAACATTCTGTCCGCAGTGACGCAGAATAGCGATGTGCCGTTATCCGCTATAGAGATCATGAGTGTTCAGGAGAAACAACGGCTATTATACGAGTTCAACAATACCACCACTTCCTATCCCAGTACCCAGACTATCCCGCAATTGTTTGCCGAACAAGCGGAAAAAATACCCCATCATATCGCTGTTATTCTGGACGAGAGCCAAATCACGTACCAAGAATTGGAAAATCGTGCCAGACGTTTGGCGCAGGTTTTGCAGACAACAGGCGTTGGTCCCAATACGATTGTAGCCCTGATGGCGGAACGGTCTATAGAAATGATCGTGGGTATCATGGGCATATTAAAAGCAGGCGGTGCCTATTTACCACTTGAACCTAACTTTCCCCAGCAACGTATCTCATATATGCTGGCTGACAGCAATACCCACGTGTTAGTGGTCACCGCTCGCACTGCCGGAAAAATACCTTTTGAACACCATATAATAAATATAAACCAGGTGTTGACCACCCCCTCCGATCAATCCTTGTTTCCAGTTCTTGCTGATGCCGCAAACCTCGCCTATATCATCTACACCTCCGGTTCAACTGGAATGCCCAAAGGTGTGCTTACCCTTCATTATAATGTGTCCCGTGTCGTTCGTAATACCAATTATATTGATATCCAGCAGACAGATCGATTGTTGCAGTTGTCCAATTATGCTTTTGACGGTTCCGTGTTCGATATATACGGGGCACTGCTAAACGGTGCGGCATTAGTCTTGTTGCCGCCAGTACCGGTTATTGGTGTTGACTTACTCGCCGAAATGATTACCACCCAAATGGTGACCCTGTTCTTTATCACAGTTGCTTTATTCAATTTATTGGTCGATTTAAACCTCGCCTGTCTAAAATCTGTACGACATGTGATTGCCGGGGGTGAACGGATGTCCGTGGAGCATACCGGGAAAGCATTGGCATATCTCGGCAATGGGCGAATTATCAATGGGTATGGCCCCACTGAAACTACCGTGTTTGCCGTGTGCAATGTCATCCAAGGCATAGATGCCCAAGCTCCTTCAATACCCATTGGTACTCCCATTGCCAACACCACCGTGTATATTCTGGACAGGTATTTGCATGCCGTGCCCATGAATAGTGTCGGTGAGCTTTACATTGGCGGTGCAGGCAATGCCCTCGGTTATCTCAACAACCCCACCTTAACCGCTGAAAGATTTATCAAAAATCCTTTTATTACCACAGGCACCACCCAAACCCTCTATAAAACGGGTGACCTGGCCCGCTGGTTACCCGACGGCACCATTGAGTGTCTGGGTAGAATCGATCATCAAGTAAAAATCCGTGGTTTCCGTATTGAACTGGGCGAAATCGAAAACCGTTTGTTAAGCCATGAGGAAATCAACGAAGCTGTTATTCTCGTTCAAGAGGATCGGCGAGGCGATAAATATTTGTGTGGTTATATTGTTCCCGCAAGTCGCGGAACTTTTACCCAACGTCCCACTCTTGCCGAAGAATTAAAAAAATATCTGGCTGCAACTCTTCCAGAGTATATGATCCCCGCCTATTTTATCCCCCTGGAAAAAATGCCGTTAACCCCGAACGGTAAAATCGACAGGAACGTGCTCTTGCATTTGCAACCCACAGATCGCCAATCCCGGCAAAATCACACTGCCCCACGCAATAAAACCGAAGCACAATTGGTGGCGATCTGGGCGGACGTATTAAATATAGATACCACTGCTATCGGCATAGAAAGCGATTTTTTTGAACTGGGCGGTCACTCTTTACGAGCCACCATCCTGGTTAGCAAAATTCATAAAGAACTGGAAGTCAAAGTACCCCTGACCGAGGTCTTTAAACGCAAGACTGTCAGCGGGATAGCTGAATATATCAACCAAGCACAAAAAGAAAAATATACCGGTATCGCTTTCATTGAAATGAAAGAATATTATCCCCTCTCATCCGCGCAAAAACGGCTCTATTTCTTACAACAGATGGACGAAACTGGAATCAGTTATAATATGCCCATGCTGTTGTCTCTGGGTAAAGAGGTCGAAAAAAATAGACTTGAAGCCACATTAGCCGCACTGATCTTCCGCCATGAAAGTTTAAGAACCTCCTTTACCACCGTGAGTAATGTCCCGGTTCAGCGCGTCCATGATCACCTGGAATTTGCCTGTGAATATTATGATGCGTCGGCACCCTATTCACCGCAATCTACCCCGGTTACCACCCTTGTTAAAAACTTTGTTCGTCCTTTCGATTTATCCAAGGCCCCGTTGTTACGCTCCGGGTTGATCCGGCTGCCAGACAACAACCATATTTGGATGGTGGATGTCCATCATATTGTATCTGACGGCACTTCTCATGCCATTCTTACCGATGATTTCTTAGCATTGTATAACCATAAAGAATTAGCACCCCTGAAATTTCACTACAAGGAATTCTCCCAATGGCAAAATAATCTGTTTGAAAAAGGGGCCATTCAGATTCAAGAAGAGTACTGGCTTAAATTGTATGCTGGAGAAATACCCACACTGGACCTACCCACGGATTATAAACGCCCTGCAATCTTTACCTTTGCCGGGGATACCTTTTATTTTGAACTTAAAGACGAAGAGGTCCGACCATTTAAGGAATTGGCCATAACATGTGGTGGCACTTTATTTATGAATATTCTCGCCGCTCTGAATACTCTTTTTTATAGATATACCGGGCAGACTGATATCATCATCGGCAACGGAATTGCCGGACGCAACCATGAAGATATCCTGCGGGTCATCGGTATGTTTGTCAATACCCAGGCCATGAGGAATTACCCCCAAGGGGAAAAAACCTATGAAGCGTTCTTACGGGAAGTCAATCAACACAGTGTCCACGCTTTTGAAAACCAGGACGTCCAGTTTGAGGAACTGGTGGACAAACTCGCTCTAGAACGCGATGCTTCCCGCAATCCCTTGTTTGATATTTGTATGATCGTGCAGAATTTCCAACAGGCACAGGGTCAGGATGCGTTGCCCGTGGCACTGTTTGGTGGAAAAGAAACCCAGCCATTGCCAGCCGAAGTCAATTATAGAAACAAAACTGCTAAATTCGATATGACTTTTTTTGTCACCGAACGGGACGAGACCTTGGATATTGCCATTGAGTACTATACCGGCATATTTGAAGAAGCCACTATTGAACGGATGGCCACCCATTTTAAAAATATTATCAAAGCCGTCATCGCTGATCCCGCTATTCCATTAATCAAGATTCCCTTGTTGTCTCACGCAGAAGAAAAACAATTGCTTTATGCATTTAATGAAAGCACCACCCCTTATCCCAAAGATAAAACCATCCACAGTATATTTGCCGATCAGGTAGAGAAGAGCCCGGATACCATCGCATTGGTATTAAATGATGCTGTACTCACATACAAAGAATTGGATCGGGAAGCCAACCGTCTGGCCCGTTACCTCATCGAAGGAAAAGGCATTATTCCTGCCCATGAAGAACGCGTCGGGCTTTTAATGTCCCCCTCATTTTCCCGTATTATTGCCATTATGGGCATACTCAAAGCAGGAAGCTGTTATGTGCCGTTGGATCCCTCCATGCCCGAAGAACGGCTCAAATATATGATCAAAGATGGTTGCATCGGTATTGTTATTTCCGAAAAGAAATACATTAAAACATTGAACCGTCTCCAATGGGAGTGTCAAACCTTGCACAGCTTTTTATGTATGGACAGTGACGATGTGTTGCAGGAAGATGAACGGGAGAAAAGCGCGTTGATGGATAAAGAGTTGTGGCATCATGTCGCCGATACTGCCGTGGATGAAATCACTGGTGGCGGTTGGAATTCCAGTTATACTGGAAAACCCATTCCCAAAGAAGAGATGGATGAATACGGTGCCAATGTGCGTCTAAAACTAACCCCGCTCTTACATCCAGCTATGCGTGTCTTGGAAATCGGTTCCGCTTCCGGTATTACCATGTTCGGCATTGCTCCCCAAGTCGCCATGTATTATGGGACCGATCTGTCGCAAGTTATCACCGATAAAAACAAAGAGCGTGTCAAACAGGAAGGTATCTCCAACATCAAACTCGCTTGTTTGGCCGCCCATGAAATCAGCCAGATTAAAGATATGTCCTTTGACGATGAGGAACACACTCCCTTTACCGGCGTTGATCTCATCATTATCAACAGCGTTATCCAGTGTTTTCATGGTCATAATTATTTGCGTCATGTGATCGCACAGGCCATTGATTTAATGGCCGATAACGGTTTGCTCTTTATTGGCGATATCATGGACCAGGACACCAAGGAGGCGTTGATCCGTGATCTCACCGCCTTTAAAAACGCAGATAAAGAGCGGCAATATACCACCAAAACCGATTGGTCCACCGAACTCTTTGTAGCTCGCGATTTCTGGACCGATCTCGCTGCTGAAGTCTCAGTCATCAAAGATATCCAATTCAGCCATAAAATATATACCATTAATAATGAACTTACCAAATTCAGATACGACACCTTGATCACTATCAATAAAAAACCAGTCATAGTCAAGCCGTGGCCCAAAAAGAAATATCAAGAAGACCGTCGCACTCTCTGCCGCTTTTCAACTGAACCCATACACGTAAACACCTCCCCCGACAGTCTCGCTTATATTATCTACACCTCCGGCTCTACCGGTAATCCCAAGGGTGTGTTGACCCTCCATTACAATGTTAGCCGCGTTGTTTGCAATACCAATTATATCACTATCACCCCCAATGATCGTTTGCTCCAGTTATCCAATTATGCGTTTGATGGTTCCGTATTCGATATATTTGGAGCACTATTAAACCGTTCCGCGTTGGTGCTGTTACCCGCAGAAAAAGGTGTTGGTGTGGACCTGTTGGCCGACGTTATTACCCAGAAAGCAGTCACCGTCTTTTTTGTCACCACTGCCTTGTTTAATTTGTTGACCCATGAAGTCCCCCATATTTTTGATCACATCAGGCATGTATTGTTCGGGGGCGAACGAGTCTCCGTGGATCACAGCAAACGAGCCTTAGAATACGCCGGACCAGGAAAAATTCTGCACATGTACGGCCCCACCGAAATCACCGTCTATGCTACCGCGTATCCCATTCACACCATTGAAAAAAACGCTATCACTATTCCCATTGGTCCACCCAATGCCAATACTACCGCGTATATACTGGATAATTATTTACAACCCGTCCCATTAGGCGTCACCGCTGAGATATACATTGGCGGTCTAGGTACTGCCAGAGGTTACATGAACCGCCCCGAACTCACCCACGACGTTTTTATTCCCAATCCTTTTGTAGCCGGTGACCGCTTATATAAAACCGGGGATCTTGGCAAATGGTTGCCTGGAGGAGATATCGAATTTATTGGACGCAGTGATTTCCAGGTTAAGATCAGGGGCTACCGGATTGAATTGGGCGAAATCGAAAAACGGTTGTTAAGCTTTAGCGAAATAAAAGAAACCATCGTTCTCGCCAGAGAGGATAGTAGTGGCGACAGGTATTTGTGTAGTTACATCGTTCCGCAAATCCCTGGAGCCTTTGATCAGCGTCCCACATTGACCGAAGAAATACGAACCCATCTCGCCGCCACCTTGCCTGAATTCATGATCCCCACTTATTTTCTCCCGCTTGAAAAAATGCCCCTCAACCGCAACGGCAAAATCGACAGAAACGTGTTAGACCGAATACAGACCAGCGATTATATGGCGCAAAATGAATACACCGCCCCGCGCAATAAAATAGAAGAGAAATTAGTACACATATGGTCCGAAGTATTAAATGTGCAACCCGGATTAATCAGCATAGACGCTAATTTTTTTGAACTGGGCGGCCACTCCTTAAGAGCGACTATTCTAGTCTCTAAAATTCATAAAGAACTCAATGTCAAATTACCCCTGGCTGAAGTGTTTAAACGCAAAACCCTGCGCGGCATGGCTGAATATCTCGAAAATATCCTTGAAGATACCCTAAAAGATACGTATTCCGGTATTGAACCCGTGGAAAAAAAGGAATATTACGAAATGTCGTCAGTGCAAAAGCGCCTGTATTTTATACAACAATTGGATTTGCAAAGTACCGTTTACAATATTTTCGGTGTTAACCCACTCATGGATGACCTTAATATCGAAAAACTGGAAATGGTTTTTAAGACATTGATAGACCATCATGAAAGCTTTAGAACTTCCTTTCACATGGTGAACGATGAACCCGTGCAGATAGTTCATGACCATGCGCCATTCCAAATTGAATATTTCACCGTCGCTGAAAAGACACCGGCTCGTAATACAGAAGAGACCAACAGCATTATAAAAAGGTTTTTAAGGCCCTTTGATTTGACTAAAGCACCATTACTGCGCGTGGGACTTATCCAGTCTATGACAAATGGCAAAAGCAATCTCTTGCTGGTCGATATACATCATATTATCGCCGATGGCGTTTCTTTCGAATTATTAATAAAGGATTTTATGGCATGTTATAAAGGTACTGCGCTGCTGCCACTTTATGTGCAATATAAAGATTTTGCCCACTGGCAAAATTACCATAAAATAAACGGGTACTTGAATTCGCAAGAAAAATACTGGTTGTCGATATTTTCCGAGGAGATACCGGTACTCAACTTACCCGTTGATTATAAAAGACCTGAAATGCAGAGTTTTGAAGGGAATACAGTCAATTTTTTATTAAGCGACGTAGAGACCCACACATTAAAAGAGCTGGCTGTCAGAACAGGGGCGACGCTTTATATGACTATACTGGCAGTTTATACCCTCTTGCTTTCCAGATTGAGCGGTCAGGAAGATATTGTCGTGGGTACACCTATTGCTGCCAGGAGGCATACAGACCTTGAACATATTATCGGAATGTTTGTCAATACCCTGGCCATGAGGAACTACCCTGAAGGCGAGAAAACTTTCGACACGTTTTTGCAGGAAATCAAAGAGCGCACCCTGGCAGCCTTCGAAAATCAGGATTATCCATTTGAGGATTTGGTGAACCGTGTGGTCGTCCGAAGAGATACCGGGCGTAATCCCATATTTGACGCGATGTTAAACCTGTTGAACCAAGCCGATTTCTCCAGAACGAATCCCGCCCAAGAAACGCAAACCAGCTATGAACATCGCCGCAGTACAGCTAAATTTGATCTTAATTTAGCCGCAGTAGAAATGTCCCAGACACTCTTTTTTACGCTTGAATATAGTACTGTCCTGTTTAAACCAGAAACCATTGACCGGTTCATCACCTATTTCAAAAAGATAATGGCTGAATTATGTATTTCCCTGTCTGAAAATAGACCGTTAAAGTTGATGGATATAGAGATTATTTCCCAAAAAGAAAAAGAAGAAATTCTCGACCTATCCAATGGCCCGGAGGATTTCTTTGATACGGATAAAACAATACACGGACTCTTCGAAAAACAGGCAGCTCGAACTCCCGATAACACCGCTCTTGTGTACATGTCAAATTCGGCTATTACTTACAGGGAATTAAATGAAAAATCCGGCCGCTTGGCCTATCTATTAAGAGAAAAAGGGGTCCGGCAAGATTCTGTCGTCGGGTTGATGGTCGAACGTTCCATTGAAATGATCATCGGGTTATTGGCTATTTTGAAAGCCGAGGGCGGCTATTTGCCCATTGATACCGAATACCCCCAGGAAAGAAAAAAATACATGATCAAAGACAGTGGCATGCAGGTGCTCTTAACCAATGAGAGCTATGATGGTAACCAAAATATCGAATGTGTGGACCCAAGCATCCAAATCGCTGGGCCCCATGTTTATTCCGGTAGCGAAAAAAATCAGCCAGGCCGAGGTTCAGACATCGTGTACGTTATTTATACCTCCGGTTCCACTGGAAACCCCAAAGGCGTCATTCTGGAACATTCAAACCTCGTCAATCTGATAGAATGGGAATATAAATATACCGCTATTGATTTTAGCACTGTCATGCAATTTTACTCCATCAGTTTTGATGGTTCCTTTCAAGAAATATTTTCTGCTCTCATGTCTGGCGGGCGCGTCGCTATAATAGATAGAGATAAACGCACCAATATACTGGAGTTGTTCCGGTTGGTGTTGGTGAATGATATTAAGACTATGCTGTTACCCACCACTTTTATGAAGTTTGTCATGAATGAAGAGGAATTTATAAACTTTTTTCCTCTCTGTGTCCGCCATATTATCACTGCCGGTGAACAGTTGGTGGTCAGTTTACGTTTTCAGGATTATTTGCATAGAAGTGGCCTCACCGTTCACAATCATTACGGTCCTTCAGAAACCCATGTCGTAACCACCTTAACCTTGGACCCGAACAAAGAAATCGCCGAACTTCCCACCATTGGTAGACCCCTTGTGAATACTGGTATTTATATTGTAGATCAAGGAAAACATGTATTGCCCGTGAATGTAGCCGGAGAATTACTTATTGGTGGTATCCAAGTAGGCAGAGGCTATCTCAACGCCCCGGAAAAGAGCGCAGAAAAATTTATCACTCTTCCCTTATTACCTTCCAGTAACAATAAAGTATACCGCACCGGCGATCTGTCCCGGTGGCTGCCCGACGGCAATATCGAATTTCTGGGCCGCATGGATTTCCAAGTAAAAATCAGGGGGTTCAGGGTTGAACTGGGAGAAATCGAGAGCCGCTTGCTCAATTATCCCGGTATAGTTGAGGCCGTGGTGCTGGCTCTGGCAACGGATAATGGTGATAAAGAGTTATATGCCTATATCGTCTCAGAGGGTGAATGTCCTGTGTCCGATTTATGGGCATACCTCGGCAGTGTCTTCCCGGATTACATGATCCCCTCCCATCTCGTACCCCTGGAAAAAATTCCTTTAACTTCCAGTGGCAAAGTCGACCGGAAGGTATTGGCACAAATAAAAGTAGCCGATTCTAAATTTCTTGAGGAGTGTGTCCCGCCCCGGAATAGAATCGAAGAACAATTGGTTGCCATATGGTCAGAAGTACTGGGCTGGGAAAAAGAAAAAATAAGTATTACCGCTGATTTTTTCAAGATGGGCGGTCATTCCCTTAAAGCCATCGTGCTATTGAGCAAAGTTCATAAGCTGTTAAGTGTTCCTGTGCCCCTGATGGCACTGTTTAAAACCCCTTCAATTAAAGGATTGTCCGAATACATCGCCAGTGCGACGCCTGATAACTATACCTCTATAGAAGCAACGGAAAAAAGAGAATACTACCCGCTCTCCTCGGCTCAGAAACGATTGTATATTATTCAACAAATGGACCTGGAAAGCACGGCTTACAACATGCCCCAAGTTTTTCCCCTGGCCACAACAAGCAATATACTACAGGTGGAAAATGCGTTTCGGGCATTGATTGGCAGACATGAATGCTTGCGCACCTCTTTTTTGCTGGTGGCAGAGGAACCGGTACAGAAAATTCATGATGATGTGCCGTTTGTCATTCAATACGAAGAGACAGTGGTGGAAAATGAGGTTGTCCAGACTATTTTCGCGCGGTTTGTCCGGCCCTTTGATTTATCAGGAGCGCCGTTGCTCCGGGTTGGCGTTATCCGCGATGTTCATGTTCAGGAACACTATATCCTGATGCTGGATATGCATCATATTATAACGGATGGGATTTCGCAGGGGATCATTGTCAATGATTTTATGAAATTGTATAATGGAGAGTCTTTACCGCCACTAAGATTGCAATACAAAGATTTTTCGCAATGGCAAAACAGCGACACACAACAACGCCTCAACCAAAAACAAGAAACGTACTGGCTGGAACTATTTGCGACTCAATACAGGCTGCTGAATATGCCAATTGATTATCCGCGCCCGGAAGTATATGACTTTGAAGGGGATGAAGTGTTTGTAGAAGTGGATGAAACATTGACCACGGCACTACGGCAGGCAGGAATAAATTCAGGGACCACACTGAATATTTTTCTACTGGCAGCGTATAATATCCTGCTGGCCAAATACACGCTTCAGAACGATATTGTGGTGGGAGCGCCGGTGGCGGGTAGACGACATCTTGAATTGCATGACATTGCAGGATTTTTTGCCAATATGCTGGCTTTGCGAAACAACGTCCAGGAAGAGCTCTCTTTCAATGAATTCTTAATGGCAGTAAAAGACAATTTTCTCAATGCCTACGAGAACCAGGATTATCCCTTTGACGAATTGGTTTGGAAACTGAAATTAAAGAGAGAGACGGGACGGAACCCCTTGGTGGAAACAGTATTTGTGGTGGTGGCACAGGATAATAATGGGGTTAATGATAAGGCAAATGATAGGATTAATGATGGGATTAATGATGGTCGTGATGTAAGTCTTTATAGTCATGAAGAAAAAATCGCTCATTTCGATTTAATGGTCCATGTCACGGAGCGAAAAGATACGCTACGTATTTTCATTGAATACCGGACAGCATTATTTAAAACAGCCACTATAGAAGGGATAGCGAAAAACTTTATTCATGTTTTACAGCAGATAGTAGAAAATGGGGAACTAAAACTGGGCGAAATAAGAGTCACCACGGCGACTGTGACAGCAAAAGTACACCCGTTCCAAAAAAATGAGCTTGATTGGTAGAAGTGAATCACCAATCGGGCAAGCGGAGGAGTTTAATATGAACGAAATAAAAGTAAAAACACATGGTGCAGTAACAGAAGAAAAAATCTTATTGGTGTTGCTGCCATTCTGGGATCCACAGATTCCCCCACTGGGAATCGCATGTTTAAAAAGTTATCTCCAATTGTTTGGCTATCAGGTAAAAGCCGTGGATGCCAATCTGGAGGTTCTATTCAGAGAATTCCACGATAGTTATTTCTCGGTCATGCAAGAAGCGATTCCTGCAAACAAGATCGGCAATCTATTCAACATCGGTAACCAGGTTTTCCGCAATCACTTGATGGCACACCTGAATTATACGGATCAGAATCGTTATCTGAGTTTGGTGAAAAATATTGTCTGGCAAACGTTTTATACGGATATTGACAATAACCGCGTGGCTAGATTAAACAGGATTATAAACGACTTTTTCACGGCTCTGGAAACCTACTTTAACACGCTACTGGACCAAGAACAACCGACTGTATTGGGTTTGTCTGTATACGGTGATACATTCCCAGCCTCATTGGCGGCATTTAAATGGGCCAAACAAAAGAACGCCAGTATAAAGACAATCATTGGCGGGGGTATCTTTGCGGACCAACTGGCACCGGGTTCTCCGAACCTGGAGTATTTTATTGAAAAAACAAAAGAATATATTGATGCGATTATTATCGGCGAAGGCGAAGAGTTGATGGTCCGCTTTCTAAAAGGAGAATTGGAACCGACACAACGGGTATACGGTTTGTTGGATGTGCAGGGCAAGTATGTAGATATGTCTGGGATGGATATTCCTGACTTTTCTGATTTCGATTTGAATCCCTATCCGTTCCTGGCCCATTTTGGGGCACGGAGTTGTCCATATCAATGCCATTTTTGCTCGGAAACAATCAACTGGGGAAAATACCGCCGCAAAGATGTGACGCAAAGTGTGGCGGAATTTATTCGCCTGTACAAACGACACGGCATGCAATTGTTTCTACTGACGGATTCGACATTAAACCCGATTGTCACACCGCTGGCCAATGAATTTATCAAATCAGGCGTGGCGATTTACTGGGATGGCTTTTTACGGGCGGATAAACATGTATGCAATATCGACAATACGATATTATGGCGGCAGGGGGGATTCTACCGGGCTAAATTGGGTCTGGAAAGTGGATCACAACGCGTGTTAGACCTGATGAATAAAGAAATTACCATTGAACAAAGCCGACAAGCACTGGCTGCCCTGGCATTTGCGGGAATTAAAACCACGACGTTCTGGCTTTTTGGGTTTCCGGGTGAAACGGAAGCAGACTTTTTACAGACGTTGGCTTTCTTAACGGAAAACAAGGATACTATTTATGAAGCGGACTGCAATGCCTTTAATTACTTTTTAACGGGACAGGCGAATTCGGAGGAGTGGTTGAAAAACAATAAAGGGGTGCTGTTATACCCTGAAATAGAAAACGAGGTACTTATCTCGCCGACCTGGGTATTGGATGGCGAACCTTCACGGGAAGAAGCCTATAACCGGGTAAATCGCTTCATCGACCATTGCAAAAAACTGGGGATTCCCAATCCCTATTCATTAAAAGATGTATGCCGGGCAGATGAACGCTGGCAAAAAATCCATAAGAACGCGGTTCCTGCGGTGGTGGATTTTAAAAATAAAGATATCTATATAGATGAATGCAGAAGAATTAAAAAAATAACCCTGGCCCGCAATATCCTGCCAGATAATGAGGATTGGCTTTAATGGCAAGACAGCTATTATAAGAGTATGGTATGAGTATTGTATGAGTATTGTATGCGTATTATTAAATAAAAAATAGTAATTATGGAGGAATGAGCATGACTGATAAAAATGAATTAAAAACTGAAAACACGGGGCTGGGGCTATCTGGAAATGATCGGGATTTCTGGGTGGAAAAGTTTTCGGGCACGTTGCTAAAAAGTTATTTCCCTTATGACCAAAAACCAATCTCTATAGCAGAACAGAAAGCGGGTACGATTAGCTTTCGCTTGGATGGCCCGCTTTTTTTGCGCTTAACCACGTTGAGCGCGGGACAGGACCACAGGTTGTATATTGTTCTGGTCAGCGCGCTATTACTTCTGCTTAACCGCTATACTGGCAATGACGATATTATTATTGGTATGCCGATTTATAGACAAGAAATAGACGGGGATTTTCCGAATAAAGTGTTGGGACTACGAAACCACTTAAACTATTCAATGACGGTTAAGGAGCTGTTGAAGCAGGTAAGCCTGGAACTTTACGAGGCTGCGGAACATCAAAATTATCCGATCCAAACGTTATTGTATCATTTGAATCTTCCGTTTAAGGAGGGCGATTTTGCGCTGTTTGATGTGGCAATCGCGCTGAAAAACATACAACCGAAAGAATACCTCAATCATATTGGTCATAAAATTACGTTTTCCTTTTTGAAAAAAGAGGCTGTGATTGAAGGGGTGATTGACTATTGTTCCTCATGGTATCAACCGGGTACGATGGCGCAGATTGCCAGACATTATATAAATATCCTGAATAGTGCCACGAGTGATTTAAATGCTGCGATTTCCACTATTGAAATGCTGACCGGGGCTGAACGGGAACAATTGACCGTGGAATTGAACAATACGCGCCGGGATTATCCGGCAGAAAAAACAATTGACGAACTATTTGAAGAACAGGTTGCACTAAGACCAAATAAAATCGCGCTGACTTATGAAGGTGATCCGCGCACTTACGCAGATGTAAATAAAGAAGCCAACTGTTTGGCTGCATATCTCCGTTTTTTAGGGGTTAAAATAGGTGAACCGGTGGCATTGGAGATGGAAAATTCCCATCTGGTGATTGTGGGGGTACTGGCCATACTAAAAGCAGGGGGTGTTTATTTACCGATCAATGTGGAATACCCGGATGAACGAAAAAAATACATTCTGAAAGATTGTTTTGCCAATCTAATGGTAACCAATAACCGGGAGTGCGGCAGGTATGATTTACCACTGCAACAGATTTACCTGGACGGCAGAGGCATGTATGACTATGAAAATAATACGTGTCCTGAAGCTGCGGAAAATAGTCGGCGTTTGCATGGCAGTAATGATGCGGCGTATATTATGTATACGTCGGGTTCTACAGGTACGCCTAAAGGGGTTATCGTGGAGCATCGTAATGCGGTACGTCTGGTAAAGAATACTAATTTTATTCAATTCTGCGAAAATGATAGTATTTTGTTGACTGGTGCATTGGAGTTTGATGCATCTACTTTCGAGATCTGGGGCGCGTTGTTAAACGGTTTAACCCTGCATCTGGTAAGCAAGGATACTATTCTGGATTATGGGGGCTTAAACGACATCATTATGCAAAACAGGGTAACGATCATGTGGTTAACCGCCTCGCTTTTTAACCGGATGTTGGATTCCGATATTCATTTATTTGCCAATCTGAAACACCTGTTGGTGGGTGGTGATGTATTGTCGCCACTGCATATCAACCGCGTGCGCCAGCAGTTCCCTGCCTTAACGGTTACGAATGGTTATGGACCGACGGAGAACACGACCTTTTCGACTACCTTTCGAATAAATAAGGATTATACGGAAAGTATCCCTATTGGTACACCGATTGCGAATTCATGCGCGTATATTCTGGACAGTTCATTCCGTTTGGTTCCTATGGGTGTTACGGGGGAACTGTTTGTGGGTGGCGATGGTTTGTCCAGAGGTTATCTCAACAACCCGGAACTCACGGCGGAGAAATTTATTTATTTATCCCCGGATGGAGGTGCAAGCACCCGTTTGTATCGCACTGGCGACCAAGTGGCGTACTTGCCCAATGGAAATATCGAATTTTTAGGGCGCATCGATTCCCAGGTTAAGATTAGAGGCTATCGCATCGAACCTGAAGAGATTGAAAATATCTTGCTGCAAAACGATCATATCAAAGAAGCAGTGGTGCTAGACAAAACAGATAGAGACGGTGATAAGTATTTGTGCGCCTACATTGTCCCTGCGGCAGGAAAAACAATCGCGCTGGATACAGTGGAATTAAGACAGGCGATTTCCTTGCAACTGCCCGATTACATGGTGCCGTCATCTTTTGTGCTATTAACTGAAATACCTCTGACTGCCAATGGCAAAGTGGATAAAAAATCATTGCCGGATCCAGAAATGGGCACTGCGGGTGCAGCCTATATGGCGCCGGGGAATCCGGTGGAAGAGAAATTTGTTGAAATATGGTCGGAAGTATTAAAAATTGCAAAAGAAAACATCGGCATAGATGCGGATTTTTTTGAAATGGGCGGACACTCTCTTAAAGCCACTATTGTTATCTCCAAATTACATAAAGTGTTTCATGTCAAAATTCCCTTGGCAGAACTGTTTAAAACCCCCACTATTCGCGCTCTGGCCAAATGGGTAAATAAATCAAATTCATTGCTCAATCAGTATTTAGCCCTAGATGTGGCTGAAAAAAAAGAATACTACCCATTATCAGCGGCACAAAAACGACTCTATGTTTTACAACAAATGGAACTGGACAGCGCGGTGTATAATGTGTCGCAAGTAATGCCCATGATTGGAGAAGCCAACCTAACTAAAATGACAACTATTTTCAGACAGCTCATTGAGCGGCACGAGAGCTTCCGCACTTCCTTTGTTTTTGTTAATGAAGAACCCGTGCAGGTGATACACCCAGCCGTCGATTTTAACATCGAGTATTATGATTTGACAGAAAATAACGATAATAACGCCACTGAAAAAGAAACCACGAGAGATGACTTGATCAGCACCTTTGTCAGACCTTTTGATCTTTCCCAGTCGCCACTGTTACGGGTACGACTGGTAAAAGAAAATAATAACCATTATATTTTTATGGTAGACATCCATCATATCATTACCGACGGGACATCCATGGTTTTATTGATAAACGAGTTTACCGCGTTGTCCGCCGGTGACGTGTTGCCCCCGTTAACCTATCAATACAAAGATTATTCGCAATGGCAGAACCATAAAAAGCAAAGAGACGCGAGCCAGCAACAGGAAAACTATTGGTTGCAGCAATTTTCTGGCGAGATACCCGTATTAAACCTGCCTCTCGATTATAAAAGACCTGCAATCCAGAGTTTTGCCGGTGATATCATTCAGTTTGAATTAGAAGTTGAAACTGCCACAGCATTAAAAACAATTGTTTCCAACAATGGTTCAACCCTTTTTATGGGCTGGTTGGCTCTGGTTAACATCTGGTTGGCACGGCTTTCTGGTCAGGAAGATATTATTGTGGGCACACCGATTGCAGGACGCAGACATGCGGATCTGGAAAAAATAATCGGCATGTTTGTGAATACCCTGGCTTTGCGAAATTGTCCCCAGGGTGATAAAACGTTTAATGAATTTCTGCAAGACGTAAAAACCCAGACATTATCTGCGTTTGAGAATCAAGAGTACCAGTTCGAAGACCTCGTGGAAAAAGTCGCTATCACCCGCGATGCCAGTCGCAACCCATTATTCGATATCATGTATACTTTCTACAACATTGATGCACCGCGTACAGAATATGACTCGGACTATTCCGAAAAAAAATCTCAAGGTACATCTTCAGTATCCGCTGTTCCCGCTGATATTTATTCTGATAATCGCCATTCAGCCAAATTTGATCTGGATATTTGTATCGAAGAATCCGGTGGGACGTTTTATTTCACCCTGGAATATTGTTCCAAATTATTTAAAAAAGAGACTATCGCACGGTATGCCCTTTATTTAAAAAATATCTTGGCCGCTGTGACCACGGACAGCCACGTCCGCTTATCCTCTATAGACATGATCACCGAAACCGAAAAACACCAACTATTACAAGATTTTAATAATACTGCGGTTCCATATTCACGCGCACTCACCATTCAGCAGTTGTTTGAAGAACAGGTTTTTCGCACTCCAGACCAAACCGCCGTAGTTTTTAAAGATCACCAATTAACCTACATAGAATTAAACCGCAGAGCCAACCGTTTATCGCGCTTGCTCCGGCGCAAAGGAGTAAAAGCAGAACGCATTGTACCTATTATGGTGGAACGTTCCTTGGATATGATTATTTCTGTTGTTGCCGTTCTAAAAGCAGGCGGTGCTTATTTACCTTTGGATCCATTATACCCGGCGCAACGTATCGCGTATTTACTGTTAGATTGCCAATGCACCTTATTATTAACGCAAGCTCACCTAACAAAGCAGTTCCAATTTCCCGACGCTGTTGAAATCGTTTATACCGATGATAGCAGTCTAATCCATGAAGCCGCAGACAATCCAGAACCTATTGCCAGTGCGGAAAATTTGGTTTATGTTATTTATACCTCTGGTTCTACCGGCCAGCCGAAAGGGGTGATGGTGCAGAACAACCATTACGTGAATCTCCTGATGGCCTGGAGAGAAAAATATCACCCGGAGCAAAATGTCAATAATGTACTGCAAATGGCCTCTTTCTCCTTTGATGTATTTGCCGGCGACCTCGGCAAGGCATTACTCAATGGCCAAAAGCTAGTGCTCTGTCCAGCAACTGTTTTGACGGACTTGAATTCCTTTTACCAACTCGTGCGCAAGGAAAAAATAACCTCCATTGATTCCACACCGGCCTTTGTTTTGCCCTTTATGGACTATGTGTTTGAAAATCATCTGCCCATTGATAACCTGAAACTACTCATTATCGGTTCCGACAGTTGTCCTGCGACCAGTTTTAAAACCCTGCTGACCCGATTCAGCGAAAAGATGCGGATAATAAATTGTTATGGTGTGACTGAAGCCACTATTGATACAAGCCTGTACGAAGAACCAGTGGAAAAACTCCCCCTCTTTGGCAATGTGCCCATTGGGAAACCTCATGCCAACATGAAAATGATTGTTTTAGATAAATACCAGAAATTGGTGCCCATCGGGATTCCCGGTGAGCTTTATATTGGTGGAAAAAGTGTGGCCCGGGGTTATTTACATCGGGCAGAACTCACCCAACAACACTTCATTGCCGATCCGTTTGTTTCTGGAGAACGTCTCTATAAAACCGGTGACCTTGTCAAATGGCAACCCGACGGTAATCTTGAGTTTCTCGGCAGAATCGACCACCAAGTCAAGATTCGCGGTTATCGTATTGAATTAGGCGAAATTGAAGCATTGCTGTTGGCGCACGCCTCTATCAAAGAGACGGTTGTGCTGGTCAGCGAGTCTGATGAGAAATATATCTGCGCCTATATTGTGCCCCGTGAACCCCACATGTTTGACCACTCATTTATGGAATTAAAAGAGTATCTGGCCGCCACATTACCCGAGTATATGGTGCCCGCTTATTTTGTGTCCCTCTCAGAATTACCCTTAACCCCCAATAATAAAATTGACAGGCACGCTTTAACCCGCTTGTTGACCCAAGATTTTAAATGTCCCGCTCAATATACAGCCCCCAGCAATCCCATTGAAGAAAAACTAACAGCTCTCTGGTCCGAAGTACTATGCTTAAAAAAAGAAAAAATCAGCATCACTGCCAACTTTTTTGAACTGGGTGGTCACTCTTTAAAAGCCACTATCCTCACCGCCAAGATAAACCATGCCTTTGCCGTACAATTCCCGCTGGCCGAACTATTTAAAACTCCCACCATCAAACAATTGGCCGCATACATGGCCACCCAGTCAGCCTCCCTAAATTATGAAAAAGACGACAATTTAATCCTCTTAAGAAAAGGAACTCAACCAGGCATCACTCTCTTCTTCATCCATGATGGTAGCGGTGGTACCGAAAGTTATTTGGAATTTTGCAAACATCTTGAACCCTCCATGACGTGTTGGGGTGTACAAGCCGATGCCTTGGAAACACCTGCACCCCGCCATGTGACTATTGAAGAACTCGCGCAACATTATATGGTCAAGATAAAAAAAGTTCAACCCCAAGGCCCTTATTTTATTGCTGGTTGGAGTTTGGGAGGCACCATAGCCTTTGAAATCGTCCAGCAATTGGAACAAACTGGGCAGGATGTCGCGTTTTTAGGCATCATTGATTCCACACCGCCAAGGCGTGAGTTACAGGAGAGCACCCCTGATATTACTTTGGAAACGGAATTGAAATGGATATATGATTATTTACCCGACGAAACCATTCGGGAACAAGTCACACGTCTCACCCTCATCAATCAATTATGGCCCGTTATTCTCGACTATTTAGCAGATATCCATTTTGAAGCGGATCGGTTTAGACAATTGCTTCCCCCAGAAATCGGTCCCTTGATTCCCGATTTTGAGCAGCAAGGCATACCCCAATTGGTCCAGTATTGGAATGCGATTCGTAGCCTTGATCATGCGCGCAATAAATACGTACCTGCCAGACACATCAAAAGCCCCGTTCATTACTTTGCAGCCGAAGAAAGTTGGCTGTTGGACCGTGAACGTTGGAATACCTATTCGTTGCAGCCCTTGCAATTCCATGAAATCCGTGGCGATCATTTTTCCATTTTTAAAACAGCTTCCCATGTGATCCCTTTTGCCGCTTTGTTCAGCCAACTCATAACCGCGAAAAACAATAACAAAACGAAGTAACCTAAATCCACCGCCAAATTAATGGGAAGTATGGGAAGAATGGGAATTTTTTTGTTTATCCCATCATTCCCATACTTCCCATACTTCCCATAATTCCCATACTTCCCATAATTCCCACTTGATTTTATAGTACTCTCAAAGAATTGGCGGTGAATTCAGGATAACAATTCAGACTGTAATAAATAAAGCGCATCAAATTTCAGGCTATTCCTGCTTTGAAAAAATAATGGAATTGGTATATAATAACAGTGGAGGTCGTAAATATACCATGGAAACCAGAGAAGAAGTAAAAAAAATACCTTATGGGATGTCCGATTATGCCCGTGTACGTAGCAACAATTTTTATTATGTGGACAAAACACAATATCTCCCACGAATAGAAGATGCGGGATCCTTTTTATTTTTCATCCGCCCCCGGCGTTTTGGCAAATCTTTTTTTCTTTCCCTGTTGGAATATTATTACGACATCCATCACAACGACCGTTTCGATGAATTATTTAGCGGCACCTGGATTTATGAGAACCCCACTCCAGAGCGTGGAAAATACCTGGTGCTCTCGTTTAACTTTTCACAGGTGGAGCCTGCCGTCAATAAACTGGAAACTTCCTTTATCAAACACACCAAGAGCAGAGCCCTCTCATTTCTGCGAAAATATGCCGCGCAATTAATCAAGGACGTGAATTTTACCCAAAAAACCATCGAAGAAAGCCAGTCCCCCGCCGATATCCTGGCCTCAATTGTTGATATATGCAAGGATTCCAATCGGGATTTGTATGTGATCGTGGATGAGTACGACAACTTTTCCAATACCTTGCTAACCACTTCCGGCTCTTCCGCCTATCTGAACGTGACCCAAGGCGAAGGGTTTTTAAGATCATTTTTTAATATCTTAAAAGGAGGTACTACCGGTGCAGATGCACCCATTAAACGGTTGTTTATCACCGGCGTTTCACCCATTACCATGGACGATGTCACCAGTGGTTTTAATATTGGTGAACAGATATCACTCCTGCCCATGTTCAACCAAATGCTGGGCTTCACCCGCCAGGATATCGAGAATATGTTGAAGTATTATGCAGACGCTGGCTTAATCAATCAAAATTTTAACGATCTGCTGAGCATCATTGACCACTGGTATGGGAATTATTTATTTTCCGAAGATGACAATGTGTCCATGTACAATCCCACTATGGTCCTCTACTTTATGAAAAATTACTTGATTTATCACACCATTCCAGAGGATTTAATCGACCGGAATGTCCGCATTGATTACGGGAAACTCAGGCACCTGATTATCGTGGATAAGGATCATACTAAACTACCCACTACCAATGGTAATTTCAGCAAGTTAAAACAAATTATAGAAACCGGTGAAATCTTGTCAGAGCTTGTAAAAGGATTCCCACTGGATAAAATAACCGATCCCACCAATTTTAATTCCCTTTTGTTTTATTTCGGTTTGTTAACTATCAATGGCACCTACCAGAATAAATTACGGCTGGTTATTCCCAATGAAACAGTCAGACGGTTATACTATAACTATATCGAGGAAGCCTACCGGGAAACAGGAATCTTTTCCATGGATATGGCCACGTATGGAAACTTAATGGACAATATGGCCTTTAAAGGTGAATGGGAACCGCTATTTAATTATATTCTGGGTCTGATGAAAGAAAACATGCGGTTACGGGATCTGATTACCGGTGAAAAATCAGTGCAAGCTTTTTTGAATGTGTATCTGGGGCTCAGTGATCTGTACCTGATCACCAGTGAAAAAGAATTGAACATGGGGTATGCGGATATTTTTATGGAACCCTTTATCGCCCGCTATCAAGATGTCTCTCATGCCTATCTATTGGAACTGAAATATATCCCCATCGGCAAAAAACCAACCAAAGCCAAGCTCACGCAATTAAAAAACGAGGCCCACGCCCAATTAAAACAATACCACCTCGATAAAAAGTTCCAAAAAGTCCTTGAAAAGACGACCTTGATCAAATTGGTAGTGATCTTCTGCGGTCCTGAAGCCATCCACATTGGAAAAGTTGAGCCATAATTTGCAGGCAAGTAAAAGAAGACCACAGATTACGCAGATTAAAAGGATTAGACAGATTAAAAAAGGACTTAAGAAAAAGAGTGGCCCACGAATTACACGAATGAACACGAATGAACACTAAGAAAGAGTTTTTTTTCTTCTTCATTCGTGCAAATTCGTGTAATTCGTGGGAGGGTCCTTTAAACTGGGTGAGAATGTAGTCCCAATACCAATCGGCTGAACAGTTACAAAAAATCAAAGTAACCATTCAGGCTTAAATAGATAAAGCCCATTAAATTTCTGGCTATTCCTGCTTTGAAAAATAATGGAATTGGTATATAATAACAGTGGAGGTCGTAAATATACCATGGAAACCAGAGAAGAAGTAAAAAAAATACCTTATGGGATGTCCGATTATAATCTAGTCCGTAGCGAGAATTATTACTACGTGGATAAATCCCAATACATCCAAGAGATTGAGAACATCGGTAGATACCTGTTTTTCATCCGCCCCCGGCGTTTTGGCAAATCTTTTTTTCTTTCCTTGTTGTCTATTTATTATGATATCCTTCAAAAAGAACGGTTTGAAGAATTGTTCAGCGGTACCTGGATTTATAAGAATCCCACTCCAGAGCGCGGAAAATATCTGGTGCTCTCGTTTAATTTTTCCCAGATGGAGCTTATTGATAATAAACTGAATATTTCTTTTACTGATTATGTTCGTGATACCGCATTGGATTTCATCGAAAAATACAGACCTGTACTTGCCAGCAATCCCTATTTGGAACACTATGCTAAAACCATAGAAGAAGATAAGAACTTGACACCATCAGGTATTTTATCAAAACTAAACCGACTGGTCAAAGGGAGTGGACAGAGCATGTATGTCATCATAGATGAATATGATAATTTTGCCAATACACTCTTAACTACTACCGGTTCCTCTGCCTACCTAAAGGTGACCCAAGGCGAGGGGATTTTAAGATCATTTTTTAATGTTTTGAAAGGAGGGACTACCGGGGCGGATGCACCTATTAAACGGTTGTTTATCACCGGGGTTTCACCCATTACCATGGATGATGTCACCAGTGGTTTTAATATTGGTGAACAGATATCACTCCTGCCCATGTTCAACCAAATGCTGGGCTTCACCCGCCAGGATATCGAGAATATGTTGAAGTATTATGCAGACGCTGGCTTAATCAATCAAAATTTTAACGATCTGCTGAGCATCATTGACCACTGGTATGGGAATTATTTATTTTCCGAAGATGACAATGTGTCCATGTACAATCCCACTATGGTCCTCTACTTTATGAAAAATTACTTGATTTATCACACCATTCCAGAGGATTTAATCGACCGGAATGTCCGCATTGATTACGGGAAACTCAGGCACCTGATTATCGTGGATAAGGATCATACTAAACTACCCACTACCAATGGTAATTTCAGCAAGTTAAAACAAATTATAGAAACCGGTGAAATCTTGTCAGAGCTTGTAAAAGGATTCCCACTGGATAAAATAACCGATCCCACCAATTTTAATTCCCTTTTGTTTTATTTCGGTTTGTTAACTATCAATGGCACCTACCAGAATAAATTACGGCTGGTTATTCCCAATGAAACAGTCAGACGGTTATACTATAACTATATCGAGGAAGCCTACCGGGAAACAGGAATCTTTTCCATGGATATGGCCACGTATGGAAACTTAATGGACAATATGGCCTTTAAAGGTGAATGGGAACCGCTATTTAATTATATTCTGGGTCTGATGAAAGAAAACATGCGGTTACGGGATCTGATTACCGGTGAAAAATCAGTGCAAGCTTTTTTGAATGTGTATCTGGGGCTCAGTGATCTGTACCTGATCACCAGTGAAAAAGAATTGAACATGGGGTATGCGGATATTTTTATGGAACCCTTTATCGCCCGCTATCAAGATGTCTCTCATGCCTATCTATTGGAACTGAAATATATCCCCATCGGCAAAAAACCAACCAAAGCCAAGCTCACGCAATTAAAAAACGAGGCCCACGCCCAATTAAAACAATACCACCTCGATAAAAAGTTCCAAAAAGTCCTTGAAAAGACGACCTTGATCAAATTGGTAGTGATCTTCTGCGGTCCTGAAGCCATCCACATTGGAAAAGTTGAGCCATAATTTGCAGGCAAGTAAAAGAAGACCACAGATTACGCAGATTAAAAGGATTAGACAGATTAAAAAAGGACTTAAGAAAAAGAGTGGCCCACGAATTACACGAATGAACACGAATGAACACTAAGAAAGAGTTTTTTTTCTTCTTCATTCGTACAAATTCGTGTAATTCGTGGGAGTCTTTTTCTTTTAATCTGTGTCAATCATTTAAATCTGCGTAATCTGTGGTCTTCTTTTTATGCCTGAAAAAGAGCGCGGGGTGAACACGGGTAGCCGAGTTTTTTAGGGGGTTGAAAAATACGCTGTTTTGCTATATAATATAAATATGGACAAGATAAATAATGTGCATGACAGGATGTTCAAGGAGGTTTTTAAAAAACCGTCCAACGTGAGAGTATTGTTGCAGAACGTATTACCCGAAGCCCTTAAGAGCAGGCTTGATTTCTCTACCATGGAAGTGGATTCCACCGGTTATTTATCCAATGAATTCGATGAATTTTTTTCTGATATCATCGTGAAAACCAAGATATTGGGCAAAAAAGGTCGGCAGATTCCCACGGACATCTGTTTTGTGTTTGAGCATAAAACCGAGGCCAGGCGAAAGATTTTCCTGCAATTCCTCAGTTACATGCTTTTGGAATGGAAGCGGGACACCAAAGAAAAAAAGAAGTTACGTGTGATCATACCCGTGGTTTTTTATCATGGGAAAAAGAAGTGGACCGTTCCGCTGGAGTTTTCGAAGCAGTTTGATGTGGACGAGGAGTTAAAAGAATTATTGCTGAATTTCCGCTATGTTCTGATTGATGCTAGCCATGGGGATTTTATGGCGCAGGCCAATGAAGAGCTAAAATCGAATGTCTATCTTCTGAGTGCCATGGTATTTATGAAATGCGCCTATACTGGTGACCTTGAAGCGGTCATGGAAATCTTTAAATTCTGGCAGCGCACAGGATTTATCAATAACACCGAGCAGGTCGTATTCTTTCTCATTTATATTTCCGATACCCAGAATATCGAGCAGAAACGATTGCAAGAAATGTTGAAGGAAAGTAATATTAAAGGAGGTAAAATCATGCAAACCTTAGGAAGTAGATTAAGAGCCGAAGGCGAAAAAATAGGCGTCAAGAAAGGTGAGAAATTAGGCGTCAAGAAAGGTGAGAAAAATGGCGCACGTAAAACGGCATTGGCTTTATTGAAAAGAGGTGTGGATATCAATCTCATTTTGGACGCCACCGGCTTATCCATAAATGAACTGGGTATGGCTTCTAAAACCAATGACTAATGACTTTTTAATCTGTGTCAATCATTTAAATCTGCGTAATCTGTGGACTTCTTTATCTCCGTGGCTTCGGACTCCTACCCACCCAGCAATTTCTCTACAATGGCATTAAACTGTTCTTCCGGCATTTTTTCGCGGATTTCGGCGATGAATCCTTTTACTATTTCAACATTGGGGGAACCGATCTTGGTAAAAATCAGGAAGGATTGCAGGTAATAATGTAACGCGGTATCGTATTGCGTTGTTTCAAAACATACCTTCCCAATTTGTCCCAAACTGTTGGCTATGTTCGGTATATCCCCCAGCTTCTCAAACATTTCCAACGACTTCCGGTACTGGGCCAATGCCTCGTCATAATGGATAGAAAGTATGGTATCAGATCAACCAGCATGTTTCATTCTCCATCACACAAGATTTAATATTGCTATTGTGCCAGATAGAAAACCAATTGTCATGAAAAAAGTGGCGGGTGGAGTAGGAGTAAGATTGGAAACACGGTATATTGTCGAATAAATTTTTTTCAGTGTTGAAATAATCGTTTTTTTTATTTATAATACTATTATGCAATTTAAGAGAATTACCATTAACCCGAACATATGTGGAGGTAAGCCTATTATAAGAGGGTTGCGCTTCCCGGTTTCGCGGCTGCTGGGTTTACTGGCTGCCGGGGAGACCCCGGAATCCATTTCCCAATCATATCCATACATCAAAAAAGAAGATATTGCCGAAGTGTTAAACTATGCGGCATTTCTTTCTGATGAACGGGTTATAGAATTTGCGGTATGAAGTTCCTTTTAGATATGCCCGTTTCCAAGAGTCTTCTTGATGTCATTCACTCTTTTGGCCATGAGGGGGTTCATGCCAGCGACATCGGGAAAGCATTTGCTACAGATTCAGAATTGTTGGAGATGGCACGAATCGAAAATCGGGTAATCATCACCGCAGATTTGGATTTTCCTCAACTTTTGGCTCTTACTTTCGCTGTGGGCCCAGGAATTATTATGTTTCGTGGTGGAAATTATTCAGATAAGGGGATGTGTGACTTACTTGTGCGGGTATTTAAAGAAGTACCCCCTGAAAATTTACAGATTTCAATCTGTGTGGTCGATCAAAAAAGAATCCGTATTACCCAACTCCCAGTCACGCGGAAATAATTTTGGGTTTACTGGACTGTCTCTAAAAACACAAAAAAACGTTTCGGGCAGGAACCCTTTTTAAATTCAAAGCTACTGCTTTGAAAAAGTAATGGAATTGGTATATAATAACAGTGGAGGTCGTAACATACCATGGAAACCAGAGAAGAAGTAAAAAAAATACCTTATGGGATGTCCGATTATAATCTAGTCCGTAGCGAGAATTATTACTACGTGGATAAATCCCAATACATCCAAGAGATTGAGAACATCGGTAGATACCTGTTTTTCATCCGCCCCCGGCGTTTTGGTAAATCTTTTTTTCTTTCCTTGCTGGAATATTATTACGACATCCATCACAACGACCGTTTCGATGAATTATTTAGCGGCACCTGGATTTATGAGAACCCCACTCCAGAGCGTGGAAAATACCTGGTGCTCTCGTTTAACTTTTCACAGGTGGAGCCTGCCGTCAATAAACTGGAAACTTCCTTTATCAAACACACCAAGAGCAGAGCCCTCTCATTTCTGCGAAAATATGCCGCGCAATTAATCAAGGACGTGAATTTTACCCAAAAAACCATCGAAGAAAGCCAGTCCCCCGCCGATATCCTGGCCTCAATTGTTGATATATGCAAGGATTCCAATCGGGATTTGTATGTGATCGTGGATGAGTACGACAACTTTTCCAATACCTTGCTAACCACTTCCGGCTCTTCCGCCTATCTGAACGTGACCCAAGGCGAAGGGTTTTTAAGATCATTTTTTAATATCTTAAAAGGAGGTACTACCGGTGCAGATGCACCCATTAAACGGTTGTTTATCACCGGCGTTTCACCCATTACCATGGACGATGTCACCAGTGGTTTTAATATTGGTGAACAGATATCACTCCTGCCCATGTTCAACCAAATGCTGGGCTTCACCCGCCAGGATATCGAGAATATGTTGAAGTATTATGCAGACGCTGGCTTAATCAATCAAAATTTTAACGATCTGCTGAGCATCATTGACCACTGGTATGGGAATTATTTATTTTCCGAAGATGACAATGTGTCCATGTACAATCCCACTATGGTCCTCTACTTTATGAAAAATTACTTGATTTATCACACCATTCCAGAGGATTTAATCGACCGGAATGTCCGCATTGATTACGGGAAACTCAGGCACCTGATTATCGTGGATAAGGATCATACTAAACTACCCACTACCAATGGTAATTTCAGCAAGTTAAAACAAATTATAGAAACCGGTGAAATCTTGTCAGAGCTTGTAAAAGGATTCCCACTGGATAAAATAACCGATCCCACCAATTTTAATTCCCTTTTGTTTTATTTCGGTTTGTTAACTATCAATGGCACCTACCAGAATAAATTACGGCTGGTTATTCCCAATGAAACAGTCAGACGGTTATACTATAACTATATCGAGGAAGCCTACCGGGAAACAGGAATCTTTTCCATGGATATGGCCACGTATGGAAACTTAATGGACAATATGGCCTTTAAAGGTGAATGGGAACCGCTATTTAATTATATTCTGGGTCTGATGAAAGAAAACATGCGGTTACGGGATCTGATTACCGGTGAAAAATCAGTGCAAGCTTTTTTGAATGTGTATCTGGGGCTCAGTGATCTGTACCTGATCACCAGTGAAAAAGAATTGAACATGGGGTATGCGGATATTTTTATGGAACCCTTTATCGCCCGCTATCAAGATGTCTCTCATGCCTATCTATTGGAACTGAAATATATCCCCATCGGCAAAAAACCAACCAAAGCCAAGCTCACGCAATTAAAAAACGAGGCCCACGCCCAATTAAAACAATACCACCTCGATAAAAAGTTCCAAAAAGTCCTTGAAAAGACGACCTTGATCAAATTGGTAGTGATCTTCTGCGGTCCTGAAGCCATCCACATTGGAAAAGTTGAGCCATAATTTGCAGGCAAGTAAAAGAAGACCACAGATTACGCAGATTAAAAGGATTAGACAGATTAAAAAAGGACTTAAGAAAAAGAGTGGCCCACGAATTACACGAATGAACACGAATGAACACTAAGAAAGAGTTTTTTTTCTTCTTCATTCGTGCAAATTCGTGTAATTCGTGGGAGTCTTTTTCTTTTTTATCTGTGGGCTTCTTTTTTAGTATGAACGCCCCTATTTTTTCGTCGTGCAGATGGCATTTTCGTTGCAATGGGGGCCTTTTCGTCATGATGGTGACAATTTCGTGGGATAGCAGACAAATTCGTCAAGGCGGGTGCATCTTCGTGGAGCTGGTAGGCATCTTCATGGAGATGAAGGCATCTTCGTGGAGCTGGAGGCAACTTCGTGGACATGAAGGCATCTTCGTGGAGCTGGAGGCAACTTCGTGGAGATGAAGACATCTTCGTGGAGCTGGAGGCATCTTCGTGGAGATGAAGACATCTTCGTGGAGATGGAGGCATCTTCGTTACACAGGAAGGGATTTCGTGGACATGAAGACATATTCACTACACAGCAGAATATTTCACAGGAGCGGAGAAAATTTCACTATAACGGAGCACCTTTCGCCAAAGCGGAAAATAATTCGCTATAGCGAAAGCAAATCCGTCTATTCGTTTTGCAATCAGTGTTCCGGCATAAAGAAAAGAGCTCACCACAGATTAAGAAAAAGATTTTTTGCCCACGAATTACACGAATGAACACGAATTCTCTCGAAAAAGATTTTTTTTTCTTTTTAACTCATAACCATTCGTGCAAATTCGTGAAATTCGTGGGAGTCTTTTTTCTTTTTTAATCCGTCTAATCCTTTTAATCTGCGTAATCTGTGGTCTTCTTTTTCTATCCGCTGGCAATATCGCGACGGTTGAAGAGAAACGCGGCAACAGTAAACATGAGCACGCTGACTGCGGTTAACGTGACCGAAGTTTCCCAACTCAAACGATTGCCCATTAAAATAGCCATGGGTTTGAAATAATAAAATGGACTGACTGGTGCGAGATACTCCAATGGACTCCACAAAGGAGTGGCAAAACTTAATAAGTAAAACACAAAAAGGGTCACACCACTTAAAGTAAACAGCCGCTTGCTGTTATCTGAAATAGCGGCAAATAGGGCGACATAACCGGCAATAAAAATCATCACGAGAAATAAATCCCACGCCAATGGGAAAAACGGCGCAACCGACATCTTGGTGGAATGAAACAACTGGATCCCAAGAAAAGTGGATAAATAAGTGGAAAAGGCCAGTAACGCTGTTCCTATATAAATAATAACGCCCATGTTAAAATAAATACGCCGCCGACTCAACGGCTTGCTCAATGTAAAACCAATGGAACCATACCCGATTTCAGAGGTCACTATCTGCGACACGGACATTATAATGAACAGGATTATTATAACCAACATGAAGGGATGAAGATACCCCATGGTAATGACACCGTATTTTATAACCGATTCAATAAACCCTTCACCCATCATTTTTTGCGCCATTTTTGGCATCGTGTCCAGTTTCGTGACCATGTCCTGCTGTATCTTTACCGAAGTCGCCAACACGGCAAACAACATCTGAAAAAGAAACAAGGCCAAACACAACAACCCCAATTTTAACCGCAACCCTTTAAAGGATTGTCGCAAATGAATCATTCCAATTCTGCTATTTCCCATGCCTTTTTCCTCTATTGTCACGTTTCACGCTTCATCTCGCCCATTGGACTCGACCCGGTAATAATCTAAAAATACATCCTGCAAACTGGAATTAAGCAGCGACATATCCTGGACTTCAAACTGGCTCAATAATTTAATCAACGTGTCCATGTCACCAGTCAGTCGCGCATGAACAGTCAACCCATCGGTTCCTGTAATGTCCCAGGCCGGAGATTTTAATAAAGAGGCGGACACGTCATGTTTAAACGTCACATGGATGGAACGGGTCATCCTTTTGACCAGGTCATGAATATTTTCTAAAGCCACTAAGCGACCGTTCCTGATAATCGCGACCCGATCACAAACCTGTTCCACCTCGGGTAAATGGTGGGAACTAAGAAACACTGTTCCGCCATTGTCGCGGTACTCTTTTAATAATTCATAAAAGATATGCTGCATCACCGGGTCCAAACCTTCTGTGGGTTCATCCAGGATCATTACCCGTGGACGGCTCTGTAATGTTTGCACCAGTGCAATCTTGCGGGCCATACCTGTCGAATACTGCTTGATTTTGCGTTTAATATCTTTTTCAGAGAAATCGAACCGCTTTAACAAATAATGGCGATACTCGCGATCACTCTTGCCTGACAGACGCCCCATGTATTCTAAGAACTCCTGGCCGGTCATGTACCGGTGCGGACACACCGCGCTGGGCAAATAACCAATCTCGCGGCAAATGTCCAGATGATGTTTAACCGAATCCTTGCCAAATATGGTGGCACTACCCCCGGTGGGAAACAACAGGTTCACCAACATACGGATAGTAGTCGTTTTCCCCGCGCCGTTGCTGCCTAAAAATCCGAAAATCTCCCCTTCATTGACACTGAGGGAAAGATCCTCTACACCCACCACATGACCGGGGTACAACTTCGTTAAACCAATGGTTTTAATCGTTTCATTCATATTTTTAATACGCAGCTCGTGGGGAAAAGTTTAAAAATAAGTGCTCGTAGGGCTTTTCTTTTATTCGTTTTTATGATATTTTTAGTACAAGCAAGTTTGACAGAGCTTTTATTTTGAGAAAATTTAAGAATGGTAAGCGAGGCAAAAAATGGCTTTATACTTGGATGGCTGGACAAAGAATTGGCAGTTGTTGAGTATGTTTTTTACAGATCACGAGATTTCGGAAATAAGGGCAAGATTGGAAGCGATGCAGACCCGTCATGTTGTGTTTTGTTCCTTTGAGAATCGTTTTGCCAAAAGTGGTGGTTTGGCTGCGGTCACCACCCGGATTTTACCTCACCTCAGTCGTCTCAAAGGTGTTGAAAACGTTTTCCTGCTCACTCCTTTTTACCCGCTGCTATGCAAGCATCCCGAGCAAATGCATGCCACGGGAAAATCCTTTGTGATGCGTTTCGGAGGGAAAACTATCCCGGTGGAAATCCTAAAATACACGCCTCCAACCAAGAATAATGCTGACACCACACAGGTAGAAGAGTATTATTTAAAAGCCGAGGGCTTTTTTAATTCCATGAATCCTCTTGATGATCCGTACATTTACCACCCGGATAACCTTGACCTGAATAACGAGACCATCAAGGAGAGTTCCCTGTTTTTTTGCCATGCCGCTCCTCTCGCGGTCAATGCTCTGGGTGTGCGCGAGGATATTGTTTTTCATTTGCAAGAATGGCAAACCGCTGCCATTTCATTAACAGCCAAAACAGCCATGGTCAAAGGCGTGTTGTCTAGCGCTGGCACTATCCAGACACTGCACAATCCTTTTGATTGTTTTCTCTCGCTGGATGATCTGAAAAAAATAATGGAAACCAAGCAGTTCAAACGGTACAACAAGCATCACTCTTCCGGTTTGACCGCCTATCAACTGGGTTTGCAATTAGTGGATGCGCCGATTACCACGGTCAGTAAAAGTATTGCCCTGGAGTTTGTGTCCGATATTTTTCAGACCCATCATTTTGCTTCTCATTTACAGGAAATATTTAAACATAACGGTGTTTACGGCATAAATAACGGTTTGTTCCTGGATATTCTGCCCGAATATGTGGCGGCAGAATCCAGCCCGGATTATATGGCGACTATTAAAAAAATCAAAGGGGAAAAACGCCGCGCTTTGTTAGAATTCTTGGTTGGCGACAAAGCGCAACACCACATCGGGGAACTCACCTATAAAGATAAACCCTTGGACATGGATTTTCCCGAGGAGATACCTATTCTGATCATGAGTGGACGCTTGGACCCCGTGCAAAAGGGATTTGATGTCCTGTTGCGAGCGATTGAGAAATTTGGCAAGGACGAGATCAAGGTGATATTAACGCCGATGCCTGTCAAAGATTCCGATTTGAATTTTTTTAAAAAGGTAGCCAATCGGAGCCACGGGTGTGTCACTGTTTTTCCTAACAGAATAGAGAATGTGAACTACCAAAAACTGCAAACTGGCAGCACGTTTGGCGTGATGCCTTCTATTTTCGAGCCCTTTGGAGCTGCCATTGAATATATGGCTTCTGGCACGCTCACGATTGCCCGGAGCACTGGCGGACTAAAAGATCAGATCGATAACGATGATTGTGGCTTCTTGTTTAGAGAGGATACGTTTAATTATTGCTGGGAAAATATCCATACTTATATTCATACTTCGCAATATGTGGAAGCACGGGATGAAAATACCTGGGTCATAAATATGGTGGACCGTTTGTTTCACGCCATCACTAAAGCGGCGGAAATCTACCGCCTGCAACCGGATATATATTATAACATGATCGCGGCTGGTTTTAAAAAAGCCCGCTCTTTTGATTGGGATACCAGTGCAGCAGAATACCTGCAAGTCTATCAAAAAATTAATGGCTAAATGGAAATAAAAAATAACCGGGAGTGGTTCATATGAATGTAAAAGAAATCGAGTCAAAACTTAACGAGCTGGGAATTGAAAATTTTTCAATTCAGGAAAACGGGACCATCAATGTGGATGGTACAGTGGATATCAGTTTTAGAAATTTAAAACACATCCCCCTTCAATTTGGAACAGTCAAAGGTGATTTTAATTGTTCTAACAATGAATTGGAAACTCTTTTAGGTGCGCCCGAAACGGTCGGGGTTTCGTTTTTCTGTCATAATAACCGTTTAACTTCATTGGAGGGTGGGCCGCAGGTGGTAAAAAAAGCGTTTGTGTGTAGCACGAATCGTTTGACGCAATTAACAGGCGCGCCCAAATCGGTGAATGGCACCTTTGATTGTTCGAACAACGTGTTGCCCAGTTTGGAAGGCGGGCCGGAAGCGGTAAATGGGCCATATGAATGTTCAAATAATCAATTAACGACTCTCAGGGGGATTCCTCAATTTGTCAGAAGCGTGTTGTATTGCACGGGTAATCCGATTCCCAACGCGGTGTTGGCCGTGTTTAAACAAGAGAGCAAGTTTCTCATTATCGGCGATGAAAATTAAATGAAAGTGAATCGGAATATAATACAGAGTTTGCGTGATCCGCTCAGTGGGTTGACCCATTTTTTGGGTATCATAATCGCGTTGTTTTCTTTAATCGCCTTGCTAACGCGAACCGTTCCTCCCATCACCCGGTGGCATATCATTTCTTTCACGATTTATGGTTGTGCCATGATTTTACTTTATACTATGAGCACCTTATACCATTGGTTGCCGCTGACTGGGAAACGGTTGGAGTTATTTCGTAAGATCGATCATATCATGATTTTTGTTTTTATTGCCGCGTCGTATACTCCCGTTTGCCTCATCACGTTGTCTGGTAAGTGGGGTTGGTCGATTCTGGGAATTGTATGGGTGTTGACCATTGCCGGATTTTTTCTAAAAGTATTTTGGTTGCATGCGCCCCGGTTCTTGTATACTGCGCTTTATGTATTATTGGGTTGGATTATTGTTTTTGCTATTTGGCCCTTAAGCCAGCGGATGTCGCCGGGTGGATTAATATGGTTGGCTATCGGGGGATTCTTTTACACTGTTGGAGCAGTTATATATGGCATTAAAAAACCAGACCCTTGGCCAAAGGTATTTGGCTTTCATGAAATTTTCCATATCTTTATCATTCTGGGTAGTATCTCCCATTTCTGGATGATGTATCGGTATGTATGAGGGCGTGTATTAGAATAATAAGAAATAAGAAGAAGCCAGAAGAGAAGATTAACTTGTTATGCCCTGGATTCACTGCCAACTTAATGGGAAGAATGGGAATGATGGGAATGATGGGAATTATGGGATAAACAAAAGAATTCCCATTCCTCCCATCATTCCCATCATTCCCATTCTTCCCACTTGATTTTATGGTACTCTCAAAGAATTGGCGGTGAATTCAGGATGCTTGGACGCAGTAAGACGTTCGTATTATTTTAAATAAAGAGCCAGCCACCGTTGTATTTCTTTCCACCAGCGAACATTGTTCTGGGGAATAGTAAAGATATGACCTTCATCGGGGAATACAACCAAACGGGAAGGAATACCGCGCCGTTGCAAAGTAGTGAATAACTGCAAACTCTCACCAAAAGGCACGCGGAAATCCATCTCCCCATGGGTGATTAAGGTGGGGGTTTTAAAATTCTTGGCATACATATGGGGCGACCATTGCACATACAGTTTGGGTTCATCCCACGGTGTTTCCCCCAAATCCCAGGCGGCATACCATAGTTCTTCGGTGGCACCGTAAAAACTTGCCAGATTGTACAACCCGGCATGACTGACTATACATTTAAAACGATCGCTGTGCCCCATAATCCAATTAACTGAATAACCACCAAACGAACCCCCGACTGCGGCACATTTTTCTTTATCTACAAAATCATAATGCGCTAAGACATGGTCCAACCCTTTCATTAAATCCTCAAAACAACGGCCACCATAATCTTTACTGACTTGTTCGCGAAACAAAGCACCATAACCGGAACTGCCGCGTGGATTGATAAACACGCCAACATATCCGGGGGCCGATATTAATTGATAGGTCCACCATGTGGTCAGTAACTCATCACCAAACATGCCCTGCGGCCCACCATGGATCACTAAAACCACGGGATACTTCTTGGCAGGATCAAATCCGGGGGGACGCAATATATATCCATGCACCAATGTATCATCGGCACCTTTGAAATGAAAATCCTCCAATTTAGGCAATTCATGTTGCGCTAAAAACTCGGAGTTCTGCCGGGTAAGCTGCACTACTTTATTTTTTTCTTTACCCACCAGCCCCAGGGAAAATATCTCGTAAGGCATATGATTGTAGCCACGCAAAAAAATCAAACGCTCCTCCTGCGGGGTCAACACAATACTGCTATTAAAACCATCTGCACTCACTAATTGGAGATTGCCTTTTAAGTCAACTTTATAAATCGAATTGTGCCCCTGATCATTACACGTGAAATAAAGCGCTTTATTGTTCGGTGCCCAGAGAATTTGACCCACGGTTCGGTCCAGTTTTTCTGTTAGCACAGTATGTGTCCCCGTCTTACGCTCATACAACATTAACCGTTCCGTGTCCGATTCATATCCGGGTTTGGCCATCGCGGTATAGGCAATGTAACGACCATCCGGCGAATAATGGGGCTGATGATCCAAGGCGGTATTTTCCGTTAGCTTTTTTTCTTTTAAAGTAACCGTGTCCAATAGGAAAATATCCTGGTTGGTGCTGATTGCGAGAACAGGTGCATCATTTCTTGTATAACACACTTCTTTTCCATCCGGCGCCATATCAAAGTCGTGGTTTGTGGTCAGGGAAACAGGTGGCACATCGGCATCAGCGGGCGTGATATCTTGGCTTGAACCATCTGCCACGCGCACGAGGAAAAGATGGTTCCGTTCATCGCCCAACCACCGATCCCATTGCCGGAAAAGCAAACGATCAATGGCACGTGCTTCACATTTTGGTAATTCTTTTTTCGTCCAATTTTCAATATTTGTTTTTCCTTCGGGCAGGACCCGGGACGCACAGAGAATTGTTTCCCCTTTTCCTGACCAGATCGGGGAGTTCAGATCGGTTTTGGAATTTGTTAGTTTCCGTGCTTCACCCCCAGAGACATCTATCAGATAGAGATTGCGGGTTTTTTCCCGGTTGGAAATAAACGCCAACTGTTTGCCATTTGGTGACCAGCGCGGTGAATCGCTGTTGCTTCCGGTTCCGGTTAATCGTCGCGATGTGCCTCCTGTTATTGGCATCAACCAAATTGCACGTTCCGCATCGTTTTCTGCCAAGTTGGGAACTGACATCACATAGGCAATCCATTGCCCGTCGGGCGATACTTGCAAATCCGTGAGCTCTTTGATTTGATAGAGGTCCTCTGGCAGCAATGGTTTTTTGTCGCCGGCGAATCCAAAGGAAACAGTTAGGAAAGAAAAAAGACAAACAATGGCAAAACAGCACACAACACTTTTTCTCATGATTACCTCGTTTAGATTTTTATTTAAATTCTTGCGGCGATTATTTCCGCGATATCTTTAACGGTGATCGCATCATCTTTTTCTTTATCTTTGATACCGTCGCCCAGCATGGTCATGCAGAAAGGGCAGGCTGTACATACTGTATCGGCACCAGTAGCAATCGCTTGTTCTGTGCGGCTGTGGTTAATGCGGGTGCCCAGTTTTTCTTCTGTCCACATCAAACCACCACCCGCGCCACAGCAAAGACTATGAAAATGGTTCTCTTTCATTTCTTGCAAGTGTGCCCCTGTTCCCAAGATCACCTCGCGGGGCGCTTCAAACAGCGTGTTATGGCGACCGAGGTAACACGGATCATGGAACGTGACCACGGGTGGCGTTTCATTCTGGGTTATAGCGGAGAGTTTAAGTTTTCCTGTTGCCAATAATTGGGCAATCAGTTCGCTGTGGTGCAGTACTTCGACATTAAAATCAGTGATACCCGCTTGTTTCGCAAATTCGGGGTATTCGTTTTTGAATGTATTATACCCATGGGGGCAAGTAACAAGTATTTTTTGGATATGATAGTTTTTAAATAGTTCGATATTGCTTTGGGCCAGCATTTGGAACATGTATTCATTGCCTAAACGTCGGGGTTGATCGCCGCAACAGTTTTCTTGCGCACCGAGGATACCAAAATTAATGCCCGCATGATTAAGAATTTTAATCATCGCGAGCGTCACTTTTTTGGCCCGCTCATCAAAGGAACCCGCGCACCCTACCCAGAACAATAAATCGACATTACTATCATTGGCCAGTAGTTTTATAGCCAATCCTTCGGCCCAATTGCCGCGAGTATGCGCACCAAAGCCCCAGGGATTGCTGTTGGTCTCGACGTTACGGAAAAAAGTGCCCAACTCTTCGGGGAATCTGGATTCCATGAGTGTTTCACTTTGTCTGACACCGATAATTTTCGGGATATGTTCGTTTTTCACCGGGCACACAAACATGCATGCGCCGCAGGTGGTGCAGGCCCATATTTCCTCTGGCTTATAGGTTTCGTTGATCAGTGCGGGCAGATTATTCTCCGAGTTCTCGGTTTCCCCGGTGTTTTTCTTTAATATAGCCTTTTTATTTTTGAGCATATGCCATTTCAGGTTAAGGATAATGTTTTTCGGGGAGAGTGGTTTGCCCGTTCGGTTGGCTGGGCAGTAGTCATCGCATCTGCCGCATTCCATGCAGGCAAAAGAATCCAGATGATCTTTCCAGGTCATGTCTGTGATATTTACAATGCCGAATTTTTCCGCCGTGTCCATGTCAATCTTTAAGGGTTTGAGAAATCCCGTGCTTTTATAGTTTTGGCAAGCCAGGTTGATGGGACCAAAGAACATGTGGGCATATTTAGAACGGGGGACATAAATCACGAACCAAAAGACATTGATGATATGAATCCACCACCATATTTTAACGGTGGTTTCTGAAACAGGATTAAAACCAGACATCCATTGCGCAATCCATTGACCAATAAAAGCGGAGTACGTATGATCGCTATTGTGGGCGATTACTGCCCCCTCGTAAGCAAAAAATGTCAGGGTCACAGTAATTAACAACGTATAGATCATGCCCGATTCGAAAGAGGGATAGGTATACGATTTAGGCCGAAACACCCAGCGCCTGATAATAAAATAAAGGGTGGCTAAAATCACGAGAATACCAAGTATATCGGCAGTGGCGGAATGAATATGACGAATCAAACCATGCCCATAAAAATTCCAGTTGGGATTAAACCCTTCCAAGATATGGTTCAGGCTCACTGTATCAAACGTCAGCGAGCCATAAAGCAGAAAGATGTGAACAATACCGGTAAAAACCCGCTCTTTTTTCACGGAACAGAGCAGAAAAAAGAAAGAGAATACAGCGTCGCGAATGCGTTTAAGCATATTGTCCCTGCGATTTTCAGGTTGGGCAGCGGTGATCAATTGATAACGAAGGATAATGGGCTGAAAGAAACCGTAAAAGGTTAATATCAGCAGGATAAAAAAGACGATAACTTCAAGCCAATGCAACATGAGTCCTCCTTATACCGTTTAATTCATAACATTTTTAAAAAGGTAGTTTACCATAAAAAGAGCGGGGATGCAATCCGTGTAAAGTGGCCTGAATCCACTGCCAAATTTCTGAAATCGTTGTGGACGATATGGACTTAGTGGACGACATGGACGATGTGGAGCAAAAACAAAAGCATTTTTTTGTCCATATCGTCCACTAAGTCCATATCGTCCATGTTTTTCCACAAATCTGATGGTAAATCCAGGGTGGGCTTAGAAATGAGCAAAAAAAAAGGCAGGAGTGAAACACTCCTGCCTTTTGTATTTATAGACTCGTTTGTGACTATTACACGCTGGGTTTGGTGATCTTATACTTTACCAGTTTCCCTTCTCCTTCTTCATCTTCGACGAACACATAGAGATAGTTGCCCTTAAAAACAGGCGGATCAAAGAGTTTGAGTCCGCCGGGTAATTTGATGGCGGCATGATAGAGATATTTGCCATCAGGGGAAAAGATATCAAGTTCTTGGCCGGTTTCGTTGGTTGGATCGGTGAGATATACATAGATTAAACCGGATTCATCAATCCTTAAACCACTGAAATAGGTGCATTGGTCGGACATATTCTTGACCATTTGATCTACCAGCTCCTTTGGCATTGGGCTGCCATTAAGCTTGATACTTTCAAATCGTTTGCGCTTGGCTGTTTCGGAAATTTTCTTCGGTTCGGTGCCCTGGATGGAAAACGAGGAGATTAATTTACCATCCAGGCCGGTTTTTTGGATATAGTATTTGCCATTCTGCCCAAAATAGAGTTTATCCCCTTCATTGATGAGGATCAACATGGGTGTGGTGTTGGCATCTTTGATAACCACGGCAATATTGCTGGTAGAAGCAGTGAGAGGTTTTTCTGATTCGATTTCCTTGATGTTCGTCCATTGTTTCGTCGGGATATCGTATAACTTTATTTTCTCGGTATTTTTTGTTTTTGAATCTTCGGGCTGTACGATTAACACTCGGTTCTCAGTTAAAAACCCACGAGGAAAATAACGACCACCGAGATTGATAGACTTTTCGTATTTCCCATCTTTAAAGAAAAAATGCAGTATCCCAAAATCAGCGACCACAAGATAACGACCAATCAGAAAAAATTCATCGCCCCGCTTGTATTCTCCAGGCCCTTCTCCGCGCTTACCAAAGGAGTACAGGAACTTTCCTTCGGGACTAAACACAAAATACTTGAAATGCTTGCTGTCAAAGACAAAAATTTTCCCGTTATCATCGACTCGTAGCCTTGAAACTTCTGCCAGAGCCTCATCTTTGGCATTAAATGCTTCCCATACGGGTTGTAGGCGAAAATCCCACACCCCGTTTTGGGGTTTGGCCCCGTTTTTTACTTCAGCCCAGCCATTCACGCTGAAGATTCCCATAAGAAATAGAATCACCACACCCAAAACCGTTATTTGTCTCATCTGTTTTCCTCCTGATGCTCGTTTTGATATCCTATATTGATGGAATATAATAATCCTACTACTTTAAAAACTTTAAGACGCGGAACATGCTTAAAAAGTTTCCGAAGCCCCGTATTTATTTGTATTCGGCCAAGTATTGGGCGGATTTTAAGGTGCATTCGCCGTGGTATTGGATTTTGCGTGTGAAGGCGCGGATCAATTTCGCTGTTTCGATATGGTTTTTCCAGGTATTGAGTTCTTGGGGGGAGTGATGTTCGGTCCATTTAATATAGTCCAGCTCGTTTTTGTGCAGGATTTGGGTTTCGTTGGTGATGCATTTATGGCACAGTATGCCCTGGTAATCGGATTTGAACCAAGCTTGTTGGAGGCCGTGGTCATAACAATTATAACACAGGGTCGGGTCGAACATCATGCCTTCAATACGTAACACCCACACCAAACAATAGAGCAACAACAAATCCATGTCGACGCCTAGCTGGCGGTGGGTCAAAATGGTATGTATCAAGCGGTACAAACGATTATCATTATGATTATAGGGGACAAAACTAAGAAACACGTCGGCAATGAGATAAAAATAAAAAATATTTTCGGGTGCGGACACAATGGTGAAATAACTGTTGATAATTTCGCCTTTTGAGATAGTGATCAGTTCTTTGTTTTCTTTCCAATAGTAGTAGAATTCGCCCTCGGTGAACATTTCGAAGAGTGAACCGAACCGGTTCCTGGCTTTCATGGAACCGGGGGCAATCGCACGGATAATGCCTTGTCCATCGGTGAGGAGATGAACAAGGCGGTCTTGTTCGCTGAGTGTGGAACTACCCAAAACAAAGGCCCGTGTGCTAGCGATGGGCATGGTGGTTTATTCCTGTAGAACACAAAATATGGTCTGCCAAACTAACTGTTTCATGAGGATAATGTAACACAGAACGAATCAAAGTGCAATGACGGTTACATTTTTATTAATTGATTTTTTGATTCTTCTGGAGAAAAGTTTGGCATAGATGTTTCCGATATAGACGTCGGTTTTTTTTAAATCTGCAAAATCGTTGCTGGCGACATTAAAACGGGGCGAAGCGATTTCCCCACCGGTGACTTCGAAACCTAAATAATCAATGTTGTTTTCTGCGGCCAATGTTTTGGCTTGATTCATTTCTTCAGCAGAATCATTCCACGAAAAAAGGATATATTTCCAGATAATCACGGGTAATACTAATCCTAACTGGTTGCGTTGGGCAATAATTTTTTTCATCAGTGCGAGTGCCAGATTAAAATCAGCATGTGGGCCCATGTATTTCTCAACACTTTCTTGACTGGCGCCATGAACAGAAACGACTAACATGTCGGGTTGAGCCAAGACCAATTCTTTTATTTTTGCAGGGGAATTTAATGGTAATAAATTGGTGGCAATGATCAGATTGATATCTGGGTTCATTGCTGTCACAAAGGAGCAGAACTCGATTGCGCCGGGATGTAGAAATGTTTCGCCATAATTAAAAAGCTTGATCATTTCTAATTTTTCTAAATAGGGGGTGATCCATGTTTTAAATTTATCAATATCAATGAACCTGCTTTTTTCGACTTTTTGATGTTGCGCGCGTTTTGTGTTACGAACCCCGGTGGAACAGCCGACGCAGGTCAGATTGCAGGCGGTGGTGAGTTCAATAATTAATCCTTTTGGTGCTATGTCCAAATTGAGGTATTTATCTATTTCTTCTGCGGAGGGGTTTTCGTGTAGAAAATAATCGTAAAACGCCTCGCCTTTTACAATTCTTCTTCGTGAATTAAAACAATGCAGGCATTCGGGTACCTGGGTTGGATCGGTGGCTAGTTTTTGTTTAAAAAGCCGCAGTTTCTTTAATACTTCAGCGAAATTATCCTGGTAAATATTTGCAAAGGTATTATTTCCCGCCGGGTCCATGCAGCAGGAAGTTATTCTACCGTCTGATAGAATAACCATCTCGGACAATACCATGGTGCAAATAAATTTCTCTTTATCCATTAATGTCTCCATCACCGTTCATTGAGGAAGTTATTAAAGCCACTTGTTCTGCGTCCTACAACGGTAAACATATTCATGGTATAGTTACCGAATTTTTGCGCGTGATAGTTCACAGACGTTGTTCCGAATCCAAGAATGCTAATCATATTAATAATCGCTTGGGGAGAAAACTGCCACCATGTATCAAATCTATTTTCATTCTTGGGGTCAGGCAAAAATTTCAGCAATGGCTGGTTATTTTGTTTGGCTTCATCATCGCCTAAAAGATCGGTGATAATCACTGTTTCTCGTGCGAATTGGGTGCCGGTTTGTAATGCGAGGAAGGGGTCACGGACATGCAATAATATGGCGCCAAAAGTAACGATTTCCACCGGCCCGATTTCTACTGGAATATGATAAATATCGCCATACACGACTTTCGCCTGGGAATGAAGCAAACGATGGCCAAACCAGAACGCATTGTTTAATTTTTCGGTCCAGTGTTTTTTGGATTCCAATGTGTCGGCTGGATTTTTTAAGGGATGGGGGACAACGTCCCAGCTATCGTCTTTGGAAAGATCATAGGCAATAACAGACGCGCCTGCTTTTTCCATTTCAAAACAGAGTGCGCCATTGGCGGTTCCGATTTCCAAGACTTTTTTATCCTTAAAATCCACGCCGCCAAAGTATTCTGCGTTTTTACCGCGCAGGTCCCAGCTTCCATTTATTGTACCATAGTCAGGCAGGTCTATAGTATGATAAAAATAACACTCTTTTATATCGGTTACCAGTTTAGGTTCAGCGAATAGTGATTGTTCGTTCATGATTATCTCCAATTTATTTGATACGTTGTTCTTTTATGTGTTTTGAAGCATGCGGTATATAATTCCTGGCAGATGGTCAACCACTTCTTTAATATAGAATTTGTCGATTTCCTTTTTCCTCAATTGTCCATTAGTCCCATACTCTCGTGCAATGCGCCATTGTTCCATCAAGCTTCTGAATTGCCGTTTGATGGAAATACCACCATCGGCATACACGCATATAAACTCATTCAAGTAGAAAAATTTCTTTTTCTCCCTGTAAGCATTAATAATAAAATGATAATCGGAAGCTGATTTATAGTTATGACTGAATTTTTGTTCTGCTAATACCTGGGTGCGGGTGAACAAACTTTGGTGTGAAAAAGCCATGCATTGCCATAATGTATCGAGCGGATTTGCTTTTAAAGGCACGATAGTACCATTGGCAAAGTGAAAATAAAAATCCCCATATAATAAATCGCTATCCTCGGGGAATCGTGGCGCTTCAAAAACAGTTTGCAGGACATTTTCATGACAAAACAAATCACCAGCATTCAAAAAATTAATCCACTGACCACGTGCTAAATCAATGGCGGTGTTCATGCCATAATAAACGCCTTTATCTTTCACACTGAGCCAATAATCAATGACCGGGTTATACTTTTTTATAATGTCCAGGCTGCCATCGGTTGAACCGCCATCAATGATAATATACTCGATGTTTTCATAGGTTTGGGAGAGCACGCTGTGTATTGTTTTTTCCAATTGGGTGGCGGCATTGCGCACTACGGTTGCCACTGTTACCAAGGGTTTGCTTACGGTGGATTCTTTATAGATGCCGTTCATACGGCGGCCACCTTCGCTGAAGGGGTTCATTTGTTTTTCTCCTTTATTGTATTGGATGCCAGTTCTTTGAGAGTAGCGGAAAAGCACGTGGGAGGAATGGGAGAATGGGAAGTATGGGAGTTATGGGAATTATGGGAGTTATGCGAGGAATGGGAGGAATGGGATTTAATTGTTTATCCCATAATTCCCAGAATTCCCATAACTCCCAGAATTCCCATAACTCCCATAACTCCCATTAACTTGGTGGTGAATCCAGATTGTATTCTCTTCCAAAATCCAACCTTTTCTACGGGTTGTCTAATAAAATCAATCATCTCTTTTTCAGCTAATTGCCATAACGCATACCCATTTTTAATGTATTCTGCTGCATTCCCACCGATTTCTGCGGCTTTAGAAAAATCCAGGGGGGTGGGATGATCGGGATCATATATTAATCCGGTCTTTCCATGGGCTACATATTCATTCATTGTGGGATTATTGGGAACAACCACACATTTCCCAAGCCGCATGGCTTCCAAAAAAGACATGCCAATACCTTCATATAATCGGGGTGCAAAAAAAACAGTGCTGGCATTTAATAATTTACAGTATTCGGCGCTATCCGCGAACCATTGGGAAACAGTGATATGATACTTATTTATCTCTTCGGGCGAGGGGAGAACCACCGGGTAATCACCAGGGGGATCGACAGCGGCATGAATATGAATCTTCTTGAAATCGGCATTTTTTATCAATTCGCGGATATGGTTCCAGGTAATTTTGTCTGTTCTTTGCCAGAATAAGCCAACTAATTCTGTATTTGTTGTGTTTTCTTTTTGGCCCTGCATAACCGGTGTCAGTGGGGGTGGAAAATATTGGAAATAGTTCGAACGGAGTCCAAGACGTAGCATACGCAAATGAAACTGCCTTGAGAAATTAATGATTTTTACATGCCTGAATTTATCCCAGAATATATCCGGGAACTCTTTGCTGTCATCGAACATAGGAATCAATACTGGATTTTGCGCTGCAATAGCGTCCAACTCTTTGACGGAGAAATGGGTTTGCTGGAAAATAATGATGGTATCATAATTCTGACCGACAAAATCGCGCAGGTCGATTTTTGGGCCATTGTTCCAGGATTCATCCCAGAAGATTGTCACCTCATAATAGGTATTGAGCAAAGCAATTAAAAATGCAGTTGCTTTTGATTTTTGATGAAATGAATGATCGATAAAAGCCAGCTTCAATTTTAATTTAGTCCCGCTTGACACGTTATTTCCTTTTTGGTTTAAGTAGTTTTTTTGTTTTTTCTAAAAAACGGTCCCCTAATCTGCCAATAACTGCCACAAAACGATTATTTCCCGTTTTCATCTGGTTTAATTGTTCGTGCAATTTTTGTTTTTGTCCCATGCCTTCGATTAAGAGGGTGAGTGCGCTTTTTCTATAGAGATCAAAAATCCCTGCCGGGCAAACCGGTTCCCATTCATCCAGAATAATTTCATGTCTTGCTGGTTTGTGGCGCTCATTCTTCTCCCCGATGCTTTTGCCTTTCAGCAGTTCATTAAAAAGCTGTAAATAGTGATTGGCCTGATCCTGCAATTTAAAGTTGGTTTCTATCATGTGACGGCAATTGCGATTCATTTGTTTTCGTTTATTATCGTCAAAAAGGAGGTTTAAAATAGCTTGCCCAAGTTTTTGGCTATCAAAACACGGGGCCATGCTGCCAGTTATGCCTTCTTTGATTAAATCCGGCATGCCTCCCACCGCGAAGCTGATCACCGGGGTTCCGCAGGCCATGGATTCCAGCATTGTATTGGGCAAATTATCTTCTAAAGAAGGCAAAATAAATAAATCCGCAGCGGAATAAATAGCCGCCAATTTTTTAGTGTCACCGATAAATCCAAACGATTTAATCTCGATTTCGAGATGAGTTAACTCTTCTTGGGGCGGGCCGAAGGTTAATATCTTAATCCCGCCTTGGTTGGCCAAATCCTTGAACTTTTGATCCAACAGGCAATAGTGGATGGCTTCGACCAGTTGTGAGAACCCCTTGCGTTTTTCATTGCTACTGTGTGCGCCGATCAGTAAGGTCAACTGTAGCGGATGTATTCCCAGGGCTTGTTTGGCGGCTTTTTTTTCTGTGGGTGTAAAGATATCGGTTTCCAAGGAGTTGGGAATGGTTTCCACGCGGAAATTTTTAAATAAGCGACTCTGCCGGGCGCATTCTGTCAGCCAATGACTGGGTGTTACAATCGTCAAGTTGTCCTGCCAATGCAGCGCTTTATTATTTAAAATAGAAAAAGGGATTTGCGCGGTATTGTCGTTTAATTGGGGGCAATCCCGGCAATCCTCGCGGTATTTTGGACATTCCGCTGCATAATGGCAGCCGCCAGTAAATGCATTCTGATCATGTAATGTCCAAACCACTGGTTTTCCCAGTTTCAGAAGCGCGGCGATTGTCTCCACGGATTGAAAATAAGAAACCCAATGGAGATTGATCACATCGGCACTCTGAATGAAGTCGGTTTTTGTTAGATTGAACCCCGGGTACGGCATTGAAAAACTCGTGTTGGAAAGTTCAGTGCGGTTTTGATGAATTGCCAGTTTTTCCATTGTTTTAAACACTTCTGTTTCCATATTCATCTGCCAGTTTTTTCCGTAAACCGTATAGATATCTGGATCGTCCGAGTTTTTAAAGCGTACTACCATAGTGGACTGGTGGTTTAATAATCGCAAGCCCTTATGCAGCCGGAAAGCGGCTAAGGGTGCGCCACCCGCATTATCATACGTACTAATGATGGCAATCTTCATTTTGCACCGCTTATTTCCTGACCATTAATATATGTCCGCTAGTTTAAGGACAGCATGATTTTCATTAAGGGCCATTGGTTTTCGTTTATTGATGGTAGCGTAAAGATCGCAGGTATGAATATCTTCCCGTTTTGAAAGTCCGTTCTCGGCAACTTCAAAAGGGATTGGAACAGAGATTTTCTCGGTTGTCAGGTCATGGCGGATAAGCGTATTGTAATCATAATTAAAGCTAGATTCTACCATGGTATTGTCACCGGTAGTATTTAATATTTTATCCACTGCACGGCAGACCACTCCGATGCGGATCAGGTTCGGACAAAGCTTGTGTGGCGTGGCAGAGTAGACACAATCGAGTGGTTCCAGTTTCAAAAAGCGGCATAAATAATCCAGCAAGGGCACATCCATGAACCAAGTATCGGTCCAGCCATAAAGATACCCTTTTCCTGTGAAATTGTATCTCATGGAATAAGTGGGCTCGTTAATGGCCGCTGTTTCAATGATCATCAAGCCACCTTCCTTCAAACAAGAACGCGCCATCGCCAACACATGCATGGGCGAATACACATGATACAACACACCGCTTAACACAACTATATCAAAACCAAAACGGTAGGGACACTTGCCTACAGCATACAATCGGCTTTTATTCAATAAATAATCCAAGGTATTGTGCAACGCGAGATTGCCAATATATTGAAATTCAACGCCATAAGTGGCTTGCAATAGCGGCATTTTTCTGGAACGGTTGTCGCCATCCACCGCCACTACATTCATGGCACCCTGACGCTTCAATAAAATAGATAAAACTCCTTCCATGGCACCAATATCGAGGCAATTGGTGCCCTTAACCGCGCTACGCCGAAGCAAATCACGGGTTAAACCAATATTATTGAGCATATAACCGTTGGTAAATACTTCAGGATATAACTCAATCGTCGAATACCAGGGATTAAGCCGTTCGATTTCACTTTTAATTTCCGCGGCGTTCATGTTTAATTTTAGCATCTTTTCTCCTTGAAAACGTAATAGAGTAGTTGTTCCACTTGGATTGACTAGCCAATTTCAGGAAAAACTGGACTTACTGGACTTACTGGACTAACTGGACCACATTCACAGGTTTTGGGAGGTCCAGTTGGTCCAGAAAGTCCAGATAGTCCAGATAGTCCAGCATTCCTTTCGAGAATTATTTGAGCTTCACCAATGTCAGACAGGTAAAATTGGGGACAACGAGATGAAAGTCGATTAATTCCCTGGCGCCAAAGGTGTCCTTTTCAGCAAACGTATACGAATACTCCTTGTTATCCAATTCCCATGTAATAATATCCCCTTCTTTTAACAGGGGATCAAAAAGCATCCCAATACTGGGGAGCGCGGGTAACCCGATGCGCTTGATTTGGTTTACCGGGACATTATCATCGAAAATCAACCATTTAAAACCCCGGTCATATGCTTCCCGCACCCGTTTGGCTTGGTTAATATGATCATCAAAAAAGATGAGCCCTTTGTCCGGGTGACTGTTTCTGATCTCACAATTTATCCAGTCCAACTCATGGTAAGAAATCGAACTGTCATGATAGACTAAATTCCCAAAATAAACATCAAACGCATGAATTTCAGCCGTAGAACTTGCGTTTCGTAGCATCCATGAAGTCTGGCCTTTCCATACACCACTTTCGACAATGAGTCCGGGGTTCAACCACTTGGCGATAACAAAAAGCCAATAAATAGGCACCACATCCGCACCCCCGACATTGTTTTTTATTGGTCTTCCTGGATAAATTTCCAAAAATTCCCTGGTGAACGCCTCGATTTCATTCGTGTTTATATTAAAGGAATGGGTTTTGTTCTCCTGCAAAAACCGGATCATTTCATTTTTTATTTGTGTTACCGTTGCTGCCAATTCTTTTTTCTCGTCTTCTGGCCCGTTTATTTTGGCAGCCAATGATGGCCCGTTTTGTGAAAGCACATTCAAGTACAAGCCTTCATATTCCTTGCATATGGTTGACCAAGACAATTGTAATGCTCTTTCCCGTGCGCAATCCGACATTCCTGATTGTTTTTGCGGATCGGAATATACATCTAATATTGTTTTGGCAAATGCAGCCGGGTCATTATGATCTATTAATAGCGCTTCTTCACCTGGGAAATAAGCTTTAATAGCAGGAATATGGCTCGAAATCACCGGTAAACCACACGCGCATCCTTCCAACAAAAAAGTATTGGCAGTCGCGTCTAAAAGAGGTAGAAATAACGCGTCACAGGTTTGATAAAGAACCATCAATTCGGAATCAGAGATGTTCTCGTGAAAAATAACATTATCCAAGTTGGCCGGTTTAAGGTGTTGTGGGGCGACAATATGAAATTCAATAGCAGGTGTTCCTTGCAACAATGCTGCTGTGGCAAAAATAGTGTCGTAATCCCTTAGCCATACCCCACCGCTTAAAAGTTTGAACGTTTTGGCCGTTTTTAGGTGCCGCGCTGGTTTAAAATGCTCCGTATCCACGCCCAGAAGAATAGTCGTAATCCGTTCGCGGGGTAAAAAACGCGCGAAGTACTCGGCTTGGACGGATGAAACCACCACCACATGGTCTACCCGCCAAAGGATTTCCATATTTATAATTCCTTCCAGAATGGATGGCGGTTGATGAAACATGGCGATTATTTTTGGCGTGGAACGGAGAAACCGAAGTCTCTTGTTCCAATACGGGAAAAACATGAGCGAGTGTTCTGCATCAAAAAAAAGAACCACGTCAATCTTTTTAAAAAAAGTCTTGACCCATAACATGACTTCCGCTTTCAAGTCATTCAATTTGTATTCTTGCACCTTTTTTTTGGCAATTTTTTTACGGCAATAGTTTTTCAGGAAGGGCGGCAGGTAGACGTTCTCATCCCCCATGGGTACATTTTTCATGCTTTGCTTGAATTGTTTCGGGTTAAAATAGTGTAAGAACGAATTGAAGGCTGTAAATTTCCCCCAATGCGGGTAGAAGGTTTTAATCAACTCAATATTAATGCGTTTCATTTTTATTCTGCATTTTTTCTATTCTGCAATTTCGATTTTGGAAAATAAAACAGCCAGTGGGTATTGGTCTGCATCATCTGCGGTTGGCGATGTTTTCCAAGTATTATATGTCAATCTTACCACATTGATGCCCGCTACTAAATCCACTGGTATGGACAACACGTGAAAGTCTTTTTCTTGCTCTTTTATACTTACTTCAATGCACAGCTCAGCGATTGGCTGGTCATTTAGCATAATCGTTATTGTCTGGTCAGCCGGGAACAAGCTTTTTACGTGCAGCAAAAGATTTTTCTGGCTTCTGTAATTGGAGTGGATTTGTATGATACTTTCAGGGCCGAGTCCCCATCTTACGCGTGGTAAATGAAGTGCAGGGTATGGTCCTTCTTTATCTCTAAAGCCGCTGGTCAGCGAAATATCAGGATTAGTAAAGATATCATCGTAACGAGGCACTGCAAAACTGGTGGTTGCTTTTTCGCGGCGTTTACGGCGATCTCGGAAATACCGATTTATAAAGAGTTTGAGGTAAAACATATGAAACGCAACATCATGCCGGTATTTTTTTACTACTTTCCATTTTTCGTAAGCCAGCTTGGCACGGTTCACATCCGAGAATCCAGGATCAAAAGCAGAAATAACCGTCCCTGCATTAAAAAACTTCTTGCCCTGCATATAAGAACTATAGATGAGATCGTAATCCGCACATATTTTAAATGTGGTATCAAACTGCCGGGCTTTTAAAATACGGCGATGGGTAAAAAGACTCTGGTGGGTAAATACCATGGTTTGCCACAAGATATTTAAATCCCAGCACTTCACCACCCCGTAATAATCCCCGCCCAGAAAGAACGTGTCACCATAAATAAAATCGGCAGTGCCATAGGGCTTTTGAAAAACAGTGCTAACCGTATCATTTTGGAAGAAATAGTCGCCAGCGTTCATAAAATTGATCCAATCTCCAGTAGCCAGCTCAATGCCTTTATTCATCGCATCGAAGATTCCTTTATCTTTTTCGCTGATCCAGTAATCGATTTTGTCTTCATTTTCTTTAATAATAGTTAATGTTGCCTCCGAAGAAAGACCATCAATAATAATATATTCGATATTATCATAGGTCTGGCCAAAAATAGAGTTCATGGTTTTTTGTAACGCAACCGGTTCATTTAAAACGACCGTGATCACCGTGATCAAGGGGCGATTGGGAAGAGATTTTTTAACATCGCCCTTTATTCTTAAGCCCCCGGCCTTATTTTCCCCTTTAGCTCTTTTTGGCGGGTTAGAAAAAGGCGCCATAAGGAACTTGCCCAGCTTAAATTCTTTTTTATTGAGGATGGTATTGAGGCAGGTTTCTTTCTCTTGCAACTCGCGGGTTAATTGCGCTACCCGCCTATCTTTTGTTGCTAATGCAGCGGATTGTAAAGCCAGTTTTTCCGTGGTTTTTTCTAACTCCAGAGTTTCAGTCACAAGTAACTCGTGGGTTTTAGTGAGTTGTTGCTCTTTTAGTATTAATTCCTGGGTTTTTAAAGCCAGTTCCTGATTGTTTTTTTCCAGCGCCTGTGTTTGCGACATTAATTGCTGGTTTGCTTGGAGGAGTTCGTGTTCCTTTTGGTTCAACTTCTTGGAAACCTCCAGTAATTTTTGGTTTAGGAGCCGCATTTCTGGCTGGATTTCAGCCATTTTTTGTATCAAGTCATTGATCTGGTGGAGTAATTGAACCGATGTATTTGAAAAACTGGCGCAGAGAGAATCGCATTTTTGCGCCCAAATCTTAGATAATTCTTTTTCAGGAATTTTTATTGTTTTGCATGTTGCCGAATCTGTATTACTAATATTAAAATAGGCGCGGTTCTCATTGTCCAGGTTCGCCGTGATATGTGCAATTTCTGACCCGGAATAGTGGCTCCAAATAAGCGATTGTATCGTTTCTTGAATCTTGGTGCGCTTATTTTCAGCCAGCACTGATTTTGTCCATGCTTGAATCTTGCAATCGCTAAAATCCATATTATCAATATGATAGGTTTGCAGATGCTGGTTAAATTTAGCGCGGTAAGGCGCACTGCTGCTTAAAAAATTAATATTGAGGATTAAGCTTGAGTTTAACAGGTTCTCTACTAATGCTGCAAACCAGATATAATAAAAGATAAAATACTTTTCCTCAGTAGAGTAAATTGGCAGCAGTTGTCTATACACAAACTCCTCATCCCGGAAACACTGCCCATGATATTCAAGTAATGGAATATGCCTTGCCAGTTCCCTAAATATCCCTTTATTACGATTGACTCCGGTGGTAATCAGGTCCATGATTAAAAAAATATCCAGCCCCTGTTCTTCAGCCATTGACAAATAAGAACAGAACTGATCAAAGGGATTTCTGACCAGATACATATGTAAACTGGACGCGTAATATTTTTTAAACCAGCCAATTCTTAAAGCACTCCGATTAAACTGGAGCAACGGTATTTTTCCCCCTGTATTTTCGATCAGGAAATCCACGTATTTTTTCTGTTCCGGGTTCGTTTCATTATTGCAGAAATTATCAAAGCTAAAGGATTTTTTAAAATAAGGAATCCCAATCGGTCCTTCTGTGCAAAGCGGTTGGTATTCAAATAAATAGTCACGGTTTAAAATCGGGTGCCGCATCAGTGTGGTGATATTTTCGTCCCCGCTTAATGGGGCCGGGTTGTTGGTGTTCAGTTCCCCAATGATTTGATTGAACGGCTCATAATAACAATAATAGCGCCCATCCTGTCGGAATTTATTCCACAGGTATGTGCTGCCTGTTCTAAACAATGAATGAATAAAAATCGGCTTTTTTTCCTGGTTACCCATAAGCGTTATTTGTCTCGCAACACGACTTCAACCGTATTGGGAAATCCGTCTTTCTCCGGATCAAGGAGTTTATTCATGTCTACTTTAACCACTATGGCAGTGCCCTGATATCGGTTCACCTCTTTAACAATGGCTTTGCCACTAAAAGCAAACCGCAGTGTGTCACCAATTTTAACCGGAACAGCCTCGGTGCTTTGGATCCAGAAAACAAACAATCCCTTGTGCTCAAGACTTATGCCGTTCCGCCACACTTTCGCCTTATTGGCAGAAGCAGGCGTTATCGTAAAACTCTTGACAAATATTGGATTCGGATTACCATCGCCAATGACATCGAGTGGTTTATTGACCGTGATAAAAACATTGGCATAGTCTTTCATTTCCATCCGGCTAACTTTCAGAATTTCCGCTTCACCACTGAAAGCAAACGTTAATTTATAACCGACTTGAACAGGCAGAGGCGCATTTTTGCCGATTTGTAGCAACACCGTGTTTTTATCTTTTACCGCGACCCCATTGATCCAATTCGTATTATCTGTAAAAGATAAAGCTGAAAACTTCCTACGTGAACTATCCTCTTTCTTTGCGATTGAACTGACTCCGTTTTCGGTTGTCTTTTGTGGAGTGTCAGTCTTTTTTTCTTTTTTTGTACAGCCCACCAAAACAACCACCAGCAAAACAAACAATACTATTTTTCTCAGACCATGCATTTCTTGTCCTCCCAAGGTTATCGTTCATAATTCCTTTATTTTAAAGTTAGTACTCATGAATGGCGTAATAAATTTATATACTCCTCAAGGCCGTGCTGGATGAGACTATTATTTTCCCCATCAGTCAAATGCCGGTTCTTCTCATAAATAAATGTGAGCCATTTTTCATGCTCAGGAACAGGAAGCGAAGAGAGTCCTTTCCCATGTCTGCGATAAGCAGTTCCGTTTATGCCAGTAAAATAGAATGCGTATTTAGCCGCCAGTCTAATTTTCAAGTCCCAGTCCTCGTAAATAGGAATCGTTAGGTCATAACCGCCCACATGGAAATAGGCATCGCGACTCATCACAAAATCGCGGGGAATCAAACAGTTACGCCCCATAATAGGCGTAAGAATGTGTCCTTCCCTGATATTTTCCGCAGTTCCCCAGATACCCATCATCGTTTTATTTTCTTGTACCAGCACAATATTGGAGAACGCTATGATATCTTGGCCTTTTTGTTCTTTGTACACCCAGAGCAATGCCATCTCTTTTTCCAGTTTGCGCAAATCAAAATAATAATCGTCGCTGTCCAGAGTTGTGATATACGAACCCGTGGAATTAAGAATCGCGTGGTGTCTCGTGTAAGTCACCCCTGAATGGGTCCCATTAAACAGGCATTTTATCTTTTTCGGGAATTTTTTCTCATACTCTTTGATAATTTCCACCGATGAATCCGTTGATAAATCATCGGCAATAATGATTTCGATGTGTTCATAGGATTGACTCAAAATACTGTTCAAGCAGTCGCCGAGATATAATTCTTTATTGAAATTCGCAATGATAATCGACAATAATGGCCCTGGCATTTTATATTCAGAGGTCATTATGGTAGACTACCGTCACTGGATGTGCTATCTAATCCGCCAATCATCCTTTTCTCAGCGATTACTGATCTCATTCTGCTCTGTTTTTTCTCATAACGCACCCTTTTTTTATAACACACTCAATAATAAAATGCAACCCCCTTTAAAACCCTGGATTCATAGTCAATAATCCGGCTATTTTTGTAATCGTTGTGGATGATATGGACTAAGTGGACGATATGGACTTTATGGACGATGTGGACAAAAAAATGCTTTTGTTTTCGGTCCACATCGTCCATATGTTTTCACGAATTTGATGGTGAATCCAGTGCAACAGTATTGCCGTGCAGCGCCCACTACTATTTTATGCTGAAATCATTCGCCCACTTGATAGAAACGAAGTAGTGTTGTAAGATTTTGCTTTCATCCAACTTCAGTACCGTGCAAAGTTCTGAGACCGTTTCCCATTTGCTTTGCTCATAATGGATGATTAATTTAAGTACTTGCCCTAGCTTTGAATCTTCCCCTTGAATCGCGTTTTTGATTTCCGCAGAAATCGGGAGCTCTTTTAAAATATCTACTACAGGGCGATCTAGAAAGGCATCAATCAGACTGAGCAACCCCATCAAGAAAAAATCATGTTTAAGATGGCTGTGAGCAATACTCTCGGCAGTTAATTCACAGAACTTGGCCCGGATCAACGAGTTGATCAACAATTCATTGGGCTTGTCACTGCCCATCTGCGACAACAAGATAAACGACATCCATTTCTTGAATTCCAAAATCCCCAGCAAGTTCAACGCATGCCGGATCGAATGAATATCCTTCACAAATCCAAAAGCAGCCGAATTAATAAACCGCAACAGCTTATATGATATAGCCACATCGCGGGTGATGATCCGTTCCAGCTTGGAGATGCTCACTTCCAACTGATGCATCTCTTTTAAAATTTGCATCAGGTTTATTTTATAACTGGGCATCTCTTTCCCTGAAACAATCACTGGTTTGCTGAAATAATACCCTTGAAAATAATGGTAACCCAGGTCCCGGGTTTGATTGTACACCGCGAACGTTTCCACTTTTTCAGCCAGGAACTTAATATTCTTTCTGCCGCTTTTTTCTATTACCGCGCTCCACTCTTCTGGGGGAGTCGCCAGAACATCTATTTTAATGATATCAGCCAGATCAATCAACGGTTGGTATTTGGGGGCGAACTCGAAATCATCCAAAGCCAACATATACCCTTTTTTTTTCAACATCGTACATACTGCCACAATATCCGCGTCTGGTGGGATTGTTTCCAGCAATTCGATGATAATCGCATCAATCGGAAAAGCAAGCGCCGCTTCACTCAATAATACCTTGGCTGTAAAATTCAAAAACGCCCGCTTACCACAGGTTAACTCGTTCAAATCAAACAACATGAGACTGTCTAACACGACCTTAGACGAAGCATAATCTTTATCCAGAGATTCATCGAAGAAATTTTCCAGACCATTTCTGAACAGCAACTCGTACCCGTAGATATTTTTATCCCGATCAAATATCGGTTGACGCGCCACAAAGACTTTTCGTTTCAGCTCTTGTGCCATTTTTTCTTGCACTTTATTATCCGCACCATTCACAGGCATATTTTCCTCACCATTTTTATTATCCCTTATTTTGCGGAAAAAGACAAGAGGTTTTTTTTGTCCAGTCTATTCACCATGAATTCACCGCCAAGTTTCAGAAAAAACTGGACTTACTGGACTTACTGGACTTCACAAAACCTTTGATTTTTCCAGCTTGTCCAGTAAGTCCAGTATGTCCAGATAGTCCAGCCTGACATGGTTATGCGTGGCTCTTTTTAAAACTTGGCAGTGGATTTAGGATGCCATACAGTTGCAGGTTAGCGCCAGTTATGTTATGATTGAATCTTAACAACAAAAAAAAAGCATGAAATCCTTTGATAAATATATACTGAAAGAAGTTGCCTCGCCCTTTGCCATCGGACTGTTGGTCTATACCTTTACCCTCTTGATCAATATGATTTTTATACTTTCCAGCACGTTAATCGCCAAAGAGGCTTCCACATTGACCGTTCTTCAGATTTTACTGTATATGTTGCCCGATTTCCTGTCGTTTACTATTCCCATGTCAACCCTGATGGGAATTTTAGCCGGTTTGAGTCGTATGTCCACCGATTCAGAGATCGTAGCGTTTCGAACCATGGGCGTGAACAACTTCAGAATCTTAAAACCAATCATGATTTTCGCCATCATCAATTGGTTGTTTTCTTCTTGGTTAATCATGTACATGGCCCCAGAAGCTGGGTTCCGTTTAGTTAAATTAATGACCGAGGTGCAGTTAAAACGCACGATCAGCGACATCAAACCCCGTGATTTCTACAAGAACTTGCCAGACTATACGCTCTATTTTAATGATATCGACCCAAACACTGGCGAATGGGAAGACGTTTTCCTGTACTCCAAAAAAAATGGCGACAGTGATACCATAATCCAGGCGCGACGCGGCAAATTCTTGCAAGATTTGAATAAAAAAGAGAGTCTGATCGTATTAACCGATGCCTTCGTTCACAGCTACAAGCTCTTGGAACCAGAAAAAAGCTACGAATTGACCCGCTATACTTTCTTAAAAGAGAAGATTCCCAATTTTACCAATATTGAACAGACCCGCCGCGAGAAGTGGTTGATCTTCCCAGAATTACTGCGACGCATGAAAAAAGAACCACAGAACCTGCCATTGGCCATTGAATTTCATCGCAAGTTTGCCTTACCTTTTGCGTGTTTGGCCCTTGGGTTTCTCGCGTTATCGCTTGGTATTTCTACCAAAAAAGGCGGGAAGGTCAGCGGGTTTATTATTTCATTGGCGATTATATTTGTCTATTATACAACCTCTATTACCACCGAAAATATGGTTCGTAAAGGAATACTCGCACCCTTTTTAGGCATGTGGGCCGCTGATCTTTTCTTATTGATCGTCGGGATTATTCTCTATTATTTTTCCGCCAAGGAAAAAAATATTAACTGGGAATGGTTGTTTTCTTCCGCCAGTCACTTTAAAAAGCAGTTCCTTAAGAAACGGGAAACAATCGGACGCAACGTCTTATTAGTAATTAAATTGCCACAAGCCAGGTTTCGCTTCAGGATTTTTAAGATCATTGATATGTATGTCCTCAAAAAATTGGTCTTTGCTTTTTTTCTTATTTTTTGTTCCCTGATCCTCGTTTTTTATATCATCAATATTGTCGAGTTGATTGATGATTTAGTAGAGAACAAAGTCGCCTTTTTTTATATTTTTAAGTACTTATATTATCACACCCCCGAAATAATCAGTTTTGTTTTGCCTGTTTCCATTTTGACCGGCGTGTTGTTGACTTTTTCAGTCATGAGTAAAAACAATGAGATTATCGCTGTGCAAGTCAGTGGTATCAGTTTGTATCGTTTGACATTGCCTGCGATAATATTGGGTTTGCTTCTTTCAGTTGGTTATTTCTACGTGCAAGAGGAGATCGCCCCTGAAGCCAACCGCATCAAACAAGACGTGCTCAATCTTATCCATAAAAGAGTCAATGTCCCCCAGCAGGAAGTGCTCCAGAATTGGGTCACAGGTAAAGACAATGCCTTTTATTTTTATGAATACTTGGACCGTAAGCATGACCGTATCAACCGGTTCAACATGATTTATTTTAACGCCGACTTTACCATGAAAAAACGCCTTCATGCCAGTTATGCACGCTGGATTAGCCCGCAGGAATTGGTCTTAGAAGAAGGGTATGAACGCGATTTCCATGACAATGTGCCCCGTAATTTCAAAACCTTTGCCATAAAAAAAATAAAAATCGACGAGGGCCCGGACCTTTTTACCAAGAAGATTGCCTTCCCCGAATACATGAATATCAACACCCTAAAATCCTATATCAGCTACTTAGAAGAGAAAAAATCGGACACCAGCAGGTATGAGGCCAAGTTATATAATAAATATGCGTTCCCTTTGTCCAGTTTGATCATGGTTTTGATTGCCATTCCATTTTCCTTCATGATGGGGAACCGAGGCACACTTTATGGAATCGGCATTGCTATTGGCATATCCATGATTTTTTGGTTTTCTTTTGCCGTCTTCAGTGCGCTCGGAACCGCCGGTATCATGTCACCTTTTCTCTCCGCCTTCGCCCCTATTTTTCTATTCATAGCCATTTCGTTCAACCTCTTCATGAATCTGAAAACCTAGGGAAGTAAAAGAAGTCCACAGATTACTCAGATTAAAATGATTAGACAGATTAAAAGAAAAGGTTTTTTTAAAAAAAGTCTTCTTTTAATCTGTCTAATCATTTTAATCTGTGTAATCTGTGGTTAAAATAAACTAAAACATAAACATGGAATATCTGTATTTAGCTTTATCATTATCGTCTTCGTTGGTTATCGCATTGCTGCTGCGGGTATTCGAGCACAAGGGACTCAACCGCGTGGTGGTTATTGCGTCTAATTATATTGTGGCTGGGTCGTTGAGTTATTTTCTTTCTCGGAAAACGACGCTCACTATTCCTGTGTTATGTTATGGGATTGTGTTGGGGCTTTTCTTTTTTCTTGCTTTTTGGGTGTTTAGTCGAGGTATTAAGGCCAAGGGTTTAGCCAGTGCGGTTACTATTGGCAGGCTTTCGCTTGCTGTTCCAGTCACCATGTCAATCGTGTTCTGGGGAGAAAAGCCGTTGTTGCTTGATATTGTGGCGTTAGTGCTCATCTTTTCGATTATTTTTTGTTGGGAGGGAAAAATTGGTAAGCTCTCGCCTATTTTGCTGTCTATATTCTTGTTATTTGGACTTTTGGATTCTGCTATAAAATATTTTAAACTGGGGTTCCCCCAGGTTGATGATGGTTTTTTTCTGATCATTGTTTTTTATTCCGGTATGGTTTGGAGTTGGGGGTACATTCTTTTTACAGGTCAGAGACCCCGGAGTAAAGAAGTTGTTTCCGGGTTATTAATAGGAGTGCCCAATTTCTTTTCTTCCTTTTTTATGTTAAAGGCGTTGGTGTCGGTTCCTGCTTACATTGCTTTTCCGTTTCTTAACATTGGTATGATTATACTTTCCGCAATGATTGGTACTATTTTTTTTAAAGAAAGGTTGGGGCATAAAAAGATAGTGTTGCTCTTACTGGGAGTTTTTGCGGTGTGGATGCTTACCAGTTAGTGGGAAGAAGGGGATAATTGGAATTGGTGCCAATTGACGTTTACAATGCTTTTTTTCTTGCGCAATGTCTCATTTTCCCGGTAAAAATCATTTGTCCCTTGAGCAATGTCATTTGTCCCTCGAACAAAGTCATTTGTCCCTCGAACAAAGTCATTTGTCCCTTGAGCAAAGTCATTTGTCCCTCGAACAAAATCATTTGTCCCTCGAACAAAATCATTTGTCCCTCGAACAAAGTCATTTGTCCCTGAAAAAAATCATTTGTCCCTGAAGCAATGTCATTTGTCCCAGGACAAAACCCTTATAATTTAATTTTTATCTTGGTTGTAATGATGTTTGTTCTGTTTTATAAGTGATTCGTCAGGTAATCGCTGGTAATTGCTTTGTCTACAAAAAATAAGTGTCATTGGAGAGAGGAATGGGTATTTTTTTACTGATTTATCCAGCGGTAACGAAATTCATTCGCGAATAGCAAAATTTAAAAGGAGAATGGCTGCTATGTGACTACAATCAGGTTGGATTAAAGAAAAGACTCCCACGAATTTCCCGAATTCTCACGAATTAAAAGATAAATAAACTCTTTTTTCGTGGCTATTCGTGATAATTCGAGTAATTCGTGGGCAAATCTTTTTCTTTCTTTCATCTATTGCCGATGGACTGAACAGATACGGAAAAAATTAATGAAACAATTTTCACGGTTAAAAAGAGTGGTAAGGGGCTCCTGAATTTGGTATAATATAGTATCGACGAAGACCCATATCATAAGAGGTATTGTCAAAAGGAACATGAAAGAAAAGGAGTTTCGAAGATGAAAAAAAAGCTGCTGATAGTTCTAACAATATTGTTGATTTTCTTGAGTCACTGTGACAAAAATCGCAATGACAGTATCAAGGAAATCATCATCAATGAAAACAGTGTTATTTTGAATTTGGTACCAGAAAAACTAAAAAGTATCCGTATCTCTGATCTCCGTTTCCCGAATCTGTTTCATGATCATATCCATGTGTATGTATATGGATATAGTATCGACAAAGGACGTGAAAGATGCATTGTACGTAAATTTGACGACCAATTGAATCTTGTGAGCGAAAAGATGTTTGAACTTGGCATGGGACCAAATGATTTGGGCGAAGGTGTTTATTTTTATCCTGGCAAAGATTTCATATATGCCCCGGATAATACCCAAGGAAGAGTCAATATTTTCGACAAAAACTTTAGTTTTGTAAAATTTATAAAACTTCCTCGCTATCTTCCTATTACCATGATCAAAAATGGTAGATATTTTTTGGGTACTCATTTGGAGATTATCAAAGAAAAGGGCGCAAAGATTTATACGACAGAATTGGTCTTTTTTCCCGAAATGAAGAAAAATCTTATTCATACCTTAGGCCCAACAATTTCATATACCAGCCAAAGAAAACATATCATAGGTGAAGAACCGGAATTTTCCTACTTCTACCAAAACTTCAAAAACATTGATAGGATTTATTATATTAATATGAAATCATACCAGATTAGTATCTATGATTTTAATGGGAAAATAATTAAAAGAGTTCGTTTAAATGTAGAAATGAAAAAAGTTCCGCTGAATATGAAGAATAAATGGCTACACGAACAATCCTCCAGAGTTGGAATTGAGCGTAGAGTTTTTACAGATTGGATTCAACCCGCATCAAAGGTAGTTCCACTCGAAAAAGGTTTTGTGGTGATTCGACGAAAAGATTATATGGATGAATGCAACGGATTGGTGGACGCCGATTATTTCAACTTTGACCTAGAAATGTTGGGCAAGGTCAATTTCCCATGTTTTTATGACCATAACAGACTAACACGCGGATATATAAGCAGTTACATTATGAGCTTCAATGGATATTTGTACCTAACCTCGGAAATCAATGAAGAGTACTACCTGGAGAAATGGAGATTAAACGAATGAAAAAAATTAAATTATCCCCCTTTGTGCATAAAGTTAAAGGCAAAACAAACTGGCTTCTGGCTGACTGTTTAAATGGAAGGATATTCCAAATCGCCCCTGAAGGTGATGCCGAGGAATTAAAAAAACAACTGGTGGATAATGATCTTGCTTTTGAAACAGAGGGTGTTTTACCTTTAAAGTTTCAGGTCTCCCTAAAAAAGTATACAGAGAATTTTATGGTCAGAGAGCTACAGATACGCCTCACTGGTGTGTGTGAGGAGAATTGTGAAAACTGTGGACAAATTTGTGCTTGCACTAAAGGAAACGGCGATATCTCCGCTGAAGTGTTATCTCAGATTATCGAGCAATTTAAATTCATCCCGATAGAGCGTGTCCTAATCACCGGCGGTAATCCCTTTGCAAAATGGGATATGATCAAAAAAATTAAAGAAGAAATAGCAGCCACAACTTATGCCGTGCTGTTTCTTGGGCAAGTTGAAGAGAAGTGGCAGAAATGTTTGGAGGACACCGGGATTAATCTGATCGCAACTACGAATGTCGCTTTGAAAGTCACCCTTGAAAAAATGACCACCGATCCTTTTTCATTTTTTTATAATCAAGAATTTAATCCATGCTGGGGGAACAAAATTGCTATAGACTTGGAGGGAAATATAAAACCCTGCCTCTGGTGGCATAAGAGTCTTGGAAATATAAAAACGAATCAAATCAAAAGCATGATTGCATCTGGAGATTTTGACATCTATTGGACATTAAAAAAAGATAATATTGAAACCTGCAATGTGTGCGAGTACCGGTATAACTGCTTTGATTGCCGGGTTTCCGTTGCAAACGAAAACCTCGCGCTTAATGCAAAACTGCCCTGTTGTCAATACGATCCAATCTCAGGAATATGGAACCTACAAGAACGACAAACTAACTGCCCGATTGGCTGAACAGATACCTTTTGTTTTTACGATAATCGCTCCAGTTCGGTTGTGTCAAGTATTTTGTGTAAATTATTTTCCACATATTTTTGTTGAAAAA
>CAZCVI010000031.1:0-79769 GCA_964502145.1 uncultured Clostridia bacterium
CGAAAGCATCAGTGATGGTTTGTGAAAGCATCAGTGATGGTTTACGAAAGCATCAGTGATGGTTTATAAAAGCATCAGTGATGGTTTATGAAAGGATCGGCGATCACTTGGGAAGAGATCAGTGATATGTTGAGAGATTATCGCCGATGATTTGAAATGGTATTGGTGATGAGATGGAAAGATGCTGGTTAGAATTTTAAAATGGAAGAGTTGAATAAAAAAATTATAAGGAAGAGACGTTGCAGACAAAGTCTATACAACCTATTTCCATAAAGTCAAGCGAACGATATTTCCTGCAATAAAAAAAAGAAGGCCAAGAACCTCATATTGCAACACGCAACACAAGGCCCCGGCCTTCCATGCAAAAGTCAAATTTAACTATTAAAAATAAAAATGAAATCCAGCGGAAAAGTTAAACCCCTTGGACAAGGGAATGTCCGGGTCGGCATTGGCATAATAATTCTGATTGAAAATATTGGCGGCTTTCACATAAAGAAACAAACGGGAAGAGAAATAATAACCACCTTTAATATCCATCAAATCATACGCCTTATTGGCCAATTCGGCTGGCCCGGGGTCAGACTTTTTAAAAGAGTGTAGATACGTGACCTCAAACCACAAACGGTCAAAGGTCAACTTACTACCCAACAAAAACCGGGGAGCAGGAACATCATTAAGCGCTTCCTTAACTGTACTCTTGCTGTTCTTCCCCTTATAATAAAATGCATGCCCAAACAAGTCGAGATGATTCACGGGTAAATAGTGCATCTCCAACTCCACACCATTAATCGTGCCCCGCACTATATTATCATAGGCATATACTTTTTGGGCGTTGACATACCGTTCGATCATGTCATCGATCCGATAGGCAAAACCGTATAACCCCAACGAAAATTGGCTGTAAGCCATTTTTATTCCGGCTTCCACATTGAGACTCCGTTCGGGTTTGAGATTCTCATTGCCAATAACCCATTTCCTACCGGTTAAACCGGTATAATACGATTCACCGAGGGTAGGGAACCGAAACGCACGGGCCACATTGCAAAACACGGATACGGACTGGCCGATCTTTTTGGTCAAACCAAGGAAAAAAGAGTAAGAACCAGTACTCCGGTCTTTATTCACGCCATTGGACACGGCATCCATGGAAAAAAAGGTGTAACGCAAACCACCATTCACTTCCAAGGTTTTAATGCCAAGGTAATCAAAGGACATAAAGAGACTGTAATCATTACGAACACCATCACGCAAAGGATAGGTCAAATCAATGACGCCGGTCTTAAAATCCTCATTTTCATTACCCTGATCGACATTCTGACGACTGAACCACTCCAATCCAGCTTGCATAGAGAAAGTATCACTCCATGTTTTTTTCAAAGCGGATCGAAAGCCCAGGTTCAATCCAGAGATATTGGAACTCTGCCGCGATTTTTTGGTGAGGTCCATCTTGTCCAAATTGTAGGTCTGAGGATTGATGAACATGGAGAGTTCCAACGAGCCATCCTTTATCAACCCCATGTCACTATACCCCATCCTGATAAACTGATCACTTTCAGAAGGAACCACACTGTAAATACGGGGATCATTCACGCGATCCGGTTTTCCAATATCTTTACCAAAACCAGCCATATAGCCCAGGAAAAATTTACGGTTTTGATTGGTATAAGAGATATCAAACATACCGGAATAATAGGAATAACCAGAGTGATTGACAGTCTTCTCCGGGGCTTTATAGTCACTGGCACGGGAGAATTGGAACCCGGTGGCAATATTCCATTTGCCAGGATTCAAATGATAGGTAAAACCGGTATTCACATGCTCATCCACGGTATTGTAATTAAGATTAAGCATATTTTTACCGAGTCCACTACCATCAGCAGAACCGGGGTTACGGGTGATAATATTCACTACACCACCAATAGCATCGGAACCATAAAAAACAGACGAAGCAGAACGAACTACTTCTACGCGTTCCACGAGTTCTGGTGGCACAAACGAAGCGGAAGCTCCCACACGACGATCACTGGTGACACGGTCACCATCCACCAACACGAGGACACGAAACCGCGCCAATCCGCGCAAAGAAGGGGTGACAGAGAACCCACCAGCACCCACAAAATGCACTCCAGGGGTATCAGACAAACTTTCCACGACATTTTCCGGGATTTTCTCGCGGATATCAAGGTCGGAAATAGAAAATTCAGCCATGGGCACATTAACGGTTTTTCGTTCGCTGTTCATGGCGGTGACGGTTATCTTCTGCACCAAATATTCACTGGACAGAAATAACAACTTAAAGGTTTTCAAATTATCATCCACGGTCACGCGCTTTTCCAAAGGGTGAAAACCTTCACGCATAAATACCAAAACCACGCTACGCGACGTGTCAGGAACAGTGAGAACAAATTTCCCTTCCTTATCGGTAACGGTAGAATCACTGGTGTTTTTGAGCATTACCGTCACCGCAGGCAACACGGTATTACGGTCATCTTTGACAAGCCCCTTGAGTTCCGCCGCGCCCAGCGCCAAACCCAATGAGGGCAATAACAGCAACAGCACGATCACCCGTTGCATAGCCCCATTCTTCACCATTTTTTTACAATCATTTTTTTGCAGCATAATCCTTAGACTCCTCCTATCGTTGTTTTTTAAGTGGATATATAAAAGTATATGGCACTTTTTATCTTTTGTGCTTTTTTGGCGAACCACCATTTTGAGGATAACATGATAATTCCATTCATTCTTACTTTTCTCTTTCAAACGAATAAAGGCATTATTTTATAACTATTGTGGGAAATTGTCAAAAAAAAAATTATTATTGCAATTCGAGGCGATCTACCCACCCGGTATCGGCACCCTCACTGATACTGTCGTCCTTGCTGTAAGTCCATCTCAACTTGTGAGTGCCAGCGCTGATATTAATACTTTTTTGCACCCAGTTCACCTGGCCTGAAATCTGGTCTTTCAACACACCGTCCACATAAAAAAACAATTCATCATTGTCAGCCTCGGAGCTCACTTTCCAATAGAACTTGACAATGGTATAGCCAGAGATGACTGTTTCCATCACGGCCTTTTCATCGTGGGTCAGAGTAGGACTTTGAGCGGCATCACCACCATAAAAAGAGGTGTTGGTTTGCGCCAACCAATCGGCCTCCCCTGAAGTGGTGAATACCAGCGACTTGTTATCCATGGCTCGGGCCAATGGGTCAGGGTTGGGTGCTGCCTCTTCCAAACTGCCTATCCGGGTTGGAGCGAGGTTGTTCATTTTAAAGGAGCCGATACGACTTCGCCACTTGGTGCCGGTGACAGCCAAATACTCGGTTGTATACCAGAAGGTTTCGTCATCTACGGGATCGATAGTCAATACACTGTAATCACCCCAACGGGAATAATCGGTTTGCGAACCTGTACCAGCAAACAAGGTGATTTCACCCTGAGTCAATAGACCATGGGGATCGCTAGCCAAACGTCCGCAATAGCGGATGGCAGGAAACATAGACGATGCGGAAGCGCTGTAACCGATGGCGATATTACCATTTTTATCGGCACAGACAGAACCCATCCACCGATGAATGGCATCGGGCGAATAAGTGCCCTGCTGGTAAACGGTAGCATCACCGGCGAGAATTCGGAGTTCGTACCATCTCATGGCCCGGCGGTTGCGATAATCAGCGACATGCGACAGGTACACAGCTTCATAACCAGGAAACTTGCGATACACGGCGGAATACATTAAACGTCCAAACAAGGAATCCAACACATTGGCAGTGTCTTGCTGGGGCACACCACTAACAGTGATTTCATAGGCAGCCACTGGCAAAACAGCGGGGCCTGTCCAGGTTGTGTTAGCAGGAACACGCCAATCTACCTTGTATTTCCAGATATTTAAAGCATCGGCATGAGTTCCACCATATTCATCGGCATCAAGCGCATACATATAATTGGGAGTACCAGGGGCAGGTGGATTGCCACCCCGTGCATTGGCTGGCAAAAGGGAAAAGGCAAAGGTACTGGGTTCAATAATAGATTGGGCAGTGAGTGTCCCGTTGTAAAGTTCCGGGGTTTTTAATGCCCAGACTTTGACATGTTGGAAGCTACCAGAGAATTGGAACATATTGGCGGTCACATAAATACCATCGGACCAGACGCCGCATTTGGGATAATCGTTCAGCAAGGTTTTATCAGCGTTCAAGCAGTACGTCCACCAATCACCGGTAGGATCAGCGGTAGCGGAAGCGGCAATGGAATAAAAAGAACCACCAACAGTAGAAGAATACCATGAAAAACCCAGGATAAACCACCGCTGATTGGTGCGATCATAAAGAACTATGGGGTCCCCATTATTATTGCTATCGCAAGGACCACCAATCGTTGTAGGGAAAAAAGAATCAAAGGTAGTGGCGGCAACAAGAGCACCAGTACTTTTATGATAAATACCAATGGATGAGTTGACAGCCTGGACATAATAGTCTAGCCCCACATCGCCATTGGTATCCGGCGGCCAACCCACACCATTGGCTTGCTGATTCATCCCCTCGAAATTCATCAAGGGAGCGCCAATAGCCAAACTGCGAGACACGGACTCTTGGAAAGGGGGGAAACTGGTTTGGACCACGGGATCAATCTCATTGGATTTTTTTACCAGCCGTCGTGGGTCACTATAGTTCATGATGGGTCTCATTCTTCTGATGGTGTTGGCAGAGTCAAAGGACACTTTCTTTACATCTTGCCAGCGTACCCGTGTTCCGCTTGCCAATGATAGGTTAGCCCCTTTTATAACAGGCGATTTTTGTGCTTCTCCATCGTTGGAAAGTAGGATGAAGACCGGGAACAACGTAGAAATAACCAGAATAACCAACACTTTTTTGAAAGAACGTTTTGATTTCATGAAGACTCCTTTGATTGCTTTTGATAGGATTATAATACTGAATTATAATACTCAATTATAATGCTTTTGGAGCTCTATTTTGGACTACCCCCTATTCTAACACAATTCTTAACAAAAGTAAAAGGAAAAATTAACAAAACTTTTTTTCTCTTTATTATTTATTCGTATCTTCCTTCTATCTTCTCCATCTTCTATCTTCTCCATCTATTCATCTATTTATTCACGAAGAAATAAAAAAGGGCCGGGCAAACAATGCCCGGCCCCGGTGTATTACTTTTTATTTATTATCTAATTGGGTTGTGATGAATTAATTGATTTCCACCCGGTCTACCCAACCTGTATCAGCGCCAGCACTATCGGCGGAGTCTTTGATATATGCCCAAGTGAGTTTATGGGCTGCTTTGGAAACAGTGTAAGTTTGCTGTGTCCAGTCCACTTCACCGGAGATTTGGTCAGTCAAGACGCCATCAATGTAGAAGTTGAGGTAATCCCAACCATCCTCGGAAGACGCTTTCCAATAGAATTTGACAGAGGTTTTACCAGTAATATTGGCTTCTACGATAGTGGATTCGCTATTGGTCAAAGAGTCTGGAGCCATGATGCAACTGGGCCCATAAAATGGGGAAACGGTGGTAATATCAAAATTCACGGTACCGGTCTGCATAAAGTTCTGGGCAGGGAGATCCAATGCTATTCCCACACCATTGTTTAATTCCAAATTATCTACCCAGCCTGCATCGGAACCAGAGCTGATGCTGCTGTTTTTGGCATAGGTCCAGGTCAAGGTATGAGCGCCAGTAGTAACCGGAACAGTCAAGGCCTTCCAATTTACATTACCAGAAATCTGGGCGATTAAAACGCCGTCAACAAAAAACTTCAAGTAATCAAAGTTGGCCTGGGAAGAAACTTTCCAGTAGAATTTAACGGCGATTTGGCCACTGATGGTGGTTGACATGGAAGCGGAGCGATTGTGACCAAGCACGGGACTCTTGGCTGCATCGCCACCGGAACAAGACACAGCCTTCTGATAGGCCCAAACGCCTGTACCACTGGTGGTGAATACACAATCGGTAGAGTCGAGGGCTTCGGCCAAATCTTTTGGCGGGCCAGCCGGGGTTATTTTAAAGGCGACAACACGGGTGCGCCAATCGGGTAATTGAGGAGCCACAGCGGAAGTGAGATAATATTCCTGGGTGTACCAGAAGGTTTCATCATCCACGGGGTCAATAGACATCATACTGTAATCACCCCATCTGCTGATACGTGTCTGAGCACCAGTACCATTGATCAGAGTTTTTTCGCCCTGGCCCATGATACCCTTGGGATCGGTGGCACGACGGCCTGCATACTGGATGGCAGGATACATCTTGGTCGAGGAAGTGCTATAACCAATGGCAATATTACCGTGTTTGTCAGCGCAGACACTGCCCATCCAACGGTGATTGGCATCGGGAGAATAGGTTCCCTGTTGATAAACAGATGAAACACCATTTTTAATACGGACTTCATACCATCTTACAGCACGACGGCCCATATATTCGGCAGTGTGGGACAAATATACAGATTCAGCACCACCAGAGCCAGCGTTATTCCTTCTATACACGGTGGAATACATTAAACGTCCGTACAAACTGTCGAGGGTCCAGGCGGTTCCCAGTTGGGGAACACGGCTGGAAGTGAGATCATAGGGAGCGACGGGCAAAATGGTGGGGCCGGTAAAAGTAGTATTGGCAGGGGTACGCCAATCCACTTTATATTTCCACACATGCAATGCATCGGTATGAAGACCACCAAATTCATCGGCATCTATGGAATACAGATAGTTGGGAGCCGAGTGATGTGGAGCAATTTTACCCCTGGCATTACTAGGCATAATAGAGAATGATCTCAAACTCATGGTGGTGGTGGACTGGGCGGTCAAGGTGCCTTTATAAATATCGGGGGTCTTGATGGCCCAAATCTTGGAGGTCTGATAACTACCACCAAAGGCGAACATATTAGCAGTAACATACACGCCATCATGCCAAATACCACATTTGGGATAATCATTCATCAGAACATCATCTGCTTTAAAGCAATACAACCACCACGCACCGGTAGGATCAGCGGTCACTGAAGCGGCGATGGAATAATAGCTACCATTGGTGGTACCCGTCCAAGCAAAATCCAGGATGAACCAGCGCTTATTGATCTGATCAAACAACACGATAGGATCGCCGTTATTTTCATAGTCACAAGGAGTACCAACAGCAGGGGGGAAAAGATCATCAAAAAAAGTGGTGGAAATCATCTTACCAGTTGCTTTATCGTAAATACCAATAGAGGTGTTAACGGTCTGGACATAGTGGTTAATGCCCACGTCACCATTGGTATCCGGCGGCCAACCTGAACCATTTTCCATCAAATTCATCGCTTCAAAATTTTTGATGGGATTGGTCAAAGCCATAATGCCACTGGTTAATTTGCTGGGTTGACTTTTTTGTACGACAGGGTCAGCAACCATGGATTTTTTTACAATCTTGGTAGGATCTTCAAAGTTCAACACCGGTTTCATACGACGGGGGTTCGCCTTGTCGAATGTCACCTTCTTCAGATCTTTCCAATAGATTAGCGTGCCATTGGCGATAGTAACAGTTGCGCCTTTTTTCCCAAGAGCCTTGTCAGCTTTTGAGGATGCGGAAAATAGCACTAATCCCGGCAAAAGCATCGTTACAACTGCCAAAACAAGCACTTTTTTAAAACATTTCTTAAAATACATATCATCATCTCCTTTTATTTGATTTCTTTTTATTGCCAAAGATATAATCAACACAATAATTTATATCTCCTTTAAGAGGAGCAGCGTAACACAAGTTCTTTTTTTGACTAAACCCACTATTCACTTTCTTTTACTCCTTCTTGAATGTGATATAAAACCACTTCTTAAAGAATCTTACTACGAAATTCAATATTTGTAAATACCCCGGCGGTTGTATTTTGGTTGTAAAATGAAAAAAGTTTGCGTACAACTAAAGTTTTAGCAAAACGAAAGTGGTTGTATAAAAAGGCCGGGCAAAAGCGCCCGGCCCTCGATATCAAAGGTTTATATAGATTTCCAATTTTTATTGGTTTTCAGTAACGAATCAGCACCGATTACAGAAGTTCCAGTTTATCCACCCAACCGGTATCCAAGTCACTGCTGACGCTAGAATCTTTCGAGTATCGCCATTGAAGGATATGGCTACCAGTGGTAACGGTGTATACGCGTTGAGCCCAATCGGTGGTACCGGAAATCTTGTGCTGCAAAACGCCATCAATGTAGAACTTGAGGTAATCATAACTGGCTTCAGAAGAGACTTTCCACCAGAATTTGACGGTTGTTTTTCCACTGATGGTGGTTTCCATTGAAGCGCTTTGAAGATGGGTAATCTCAGCACTCTGGGCAGCATCGCCACCGTAATAACTGGTAGCGGTCTGAGATATCCAATTGCCGTTACCACTACAGATAAAGGTCTGGTTCGCAATATCCAATGCGCCAGCGATGGCATCACTCAGTTCCAGTTTATCTACCCAACCTGTATCGGAATTACTACTGCCGCTACTATCCTTGGAGTAGATCCATTTGAGAGTATGGGTGCCGCTGGTGACGGCGTATGCTTTTTCAGCCCACTCTGTCACACCGGAAATCTTGTGCTGCAAGACATCATCAATGTAAAATTTAAGAAAATCATAATTGGTTTCAGACGACACCTTCCACCAGAATCGGACGGTTGTTTTCCCGCTAATAGTGGTGGCCATGGTGGCGCTTTGACTGTGAGAAATCACAGGACTCTGCGCGGCATCACCACCATAATAGGTGGTACCGGTCTGATACGCCCAAATACCATTACCACTGAGAGTGAAGCTCTGATTAATGTTATCCAATGCGTCGGCAATAGTATCACTCAATTCGAGTTTATCTACCCAACCGGCATCAGAACCACTACTAACAGAAGGAGATTTGGAGTACACCCATTTGAGACTATGGCTCCCGGTGGTGACGGTGTATACTTTCTGAGCCCAATCTGTCGTTCCCGAAATCTTGTGCTGCAACACATCGTCAATATAAAACTTTAGAAAATCATAATTGGCTTCAGACGACACTTTCCACCAGAATCGAACGGTTGTTTTTCCGCTGATAGAAGTGATCATGGTGGCGCTTTGACTGTGAGAAATCACAGGACTCTGCGCGGCATCGTTCCCATAATAATAGGTAGCGGTCTGAGCAGTCCACGCCCCATTACCACTGGTGGCGATTTGGAGTTTCAGATAGTCAAGCGCTTCAGCAAGGCTTACAGCCGGCGGGGTGGTGGTGCTGATTTTGAAGGAGCCAACGCGGGTCAACCAGTTAGTGCCAGTGGCGGAGAGGTATTCGGTGGTGTACCAAAAGGTCTCGTCATCAACGGGGTCAATAGATAACATGCTGTAATCGCCCCAGCGGCTGTAGGATGTCTGGGAACCCGTGCCAGCGATGAGTGTTTGTTCGCCCTGGCCCATGGTGCCCAATGTGTCGGTGGAAAGACGCCCAGCATAACGAATGGCAGGATACATAGAAGAAGAACCAACGCTATAACCCAGAGCAATACTAGCGTTTTTATCGGCGCAGATGCTGCTCATCCAACGGTGCGAAGTATCAGGAGAATACGTGCCCTGCTGATAAATAGAGGTAGCTCCCCCAGAAATACGGATTTCATACCATCTGACGGCACGATTGCTACCGGATTCGGCTGTGTGGGACAAATATACAGCCTCATAAGTGGGAAACTTTCGATACACAGCGGAATACATCAAACGACCGGATAAAGAATCCAATGCAACACCACTCCCCAACTGGGGAATACCCGTGCCAACCATTCCATAGGCAGCGGTGGCCATGGAAGTAGGACCGGTCCAAGTAGTATTGGCGGGAGTGACCCAATTCACAGAATATTTCCAAACCTTCAAGGAATCAGTAGAAGGGGCGCCGAATTCGTCGGCATCCTGTGAAAACATATAGTTGGGAGTTGTAGAAGCAGGAGCGGTCGTACCCCTGGCATTGCTGGGCATCAGGGAGAAGGCATAGTAACTTGAATCGGTGGTAGACTGCGCGGTCAAGGTCCCATTATACAGGTCCGGGGTTTTGATGGCCCAAATTTTGGCATACTGGTAGTTGCCACTGAATTGGAACATATTGGCGGTAATATAAATGCCATTATGCCAGACGCCACACTTGGGATAATCATTCATCAGGGTAGTATCTGCCCTGAAACAGTAAGTCCACCACGCACCGGTGGGATCAGAAGTCTTGGACGCGGCAATAGAATAGAAGCTACCATCGGCAGTTCCATTCCAAGCAAAATCCAAGATGAACCAACGTTGATTGATCTGGTCAAACAACACGATAGGATCACCTTGATTGTTGGCATCACAAGGACTACCCACAGCAGGAGGGAAAAAAGCATCAAAGGTGGTGGCAGAAACCAACACGCCGGTGCTCTTATTATAGATACCAATGGAAGTGTTTACGGTCTGGACATAGTGGTTAATACCCACATCACCATTCGTGTCCGGGGGCCAACCCGCACCGTTTGCACTCATATTCATACCCGCAAAGTTAAGCACCGGGGCAGTCAAAAGCATACGGTTACGGTTTAAACCCTTGGGTTGACTGGTTTGTACGACCGTATCCTTGGCCGTAGATTTTTGTACAATATGTCGCGGGTCTTTGAAATTCAGAATGGGTTTCATGCGACGGGGCGAGTTCTTGTCAAACTCGATTTTTTTCAAATCCTTCCAATAGATAAGCGTGCCATTGGCGATTGTAACCACTGCCCCTTTTTTCTCAACGGGCTTTTCAGCCTTGGTGGATGCAGAAAAAAGTACCAAACCAGGTAAAAGCACAGTTATAATTACCAAAACAAGCATTTTTTTGAAACAATTTTTGAAGCACATTTCATCATCTCCTTTTCCTTTAATTTGACTTTTTTTGATTGTAAAAGATTAAAGCAACACAACAATGGCTTTCTAGACACACGGAACTAAATAATAGATACTCTCTCTTTCGCCTCATCCTATTATTCACTTGCATTTGCTCCTTATTAAATCATCATAATCATTTTAAATATTATTATACTCCTAAATAAAACATTTGTAAATTATTTTTGAATAAAAAAAACACCGACAACACCCATTTCAAATACTTAAAAAAAAGGTGGCCGCGCAACCCATTACATGCTGCGCGGCCACCGTGTATCACTTATTATTGGGACTTCCAAGTATAAACAACTATACCCAAATCACTAAAGGTTTTTCACAGAAGTTCCAGTTTATCTACCCAGCCGGTATCTGAGCCACTGCTGACGCTAGAATCTTTCGAGTATGTCCATTTGAGAGTATGGCTGCCAGAGGTAACAGTATACACTTTTTGCGCCCATGCAGTGACGGAAGTACCGGAAATCCGGTGCTGCAAGACACCATCAATGTAGAAGCTGAGGTAATCGTAATTGAGTTCGGAAGAAACTTTCCACCAGAATTTTACCGAGGTCTTGCCGCTGATAACGGTTTCCATGGTACAGGATTGGCTATTGCCCAATGCGGCAGGAGCCCACACGGAACTACCACCATAATAAGAACTGGCAGTGGTCACGGCAAAATTATAATTACCACTGAGGGAGAACGTCTGACCAGTGATATCCAATGCCACGGCAATCGGATCGGTAATCACTTCATTGGTCAGTTGCAATTTATCTACCCAGCCAGCATCAGAACCAGTGCTGACGCTACCGTCTTTATAATAGGTCCACATCAGCGTATGACTACCAGTAGTAACGGTGTAGACCTTTTGTACCCAATCCACGGTCCCGGAAATCTGGTCTTTCAAAACACCATCAACATAAAATCTCAGGTAATCATAGCTAGCTTCGGAAGATACTTTCCAGTAAAATTTAATGGTATTAAAACCGGAGATAGTAGTAGACATAGAAGCGCTCTGACTGTGAGTAATCACCGGACTCTGGGCAGCATCACCATCATAATAATATGTGGCAGTCTGAGAAGCCCAGGTACCCGAACCACTGGTGGTAAAAGTAAGCGTGGGATAATCTACTGCATCCTGCAAAGTTCCGGTAGGCGGAGTACCAGAAGTGATTTTAAAGGAACCGATGCGGGTCAACCAGTTGGTACCTGTAGTCGAGTAATATTCGGTAGTATACCAAAAAGTCTCGTCATCAACAGGGTCAATGCTTAACATGCTGTAATCACCCCAGCGGGTGTAAGAGGTCTGGGAACCGGTCCCGGCAATCAGGGTTTGTTCGCCCTGGCCCATGGTGCCCAACGTGTCGGTGGTGAGACGCCCGGCATAACGGATGCCTGGAAACATGGTCGACGCACCAACACTATAACCCAGAGCAATGTTGCCGTACTTGTCAGCGCAGATACTGCTCATCCAACGATGGGTCGCATCGGGAGAATAAGTACCTTGTTGATAAATAGACGTGGTTCCACCGGAAATACGGACTTCATACCATCTGACAGCACGACGACTGCTATAGTCGACAGTATGGGTCAGATATACAGCTTCATAAGTTGAAAACTTCCTGTACACGGCGGAATACATCAAACGACCGGCCAAGGAATCCAATGAGATTGAACTGCCGGATTGAGGAATACCGGTGCCAGTCAGATCGTAAGCGGTTACAGCCATAGAAGTGGGGCCAGTCCAGGTAGTATTGGCGGGAGTGGCCCAATCCACGGCATATTTCCATACTTTCAATGCATCGGTAGAAGGAGAACCAAATTCATCGGCGTCCTGAGAAAACATGTAGTTAGGAGTTATTGAAGAAGGAGCGGTTGTACCCCTGGCATTGCTGGGCATCAAGGAGAATGCATAATAGCCGGAATCGGTGACGGATTGCGCGGTTAAGGTTCCGGTATAGACGTCCGGGGTCTTGATCGCCCAAATTTTGGCATACTGATAACTACCACTAAATTGGAACATATTGGCGGTGATATAAATGCCATTATGCCACACACCACATTTTGGATAATCATTCATCAAGGTAGTGTCAGCACGATAACAATAGGTCCACCACGCACCAGTGGGATCGGAAGTCTGGGATGCGGCAATAGAATAAAAAGAACCATTGGCGGTTCCACTCCAGGCAAAATCAAGGATGAACCAACGCTGATTGATCTGGTCGAACAACACGATAGGATCACCATTATTGGTGGCATCGCAAGGACTGCCGACGGCACTGGGGAAAAAAGCATCAAACGTGGTGGCAGAAACGAGCGCACCAGTGGTCTTGTTGTAAATCCCAATGGACGTGTTTACGGTCTGCACATAATGGTTAAGACCGATATCACCATTGGGGTCTGGAGGCCAACCTGCGCCATTTGAGGTCAAGTTCATGCCAGCAAAGGAAAGAATCGGGGTAGTCAAAGTCAATATACTACGAACCAACCCTTTGGGGAAACTGTTCTCGACAGCAGTATCCTTGGCCGTGGATTTTTTTACGATCTTACGTGGGCCTACAAAGTTCAAAATGGGTTTCATGCGCCGTTGCGTATTGGCATCCAAAGCTACTTTCTGCAAATCTTTCCAATACACAAGGGTGCCATTGGCCATGGTCACTTCAGCACCTTTTTTGACAATGGGCTTTTGCTCATTTTTAGTGGCGGAAAATAGCACCAAACCAGGTAAAATCATGGTCACGATTAACACGACAAACACTTTCTTAAAACAGTACTTAATGCTCATATCATCTCCTTTTTAATTGGTTTTATTAGGCTTTAAGAAGTAAAACCAGTACCTTTCCCTTTTTTTAAATAGAGTGAACGGCGCGGACATGCTCCGAAAGCGATTGATTCCCAACACAAACAAAAGAGTTTCCGTTTTATTGATTGGCATCGGTTTTTACTCCTTCACGATACCACCGATTATAATACAAGGAACTGTTTTGTAAATACTCCATTGGTTGTATTTTTGGTTGTAAAATGAAAAAAAAAGACGTACAACTAAAGTCCGGTTAAACAAATATGGTTGTAAAAAAAAAGGGCCGGACATTGCTGCCCGGCCCCGGTATATTACTCTTTATAGGGATTTCTGATTGTTATTAGTAATGATCAACGAATCATTGCCAATTACAAGAGTTCCAATTTATCTACCCAACCGGTATCAGAGCCACTGGAGACGCTGGCGTCTTTGGCATAAACCCATTTGAGGGTATGGCTGCCGGTGGTGACGGTGTATACTTTTTGTGCCCAAGCTGCTGTACCCGCAATCTGGTGCTTTAACACGCCGTCAATGTAGAACTTGAGGTAATCATAACTGGCTTCAGAAGAGACCTTCCAGTAGAATTTAACTGTTGTTTTGCCGGTGATGGTGGTTTCCATGGTGCAGGACTGGCTATCAGCCAAAGCGGCAGGAGCCCAAACGGAACTGACACCATAATAAGGAGAGGCGGTGGTGACAGCAAAATTCAGGTTACCAGTGAGGGTGAATGTCAGACCTGTGATATCCAAGGCGGCGGCGATAGGATCAGCAGGAGGAGTACCGTTGCTCAGTTCCAGTTTATCTACCCAACCTGCATCGGAGCCGGAGCTGACGCTACCGTCTTTCATATAGGTCCAGGTCAAGGTGTGGCTGCCAGTGGTGACGGTGTAAGATTTTTGCACCCAATCCACTGTTCCAGCAACTTGGTCCAGTTTAACGCCGTCCACGAAGAATTGCAAGTAATCGTAGCTGGCTTCGGAAGACACTTTCCAGTAGAATTTAATGGTGTTAAAACCGGAGATAGTAGTGGACATGGAAGCGCTCTGACTGTGAGTAATCACAGGACTCTGGGCTGCATCGCCACCATAATAGGTGGTAGCAGTCTGAGAAGCCCAGGCGCCAGTGCCGCTGGTGGTGAAGGTGAGGGTAGGATAATCTACAGCTTCAGCGAGATTAGAGGGCGGTATGACAGTGGTGGTTACTTTAAAAGAACCAATACGGGTCTGCCAGTTGGTGCCAGTGGTGGCGTAATACTCAGTGGTATACCAAAAGGTTTCGTCATCGACAGGGTCGATACTTAACATGCTGTAATCACCCCATCTGGTATAAGAGGTCTGGGAGCCGGTGCCAGCGTACAAGGTTTGTTCGCCCTGGCCCATGGTGCCCAGCGTGTCGGTGGAGAGACGGGCGGCATAACGGATAGCGGGATACATGGTAGAAGAGCTAGCGCTATAACCAATTGCAATACTACCGTTCTTATCAGCGTTGATACTGCTCATCCAACGATGCGTGGCATCGGGAGAATAAGTACCCTGTTGATAAACAGAAGGAGTTCCACTGGCAATACGGACTTCATACCATCTCACCGCACGACGGCTGCTGTAGTCGGCTACGTGTGATAAATAAACAGCTTCATGGGTGGTAAACTTTCTGTAAACGGCTGAATACATTAAACGACCAGCCAGAGAATCCAATGCCATGGAGCTACCAGATTGAGGAATACCGGTCCCAACCAGATCATAGGCGGTTACGGGCAAATTAGTGGGGCCTGTCCAAGTGGTGTTAGCGGGAGTTGTCCAATCCACGGAATATTTCCACATTTTTAATGAATCGGTAGAAGGGGAGCCGAATTCGTCGCAATCTTCGGAAAACACATAGTTAGGAGAAGTAGAGGTAGGAGCGGTTGTACCTCTGGCATTGCTGGGCATCAAGGAAAAAGCGTAGGTGCCGGAGTCAGTGACAGATTGGGCGGTTAATGTCCCAGTATACAGGGATGGGGTTCTAATAGCCCAAACCTTGGAATGCTGATAATCTCCATCAAATACGAACATATTGGCAGTGATATAAATGCCATTATGCCATACGCCACATTTGGGATAATCATTCATCAGGGTAGTGTCTGCTTGGAAGCAATAGGTCCACCATGCACCGGTGGGATCGGAGGTCTGGGATGCGGCGATAGAATAATAACTACCACTGGTAGTTCCATTCCAAGCAAAATCCAAAATGAACCAACGCTGATTGATCTGGTCGAACAACACGATAGGATCACCGTTGTTGTAGGAATCGCAAGGATTACCCACAGAACTGGGGAAAAAAGCATCAAAAGTAGTGGCGGAAATCAATGCACCGGTAGTTTTGTTATAGATGCCGATAGAGGTGTTTACAGTTTGGACATAATGGTTAATACCCACATCACCATTGGTGTCCGGAGGCCAACCCGCGCCATTCGAGGACTGATTCATACCTGCAAAGGTAAGAATCGGGGTGGTTAATGTCAACATACGATCCACCAAGGTCTTGGGGTGTTTGTTTTCTACTGCAGTATCCTTATTCGTGGATTTTTTTACGATTTTCCGCGGATCTTTAAAGTTCAAGATGGGTTTCAAGCGGCGGCTTGTGATTTTGTCGAATGAGACCTTCTTCAAATCCTTCCAATAGACAAGTGTACCATTGGCAATAGTTACTTCAGCGCCTTTTTTTACGATGGGCTTTTGCTCATTCTTGGATGCTGAAAACAATACCAAGCTGGGTAACAGAATGGTTACCAGCAATACGGTGAAAACCTTCCTAAAACAACTCTTTAAATTCATAGAATCTCCTTCTAGTTAGTTTTTTTTTAATCGAGGGTGAAATCAACGAATACAGATAGATTTACATCTCCTCTTAGTGCGGTAGAACAACAGTTAGTTTCATTCATTGGATTCATTTTAATAATCACTGTTTTTGTTTGTTCTTTGTTGAAGCGCGATAACGGATCGCATGAAGTAACATTATAAGCTTATATTTATTTTTGTAAATCCACCATAGGTTGTATTTTTGGGTGGAAAATAAAAAACAAAAATCGTACACCTTAAGTTGTACATTTTGAGAATGGTTGTAGAATCAAACAGAAAAGGCCATATTAACCCCCGGGAATGCTAAGTTTATCAGTGCTCTCGTTTTTTTGATTCTTTTTCGCCCCTATTGCAAATAAAAAGTCAGTGGTACGATAAGTGGGATGAGCTTTGGATTGAGTAGCGGGTTGAGATTGGGTGCAGTGGGCTGAGATTGGGTGCAAGATTTTGAACCCCGACAATGGCACTTTGCCGCAAAAAGGGCTTAGCGCATACAAATGATCAAAAAAACTGAGAAAACATTTCAAAATTTGCATGCACCGAGGGGTTGTTTCGAGCGGTTGTTTCCCTTGTAGTATTCCAATTGACTTATTTTTGAAATGGGTCTATAATGCCCATTTATGGCAAAAAAAAGCGGCAAAAAGGAAATTAAAATGAAATTGATAGAAACATTCAGTATTTTTTTGATTATTCTTGGATTAATCGGATGTTCCAGCAAAAAAGAGAATCAACAAGAAAAATTCAATCTGCCAGTGATAGCGGAAAAGATACAATCTCCTGCCAATCCGAAAAACCCGAAACCTACGGCTGATTCAAAACGGGGAAATCAGGTTCCTGAAACTGAAGCGTTCACCCTCCCATTACCTAAATTAAAACTGACAGAAGAATGGCTCAAGCAACTGCAAAAATATAATCTACCCAATGCCAGTCGGGGTCAACTGATTTCTATTTTAGGAATACTTGAAGGGAAAACATTCATCGCTGATTCTAATTATGTGGTTCATGAAATAGAGACGTCATTGTCAGCAGATTATAGCCAGTACCTGAACACATTCTCTGGAGCAGACAAAAAACAAATTGATGAATTTTTCGCAAAAAATCCCGAAACGGTTTCCATACCAACGGAGAATCCACAGACAATCCATGTTTTTTCCTCTTACACCGGACCTATCAACGTATCTACTAAAAATTCTCCCAATATACGCAAAGAAGGATTCACTTTTTTAAACTCTTCCGATTGGAATTTTACCTCCCTATGGGAAAAAAACGATCTATCATTAGACTCAAGCGGCAATACGCTGGCAACATATTCTATCCCTTGCATCTTAAGGCAATTTTCTTCTTTGGTTGATAAAAAAGAGCTTCCCAAGTTCTATTTGGCAGGAGTGGATGGGAGAAAATATTATGCGCCAGATGAAGAAATAAATGCAGCACTTTTAAGCAAGCAACTATTAAATTGCCGAGAACTACAGTTCAAGATGAAGATCAAAGCACCAGCGGATGATTTTACTTTGAATCTATTTATAGAAGATCGTGTGTGGAATCCTCCCGCATCTCTCATCATCGGGTTTGACCCTTTGGACGAAAATAACTTGGAATCCAAAGATATCAGAGAGCTTGAAGAACTGAATGAGAGATATTTAAAATATCTACCTTTTAATTCTTCTAAAAGAGGCCATAATCGTATCCTGGGTAAAATTTCCGCGATTCAACTGCTACTAGGAAAATACCCGGAAGCCCTGGCAATTATAAACCGATTAACCAAAGAAATACCGGGAAAAGATATCGAGGAAGAGACAGCGAATTTTGTATACCTCCAAAAAATAGTGGCGCTGGTAAAACTAAGGGCATTAAAAGCAGCTATCCTCGAATTAAACAAGGCGGATGATAAAAAAATACCCCGCGATTATCAACATTACCTGATAAAAAACATGTTACTCCAGCTAGAAAAACAAGAATCCAGCGCTTTTGCCCTGGCAAATCCTCAAAATAGCCCGCTCAAAGAAAAACTGGAATTACTTAAAGAAATCAGTTGGAATGAATTTTTGTCGCAAGTTGTGATCACGCCATTGGTAACAGAGGACCTGCATAGAAAAATAAGAACCCCCTTAACAGCTCAAGAAATGTGGGATACAGCATATCGACTATACATCAGGAAACAATACCCTCAGGCGCAATCCATTCTCCATGCCATATTGGCATCAAAACCGGATGATATGGTGGTAATAGCGGACAGGGATGGAAAATTTAAAGCTGGTCTTGAGGCGTTGGATATGTTGGTCAACATATATCGTAATGAAAATAATAATCCAGAAGCGCTGAAGTATGCGCAACGCATGATTGACAAATATTGTTATGATCAATTTTATACTATCGCCGATGGAGTACCAATTTATAGCGGACCTGGAGGAGCAATAGGTCTTAATTATCAGATAGATATTTTGACAAATAATTCAGAAAGAGATGGTGGGGTTGATTATGCGACAGTATTTAAACTTGCCCATACTTTAATAAAAAAATTTGACGGGGTATTAATGCCCTGCTATGAATATTGCGCATCCTATGAAGATTTTGTGGGAGATTTTATAAAAAATTATCTGGAAAGGAAAAACGCCACCCTAACGGAATGGAAAAAAGAAATTAAAGAGATTGTATCTGAAACAAAGAATAAACCGTTGCAAGCAAATTTATTGCTCTTTTTGGGTCAAAAATGCATGGCTTTGGGAGATACACCCTATGCTATCCAAATGTATAATGAGGTATTTGAAAATTATAATGAAACCTATGTTATCCCTATGGACGGCTTCTGCTTTCTTCAAATATTTTTCATTGATGCCTTCGAGGAACTGGCAAAAATATACAAGGATAAACCGGAAGTGGAACAACTCAGAATCAAACTGAAAACCAAATGCAAAGTCATACGCGCCATCATGCTTAAAGATGAAGCTTATGATAAGTCATGTACAGAAGGTAAGTATGTCCAGTACATAAAAAATTGCACAAAAAAATGAACGATTATTGGAACTTATTGATATACGCTGATTTATTAATGGTCAGTGCTAACTTAATGGTAAATTATTTTGCTTCCCCAATCATCAATGCGCCGGGACGCTACGTCTACGATAGCCCTAACCCAAACGCAGGCAAAAACCAAGAACTTATTGTCATTTGGACAAAAAAACCGTTTATTAAGATTTATCGGATTCTCACGGAAACCTCTTGGCAAAAATCTGAATAGATACAAAAAAAGTATCTATTCAGTTTTTTGGCACAGCCTCACTTCACGAAATCGCAATAAGTTCTTGATTTCTATCCGCTTTTTGGTTTAGACTATTGTAGACGCGACATCCCTGTCGCATTATTTTAATCGATCGCCCATCAAGGCGGCAAGGATGCCGCGTCTACTTTAACCCAAAACCCAAGGCCAGGAAAATATCAATAACCTATTTCCAAAAAACTGAATAGATACTTGGCAGGGTATTGACATCTTTATGCAATGGGTTTATACTCCAAAAAAGTGAGACTCTTTTGGAGTAGACTCCGAAAATGGACGAATACGTAAGGGTATTAAACATCAATTTGCCACCACGGCAGTCGGCCTTCTTATGGGGACCGCGAAAAATCGGGAAATCCTTCTTTCTAAAAAAAACATTCCCCCAAAGCATCATGTATGATTTCCTCAAGACGGATTTATTTCTGGAACTTTCAAAGAATCCTTCATTATTACGCCAGCAGTTGTTAGCGCAAAAGAAAGAGGTGTTTGAGCATCCTGTTATCTTGGATGAAGTGCAGAAAATCCCGCAGGTTCTGGATGAAGTGCATTGGTTAATCGAAAATACAGAGATTCGCTTTATTTTATGCGGCTCCAGCGCGAGGAAATTAAAACGCGGGCAAGCGAATCTATTAGGCGGCAGAGCGTGGCGGTACGAAATGCTGCCGCTGACCTCGGTAGAAATAGGAGACATTGACTTACTACGCATTTTAAACCGGGGTTTGATCCCGGATCACTATCAACAAGAAAACTATCACAAATCAATCAATGCCTATGTAAGAGATTACTTGAAAGAGGAAATCTTCCATGAAGGTTTAACCCGTAATATCCCGGCCTTTTCGAGATTTTTTGAAGCGATGGGTTATTCCCACGGTCAATTGACGAATTATTCCAATATCGCACGCGACTGCGGGGTGGATTCAAAGACGGTGAAAGGATACTATCAAATATTGATTGATACGTTGCTGGGAACGTTCGTGGAACCTTTTAAAAAAAGGCAACACCGGAAGGTAATCAACAAGATGGCGAAATTCTACCTATTCGATGTCGGTGTGGCCGGCATGATTACAAAACGGCGGCTCACTGAAGAAAAAGGAGAGTTTTTCGGCCAAGCATTGGAACATTTTATACTGATGGAAATACTGGCCCATCGTTCGTATAAAGAATTGGATTACGATATCCACTTCTGGCGCACCAAAACGGGCCTGGAAGTCGATTTTATTTTAGGAAATGGTCAAGTCGCAGTGGAAGTGAAAGGCACGTCACGGGTCAATTCCCGGAACTTAAGACCACTCCATGCATTTAATGAAGAGTTCACCCCACAACAAGCGTTTATGGTGTGCAATGAACGAAGAAGATGGCTCTCCCGTGGGGTTACGATTATTCCATGGCGAGAGTTCCTGAGTGATTTGTGGGCAGGAAAGGTGATTCGTTGAGAAAGAAATAAAAATTGGAGGTGTTGATGAAAAAATATTTTGGGTTAATGGTGTTAATGATGATTGGTTCTTACCTGGCCATGAGTTTGACGGCGCAGATAAAACCATTGAAGGTGTACATGGTTCGCGGGGCGAAAGCAGGTAGTATTCTTGACGACGTGGACTATCAAAACGTGTTCAAGGACAGAATCTTTGCGGGTCACGATGTAACAATTGACCTGACTTCGGGAAAAGCGACCTTTCTAAGCAATTTCTTTCAAGCCAACGTGGTGTACCTGAGCCTTCATGCCAATCCGAAAAAGATCGTGGTGGGGAATGGCGACGAAGTGGACAATAATGATTTAATCCTGGCCTACAAAGCGAATGGGTATAAAGGCCCTGCGCTGGTTATTGTCACGGGCTGTAGCACGACAAAAGACTTGGAAGACCCGATGAGTATCCCGAAAACAATGGGGTTTCGTTCTGATTCCAAGAAAAAGGCGTACATTGGGTTCAGCACCTTTAAAGTAGGTGTATTGGGTGACCGTTATTTCAGGGTTTTTCTGGCTACTTGGATGAAGAAAAGAGCGGATGGCACGTATCCAACACTGGAGGAAGCACGGGTAGAAGCAAAAGCATTCATCAAAAAAATGCTGGGCTTACAAGGTGACCAGACAGGTAAAATCGCCCGTTTTGCTCCTTTGGATGCGAGTACTGCGGACCAATTTGTTATTGTGGGCGATGATTCGTTACGGGTGACAGATATTAATCCTTAGAATTTGTGCAGCACTGATCCCTAATCTGAGTCAAGCCAACGCAACCAATCAGTTGGCCATAAGCCAGTCTCACCCAAAAAAAGCACCACAACACATAATATTCCTTTGATTGGTTTCACCAGTTACTCCTTTAAGCCAGTATTTATAATGGACCACTAAATTTTATCAGAACTTCTTTATATATGATACGGCTACCAGCGACATTTAACCCTGTGCGCCACATTCAATGGCGTCGATTTTAGCGGCCAGGATAAAATCATTCTCTGACAACCCTTTTATAGCATGAGTATACAAAGTGACCTTTACTTTATTCCAACCATGCAGGTATATATTGGGGTGATGTCCCTCATCCTCGGCAATCTCACCAGCGGCATTGACAAAATCCAGGGCTGCTTTAAAATCCTTAAAGGTGAACTCACGCATCAGTTTGGTATCATCTTCAATCACAGTCCAAAACTTTACTTGGTCCAAGTACGGGGCGAACTCTTCCCTGACCAAAGGAACTATTCCGCCATCACACGGGGTACAACTTTTCTTTTTCAACTCTTCCATTTTTTCACCTCTACAATGAATTCAATTATTCTTTTTCTATGCAAACTTTAGAGCGAAGCCAATTGTGCCGCGAATATATGCAGCGCTTCATCCAGTTGTTCTTTTTTTACGATCAAAGGAGGAATCCAGCGGATCACATTGCCAAAAGTCCCGCAGGTCAAGAGTAACAAGTGCTTGTTCTTGCATCCTGAAGTTATTTTAGTTGTTTCTTCAACTGCTGGTTCCCCATTTTTTCTTAATTCCGTGGCAATCATCAAACCGCGCCCGCGTACGTCGGCAAGAATAGGAAACTTCACCTGAAGTATTTTTAATTGTTCCAGCAGATAAAGCCCCATCTGTTGGGAATTTTCCAGTAATTTTTCCTCTTTAATGGTGCGAATAGTAGCCACAGCAGCAGCCAAAGCCACGGCATTACCACCGCCATAGGTTCCACCATGACTGCCTTTTATCCATTTGGACATCAAGGCTTCAGTGGCAGCGACACAGGAAACAGGCATGCCAGAGGCGAGTCCTTTGGCCAATACAATAATATCACCGGTTACACCCGTAGCAGTAGTAGCGAGCCACTCCCCTGCCCTACCAAAACCAGACTGGATTTCATCTAAGATCAACAAGATGTTCTGTTGCTCACAAATCTCCCGCACCTGCTGCAAAAACGATGATGGTGCGGGGACATAACCGCCTTCACCCAGAATGGGTTCAATAATCATTGCCGCTGTTTCTTGCGGTGCAGTGGTGCTCTGCAACATTCGTTTTAGCTCTTTAATACAAAAGCTTACGGTGGTTGCTTCATCCCAGCCATAATAAAAGGCATCGGGAAAGGGGGCGAAAAAAATCCCGGCAGGTAATGGTTGATAATTGCTGCGATAAACGGTTTTACTGGCAGTAAGAGCCATGGTTAAGGCAGTACGGCCATGGAAGCCACCATGGAATGCAATAATATTTGTTTTGCCAGTGGCCGCTTTGGCCAGTTTAATCGCACCTTCCACGGCTTCGGCCCCACTATTGGAGAAGAAAAAGCGGTTAATACCCACGGGCATAATGGTGGCGAGTTCGCGGGCCAATTCTATGGCGGGTTGATTGAAAACACAATTCAATTGTCCAAAAATTAATTTACCCGCTTGCTCTTGAATAGCGCGAACGACTTTGGGATGACAGTGACCCGTACTGGTCACGCCAATACCGCAGGTAAAATCCATATATTGATTGCCATCCGTATCATACAAATAAATCCCTTCGCCACGGCACATCACCGTTTCGGACAAATGGGTCCACACCGAACTCAAATAATCGGTTCCATTATCTTGCATCATGTTTCACTCCTCGTAGAAGTAATGTGTAACAAATTTCATATCGGAAGTCAAGAGCTAACGCAATCTTAAAAAAAATCTTTTCCACCCCCAAGGACTCACCAAACCGTCCCCCATTCTGTACGACACAAAAGGTGACCTAGTAAATGGGGACGCAGTCCCCCCCTCAGGCTTGACTTTGTGTTTGAAAGGTCTTAAAATTTTCTTATGATAAAAACATTATTTCCTCACAATCACGGTCTGAAATCGCGAGCGATTGCCATACACCTTGTCTTCTGGATTGCGATCGTACTTGTTTTAGTTCCCGGTTATGGACAAGCAGTGCAGACAGTTGCAGCCAAAGTTGCAACCATTACCAATGGTAATATTATACTTACAGTGACTGCGGAAGGGAAAAAATTGCTTCATGATTCTATTCGCATTGTTGAAAAAAAAACCTTTGGTTTTTTTCCGGTGCAACTCAGCAGCGATGGTGATTTTGCCATTGATTTGATATGGACTGGTTGGATTGCTCCGGGAATGGCCAACAACTCGCAGAACCGGGTGATGCTCACCAAAAAAGACTTTGAAGTACTGGGCTTGGACACATCGGAAAGCCAAGGTGAAAAACGGATCATTGTAACCCTTAAAGGCATCAACAGCACTCTCATGGTGACGTTGTCTTATTCGCTGGGCGCCACCGATTACTTTGTCCGCCGTTCCGTGCGAATTTTTGATACTACATTCGGCCATCATTTTCTCCACGTGTTGCACCCGGTTAAAGCTATTTTAACTTTTGCGAACATCCCGGTTGCGGGGCAGGAAAAAGTGCAAATTCGCGAAGAAGGAAGCGAAGAATACGCTGAGATCACGGCAGAGAATTCTATCCCAACATTCGCAGGCGTGCAAGTCGTTAAAGCAGGTGCTTATGGACAGGTCGCGGCTATTCGTGCGACCAATGGTTCGGCTTTTTTTGGCTTGGAACATCCCGCCTCTGAGAATCTATTAAAGCCGATAGGAAATAATTTTGTATTGGATTGCAGTCGTCCCTTTGGTGTGCTGATTGATGCCACGGGTATCACTTCGGAGGCTGTAGTTTTGGCAGTCAACCCGGAGCCTTATGTGCGCAAATGGTACTGGAATTATATTGATACCATTCGTGTGGCTCTGGCAGAGCCTTATACTTTATATAATAGTTGGTATGATCTTCGTTCTGTCGAGTATCCCCGTGTTCCCGAGGCGCATTGGATGAACCAGGAAAATATTGCTCGTTTGGTCGATAAAGTGAATCAGAATATGACGGTTAAGAACGGCATCAAAGTGGATGCGTTTGTTTTGGATGATGGTTGGGATGTGTACAAGAGCGATTGGGTGTTGCGTCAGGCCCAGTTTCCCAATGGACTCAAACCTATTGCCGAAAAATTAGCCACCACAGATACCAAGCTGGGCATATGGTTTGGTCCGATTGGGGGATATTCCTTTCGGATGCAACGTATCGAGTGGATGATGCAGCATGGATACGAGGGCATAAATCGGGAATACGAGTATTGTGGTGCGTTTTTATGTATTGGGGGTGAAAAGTACAATGGTTTGTTCCGCACCCGAATTGACGAGATGATTAAGAATCATGGCGTTCGTTATTTTAAGTGGGATGGCATTATTTTTAGTTGTAATGAGCCCAATCATGGTCATCGCACCGGGATATACTCTCCGGTTTCCATTCTTGAGCAGTTTGGCAAGGTGTGTCGTGAAGCCAGACAGGCCGCCCCCGATGTGTTCTTGAATATCACTACCGGAACATGGCTTAGTCCCTGGTGGCTGGGTTATGCCAATCAGATTTGGATGGATGGTTCCGATTATGCGTTTGCCAATGTTCCTTCCGTATCCAAACGAGATAATGCCATCACCTATCGCGACTTTGTCTTGTACGACGATTTTAAGAAAAAGGATCTTTGGTTCCCTGTAGCCAATCTTATGACCCATGGACTGATCAAAGGTAAACTGGATCATGTGGGCACCAATAACGAACCATTGGATAAACTGACCGACGATGCCGTGTTGTATGTCGCCCGTGGCGTATCCATGTATGAACTCTACATCTCCCCTGACATTCTAACCGCTGGCGAGTGGAGTGCGATTGCTGGAGCACTGCGTTGGGCCCGTGATCGTCATCCAGTCCTGAGTAGAACGGAAATGATCGGTGGCAATCCTACCCTGGGAGAACCATACGGTTATGCTCATTTTGTAGGAACTGAAGGCATTGTAGCGGTACGAAACCCAGGCGCGAAACCGCAAACGATTCAAGTAGAACTATCACCGGAACTGGGTATTAATCGTTTTGCTGTTTCTCTTGTGATGGAAAGAGTGTATCCTTACCGTTATATCGCCCCCGAATTATATTCTGCTGGTGCAACCATTGCAGTGGAACTGGAGGGATTTGAAACAGCGGTATTCGAAATCTATCCATTGGCAAAAGCGACTCTTCCCCTGGTGGCAGGCGCTGTTTTTTCAGAGAGAATGAATAGCACGCCCTACAATCTGGATATTTTAGGTAAGAAAGCGCCGGTTAAGATTCTCAACCCAGAATTACTCAAAGGAACCACCATTGATTTATCAGTCATCCCGCCATTGGCAGATGATTCCCTGCGATTGGTTTCCTTTTCCCAAAAAGTTACCCCCAAAGGTCTGGAGACTTTAATGGATATAGACGTTCCAGCCACCATACAAAACGCCGAGGTGGGATTTTTATTCAATAATCCCGATGGCGTTAAAGTCGCTCTACCCAACGTACTCCTTACGGTGAATAATAAAACCGTGGCAGTGCGCGGTGAAGATCAAAAAGAGAGTTGGGGTTGGCGTATGGTAGATGTGAAACCAGGACGTAATACCATAGTTCTGCTCATACCAAAGGAAAAAGGTGTTCCCGCTTGGTTGGGTTCAATTGAAGTGTGGAACTTTGGGTTCCAGGCTTATAAATCCCGTGCTCTCTCTTTTCCTGAAATGATGAATCCCGTGCTTCGGCCCATGCCACCGTCACCCTGGCCACAGGGCACAATGAAGCGGACCGTTTTAATGAAGAGTATACAGATAAAATAAAAAAGACTATAATGAACGTATAAACGCAATAAAGAAAAAAGATTGGCCCACGAATTTACACAGATTTACACGAATTAACTGGATATAAATGTGTTTTGTCTTTTAATTCGTGTAAATTCGTGAAATCCGTGGGGAAGTCTTTTTTAACTTTTCCCAGACACCAACTGCGGTGTATTTATTTCATATTCCTGGCCCAGGGGGATCGTGTAAATCGTATCCGCATGCCCCAGTGGTAGATCGTAAAGTACTGGTATAGTCGTATCTTTTAAATAATATTGCACCCGCCCTAAGAACGTCTCTTTCTCTCCTTCATGGCTGAAACAGCGGGGGAATTGCCCCAATAAAAGCCCTTTAATTTTGCTAAAAACTCCAGCCACTGCCAACTGCCATAACATGCGGTCCAACCGGAATGGGCGTTCCCCCACATCTTCCAATAACAGAATACGGTTTTCTACTGGCGGAAAATAGGGGGTTCCCAACAGCGAAGCCAAATTGGAAAGACAACCCCCTGTAAGCATACCGCGTGTGTTTCCTGATATTAACGTTTCTCCAGTTAATGCAAATTTGGCTGCCGGGTCACAGAGCACCTGTTTAAGATTGGCAGCATCAAAACGATCTTCAGCCAACGAGGCATACACCATCGGACCATAATAAACGACCATCTTAAAGCGTTCCATTAGATTCCATAATAAATAACTGACATCCGAAGACCCAATCACAATTTTGGGTAACGGCATATCCAAGCGGTCTAAAAAAGGCAACAGAAGATTGGCACCATACCCTCCCCTACCCGCCCATAAGGCTTTTATTTCTGGATCGGAAAAAAAACGCTGGATATCGGCAAAACTTTGCTCAGGAGAACGGGCTAAAAAATCAGCGGTAGGAACTTTACCCAATGGATTATTGACCTCCACCGGCACAAATCCCAATTTTTCCAATTGCCTGACCCCATTCTCCCGGTAAGGCTCTTTGACCGGGGAGGAAGAAAGGAAAATGGCCACTTTATCCCCTTCTTTTAAGGCTGGTGGTATGTTAAATCGGTTATTTCTCATGATAGATTACCTTTTTCTTTCTTTTTTCCTTCTTTTTGGATAGATATGGGGCCTATGCTTACGATTCTTCTGCTTGTTGGGGAAAGTCCAGAATAACCGCAGTGCCCACGTTTTTTTGCGATTGAATGCGAATCGTACCTTTATGAAGTTCCACAATACGTTTGGCAATAAACAATCCCAGGCCCGTGCCAATCACCTTGGTTGAATAATTGGTTTCAAAGAGATGCCCACATTCGTTCTCTTCCATGCCAATGCCATTGTCTGATACAGTTAGAATCAAACGCTGATTCTGCCGTTTGATATCCAAATGAACTTCGCCCATTTTCTCACCGATGGCTTCGATTGAATTGTTGATCAGATTTTTTAGTACTTGTTTGATTTTACTTCTGTCCATCGTAACCCGGACATTAACCGGAGTGGCTGGGGTAACAGTAGCACCATCCACCTGGATGGAACATTCCACATGGCTGTAAATCTGTTGCAAGTTAAATATCTCATCTTGGCACAAGCGCACTAAATCGAAACTCTCCAATTTAATTTCATCTATTTTTGAGAGGTCTAAGAAGCCATAAGAAACTTTTCGCAAATGATCTGTTTCCGCGATGATATAGTTCACTGATTCTTTGATGATCTCTTCATAATTCGGGTTCTTGTCATGCAACGAACGTAAAATTTGCTCGGCTGATAGCTGAATCGGAGTCAGGGGATTTTTTACTTCGTGTGCCACTTGACGACCCAACCGGATGATTGTTTTCATCTGGGAGATTTCCGAGATATTCTGTTGTTGTTCCCGGATACCTTCAATCATGGCATTAAAACCAGTATAGAGGCTTTTGATTTCGATTTCTGCCGGAATATTTTTTAAGATTGGCAGATTGCCCCGTTCGACTTCGGCCATGCCGTGGTTCAACCCTTCAATCGGAGATAATATCTTGTTCCTGAAGAAGACCGCGATAGAAAAACCGATGATCATTAAAATAAAAAAGAGCGTGATCACAAAATCCGAATAATACCGCCCTTCTGACAATGTCTCTTCCCAGCGGTTGGAATATTCCACCATAAAAATATAATCGTATATCTTAAAAAAAAGACGGAACCCACCGTATTCCTCGCTTAACACAAACCGTTGGTTCTTCTGATTTAAAAGGGACAAGGTGTGGGAATGAATAAAAACAGGGATTGCTGAATTGATAATCTGACGATAATTGGACGCCTCTAAAAGCCCGTTCTTGTCATATACCGTGACATCGCCGTTTAATATTTTGGCAATCGAGAAAAGATGCTCCCGGGAAAACACACCCCGGTCTTTGAACAGGTTGTACCCGATATTCTGCGCCATCCTGCCGTTCTCATACATGATGCGCATCACTTTCTCCTCCGAGTTGCGGTAACTGAAATTAATGAAAAATACCGAAAATACCACGGCTGTAAACAGGGAAATCAGAATCAAAAACGTAAAAACACGGATGGAATAGGAGTAATAAATAGACCGCCAATCTATCTTTTTGATGTTCTTCAACACGAACAGAAGGTAAAAAAGGCTGAGAAAAAGAAATAACTTGATCAACTCGGCCAGTTCTTTAAAAAGGGTTTTTTGCGGGAAGAAAATAATGATCGAGTTGCCACCATCCTTAAAGATAAAACCTCTATAGGTCAGCCCCATCGAGGTAAAACCAATCCATTTGTTCTTTTCTTTTAGGATACCCGCGATGTTTTCCAGGTTGAGGTTCGAGGGGTTCTCCAGTATCTGGTTTTGCTCGTTTAATTTGATATAACTCAAATCTTTGCCATTGATTTTGTTATCAATCGTAAAGATATTGACGCTTTCCTGGTGTCGTAGTAGCAGTTCTGGCGAATTGAGAACCTGGATAATCATGCGCCCTAAGTATTGTCCTTCTTTATAGATACTGGTCGACGCCACGGCCAGCGGGATATCTTTGCCCTGAATTTCTGCTGTCGTGTCCTCAATCGCCCAGAAGGGGAAAGTATTGCGGGTTTTGGCTTCTAAGAATGGAATCTGAAAGGCAAAATAACCCATCAACGTGTTGTTTTCAGCGATCACAAAAATACCCGAAGCGATGTTTTCCCGCGAGGCCATTGTCCGACGCCAGATACTTTCCAACTTCGTGCTGGTATCCCCTTGAAAAAATTCATATAGGTCAAGGCTATCCGAATTGATCTGGTGGATAATTTCGCGCGCAATAAATTTCGCGTAATTGCTCTGGTTTAAGAAGATTTTCTTTAAGTTATCGCTGACAAACCACTGCTTCTCAAGCAAGGTTTGGACCTGGGTCAACTGGTATATGGACACTGCCAATATAAAAATCACAATCGCCCGGGTAATAAAAGACCGTTTAAAAAATAAAAAAACAAAGGAGATGAGCACGATCAAAAGGCCACTGATGATATTAATCGTGAACCAATGGGACATTCCTACCAGAATGATACATTCCAGTAGAAGGTAAAGGGTTCCTTTGATCACTCTGTCCCGCGTGTTCTCCAGGCCTTGATAAAATTCATGGCAAATCCCCCGGACAAAGATCAGCGGCAGCAAGTGCAGACAAACCAGACATAACAACAACGCCAGATAATTAAAACCGAGCGTTTGGAAATTAAAATTAACGGCATTAAAGAGAGCGGGGAAAAATTGCAGCACAAACAACAGGGTGGTATTAAAAAGGACAAAAACCAGACTCTTGTATTTAAACCATTTCCGCAAAAGATAGAGCAAGGAAACCAGGAACACCAGGAACACCAACATCCGGTAAATGGAGTGAAAGGCAATGCGATGATTTTGCCATTGCAGATAGAGCGTGTTCTCGCCCACGGCGCCGATGATCATGGGCAGGAGAAAAAAAAGGTCCAAAAACATGAGCAACCACAACCAGCGGGACAAGACATAATATTTTAAATAGAACACGCACACACCCTGCAATAACAGGAGAAACAGGAACCCGCAAATCAAGAGAAAAATACTCTCCCGTTGCCGATCATAGCGTTGGATATCTGTCATGGAGAATTTGAGGTTGAGAACCAGTTGGTTGTTCGCATGCAGCAGGCAGTGGGTATAGAAAAACATGCCTGTAATACGATCAAAATGATAGCCGTTTTTTTGTTTTTCCAGAGCCGTGTTGGAAAAGCGAATCTCGCTGACTGTAGTTGTGTATTTAATATTTTTTAGTAAGAGGTGATCGTCCAGGTTGCTATAATAGCGAATATAGTATATATGGTCCGCCATTTTTCGTACATAGTAGATATCCCTATTTTTCTCGATAAAGCCCCATTTACCAGGCGAGAGGGGCAAGAATTTCAAAAAGTAGATTTCCCCCCAATATGTTTTCACCACCCCGTTATTTTCCAAGATCAACGCTTCTTTTGATTCCATTTGGGAATCTGTCAGTTTATCCAGTAGGTATTTGGAGAATAGTGTTTCCGCCCGTTTTTGATAATAGTTATTTTTGTCCCGTAATAATGTTTCTACTTGTCTGAGGCTGCCCAGTACTGACTTGAGGATATCTTTTACTGATGGTTCCGAGGCTTTGAAGGAGAAGAAGTAGAAAAAAATCCACACTATCGCCACCAGCACCAGAAAAAACCGGAAGAACCTGGGTATTGGTTTCAAATTTTTAGACCTCTGAAGTAATATATCTTCCAATCCTTATTGGTTTTAGTCATGAAGAATATCAATTTATAATACACTGTTTTTTCCGAGCGTTTATTCTTCAAGATCAGGTTGAGGGATTGCACGGCGAACTCGTTTTCGATTTGTTTTGAAGCCCATTCCAGGCGGGAGACTTCATATTGTGAATATATAACGGTGAAATCCTCGACAAATTTAGCCGTATAGATAAACCCTGTTAGATTAAAGGGGGATTCGAAGTTCACCGAGATTTTTTCCAAGCAGATATCTTTAAAGCCTTTTAAATGGCCGGTGGTAACCGCGTCGCCGATAGGTTGCATCAGCAGGTACTGATTTTCGCCCAGAGTTAGGGCGGGTAGTATCCACAGCGCTGTTACCACCGCCATAAATCGGATAAAACGTTTCATATCCTTTTTGTAAAAGCTCAATAATAAAGCAGTTTAATAGTGAATATGACTAAAAACCGGATAACCTGCCAATTTATCGCGCCCGTGGAGGAAGTCCAATTCGATGAGGAATTCGATACCCGCCACCGTGCCTTTTAATTGTTCAATCAGTTTTGCTACTGCTGCCGCTGTACCGCCAGTGGCCAGCAGGTCGTCCATGATCACTACTTTTTCGCCTGGAGTGATTGCGTCCACGTGGAGTTCCAGTGTATTGGAGCCATATTCCAGAGTATAGCTCTCGCTAATTTTTTCAGCCGGTAGTTTCCCTGGTTTGCGGGCAGGTACGAAGCCGCAGCCCAGAATATAAGCGGCTGCGCCGCCAAAAATAAAGCCACGGGACTCAATGCCCACGATTTTACCGATGCCTTTGCCCCGGTACTTTTCTACCATTTGTTCAACCGTGTACTTGAACGCTTCCGGGTTCTTTAACAGAGTTGTAATGTCTTTAAAAATAATGCCTTTCTGGGGGAAGTCAGGCACGTCCCTAATAATTTTCGCTAAATCCATAAAACCTCCTTTTAGAATTGGGCAATGCGTCACCAGCAGGATATTTCATCCCGTTATTTACCAAGGGCGCGATTGCACTTCCTAAGTGTTATATCATAATACATTTTGCACTTTTTTAAAAGAGGAAAAATTGTATCTATGCAGTTTTTTCCACGCCGAGTTTCAAAAAAGACCGAACGATTTCAACAATTTGCCAGTCGATTTAGCCCCCCAACCGCAATTGAGGTAGTGCTTTTGTTTTAATAGCCCAGTATATAAAGGTAGCCGTCGATGGCGCTACAATCACCGGCTTTTGCATCAGCCCATAAACCTTTATGTTGCGAATTTTTAAAAAACTATACTTATACCGTCCTTTAATTCGCCTTAATTCGCGTTAATTCGTGTTAATTCGTGGGCCAATCTTTTTCTTAAGTCCTTTTTTAATCTAAGTAATCATTTTAATCTGTGTAATCTGTGGTCTTCTTTTCTAGAACTGCCAGGAGTAACTGACTTTTAAGAACAGTGTCCTACTTTTCCGGGTCAGTTTGTATTCGTGGGTGCCTTGGTAATTGTCTGTATAGCCTAAAAACGCCACGGTGCGGGGATTCAAGCGGTAGGATAACAACAACTGGGCAAATAGGTTTTTATATTTCGGGTCGATAGGAAAGGTGTAGTTGGCCACATTATAATGGTAATTCACGTATTGCAGGATACCTTGAAAGAACAAGTGGGCATTGAGATGATAAATCAAGGAACCCTGGGAAATATGGGCTGTATAAAGCGATGAATCATGTACCGACATCTTTTCGTAATTATGGTCCAGGGTTAATTTGACGTGTTGGCCGATATTATAGGTCATATTCCCGTTTATTTGAAACCGCCGCCCCTGGCGTGAATTGGCATAATCAATGCGGTCGCCAAAATTACCACCCACATATGCGGCCACATCCGCTAGCGGGGCGAAATTTATGCCAAAACTCCCGGTGAAAAGCTCGTAGATCGAACCATGATATGCTTCCCGCGTCCGCTTGCCAGAAAAATTCAAGTAGGATTGCAGCAAACCATTCAAATTTATATAGAGCTCCTGCTCTTCGTTTAAAAAATGATTGTCGTGGTCTTTGGCATACTGGAACTCTGCACCCAGGGTTAACAAAGACCACCAGCTATTGGATTTGATCCAGCGGTAACTGGTTTCCCCGGAAAAAACGCGATAATCCACTTGCGGCATATAACCCTGGTCAGCGCGAAACTCTTTGCCTACATCCTGGTAAAGACCCTCCAGGTTAACGTTCCGCGAACTGTATTTATAGATCAATGTCAGTGCCTTATCGCTAAACGTACTTTGTGGTTGATTGAATGCAGTCGCAATCTCGTCTGAATAGCGGGTGGAGGAACCTAAGAATTGGAACTGGAAGCGGTTCCGTTGGGAGAGGCGGGCTTCGCCATCCAAACCAAAAACCCGGTTAAAATAGTCGCCGCCTTCACGGTTGGTCACCAGTGCGCCTAAAGTATAACGGTTCCCAAAATCTCGTTTATAGCGCAACACCAGGGCAGTGGAAGGTAAATTCAAGGAGGTTTGCGCGGAGTCCTGGCTACCAGGAAAAATAAGATTGGTCATATCGTCGCGCACCAAGTACGCGCCGATAGTATTACCCGCTTCTTTGCCACTGAGTTTTAGTCCCCATTGCGGGTTGCGTAGCGTGCGGGTATAAATGACATTGAGCGGCGAGTTGAAAAAATCAGCGCCCTCGTTGAAGAAGGGCCTTTTTTCTTCAAAGTACAGGGCAAAGGGTTGATTGATATCCAATTGCCGCGAATCTGCTTCTACCTGGGAAAAATCCGGGTTCACTGTACCACTCAGGACCAGGTTGTTCGTGATACCCCATCTGGCAGTTAAGCCTGGATCAAAACTAAGGGGCTCCTTGTGTAATTCTCCTGCGGGTAGAGAGTCCCGTTCATCTGTTTTGATACCAGTCACAGTCGGGACAATCTCGATATTTTTGCCCGGTTTGACATTCTCAAAACCGATAATTTTCAAGAATTGGCTTTGGTAGGAGTTATTATTGCGGTCCATTTTAACCAGGCCCATGCGGCGTCTGTAGTCGCGGGGGTACCAGCGTGAAATATCCAAGCCCCAGATTTGCGGGCCTTTGACTTGTTGGAATTGCAATGTGGAGAAAGGAATCGCCAATTCAATAATATATCCCGTGTCCGTGATGCGTCCAGCAGAATCCCAGAGACCATCCCAGGAACCATTACCACTCGATGTTTCGATGCCGTCCCGTTGTACGCCCAGTGGATTCACACCGAAGAAATAGTTTTTCCGTTCATCATTAAAAGTATCCAGGTTAATATTGATCACGTCGTCTGTGCCGAAGTGGTCTCTATCCGAGTAGCGGGCGCGGATATTTTCCGGGTGCGGGTCGCGGCAATCCAGCGCGAAAAAAACGTGGGTCTTGTTGTAGAAAACATATATATATGTCTGCACCAAAGCCGGGATATTTTCCGCAGGTTCTGTTTCTACTGGTAAATCCAGGCGCCGGGCTTCTTGCCAGCACGGTTCATCCAGCTTGCCGTCAATTTTAGCATGGGCTTGCAGTTTGGGGATGGCAGTTGGTTCCACAGTGGCTGAGGTTTGGGGCAGCATGGCCTGGGAAAACAAAAGCAGTGAAAAAATAAAGTAAATTAATTTGCACATTGTTTGTTTGTTCATAGCTTATTTCCTTTTTTAAATTTTTACTGGATTATTAAATGAAATAATAAGGTGATACGTATTTCTGGTTGGAATTGTTTTTTGCGAAAAGGGAAAAAATAAGGCGTCATAGTAGTATTTATATCCAGGCTGCAAATCTCCTCACCTCCCAATTTCCATCCTTTGCCTCACTGACCTATTTTTTAAAGTAGCGACTCTTGACAAATTCAGGGGGATGCAATAATATAAACGTATGGCGAAAAAAGCAGAAAACACACTTTCATTGATTTATCAAGAGCCCAAACGTTTATTTGAAAAAACGGGTCCAGTAGACCCAGAGAACTCTTATTACGTTCCCCTGGATAATGTGACTAACACGGATAATCAAGATATTAAAACCATGGTGGACCGGGGCCGCTACTTTTCCATATTTGCTCCCAGGCAGAGCGGTAAAACCACCTTTTTTAAACGGTTGTGCGACCAATTGCATAATGACCGGACCTATGTCGCGATTATCTTAAATTTCCAGAAATACGAAATGTTAGACAAGACTCAGTTTTATGGCCAGATCGAGAAGAAGCTCTATCCTCAATTGATTAATCGGTTAAAAGAAGTCGGTTGTAAGAAGTGTGACGTAGTGGCGCATTTTTTGGAAAGTCATCGTCTGACCGATCATCTTTCCTTCAGCGCATTATTCGAGGAATTAAACCGCCTCATTGAATTTAAAAAGATTGTTGTCTTTATAGATGAGTTTGATGGTACCCCATTGGTAGAGCTGGGCAATTTTTTGGCCGCGTTGCGGGATTTGTATCAGGAATACAAGGAAGTCAAACAAAAAGCCCTTTACTCTATTGGCCTTGTAGGTATTCGCAATATTACCAAGCTCATTGTGGGCGGTGTGTCTCCTTTTAATATTGCCGACCGCGTCGATTTGCCCCCTTTCTCTTTGAAAAATGTTCGCGATCTTTATGCCCAGTTCACTGAGGAAACCAATCAGCCCTTTACGGCAGAAGCGGTAAAAAAAGTACATGCAGAGACGGGCGGTCAACCCTGGCTGGTTAATCGCTTGGGCACAATCCTGACCCTCAATATTAAACCGGCAACAGTGGAACCTATTAATGAACAAGATGTGGATAAAGCGCTTCAGATGCTTTTGCTGGAAAGAAACGACCACTTCGACAATCTTGATGAAAAAGCCAAACTGTACCAGGAGACCTTCGTGGAAATTGTCTTTGATCATGTGGAATACAATCCTGGCGATGAAGCTCAAACCTGGTTAGAACAGTACGGTCTGGTAAAAAATAATGCTGGCAAGGCGATGGTAGCCAATAATATCTATAAAATCAGGTATCTTAAAACGTTTTTTAGAGAGGCGGAAATACCCGAGGATGATGTCACCAAAGAATATGATTTACCGGATGATCGATTGGATATGGTGGATGTGCTCTTGGATTTTAACCAGTATATCACACAGATTGGTGTACGAGCATTTTATCAGAAGCAGAAGAAGCCCTATGAAAAAACCGGCCAATTTCTTTTAACCGCGTGGCTCTACCGGTTTGTCAAAGGTGGGCAAGGTGACTTACGTTACGAAACGATTTCCGGGCTGGGACGGATGGATATCAGTTTAATGTACAAGGGCAGGAAATATATCATAGAGACCAAAGTGAATCACCGCAAACTGATTGATACTCTTAATAAAGGAATCGCGCAGGTATCAAAAAAATATTTGGCCACAGAAGCAATAAGTGAGGGCTATTTGGTCATCTTCGATACCCGCACCCCTGTAGGCACAGAGTGTGAACCCCAGTATCACCAGATAAAAGATAAGCAAGTGATCAGCTTCATCATTGGTATTGGTGGCAATAATTAGAGGTCCAGAAAAACCCAATCTTCAAGGGTGGAATGCAGCTCTTCTTCACATTCGCGCAATGTACTGCCAAAAGCAATCACACCCGTACATTGAGGAATCCGTCCTGCAAACGTACTATCTTCCAGTTTATCATAAACGGCCTTACTCAGCAGTTGATTGACATACCCGGTAAGAATAAACCGAACCGCCATTTAATACCTCCATAACCATTAATAATCATAACAAAAAAAACGATTGCTATCAACTGGAAACCCTATATTTTTCAAATTTTTCTATTCACCTCCGCAATATCTTGAAGGGAAAGATGAAGTCTGCCTGGAAAAGAACCATACCAAAAATCATTATTAACAATGATTCTGGACTACCCAAAGAAGATTTAAACAGCCAATTTATCCCACAGCGGGAAGCGACGTATTGACATACCCTGATATTTCTTCTAAAATACAAACATGCTAAAAAAGAATTGTGTATCCTTTGTAAAAGACGACAGTATGGACTTTTGGAAGACCGACAAAAAATCCTGCGGTAAGGAGACGTGACTATGAACCGGGATGTTTTGATACTTTACAGCCAACAAGATAGCGTGTGGAAAGTTCAAGTCGAAAAATATATCGGCGTGTTAGTAAAATCAGGCCACGATTTCAAAATGGATTTCTGGGATGAATCCCGGACGACTCACGCTCAATGGTACACCCAGTTTCAAGCCGCCCAAAATCGGGCCGGTGTCATCCTGTTATTACTTTCCGAATCTTTTCTCAACTCGGGTTTGATGCAGTCTGATAAGGTTGTGAATCGTTTGAAGAAAAAACAAGAGGGCGGATTTCCCCTTTTTATATTGCACTTGAGTGAAGGACAAGACCAAGAGATTAAATGGCTGAAAGCGATTCCTACACTGCCGGAAGATGGGAAATTACTTTCCGACCTCAATGAGGCTGACCGCGAAAACACCCTGCTTCAACTCACAGAACATATTATCCAGGCTTTAAAGTTTCACACCACTCTCACGGAAGGAATCCTCTCCTATTTGGCAGTAAACTTAATTGGACCCATGAAAGAACTGCACTTTGAACCCGGACGCCGCTTAAATATGATTACCGGCGATAATGCCATGGGCAAAACACTTTTACTGGAAAGTGTCTGGTGGGTTTTATCCGGGGTGTGGTCCACCCAACTGCTCTATCCACGAAAGGAAGCCGGACGGGTAAATAATGCGTCAATCCAGTTCCAGTTGATGGCAACATCCGGGAATAAAAGTAATGTAGAGTCCATTTCCTTTAATTGGGACAAGCAAGAATGGCCCAGAACCGAAAAGAGTCCATTTGCCAGTGCATTGGTGGTATATGCCGGAATAAACGGCTCCTTTTCCATATGGGACCCGGTTTACGCCCAAATACCACCACCCGTAGGCGCAAAAATGCACTCCAGTCCCCTGGTGATAGACAAACACCAAATAAATGATGGCGTGGTAGAAGATATCCCTGGTAAAGGCTACCGTTACTTATGTAATGGTTTGATTCGCGATTTGGTGAGCTGGCAAAGGGACCCCAATTCTCCCGTTGCCGTGTTTTTGGAGATATTAAAAGAATTATCATGGGACCCCAAGGTATTATTAACCCTGGGGGAACCAGTACGTATTTCCCGTGACGCCCGCGAATTCCCATCCCTGAGATATCCTTATGGAGACATCCCTTTTATCCATACCGCTGCCAGTGTGCAACGGATTTTATCCCTGGCATATATCCTGGTCTGGGTATGGAAAGAACATAAAATAGCCTGTCAAGAAACACGGAATGCCTATTATAAAAATTTAGTGGTCCTGATCGATGAGGTAGAATGCCATTTACATCCACAATGGCAACGTGACATTATACCCTCTCTCCTAAAAATAAGCACCTATTTGGATAAGGAATTGAATATCCAGTTTTTAATCACCACCCATTCCCCCCTGGTGCTGGCATCACTGGAACCTGTATTTCAGGAAGAAAACGACGCCTTATTCCACTTGAAGAACAGTGAAAATGATGCGGTAGAGATTGATGAACAACCCTTTCAGCGTCATGGAAGGGTGGACAATTGGTTTACCTCCGATACATTTGGTCTGATGCAAGCCAGATCATTGGAAGCTGAAGCCGCCATCCAGCACGCCACAGAACTTCAACTGGCAGACCACCCCGCCCAAGAAGATATCCAAAAGGTACACCAGGAACTCCTGGGGGTGCTAGGCGATTGTGATACCTTCTGGCCCCGGTGGACTTTTTTTGCCGAACAACGGGGAGTTCGGACATGATCCCTGTAAAAAAAATGCCTGCTCCCCCAGATTTTGCTTCAAGAGTAGCACAAAATGCCAATACATTTTTAAGCAGAACCCCCAACCCAACCCCGGCAGATATTCGCAACAAACCATATTGGCGCGATGTTTTGGATGATTTGCACGAAAGGTATAATGAAATCTGCGCCTATTCTGCCCTTTGGTGCCCACGGGGTATGGCCACCGTGGACCATTACAAACCAATCCATGTGTGTGTTGCAAAGCAAGATTACCAATCTGCCTATGAGTGGGATAACTTCAGACTGGCTTCCTATTCCATGAACACCGAGAAAAATTTGTGGGAGGATGTATGCGACCCCTTTCTGATCGAAATAGGATGGTTTGTGTTGGATTTCCCATCCCTGATGATTAAGTGCGGTTCCAGCATAACTCCAACAGACCGGGAAAAAGTGGAAGCCACCATCAAACGGTTAAAATTAAACCAAAACGCAAAATATATAGAGTACCGCTTGGGATTTTTAAGGGATTATTGCTTGTTGTGTCTTGGCGATTGCCCTATAGAAACGGCATTCAAGCATCTGGAGTTAAAAGCACCTTTTATTGCCTTTGAATTAAAACGCCAAGACCTGGTTCAAAAAATTATCCAGATGATGTTTCCGAAGTAATATAACAAAAGAACGCGATGAATAGAATATATATTTATTATAGTCATGAGGATGAAGCGTGGAAAAATCGCTTGGTAGATCACTTTCGACGTTTGGAAATGGAGGGTCAACTTTCCTTCTGGACTGATCAAAGGATACCTGCTGACGCGCCATTGGATATGGTATCAGAAGAGGCCAAGGTGGAAACCAGGATAGTCCTCTTGCTGATTTCTGTTGATTTTCTATATTCTGACCTTATTATTAAAAAAGTAATCCCGGAGCTGCTGGAACGAAGGGTAAAAGACGGGTTACGAATAATTAGCCTTTTGGTTAGACCTTGTACATGGCGCAGTATTGAATGGTTGAACAAATTACCAATGTACCCGCAAGATGGCACACCACTTGCTTTACATGCTCCCTTTGACAGGGATATGGAATTAGCGAATTTTGTCTCTGAAGTAAAAACGATTTATTCGCAATATGAAGAACAAATCTCGGAGCCTACCTTTCCCGCCTCTTCCCTTGCAAAGGCAACATTTGATTTGAGCAATCCCGTGTTTAATGTACAATATCGTCCCAAAAGAGAGGGTTTGGTGGGACGGGAAAACGCACTAAACAAAGTACGGCAGCAATTATTAACAGGAAAACCCACCGCCATTGGTCACACTGTGGCGTTTCAGGGTCTGGGTGGTTTGGGTAAAACCCAATTGGCCGTGGATTATGCTTACAGGTTTCGAGATGAATATCCCAACGGCGTCATCTGGTTTAATGCTGACCAGGACATTGATGCCCAATTGATTCAAATAGCCAAACAGGCCAAATGGATTTCCCCGGATTCCAAACATGAGGATATTTTAGCCGTAGCTAAACAACGTATTAAAACGTGGTCCCAATGCCTAATCATCTTTGACAATGTCGAGAATCAGGAAACTATTAAGGATTATTTTCCCGTGGTGGACGCGAAGCCGCACTTGCTGGCCACCAGCCGCACTGTTCAATTAGGATTTGTGTCGATTGCCATCGACTTGTTGAATGAGGAACAATCCCTACAACTTCTTTTTAAAGAATCGGCCCGCAACATGGATACGTTATCAGAAGCAGAAAAAAAAGCAGCCAGAGAAATTGCCATTGCCATGGATGGTTTGCCGTTGGCCATTGAAATCGCCGGTGCTTATTTAAACCAAATCCCCGGTTGCACTTTCAGCAACTACCAATCCATGTTGACCGACAATTTTAATCAGGTTATGGCTGGCGATCTGCTTTTTAGTTTAACACAGCATGAGCGGAATCTCTTTCATACTCTCCAAGTGAGTCAACCCGTTTTTAAGCAAGCGCCTTTGTTGCCAGAAATTTTGGACCTTTTGGCCTGGAGTGGCAGTGCATTTATGGGCATTTCTCTGATGGCCACCATTCTGGATAAAAAGGAAGGAAATTTGATGTTTTCTTTGCAAATGGGGCTTAAGTTACGAATTCTACATAAAGCTTCAGAAGGAGAGCGGTATGATATCCATCGTTTGGTACGCAAGGTCCACCAGGAGCAATTCCCTCTTGAAGACAGAATCCCTTGGGTCAAAGCGGTTTGTGTACGCTTGGGCAATTGGTTTGAGGAAAGAAGGCAAGAATTAACCAACTTACCGATTTATGAAGCTGAAATCGACCATCTGAAAGAGTGGTTGTCGCATGTCACCCCTCATTCGGATGAACAAACCGCCCGGTTGATTTGGCTCTTAGCATACCCGCTATATCATTGGGGAAAATATAAGGAAACCCATCAATGCGTGTTAATCGCCTTTGGTTTGCTGGAGAAATTGCCGGATGTTGACCCAAAATTGAAAGCCAATGTTCTTAGTGATCTTGGGACCACTTATGGTCTTTTGGGGAATTACCAAGAAGCGCTGAAGTATCAAAAACAGGCTTTGGAGATTCGGCGGCAACTATTTGGAGAACTACATCCTGATACAGCAACATCATTCAATAATGTTGGAAGCATCTATGGTGATATGGGGAATCATAAAGAAGCGCTGAAATATCAAGAACAGGCGTTGGAGATTCTGCGGCAACTATTTGGAGAACAACATCCAAATACAGCAACAATTATCACTAATGTTGGAAGCACCTATGATAATTTAGGGAACCATAAAGAAGCACTGAAGTATCACGAACAGGCGTTGGCGATTCAGCGACAACTCTTGGGTGAGCAACATCCAGATACCGCCTTATCTCTCCATAAAATCGGATATACCTACGGGGATTTAGGAAAACTTATTGAGGCGTTTCATTTTTCTAAACAAGCGTATAATATCCGTTCCCAAATTCTTGGAGAACAACATCCTAATACCGCTTCATCACTTTACTATTCTGCTTTTTTCCAAATGAAGCTTAAGCAGTTCAAAGATGCATACCAACAGGTGAAAGCCTATTTAAAAAATCTGCCGGTGGATCATCCTGGGCACGATAAACTAACTGCATTATTGCAGCAGATAGACCGAGAGAGCGTTAAGGCTGGGTTCAGGGCGCCTTCGAAAAAAAGATGAAGTTCGTATGTTAAGAATTTAGGTGGCGAGGAAGCTCAGCCACGAAAAGCGCTACGCGCAGCGAACAAGTCGCTACGCGCCATTCGATTATTACTCAAAAGAACCTCTATTGACGAATATCATGGTAAAGTGGGGTTTGAAATCCTGGGGACGCCCGTGCTCTCAACGCTCGCTTTTGAAAAAGCGCTGCAAAACTTTTAAAATTCATTTTCTTGTTTTTGAAGTTGTTTTTTGGGAATAAGGAGGTTATAATATAAGAGTCAGGAGGACAAATGCAGATTGCGAATATTAAAGAGGATGCTCGACGCATAGTTGACCATCTACCCGAACAAGCAACTTGGGACGATTTGATGTACAAAATATATGTTCGACAAGCTATTGAAGCAGGACTTGAAGACAGCAAAGCCGGTCGCACGACAGATGTCTCTGAAGTTCGCAAAAAATTCGGGCTTAATTGATGATTGTTCACTGGACTGAAACAGCTCAAGATCACATAACAGCCATTTTTGAATATATTGCTTTGGATTCACTTGAATATGCCAAAAGAATAGTAGATGGTTTAACCAAACGAACTCAACAAATCGGAGACTTTCCCTATTCCGGGAGGGTCGTTCCTGAATTTGAAAAAGAAAAGGTGAGGGAAGTCATCGAAGGACCATACCGGATCATATATTTCATAAAACCCCAACAAATCGAGATACTGGCCGTTCTCCATGGAGATCGCCATATTAGCCCCAATTGCCGGGCCTTTTTACCAGAATCATAAACCTACCTTGCCTCCACTGGTTCGCTTTTAAAAAAAGCGCGGCAAAACTTTTGGAGCATAGGTCAGGCTATTTTAAAAAATCTGCCTCTTGATCATCCTGAGCACGGTAGTCTAAATGAATTATTGCAGCAGATAGACCGAGAGAGCGTTAAGGCTGGGTTCAGGGCGCCTTCAAAAATAAAATGAGGCTAAGAAGTTAGGCGGCGAGGAAGCCCTACCACGAAAGGCGCTACGCGCCATTCGCTTGTAACCGGAAAGAAACTCGTGCAATTCGGAGTTCTTGGAAACAGTTGAATGAAATAATGCGCCAGGATGGCGCGTCTACGTAGACGCGCCATCCTGGCGCATTAATAAGCGGCGAAAACATGGCCTTGGATAGAATTTCTGGCGAGTTTCTGGGAAGCCATTTTATTTGGTTATTGAAAAAACAAAATAGTAAGGATATTTGGAAAACGAGATTGCTTTACTGGTCATGACTGCGGTAGTGGTTTCCGGGGACGTAGTAGACAACAATTAAACACCTGCCAAAAGACAGAGGAAAACCAGTAAAGAATTGAGCAGGCTATAGGAAAGAATTCTGAAATGATAGACTATGATTCGACAAACTATCAGCGATAACTTTCAAAAGCATCAGCGATGGTATTCGAAAGCATCAGCGATGGTTTTCAATATCATCAGCGATGGTTTTCGAAAGCATCAGTGATGGTTTTCGAAAGCATCAGCGATGGTTTTCAAAAGCATCAGCGATGGTTTTCAAAAGCATCAGTGATGGTTTCCAAAAGCATCAGCGATGGTATTCGAAAGCATCAGTGATGGTTTTCGAAAGCATCAGCGATGGTTTTCAAAAGTATCAGTGATGGTTTTCAAAAGCATCAGCGATGGTTTTCGAAAGCATCAGCGATGGTTTCCAAAAGCATCGGTGATGGTTTTCGAAAGCATCGGTGATGGTTTTCAAAAGCATCAGTGATGGTTTATGAAATGATCGGTGATAAAGTGGATAGATATAGGTTAGAATTTAAAAGTGATAAGGAAGAATCCCAAAATTCCCGCCTTACACTGGAAACATTAACACTTGATATACAGAGAACCCCTGCTTCAACTATTGTTCACTGCCAAACAACACCCCTTCCATAAGAATTTTATTTAAGTTTTGCCGGGAAGTCCACTCACGCCTCCACGAAGAACATTGATAACAAACGGTTTTAGAAAATAATTGCTTAAGTGCCTCAAATTTCCCCTTTAAATGGAAGCAATGGTTGGTGCGTTTATGTGGGAGATCGTTGAAATTTAAGCCATTTAAATAGATCGCCCCAAAAACATGAATTACTCAATGTTTTGGCCCTTTAGGCCGACATTTGCCGCCGGGCTTTGGCAAAATTAAACACTCAAAGCCCGGATAACGCCTCTTTTTTCGACTAACCCCTAGTTCCAGAAAACTATTATTTTTGTCAATCTAAACCCAACCATGGCATGCCATCTAAATAAATATCTCCCCGTTCTTCTATTCCCATACTTCCCATAATTCGCATACTTCCCATAATTCCCAAGCATCCCATTCTTCCCATTACCATGGCAGTGGATTAAGGTTGGTTTTGCAGGCCATTTATTTCAACAAAAACAGCTTTTTTATTATTTAATGGCTCCCCCCTTGCGCCGCTTAACCCAACGCCATATCTCACCCACCCACAAGACCATCGAAGTACCTCCGATAATACTCACCCACTCACTCAAAGAAAGGGGCTCGGTACGGAAAAACGCACCGCCAAACTGCACAATCAATACCTGACTGAAAACAATCAATATGGCAATGGCAATAAATCCTTTATTTTTCAAGATATTGGCAAAGGCGGAAAGACCAACACCCAAACACCGGGCATTAAAGAGGTTCCAAAACTGCAACATCACAAAGATCGTGAAAAATACGGAAAGCTCGTGGATGGTGATCACCCCATCCCGTTTAATGTAAAAAAGGAACCCCACCAAAAAGATCAAGAAAATAGGTGCGACAGTAAAAATATTTTTGGCCATTGTTCTTGAAACGATAAAGTCCGAGGACTTTCGCGGTGGACGATCCATGACGCTCCAATGCGGCGGTTCCGAAGCCAACGCCAAAGCGGCAAAAGTATCCATGATCAAATTGATCCATAACATCTGCGTCACTGTCAGCGGCAGTTTCACCCCGATAAAAGGCCCCAACAAGGCTATCGCCAACGCGATCACATTGATCGTCAACTGAAAGAGAATAAAACGCTGAATGTTTTCATACAACGAACGCCCCCACATCACACCATTGACAATACTGTTAAAAGAGTCATCCAACAGGATGATATCACTGGCCTCCTTGGCTACGGATGTACCTGTTTTCCCCATGGCCAATCCGACATTGGCATAATTAAGCGCCGGGGCATCATTGGTCCCGTCACCCGTTACCGCCACGATATGACCATTCTTTTGCAGCAATTTCACCAGCCGTAATTTATCTAAAGGCCGCGCCCGGGAAAGCACTTTTAATCGAAGTGCGGCTTGTTCTGCATCGGTATCGTTTAATTTTTCAAAGTCACTGCCAATTAAATATAAATCGTCGTTGTCCCCCTCCTGATAAAGCTCGATCTGCCGGGCGATTTCCTTGGCGGTTACCGGGTTGTCGCCCGTAACTATTTTAACCATAATACCCGCTTTCTGACAGGTTTTAATCGCTTCTGGCACGTCCGGGCGAACCGGATCAATAATCGCCATGAAACCCAACCATATCATCTTATGGGTTAATTCGCCAATATCAACCCCCTCATGATTTTTAGGCCCCTCACGATAGGCAAAGGCCAACGTGCGCATGCCCCGCGCTTGAAAACTCTTCAGCTCCGCTCTTATTTGGGTTTTATGGGTTTCATCCAGCGGCTCGGTGGCCGTTTCCGTCAACACGCTGGTGCAGCGATTCAATACGATTTCAGGCGCACCTTTGACGTGCAGAATCAAATACTCCCCAGGATGAGTTTTCCCCAGCGTGGCCATATATTTACGTTCCGTGGAGAAGGTCCATTGATACACGACATGGAAATGGGACCTGTGATGCGCATAATTGATCCCCAACGTATCCAACCACAACAACAACGCCCCTTCCGTGGGATTGCCAAGCGGCACGGGATTGTGCCGGGATTTCCGATCTAAATTCGCCGTGGTATTGGCGGCAATGGCTTCAATAATCAAATTTTCAATGGCACCGGGATTATCCTTGTCAAAGGGTTTATCCTTTAACGCGGAAAAATGACTCTCATGGACGCGCATTTCATTCATGGTTAATGTTCCCGTTTTATCCGAACAGATCACCGTGGCCGCGCCTATGGTTTCGCAGGCATGCATTTTGCGCACGAGGTTATTGGCCTGGGTCATCTTGCGCATACTATAGGCCAAACTCAAGGTCACGCTCATGGCCAATCCTTCGGGCACAGCTACGACAATGATGGTCACCGCAATCATGAAGTAACTGAGAAAACTACGCAACACCAGTTCGGGCATCCATTCTGCCGGAGTAGCGGGGAGGAATTTGAATAGATAGCCGGCACCCAGTCCCAGGATAAAAATCCCCAGTCCCAGGCCCGTGATTTTCAACCATCCCCGGATTCCTGTTTTTTTTAACCAGAGTGGTCGTTCTTTCTTTTTCCCAGCCAGTTCCAGGCCATCGTAAATCATGGGCAACCACACCCGGATTAACGCTGCAATAATGCTGAGTTTAAGAATGGCCACAAAATACCATTGCTGGGAGTTCAGGACGAGTTCGCCAGTCAGGATGTCGCGTAACAACAGGGCAATATATACCAGCCCGGCGACGCTAAACCCCACCACGCCGATCCATTTGCTCAGTCGGGCCAATTGGATATTAAGCGGCGTTTCTTCCGATGTTTCTTCAGCCGCAGAGCGAGCCGCTTTACCGATTTCAGAGGCATCGCCGATCGTGGTCACGCGCATCAAGCCATGACCATCCATCACCAATGTGCCCCGGCACAATTGGTTCATCGGGTAAGCGGTTTCATGGTGGGATGGTTTTTCATCGTTTTTTAGGGGTCGTTTGCGAACCGGTAGCGATTCGCCGGTTAAGCTGGATTCATTAACTTGTAGAGAGACCGCTTCGATGACCTCACCATCGGCGGGGATTTCTTCGCCCAGTTCCACCAGTACCAGATCGCCCACGACCAGTTCTTTTTTAGGGATAGTGGTGAAATTGCTATCGCGGATGACATTGATGGGTATATCGTCATTGACTTGGTTGAGAATGTCAAATTCTTTATTGGCTTTAAATTCGTTTAGGAAGGCCAGGGTAGTGGCCAGGAGGATAGCTATAATGATGCCCAGTCCTTCGGCGTAATGGCCATCGGCAATACCCACGCCAATGGCGATAAATGCCGCGATGATTAATATTCTGATGATTGGGTCATCGAATTTTTTCAGTAGAAGTTTCCACCACGGCTCACGTTGAGGTGGTGTTAAGATATTGACCCCGTATTTTAGGCGGCTGGCTTCTATTTCTGGTGCAGTCAGCCCTTTATGTTGTGATGTGATTTGTTTTTCGTTTGTAGTACTCATACTAGTTAATTCCTCCAGTTCAAAATGTCGAACCTATTCATTGTAATCTATTCATCTATTATACTTTTTTTTGCAAGAAATGTCTATTGGCTGGATTCACCGTCACGTTTTAAAAAGAGCCACGGATAACCGTGGCAAGCTGGACTATCTGGACTTACTGGACTATCTGGACACGCTTAAAAAATCACAGGTTTTGTGAAGTCCAGTTAGTCCAGAATGTCCTTTATGTCCAGATAGTCCAGTTTTTTCTGCTACTTTGACGGTGAATCCAGGAAGTATTGTCTTTCTTGTTTATGATTGTTGAGTATGCTATAATTAGGACTAGGTGAAAGCAAATGAGAATGAAAAAGTTGCCTATTGGGATATCGGATTTTAAAGATGTGATATCAAATGGATATTATTACGTGGATAAAACCCTGTTTATCAAGGAAATCATAGATAGTGACCACAAGATACTCCTTCTTCCCCGTCCCCGGCGATTCGGAAAAACGCTCAACATGTCCATGCTCAGATATTTTTACGACTGCTGTCCCACCGCATGGGCACCAGAATCCAATTTACTACCACCGATTCCAGCAGTGGAAAACCAACCCCGGAATACCTATGAACATTTATTCGCTTCCTTGGCCATAAACGAGGCTGGCCAAGAATACTTGGACAAGATGGGTAAATACCCGGTTATTTTTTTATCCTTAAGGGACATTAAGGATTCCAATTGGGAATCATGCTTGGATAGTTTAAAAAAGCTTATCCAGGAAGAGTATTCTAGGCATTACTACTTGCTAAAAAGCCAAAAACTAATGCCACACGAACTGGAATACTTCCAGAAGATCATTTCACTAACAGGCAATACAAGCGACTATACTCATAGTCTGAAAAATCTACTTATCTTTTTAACCCGCTTTTACAATGAACGGGCCGTTATATTGATTGATGAATACGATGCTCCGGTTCACGCGGGTTTTACCCAGGGTTATTATGAAGAGATCATTAATTTCATTCGTATCTTTCTGGGCGGTGGTTTGAAAGATACCGACCAATACCTGGAAAAAGGAGTTGTAACCGGTATTATGCGCATTGCCAAGGAATCAATATTTTCCGACCTCAACAACCTCGGGGTATATACAGTGCTTGCGGAAGATTTTTGCGATTTTTTTGGGTTCACAGAACCGGAAGTAAAAAAAATGCTTGAAGATTTCCAGGTTCTGGATATGATTGAGCAAGTGCAGTTGTGGTATAACGGTTACTGTTTCGGCGGCAGGGTTATTTATAATCCCTGGTCTATTATTAATTTTCTACGCAGCAAGGGAAAAGAGTTCAATCCGTACTGGATCAATACCTCGGACAATAAGATCGTGGATGTGCTGTTGACCAAGAGGGGTTTGGAACTAAAAAGAGAGTTGGAACAACTGGTCCGTGGTGAGACCATTGAAAAAGCCATTGAAGAGAATATTATTCTTAAAGATATTTCTACCGATGAGGATTCATTATGGAGTTTCCTATTAATGGGGGGCTATCTGAAGCAAACCACCAAAAGAAGGGACGCTACCGCGGGTAGAATCTTCTACAACCTGTCAGTTCCCAATGAAGAAGTAAAAACAACCTATACCCGGATTATCCGTCGCTATTTTTCCAGTAAGATTGAAAACGAGAAACTGGAGGTCATGCTCCAGGCATTGATTGAAGGCGATATCTTACTCTTTGAAAAAATGTTAAAACTGATTGTTTTAGCAGTATTTAGTTACCACGATTTTGGCGGTGAACCAGAGAAAGTCTATCATGCCTTGGTGGCGGGACTGTTGATTTGGATAACCAATACGCATGAAGTCAAATCCAATCGTGAATCCGGGTACGGCAGATATGATATTATGATTATCCCCAAAGACCCCGCCAAAATTGGCTATGTGATCGAGTTCAAATCGGTAGACAAAGAGGCAAACGAAACAATGGAAAATGCACAGGAAGCCGCATTGGCGCAAATCGAAGCCAAAAAGTACGAAATAGAATTGAAGGAACGAGGCATCACCCGTATCAAAAAATTAGCCATTGCCTTTTTAGGGAAAGATGTTTCGGTGAAGAGTCAAGATTAATGGTTAATGAAGACTGCTGGTCACGGAAGAAACACTACGGGCAATAAATAGTTAATAGACTGCAGCAACTTGGGCAGTCTTAATTGGTATTTAACTCCAGTATCTTCTTTAAACCGGATACAAAATTCCTCAAACTGGGGGAGGTATTTTGTTCCAGTTTGAGATGTTTGGATATATTCTTTGATGCATTCAATTTCTGAAAAGTCGGCAGTATTTTTGACATTTCCTCGGCAGCATTATTGAGAAGATCAGGGTTCCGATATTTTGCCTTGTTTTTATATTTATTGGCATTAAACTTATCTGGATAAGCAGCTTCTATGGCGTCCATATCTCCAAAATACCAAGACTCCAACTCTCGGCAAACAATACGAATTAAAACTTTACACTTTCCACGATTTTCGCACAACTCCGTTAACTCTTTTTTTAATTGGAAACAGTCATTGCTGTCCTGGTCATGCAATATGATAACCATTACTGGTTCGTAGTAATGACTGAAGTATTTCATTTTATGGGGAATTGATTTTTGCAACTCCGCTTTTCCCTGATGAGGTCGTAAAAAATAATTAATATTGTATTGATACTCCGGGGGTAGAATTAAAGGCAGAATGTTCTTTAAGACATTCTCCATGGAAGGTTCTTCTAATAAAAATTCCAATCGCATCATTGAAACGGGCCGCTTCCTTTTAAGTATTTTTGTCTCCACAGCGAACCCAACATATCCCCGGCTTCAAATAATCCTTTCACGTCCTGGTCTTCTGCGGCGCTTTTAATAGTTGTAAAGCCGTTTGCCTTGTTAAGCCAAAACAACTCTTCAGGCTTCAACGCATTGACAAAATCCGGCGAGTGGGTGGAAATAAAAACCTGACCTCCACGATCTGCATATTCCCGGAACTCTTCGGCCAGTTGAGCAAGTAAATCATGATGCAAATAGTTCTCCGGTTCTTCAATGCATAATAACGGGTGGGGCTTGGGGTCATAAAGTAAAAGCAAGTAACCGAACATTTTTATGGTCCCATCGGAAACATATCTAGCAATAAAGGGATCCTTAAAGCTTCCATCTTGGAATTTAAGCACGATCCGTCCGTCTTCAGTTTCGGCAGCTTCGACCTTGGAGATGCCCGGGACCCTTTGGCTCATTTTTTCCAATACCAACTTGAAGATATCCGGATGATTTTCATATATAAATTGGGCCACCTGGGGAAGATTTTCTCCTTCGGGAGAGAGGTGTTCACTGATGCCAACATCTCGAAGAGATTGGGCGGCTTGGATTTGGAAATTTGAAATATACCAATTATCCAGCAATTTCCTAAAACTGGAAATAGCTTTGAATTTTTGAAATTGACCGAGTCCCTTAATGGCCAGGATATCCGGGGAATCCAAAACTTGGTTATCTCTTTGTTCACTGGCTTCATCTCTACCATATTCATCTTCGTTAACAATAGCGGTTCCTTCACCCTCGCTGATATCCAAAAACTTCCAAGGGCGGCCACTCCTACCCCGTCGATAAGACAGAACTTCATTTTTTACAATAGGGAAATTGTCTTTTAAACCGATCTTTAAAGAATAGGTCACCAGTGGTTGACGTTTCTCTTGTTCGGTTTCGTTTCTGAATTTTATCTCAAATTCAATATCCCCAGTTTCTTCTCTTGAGATCACTTCCTTAAATCCGCCCCGTTTATTGATTGCGCTTCTTACGTTATTTTTTAGGCAATCGCTCAAGAAGCTAAATACGTCGAAGAGAGTGGATTTACCGGACCCATTTGCACCCAAAAATACACACATGTTGGGCAGGTTTCGTATTTCGGCGTCTTTAAAGACTTTAAAACCTTTAATCTTAATCTTTTCGATTTTCATTTTATCACCCATTAACTTCTCAAACAACGATTAATTCTTGATTATAGTGATATTCCTTCAAAATGTCAATTCAATTCAAGGAACAAGAAACTTTCGTGTCCCTTCCTGACCTTGCCGGTTTTAAAAAAATTTGTAGGAAAAGATGTTTCCGTGAAGAGTAAAGATTAATGGTTACACGGGAAATATAACCTGGATTCACCGTCAAATTAAAAAAAACTATTTCACCACGAAGATAGTGGCGGCAAAATCAGGGGTACAGGTTTTATAACTAAAATCGAGATTAAAAGCAAGAAGGGGAAAAGTATCTAGGCCGATTTCCCCAAAAGAGTATTTGGGGGAAGGAGAAAAACGTGGATATACGGAATAATTTTTGAGTGGGCAGAACCAATACTCTATAAACCAGACCAAATGACGATTCAATATAGACGAATACTTGATTAAAATGGTATTCCACCGGGGACACATGACCAAGTGCCTGGAACAAATGACCAAGTTCCGGGGCGGGTTGGGCAAAATATTAACCCGTGGTGCAGAGATTGCCGCTATCGCCTCCACTGTCTCGGCATTACTGTGAAAAAAATAGGTAAGTGCGGTGAGTTCCTGAAAATAGGATTAAAGAGAAGGGATTTCGATAGTCAAAACTGCGCGACAATCTTGTTATAACTTTCGTGCGAACCAATCCAAAACCATAATACAGTGTTTCCCTCTTTAAAACCGAGCGCTCTCCACCCCAGACTTACACGAACAGAATAAATAGGCTTCAAGGAGTGAACTTTTTTAAACTGGAGGTTGGGTTGATAAGGATTTTCTTTCCATTGCCTATATGAAACTCTGGCGAGACGTTGGATCCTATCCGGCAACTTTTTGAATAATTTGATAAAATCGTCTGTTAAATGTGAATTCACAGTTGATCAAACCCCATTTCCTTGGTTTTTCCTATTTTGAAATCTGCCAATGCTTTTTCAGCCATTTTTGCCAATTGATCTTCTGTATCCTTAAACGTTTGATCCCAAAGCGATTCGGCCTCAATATCGGCAAGTAATTCCCTGGCAATTTCATCCTGAAGCGGGACTGGCAACTTCGATGCTTTATTAAACGCTTCTTTCAATAATACGGTCATTTCACGACTCCTCAATCATAGAATAATAATAAATGCTTATTTTATTTTTGTCAACACCAAACTATAATTATCTAAAATTCGTCCATGTCAGTTTCTGAACCGTGATGCGTGGGATTAAAGGATGACCAAGATAAAAAGAGAAAAAAGAGAGAAAAGGAATGAACGAATAAAAATGAAAAATACAAAATACGAGGCACTAAATTAAAAAAAATAATTCACCACGAGGAACCCGAACGCTTTTTTACCCCTTTATATCTCGATGCCCGTGCGTTTTATTTCTCCTAACAGACCATATGAGGGTTCTTCACTATATTCATTGGCTGAAAAAACGACCGTTTCAATTCTGGGGTCAATATGAACAGCTATTGGCGCTACGTTTAACATGGAGGAAAAGTTGTTCACTACACCATCGGCAATGATACAAACATCGATATCGCTATTTTTCGTAAAATTCCCCTTGGCATAGGAACCAAAAAGAACCATGTGTCTGATGAGTAGATGCGGCAGCAGCCTGGTTTTTAATTGACCAACGAGCTGGATTATTTCAAGTGGGACTTGAGCCATTGAATCAACTCCTGACCAAGAGACAAATATGCGGCGGCAAAATCAGCGGTACAGGTTTTATAGAACTCCAGTATTTTTCAATATCTTTTATATCCATTTTTCATTCTCATAGCAAACGCATTATAACTAAAATCGAGATTAAAAGCAAGAAGGGGAAAACTTAAATTCATTATTGAAGGACACGTGGGAACGGACTAAAATTCGTCCATGTCAGTTTCTGAACCGTGATGCGTGGGATTAAAGGATGACCAAGATAAAGAGAAAAAAAAGAAAGAAAAGGAATTAACGAATAAAAAGGGAAAATACAAAATACGAGGCACTAAATTAAAAAATTTGCGGGTACAGCCAATTAGGGCGGCCACAAGGACCGCCCTATGGATGTTTACTATTATTTGGTTCCTATTTTGACGCGCACACCCTCGGAATGACTGGTGAATTCGGGGGCATACATACACTGGATGGAAGTAATACCATTGGAGAAATCGCCTTCATGGGTCACTCGCATGGGATACTCAAAGACATAGGTTCCCTTGGCGAGATAATCGAAGAAGAAATTGGTGGAACTGTCCTTGGTGGTCTGATAATACCCAAGACCATCCTGCCAACGATACCCGGAAATGACATTCTCGGGTTCCATGGTGGCAGCACGCATATCTTTCATATGGACATACTCCATATCACGGTCAACTCGCAACTCAATACGAACTTTGATGCGATCACCGACTTTTACTGAAGTGGCGGCAGTAATGGGATGCAACACGGGACCGGTGTCAGACGGCTTTTCAACAAAAAGCTTCTTACTTAACTTCAAGGGGGTGTCGGCTGGGGTGATCTTGTCAAGATTTTCAAAATACTGCCAATACAAACTACCCCACGCGACAATACTATTGTTATTCTGCACTTTGACATAACCCATATCAGACACAATGTCTTTACCGGTCCAAGAGGTTTTGAAATAACCGGTGCCAGCTTCGACAGCAGTGGTTTCACTATTGCCAGTGGTGGCGGTGTACTTGCCAGGGATAATGACCAGGGGATTGTCTTTACCCAGGGTGATTTCGGGGGGTAAATTCTCTTTTAGCCAATCGTCACCTTTTAATAATAAAGCATAACACGCTTCGGCTGTGGCCTTGGTCGTGCCCCAATCCTGGGTTTGCTTGGACTTTAATAACCAAGTCTTTAATTCATCAACAGATTTGGCATCATTCATGACCTCGGAAAAAACCTCAATCAATAGGGCGTGGGTCTCTATGGGTGCCTGATACCAATAATATCCGTAACTGGACTTCCAATACATGCCCATCTCCTCAGAATAAAGCGCGAACTCCTTGATGGATTTTCCAATGGCCAGGGCGGTGGGGGTATCACCATACCGTTTCAAACTCAAGGCGATCATGCCCTGTATGTACTTGTTGGTTTGGAAATCAGTCCAATACTTTTTGGCCTGCCCCTTGTAATATTGGAAGGCTTTCTGATTGGCAGCATCCATGGGAATATGCTGGAAATAACTACGGGCATATAAATAATGAATCTGGGTGAAACCAAGATGATTTAAATTCAAGTCAACATCATTCTTGATCAACCATTTATAATCCTTGGTAATCTCACGGTCAAGATACGGGACAGCTTGACTGATCATACGACTGATATCGGGATTGGTCTTGATATTGAGAACATTTAACACGCCAAGATGGGCGAAGCCACAGACGATGTGCTGGGTGATCCAACGAGACTCCTGCATGCCCTTAAACCACGGCCACGCACCGGAAGCCATCTGTCCCTCAGACATTTTTTTCAAGGTGCGCTCCATCTGGTTTGCCATTTCATTAAGATCAAACAACAAGGCGATACGCCGTTTGCGTTGGGTTTCGTTCTGGCCGTTTAATACCCACGGGGTCTCTTCCAATAAGACACTCTTTAACTCCTGGTTCTTTTCGAGATTGGAAAGCAGGGCATTGGCATTGGGAGAATCTTTGGCATCAATGGCATTTTTCCATAAATTAAAAACAGACTTGATCTTGGGATTGGCATTCACAATATGAGCGGCCATACTGTTGGCATAAAAACGGCTGAACATCTGCTCCATGCATTCATGGGGATACTCAATCATGTACGGCAAGGCTTGCACGGCATACCACACGGGATTGGAAGTAAACTCCAGGGTCACGCGCTGATGCTTCAAAGTCTTGGAAGTGGCGGAAGCGATTAATTTATCAAACTGGAACGTTTTGGTCTGTTTGGCCCGCACGGGTAAGGGCATACTCTCGGTGACAAGCATGCGGTTGCGCAAAATAGGCACGACCATCTCCTCACCATCACTGAACTTGCCAGCCCGGGCAATCACACGATAGGTCACGGCATCATAATCATCGGGCACTTCAATACTCCAACTAACAAGCGCACTCTGTCCCTTTTTCACTATAAACGGTTTGCCACTGTCGGTTAACTTGAAAGAAGCATCCACGGGTTTCATGGTCACAGCATCCAACAGGGTTAACTGGGCGGTGCCGGAAAGTTCCTTGTCAGAGAGATTGGTAATCTTGGAAGTGAAAACAAGAGCATCACCCTCACGGAAAAACCGGGGGGCATTGGGCACGACCATTAAATCTTTCTGGGTAACCAATTCATTAAACAAAAAGCCGCTTTCAAGCTTTTTAGTATGGGCAAATCCCATCATTTTCCATTTGGTCAAGGCTTCGGGTATGGTAAAAGCGATCACAATCTCACCCTCGGCAGTGGTTTGGAGGTGGGGGTAGAAAAAAGCGGTTTCATTAAAGTTCGTTCTGACTTGAACGGGTTCGGCAGTGGCAGCTTTAACTGGAACGGTGGTTTTTGGTTCGTCAGCGCCGTTTTTCCCGCCATCTTTACCGCCTTTTTTATCTGCCAGACCATCAACCATGCCCGGAGCTTGCGGGGTAATCCCGCTACTGAGGGACTCTGCTTTGACCATTGGCGCTGGCATGGCTTCGGGCATCGCCGCATTGCGGGCCATCTTATAAAACCTCCTGTTACCATAGGGATTCCAGGAAAAACCAAACCAATTCAAATCATCATAGGTTCTAGTGATTATATTCTCATAGTTGTACAAGGTGCCAACAAGCTGGGAACCAATAGTATTAAAATAAGTATTGCTGTTCCAATACCGGGTAATACCATTATATGGAAAAACACTGAACCCCCAGTAATGGGGTAAAAAAGCATCCAGCGAGGCATCGTACAAGGAAGCAACCATCTCGGCAGCCACTTTATCGCCTTTAGGCCCCTTGATCTTGATACGCCACTCTGTATTCTCGCCGGGTAATAATTTGTTCCTGAAGGTTTCAAAAGAGAGTTCCAACTTTTTATTGCTCCAGGGCACCAGAATATTTTCCGCGTGGGTGTAGAGGCGGTTGTTCTGGATAAAAGTGAGAAAAAAACCAAGATTGCCGCGATGTTCCTCGGTGATAGGAATTTCCAACCGTTTCTGCTGGTTGGAGAGTTGCAGGTACTCGGTCTTGATAATTTTACCATGGAACTCGATCTCGTAAATAACACGGACATTTTTCAAGGAAGAACCAATCAGTAAAACGGCTTTCTCGCCGGGTTCGACAATACCTTTTACCAGGGAAAACCATTCGACAGCACTAAAAGGCATTTTAGTATCGCTGGAAGAGTACAGGGTGAAATAACGGATATCTTTGATTTCATTGCCAAAGGCATCAACGGAGGACATCTCGGCGACGTACTGGCCGGTTTTCCAACCATTCAGACCAGTCAGCTTTACTTGTTTGGCAACAGCGGTATCAAACGGGGTGTTCCACACCTTTTGTTCTTTTTCCCATTTGGTGATATTATCTTCATCATTATAAATATCGTGGGGAAAATCCTTGCGAAACTGGGCTTCAGGGATGACAAATTTATCGGGTTTGGTCCACAGCCGGGACCGTAAGACACGGTCGGGTTCTTTTAATTTATAAATGGCGACGTTTCCCTTGGAGGCGAGGAAATCACCACCGAGGTTAGTGGAATTAAGGGTGACCTGGATCTCTTTGGTCTCTTTATCGAGTTGTCCTTCGAGGCCGAGGGATAATTGTAAAGCGGTATAACCGATATACACGTTTTGTTCTGAGCTTCGGGTTTCACCGTTGAGATCAGTGACATCGGCAGACACGGTGAACTTAAACGCAGGCCGTGTTTTCTCGGCCAGGGTCACGTCGGGTTTGGCTTCAAACAGGACTTCAAAGGAACCATCGGCCCCGGTTTTAGTATAACCGTTGGCAATTTCCATGGCGGGAGAGGGGGGGGTATAATAACCGTACCAATAGCGGCAGTACCAGGGATAAGGATAATACGCTTCGCGCACGACGCGGTATTTGACATCGGCATTATCAATATTATATCCGGCATAAGCAACAGCCAGTCCTTTGACAGTGATAGTCTCTTTTAATTTGAAACTTTTTTCCAGCGGTTTGAATTCGACCTTAAATTTGGGGCGTTTGTACTCTTCCATTTGAATGGAAACACTGCCGTAAGCATCGGCAATGCGCATACTACCATTCAAGCGGCCCACGGGTAACTGAAAAGAACCGCTATAGGTGCCATATTCATTGGATTTCAAATCAAGCGCCGCGATTTGCTGCTGGTTGACATCATACAGGGTGACATGGCTGGCAGTAAGGGGTAATATATGGCATTTTTCCCCGGCCTGGGAATCGGTCTGAAGCATAATACCTTTAAAATAAACGGTTTGTCCAGGTCTATATATGGCACGGTCGGTAAAGAAAAAAGTACGTGGCTGGGTGGGATTAGCCGCGTAAGGATCGTAAAGATTAAAGGTCCGTTCGGGAAAAAGTCGGTCCTGGCCAGCGATAAATTCAAGGTAAAAATAATATTGTTTGACATTTTCTTTGCTAATCGTGATATAACCATTCTCATCGGCAGGGAATTGTGCGCCTTTGACCATCTCATTTTGCTGTCGTTTCTGATTGTATTCCTGATACCATACCTGCACCGCCGCATTTTTCAGGCTTTGCCCGGTTTCGCGGTTCATCAGGAGTAATTCCAGGCGATTGTTAGCGGGTTGACGGTCGATGTAGGCAATATTGGACATATTATATATGGTATAAGCCACAGCTTGCTGGTATTGTATGAAATCAAACGTGGGGGTGTTGGCTGCCAAAATCATAAACATGCCAGATTCCAAACCATCCAACTTGATTTCAGTGGCATGGGCTTGATAGTCTTTATCTTCCGGCAGCGATACCTGCCACTCTTTGACCGCGGGTTTACCGATAAAATAAGCGATCATGTCCTGGTAGCGTAACGATTGTTTTTGCGCTACTTCAGCACGGGTGATTTTGACAATTTTCAGGTAGATTTTATCTATATTGCGGTATTGCACCAGAGCCCGGGAAGGTATACCGGGGATTGCCGCTTGTTCGACAGTCAGTTGCATGGCTTTTCCCTCGATGCGACGGATCAGATTTTGGCAATTGGAGGCACCCAGAGAATTGGGGTATTTTTGGATAGCGTCCTGGCACACGTCCATGGCTTTTTTCTTGTGCCATTTATAATCATCGGACACATCCGGTCGATAGTTGTCGCCCTGGCGGTCATAGAGTGAACCCAATTCAAAATAAATTTCAGCGGTAACCGGGCTTTTTTCGTATTCTGTCATCATGCGCCGTAAGGCTGTTTCATAGATACCATCTTTATTGTCTACCACGGCTGTTTGATAGACAAAAGCAAGTCGTTCCAACTCGACATCCACGAGAGCTTCGGGAGAATCGTCTTCGAGGTGGAAATTCACAAGGTCTTGCAAATATTTAATAGCGAAAAAATTAAAAGAGAGGGGGTCCTTGCTTTCCAGTTTTTTTGCTGCAAAGTCGCGGGTCGGGGCAAAGTAGCAGGGGTCATTAAGAGTGAACACATATTGCGGTTGGGTCAATCCCGCCTCGCTATCCTTAAAGAAATTGATAGCACGATGGGCCAGGAAATCGTAAAGAGTAGGGCGATAAACCCGGGTTTCGGTATATTTATATAATATTTCGTCCAGCACAGCGATGTTGACTTTCTTTGATAACGCGCTATCTTCCAGGGATTTGCCATAGTGTAAGAACACCGCTTCGACAATGCGGCGGGCGTCCCAGGTGCGGATGTCTTCCTGTTTGAAATCAGCCGACGTGGCCGTGCGGTTCAGGATTTGGTAGCGGTTATCTTGATAAAAACGCCAGTACAAATCAGCCAGGATAGAATGCAACACCGGGGTGACGGGGAATTGGCTTTGGGTTAATTGATCATTGATCTCTTTTTGGATTTTGACAAAGGTTTCTTCTTCCACGTCTTGGAGAAAGCGCATTTTGTGGAGCAGTGCTTTGACCAGTTGGGAGGCATTGTCCTCTATTTTGGCTTTTTGGTAGATTTGTTCCACCACTTTTAGAGCAGATTGGGGCAGGCCTTTATTTAAAGCTTGGTTTACTTCATCCCAGAGGGCAGCGTATTCTTTGGTAGTGCCGGGTGCGCCGGTTCCTTTTTTATCGTCGTTGTTACTGCTCCCACTAATAGCCGATACAGCCAGGGTGATGAGCACCAGCAGCAACAAAAAACCCAACACATAAAAAACATAGGTTGATCGTATCATTTTAATACTCCTTTGATGTCTTTTAAATTACTCATATTCGTACCATTTCTATTCATCAAATCCATAAGTCGGACAAGTTCCTCTTTTTTCTCTGTTTTTTCTCATTCACTATAACACAGTGAAAAAAGAATGTAAATCGGCCTATCCGCAATTCTTCCTACTATGAAGACGGAAAATCCCGAATACTTGAATTTTTTACGGTTTTGTATTATTGTATATACATGATAAAAAATCTATGGAGCAAAGAATAATATGGACATTATGGCCGTCAAAGAAATGCTGGCAAAAGGCGAGGATTCGGTTACTCAATTTAAAGAAAATATTTTTAACACCGAGCAACTGGCACAAGAGATAATTGCTTTTGCCAACAGTGCGGGTGGAACAATTGTAATCGGGGTTAAGGATTCTGGAGAAATTGAAGGCTTGACTGATGAAGATATTCGCCGCCTAAACCAATTGATTTCGAATACTGCCAGTGAACATGTTAAACCTCCTATTCTACCTAAAACGGAGATTATTTTTGTAGATCAAAAAAAAATCCTGCTGATTTTTGTGCCTTTTGGTCCCAACAAACCGTATGGTACGGGGAAAGGTATTTATTATACCAAATTTGGGTCGGATAAACGAAAAATATCCCAGGATGAACTCCGGCGATTGTTCCAGGAGTCGGGCAAACTGTATGCGGATGAAATGGTATTTAAAAAAGCCCGGTTCGATGATATCGACATGGAACTGTTCAAAGAGTTCCATCTCAAAAAATATGATCTTCCCTTTGATGGTGATGTGGAGCAACTACCCCAAGCTTTTGAGAACCTCAATCTGGCCTCCGCGGGCTATTTAAACTTGGCTGGCCTGCTTCTGTTTTGCAAAAACCCCATGAAATACACGCCGTTAAGCCAAGTGATCGCTGTTTCATTCCTAGGCAATGATTTTTCCAGCAGTGAATATCGGGACAGTGAAAATATTGACGGCAATATCCAAACACTATATACACGGGGCATGGCATTTCTAAAACGTAATTTAAAAAAAATCCAGATGGGACAGAGTTTTAATTCCCGCGGTTTTTTGGAAATTCCCGCCATCGTTCTGGAAGAGCTGCTGGTGAACGCCATGATTCACCGGGATTATTTTATTAGCAATAACATCCAAATCTTCATCTTTGATGATCGTATCGAAATCATCAATCCAGGCAAACTCCCCAACAATTTAACAGTAGAAAAAATCAAACGGGGGGTCTCGGTAAAACGAAATCATACCCTGGCCTCTTTTGCTTTTGATCTGATCCCTTATCGGGGCATCGGTAGCGGTATCGTCCGTATTTTGCACCAGTACCCCCATGTCGATTTTATCAATGATACAGACCTCGAACAATTCAAAGCAATCATCAAACGCCCTGTAACTCCATAAAAAAATTGACAAATGCGCCCACCCCAATTCTTCATTTCCAATTAAGGTCACCCTCTTTTTTTGAGTTGCGAAATAACTTTTTTGATGATATCATCATGCCATGAATGAACTGGACATTTTAAAACTTGTGGCATCTCGCTTGGATAGTGCTGGATTCGATTATATGCTCAGCGGCTCGGTGGCTCTCACTTTTTACGGGAAACCCAGAATGACCCGTGATATTGATATCGTGGTTAAAATTACTGTGGAAGAAGTGGACGGATTCATCTCTCTTTTTGAACAGGATTTCCTTATTCAAAAAGAAATGATGGTGGATGCGATTAAAAATAAATCCATGTTCAACATCATTCATCTGAACTCAATTTGTAAAGTGGATTTTTTCATTCGTAAAAACCAGGAGTATCGAATCGTAGAATTCAATAAAAGAAAAAAGAAGCAACTGGAAGACCAGGAAATTTCCGTTGTTGCGCTTGAAGACCTCATTATTTCCAAGCTTTGCTGGGCCAAAGATAGTTTTTCAGAAATGCAGATCAAAGATATCGTCTCGCTGTTGGATTTGGATTTTGACAGGGATTATGTCAAGGAATGGTCCACCCGTTTAGGTCTGGATGAGATTTTAGGGAGGGTTTTAGATGAAAGACACCAGTGAGGAGATGGAACGGATTTATAATGAAATGATCATGCAGAAAACCCCCGAAGAAAGAGTCAAAATGGGGTTTTCCATGCAGAACATGGCCAGACGCATTGTTTACTCGACTATCACAGACAAAACAAAATGGCGCGAAGAGATGTTCCTGCGTTTTTATGGCGATGAATACCCTTCGGATCAGAAAGAAATAATCCTCGCGGCCCTGGAAAAATATTCACGAGAGAATCCAGAACTAACCTGGGAAAAGATTAATAGTTAATTCAGAAAAGCAATATAGCGCAAAAATGCAGCCTCTACTTCAGAGTATTACCTTTTAAAATGCGGCATATCGTCCGGGATGGGAATAGAAATTTCCACCAGACCAGCGAACTGTTTATTATCATACCAGGGACACTGGTAGATCAATTTCTTTTGCCCTTCTTTTTCAATCGTATACACGTTGGGCTGTTGACTCTGCATCATCTCGTGCAGTTTGGCTACTGACGCTTCCGAATGACAAGCCATGAGGTTCTGACCAATTAATGCGGCACCCCCATATTTAGTAAAGGTGTTGCAAGACGTCTCGTTCATCTCCAGGATCACGCCCTGGGCATCACATACCGTTATGGCAGCGGGAAATTCTTGGGTCCATGTATTTTCTTTCATAGTCCAATTATAACACTAGCCGCCGATTTTGACAAGCAGAGCACTTCCCCTGGATTCACCGCCAATTCTTTGAGAGTACCATAAAATCAAGTGGGAGGAATGGGAATGATGGGAATGATGGGAGGAATGGGAATTTTTTTGTTTATCCCATAATTCTCATCATTCCCATCATTCCCATTCTTCCCATTAAGTTGGCGGTGAATCCAGGTTCCCCTGAATTCACCGCCAAATATCTAAAATCGTTGTGGACGATATGGACTTAGTGGACGATATGGACAAAAAAATGCTTTTGTTTTCGGTCCACATCGTCCACTTAGTCCACTCTGTCCACGTCGTCCATGCATTTTCAACAATCTGGTGGTGAATCCAAGTTCCCCCTTGGTGCGTGCAAATGTTTAAAAAGGCACCCATTTGCACGCACCGTTATGCGCTACTGTTTAGGTTCGATTTTTATGGTAATGAACCTTTTAAATGAGTGACCAGTGGCATCGGTCAAAACAAAGACGAGGGAATAACGACCCAAGAAACCGGGCCCAGGTGACCAGTAGAATGTCCCGCTTTGAGGGTCCAAGGTGGAACCGATGGGTAATTTATTTAATTCATTGCCGTTTATCAAGTAACCTTGAATAGTGGCACAGTTTTCACCCAATGGGATTTCCACCCGTTCCAGTTCTTTGCTCACCAGCACGGATGTTTGGCTTTCCTCGGACAGCGCATTCAACTCATCCATGGAAAATTGAGGCATATCTGTCTGGATGCATTCTGCTTCATTGGTTTCTTGATTGTGTTTAAAAGCTCTGGACACTTTGCCAGACTGTCGTTCTAACAGTGCAGAAGAATTATCCGTTGCTTGTATTGGCAGATCGGCGTAATTATGGATGTTAAAATATCTGCTACCAATGCCATCGGTATTGCCTGCATTGTCTGTGACAGTCCACTGAATGGTGTGCATTTCATCGCTGTAGTTTATAGTCTTAATATCGAAATATCCCCAGGCATTGTTGCTGTTGGCATAACCGGGAAAGAGTGCGGCGATATCTGACCGGTACAGGTTATATATCGCATTACCCACGGATTTGCCATCAATAAATACATTAATAGTGGAACCATTGGTGGCAATTTTATTGGGCATTGGTGTCAGTGCCCAACCATTGCTCCTGAATTTATCCCCGGAAATTGTATCACCTTGAATGGGCGTATCAATCGCACCGAAGGGTTTCACTGCACTGGCGTTATTCACGGTGATCGTCTTGGTTCCCAGCGGTGTAGTTTTCCCATATTTATCGGTCGCAATGGCATGGAGCGTATAGGTTCCGTTCCCGCCATTGGGTAAAAAATGCGTCAGCAACATATAACCCCAGCCGGCTTTGGTCTTGTCTGGATATTCGGGATAGGCGATAGCCACATCCGGTCTGGCGCCTTCTATAAATATAGCATCGCCAATATAAGTGAGGGTGTTGTCTTGGGCAAGGTAAATTTTGACACTATCTATCCCATAATCATCCAGTGCCCAACCCGTGACGGCAATACTACCACTGACCGAGGAACTATCTAAAGGGGTTGCAAATTCACCGAAAGGTGCGGCTTTTTCCAAACATTGGGTGGCTTCCCAGCGAGGGTCTGAACTATCCAACCATTGTATAATTGTTGAATCTGTTGTATAAAGGCAATTATATTTAATACGAATAGAACTTGTATCGGATAAATTTATATAACTGGTGGGGATACTACCGCTCAGTTGGTTATAGTGTAACCAAAAATATTTCAAATGACTGAGATTACCTAATGTTGAAGGGAGGCTACCGCTCAGTTGGTTATGGTTCACCCCAAATGAGGTTAAATTACTTAGATTTCCCAATTCTGGGGGAATACTTCCGCTCAGTTGGTTACTACCCAAATAAAAAGAATTTAAATTATTGAGATTTCCCAATTCTGGGGGGATGCTTCCGCTCAGTTGGTTAACGCCCAGGTTAAGGTTTTCCAACTTACCGAGATTTCCTAATGTTGCCGGGATGCTCCCGCTCAATTGGTTAACGTCCAGGTCAAGTTTTTCCAACTTACCGAGATTTCCTAATGTTGGCGGGATGCTCCCACTCAATTGGTTACTTCCCAGAGCAAAATATTTTAGATTACTGAGATTTCCTAATTCAGCAGGGAGACTCCCGCTCAGTTCGTTGAAGTGCATGTCTAGATTTTCCAGTTTACCGAGATTTCCGAATGTTGCCGGGATGCTCCCGCCCAGTTGGTTCCATTGCAGGTCAAGACTTTCCAACTGTCCGAGATTTCCTAATGTAGCGGGGAGGCTCCCGTTCAGATCGTTCTCCTTTATGTTAAGATTTTTCAAATTAACGAGATTTCCCAATTCAGCCGGGATACTCCCGCTCAAGTGGTTCCATTGCAGTTCAAGATTTTCCAATTTATCGAGATTTCCCAATTCAGCCGGGATACTCCCGCTCAAGCGGTTCAGTTGCAGTTCAAGATTTTCCAATTTATCGAGATTTCCTAGTGTTGCCGGGATGCTTCCCACCAAACTGCTACCTTGGAGATCAAGATTTTTTAGCTTACTAAGATTTCCCAATTGAGAAGGGATGTAATTTTTTAGGTTGTTATAAGACAGGTTAAGATGTGTCAAATTACTGAGATTTCCTAATTCTGCCGGGATGAGCCCGTCCAAATCGTTAAAGTACAGGTTAAGATTTTCCAACATATCAAGATTCCCTAATACTGCGGGGATGGCCCCGTACAGTTGATTTTCCTGCAAGTTCAGATTTTTCAAATTACTGAGATTTTCCAATTGGGATGGGATGCGTCCCTCCAGGTTGTTTTTAACCAGAGAAAGAGATGTCACATGATTATCAATAACCGTAACTCCATACCAACTCCCTTCGGTCCCCGGCATAGCAAAACCATCGGTAAACAATGGAGAGACCTGCCAACCAGAATTGTTGCTCCACCCTCTACCATTCGTGTTAGTGTATAGTGCAATCAATGCAGCACGTTCTGATGCGGGAATGGTGGCATGGACAAAGCCGGTGAATTGCAAAAACAAAAAACCAAACACAATGAATAAATTTCTCATTTTTTTCTGCCTCCTTTAGGGCTATATAATATTGTCAGCGTTTTATTATCTTGGTCACGCCAAACAAAACAGCTTCATAAAAGCATGACTTAACGCCATTTGGGTTCGATTTTTATGGTAATGAACCTTTTAAATGAGTGACCAGTGGCATCGGTCAAAACAAAGACGAGGGAATAACGACCCAAGAAACCGGGCCCAGGTGACCAGTAGAATGTCCCGCTTTGAGGGTCCAAGGTGGAACCGATGGGTAATTTATTTAATTCATTGCCGTTTATCAAGTAACCTTGAATAGTGGCACAGTTTTCCCCCAATGGGATTTCCACCCGTTCCAGTTCTTTGCTCACCAGCACGGATGTTTCACTTTCCTCGGACAGCGAATTCAGCTCCGCCATGGAAAATTGAGGCATATCTGTCTGGACCGATTCCGATTCATTGATTTTCTGATTGGGGGGTAAATCTCTGGACACTTTGCCAGAATGTCGCGCTAGCGGTGCAGAAGAACCATCAGTTGAATCTATAGGGAGATCGGCATACTTATTAATGGCGAAATATCGGCTACCAATGCCATCGGTATTGCCGGCATTATCTGTGACAGTCCACTGAATGGTGTGCATCCCATGGGTGTACTCCCCGATATTCATATCGAAATATCCCCAGGCATTGTTGCTGTTAGCATAACCGGGAAAGAGTGCGGCGATATCGGACCGGTACAGGTTATAGGTCGCATTGCCCACGGATTTACCATCAATGAATACTCGGATAGTGGAACCGTTGGTGGCAATTTTATTGGGCATTGGTGTCAGTGCCCAACCATTATTCCTGAATCTATCCCCGGAAATAGTACCCCCTTGAATGGGACTATCAATGGCACCGAAGGGCTTCACTGCATTGGCGTTATCACCAGTAATGGTCTTGGTTCCTAACGATGTGGTTTTCCCGTATTTATCTGTCGCAATGGCATGGAGCGTATAGGTTCCGTTCCCGCCGTCGGGTAAAAAATGGGTCAGCAACATATAACCCCATCCCGCTTTGGTCCTGTTGGGATATTCGGGATAGGCGATTGCCACATCGGGTCTAGCGCCATTTATAAATATGGCATCGCCAATATAAGAGAGGGTGTTATCTTGGGCAAGGTAAATTTTAACATTGGCTATTCCATAATCATCCAGTGCCCAGCCAGTGACGGCAATACTACCACTGACCGAGGAACCATCTATAGGCGTTGCAAATTCGCCGAAAGGCGCGGCTTTTTCCACACATTGGGTGGCTTCCCAGTTAGGTTCCCATTCATTCACCCAGGCTCTAATGGCTGAATCTGTTGTAGAAAGGCAGTTATATCTAATATGAATCGAACTGGTATCGGATAAATTTATTAAATCTGCGGGGATACTACCGCTCAATCGGTTGTATTCAAGTCCAAGATATCCCAAATAACTTATATTACCTAATGTTGAAGGGAGGCTACCACTCAGCATGTTGTTAGCCAAATCAATAGTAGTCAAATAGTTGAGATTTCCCAATTCAGCGGGGATGTTACCACTCAACAGGTTATTACCCAAAGTAATACTACCCAAAGAATGGAAATTTCCTATTTCTGTGGGGATGCTCCCGCTTAGTTGGTTGTTTTCGAGGTCAAGATTCCTCAAGGGGCGGAGATTTCCTAATGTGGCAGGAATGATACCGCTCAGATTGTTATTTGACAGTACAAATTGTTCCAATTCGCCGAGATTTCCCAATTCTGCTGGGATGTCCCCACTCAATGAGTTCTTGTGAAGTGCTAGCGTTTGCAAATTACTGAGATTACCTAATGCCGCGGGTATGCTCCCGCTCAATTGGTTATTGAACAGCGAAAGTTCTATTAATTTACTGAGATTACCTAATGCCGCCGGGATGCTCCCGCTCAGTTGGTTATCGTTTAGCCAAAGAAAAAATAAATTATTGAGATTTCCCAATTCTGCCGGGATGCTCCCGCCTAGTTGGTTATCGTACAACCAAAGGTATCGCAAATTACTGAGATTACTTAATGCCGCAGGAATGCTCCCGCTTAATTGGTTGACTCCCAGGTTAAGAAATCCTAACTGGCTGAGATTTCCCAATGTGGTAGGAATGTTCCCGCTCAAATCGTTCAAGGATAGGTTAAGACTTTCCAATTTAACAAGATTTCCTAGTGCTGCCGGGATGTTCCCCGTCAGATCGTTCGCAGATAGGTCAAGCTTTTTCAATTTAATGAGATTTCCCAGTGTGGCTGGGATGTTCCCGCTCAGATCGTTCAGGTTTAGGACAAGATTTTCCAATTTAACAAGATTTCCTAGTGTGGCCGGGATGCCACCTTGCAGCGCGTTCGTCATCAAGTTAAGACTTGTCAAATTACTGAGATTTCCCAATTGTGATGGTATCAGGCCGCTCAAGTGGTTGTTAATCATGGCAAGAGCGGTCACATGGTTATCGATAATTGTAACTCCATACCAACTCCCCTCGGTCCCCGGCATAGCAAACCCATCGGTAAACAATGGAGACGCCTGCCAACCAGAATTGTTACGCCACCCGCTACCATTGGTGTTCGTGTACAGTGCAATCAATACCTCTCGTTCCGATGCGGGAATGGTGGCATGGACAAAGCCGGTGAATTGCAAAAACAAAAAACCAAACACAATGAATAAATTTCTCATTTTTTTCTGCCTCCTTTAGGGCTATATAATATTGTCAGCGTTTTATTATCTTGGTCACGAAAAACAAAACAACTTCATAAAAGCATGACTTAGCGCCATTAAAATTTTCCATATTATAACACCAAGGGAGGTATAAAGTCAATCATTAATAAGGCTTCTGAATGTCTCAACGCTTTTATTTTTTTACAAACATCGTTTTCTGTGGTATACTATATAATAAGAGAGTTGGAGAGTAGGAAGCGACCGCACCAACGGCACTACGAGCCGAGGGATTATTACTCCAGAGAGAAAAAAATATTCAACCACCCCGCCGGTTAGTGACCAGAGCATAAAAATGACTCAACTTAGGGGTTTGGAGTATCTCAATTCTACAAAAAATACTGAACGGAGAGGTTTGGAAGGTGAACGGCCGCCTAAAAAGGTGACGGTTGAGTAAAATAAGGAGAACGGCCGGGGTTGGAAGGTGAACGGAGAGTAAAATATGGTGACGGTTCTACAAAATAAGGTGAACAGTCAATTAATAATTCCAACTTTCAGTGCTGGAGGGCGGAGTCTCCATAATTTTGCCACTATTTTCACCAAATTCTAGCAAATGTGGCGCAATACCATGTGAATATTTAGGGACAAGTACGAGTGCCACTAAGAAATGGCTCAATTCGGCATAAAATATATTTACCGGTTTATGGTCTTGATTTTTTTAAGTCACCATGGTACAATCCGTTATTACTAATAACGTCAGGTTGACGGTTTTGATGGCCTATAAAAACCCAAGCCCATATTCGGTTGATTTTTTAAGTCATCTTCTTTGACAAACAGTAAGAATGACTGGTGCTGCGTCAAGCCTAAATTGACCCCCTAATAATTGAAGAAATCAATTTAAAGGATGTAATAGGCAAGTAGAAACGAGCTCCTAAATCTACCATCAGTTCTTTGAGAGTACCGTAAAAGCAAGTAGGAATTATGGGATAAACAAAAATATTCCCATTCCTCCCATAATTCCCATTAACTTGGCGGTGAATCCAGAAGGACTATAGGGAGGCTAAGAAAACAACATGCGTTTTAGCAATACCATCAAGGAAGCCATAGAAGTAGCACGAAAAGTCATCAAGCTATATGAAAAGAGTCTGTCGGAGGTAAATTAATGGATAACACAAAAATCCTTGAAGCGATTGCAAAGGGAGAAGGTATCTCCATTGAATTCAAGGAGTGCCGTTCAGCTCTAAACAAAGATGTATACGATACGGTTTGCGCCTTTCTTAATCGCAGTGGTGGAGAATTGCTATTAGGGGTTCGTGATGATGGTGAAATAACAGGTGTTGACCCTAATGCTCTGTCAATTATCAAAAAAGATTTTAGTACTACTATAAACAATCCACAAAAAATAAATCCACCTTTTTATCTGACTATAGAAGAAACTGTCATTGATGGTAAAACTATTTTGTACATCTATGTACCACAGAGTGCCCAGGTGCATCGTTGCAATGGAAAAATATTTGACCGCAACAATGAAGGGGACTTTAATATCACGGATAATAATCAGCTTGTATCTTCACTTTACCTGCAAAAACAATCGGCTTATTCGGAAAATACAGTCTATCCCTATGCCACCTTGGCTGATTTACGATCGGATATTATTTCCCAGGCCAGAAAAAGAGCTTCTCTGCAACGACAGGATCATCCCTGGGAAAAAATGGATGATATGGACCTCTTGAAAAGCGCCCAGCTCTATAAAAAAGATTTTTACTCTGGAAAAGAAGGCTTAACCATGGCAGCAATCCTGCTTTTTGGAAAGGACGAAACTATTCTCTCGGTAGTGCCCCATCACCGCACTGATGCCATTTTACGGCGCGTTCAGGTAGATCGCTACGACGACCGCGATGATATTCGTACCAATCTTATAGAAAGTTTTCAAAGACTTCTGGCTTTTGGCGAAAAACACCTGAACGATCCCTTTTACCTGGAAGATAATATTCGCCTGAGCTTGCGGGGAAAAATACTGCGCGAAGTATTTAGTAATTTGCTCATTCACCGAGAATATACCAACGCTTTTCCAGCTAAATTCATTATCGAAACGGATAAAATCCGAACAGAAAATGGCAATAAACCCCACGGTTTTGGTTATATCAGTCCAAACAAACTGCTTCCTTTCCCAAAAAATCCGGCTATCGCACGAGTATTCAAAGAAATGGGCTGGGCTGATGAATTAGGATCAGGAACCCGTCATCTTTTTAAATATTGTAGAATTTACAGTGGCAATGACCCACAATTACTTGAAGCGGACATTTTTACCTTTACGCTCTCACTTACTGCAAAAGCTGCTTCAGAAAACATTTCTCAGGACACCATGCAAGCTACCATGCAAGCTACCATGCAAGCTACCATGCAAGCTACCATGCAAGCTGAACGTATGCGGAAAATTGTGGAGTTTTGTATTACTCCCAAAACCAGGGAGGAGATTCAGAAATTTCTAAAACTCAATAACCGGGATTATTTTAGAAAAGAATTACTTAATCCACTTTTAGAACAGGGGATTCTCCTTCCAGCTATTGCCAACAAACCCACCAGCCCTATACAAAAATATTATTCGGATTCTACCAAACACCCACAAATGAAGTAGGCACCGATAGGAGGAAAACTTTTCATTTTTTTCCTTCTATACCGGGAAACAGGGTAATCCTGCGCTGTGTAACGGAGGTATTAAATATGAAGAATTTTTCCAAAACGCTTATGGTACTTAGTATCTTTTTATTGACTTGCTTTGCCCTGTGGGGTCAACAAGAAACGACGTTGGCTTACACGTTATCGCTGGAACCATCGAACCCTGGTAAATTCCATGTGGAATTGTCCTGTGAAGGAATAAAAAATGAAACCCAGGATTTTAAAATGCCAGCGATTGCACCGGGTTATTACCGGGTCTTGAATTTCGCGGGGAACGTGGAAAGTTTCAAAGCGGATGACGGGCAGGGAAATCCGTTGCCCTGGGAAAAAACAACGCCCAACACATGGCGCGTAGGTACAAACCTGACGCGGACGGTAAGGATTGGCTACGATGTCAAATCGGAGAAGGATTCGGTGGCTACATCTTTTATAGATGATAAACGGGCCTACATTTCATCGCCCTCTGTTTTTATGTACCCTGATGGCCAGCTCAATCATCCTGTCACTTTAACGCTGATAACTCCGCCCAAATTTCCCCGGATATCAACTGGTCTTGAACCGTTGCAGGATAAAACAAATACTTATTATGCCCAGGACTTTGATCGCTTCTACGATTGCCCTATTTACTTGGGCAGCCAAGAGGTGATTTCATTTGAAGTCCAAGGTATTCCCCACTACATGGCGATGGAAAACCCAGGCACTTTTGACCGCCAGGAATTCAAGGAAAATGTGAAAAAAATGATAGAGACAGCCATCAAAATCTTTGGAGAGATTCCTTACGGGCATTATACTTATCTATTTATGGGGGAAGGCAAAGGCGGACTGGAGCATGGGAATTCTGCGGCGCTGTTTTTAGATGTTTCCGGCGGGGAAAGTCCATGGGCGGACAAAGCCTTGATGAAGTTCTTGACGCATGAATACTTCCATCTCTATAATGTAAAGGCAATTCGACCTATGGCACTTGGCCCCTTTGATTACGACGGGGAAAACAATACGGATATGCTCTGGTTTTCGGAAGGAGGGACGGTATATTATGAATACCTTATTCTCAATCGAGCGGGTTTTTTAAGTGGTGAGGAGTGTCTTAAAAGTTTCAGTGCGATCATCGCCGATAATGAGAACAACCCGGCTCATCGAACCCAATCGGTAGCGGAAGCCAGTCAAAAAGCATGGACGCAGTCATTTTTCGGTAATGATCAAGAAGTCTCCTATTATGATAAAGGACTGGCACTTTCGATGCTCCTGGATTTAAGAATACGGCATGAAACAAAAAATAATAAATCGTTAGACGACGTGATGAGGCGTTGTTATAATGAGTTTTACAAGAAAAAACAAAGAGGTTTTAGCGCTGGGGAGTTTCGCCAGGTGTGTGAAGAGGTTGCCGGTGTCTCATTAGCGGACTTCTTTGTTTATATTGGGAGCACAGGGGAAATCGATTATGCGAAATACTTTGCCTACGCGGGATTGACTATTGAAATACCGGGGGATATTAAGACAAAAGGCACGTTTCGCATTACCCGGTCACCGCAGCCTACGCCGATGCAATTGGAAATTTTCCGTGGTTGGTTGAAGGAGTAATCCCAGTATATTAATACAATGAGAAAAGATATTTTTTCAGCACTATGGGCCGCACTATGGGTCATTGTGTTTTTCCTCGCCATGGGCAGCATGCTGATGGCCACGAACAGCACACAACTGGACGCCCAATACAAAGAGTGGCTGGACGTGGTCTGCTATATTATCACGCCCACGGAAAAAGAAGTTTTCACACAATTGACGAACAATCGCCAACGGGATAACTTCATCACGATGTTCTGGAACCTGCGCGACCCCTCGAAAGGAACACTGGAAAATGAATTTAAAGAAGCACATCTCAAACGGTTCCAATACGCGGCCCATTATTTTAAATTCGGTTCGCCGCTACCGGGCTGGAAAACAGACCGGGGCCACATCTGGATCATCCTGGGCCCACCAGCCAACCGCAACATGGTGGATAATAACAATGGACTCTACCCGGTAGACATCTGGGAATACTTCGGCGGTACAGAAAAAGGTCTGCCCACGGTTTTTCGCGTGGTCTTTTATAAACCTTCGGGCGCAGGAGATTATAAGTTGTATATGCCGACGGACGACGGACCGGCTGCACTGCTGAGGTCTTCGATTGCTGAAGTGGACAACCACGACTATCGCACGATCTATGAAAAAATTAACGCGTTGGAACCGGCCGTAGCTGACATCAGTCTCTCTCTGATACCGGGGGAAAGCGTGCTTCATTTCACACCGTCACTGCAAGCGCCTTTACTGATCTCGGATATTTACGAACTGCCGAAAAAACAAATCAACGCGACCTATGCACGCCACTTCCTGAATTACCAGGGTCTGGTAGAAACAAACGTGGTGACAAACTATATCAACCTTAAAACAGAGGCGTACCTCTTTTATGACGCGCTCTTAAAACTTAATTTTGTTCACTTCGCCCTGCTACCCGAAAAAATATCGGTGGACTATCTGCCTGATAAAGACATATACTACTTTAATTACGACCTGCTGGTCCTGCTCAAAAAAGGGGAACAAACGGTGTGGCAATACACGAAGAAATACCCGTTTTATTACAGTAAAGAAGAACTGGAAACCAAATTAGCGAACGGCATTATTATCACGGATTATTTCCCCGTCATCCCGGGTGCTTTTAAACTGATAGTCCTGCTGCAAAATTCCCTTAACAAGGAACTGAGTTATGATGAGAAACAAATAAAAACGGACGAGAACCCGGGAACAACAGCGCACCTGTACGGCCCGGTGACAACCTACCAATTCAACCAGGAATACCAACCCGTATACGGGGCGTTCAATCTGATGGACACGAACATTAAAATTGACCCGCAAAAAATCTTTGGCCAAAAGGACACGGTTTATTCTTTTTTCTCGGTGGCACGGGGCGAGTATACAAAAGAGTTGGCGATCCATTTAGAAGTGATCTCTGTGGATGAAACACGGCCTTTCCAAAAGATGTATGCCTTCGCTCTCCCGGCTACAGACCCATTCAAAAACGTGGTGCAACCGCTTGAAAATTTAAAATACGGCCACTACGAGGTCAAAGCCAGCGTGCTGGAAAAAACGGGGGAAATCATTGCCATGCAAACAAACGATTTCCAGGTCTCACCGGAAGGTTATGTGCCCCATCCCCCATTGGTATCGAAAACGCTCAAACGAGAACACGCGTTTATGTTCGACATGATGGTGGCGCAACAATACTACAACCTCAATTTATGGGCTGAAGCGGAAAAATACTTTGAAAAAGCATTAAACCTGAATCCCCATTTCCCAGAACTGATCAAATCCTATACCACGTTGCTTTTTAAGGTTAAAAAATACACCCGCATACTGGAAGTCATCCAAAACATGGAACCAATGGAAAAGGAAGCCTTTGATTATTATGCTCTCAAAGGTAGAGCGCTTTACTACTTGGGGAACTATAAAGCCGCGCTTGACTCGCTATTGAAGGCCAATAAAATATACGACAGCGACATGGTGGTATTAAATACACTGGGACTGTCTTTTCTGCGGCTGGGGAATAAGGAAGAAGCGATCCGGGTGCTCGCGGCTTCCTTAAAAATCAACGACGGGCAACGTGACATCCACACCTTGCTGAACCAGTTAGTGGCAGAAAAAAAATAAGGGCTGTAAGCTAAAACTCAACCCTGACTCCCAGTCTTACCACCCTGGGGTCCATGATCAATAAGTCCTCTTTAAATTTACGTTTGGGGTTGCTGGAATCGAGGAACTCTTGAGTGACCGTATTGGCATTAAACAGGTTGAAGATATCGGCGAACAGTTTTAATTCCACGTCACTCACTCTGAAGGCTTTTTCCACTTTTAAGTCCAACTGCACCACAGCCGGATAACCACTGGAGCCTCTTGGTTCAGCATTGATTTGTTGGGTGTTTTGATTCAATTTTAAATGCAGAAACTCCGCCGAAACCATTCTTGTCCACCGTTGGCCGGACTTTAATTTAAAATATCCGCCCACATTGATTCCCAGCGGGCCTTTTAGCAAACCCGTTATTTTCACCTGATGACGACTTTCAAGTTCAAAGCGACCATTGGCATTCTCATGGGCATTGGGATCGGAAAACAACAGCGACGTACCCAATGCCTGACTGTTTCTGGAAGTGCCGATCAAACCTCTGGAGTTGGCGTAAACATAGGAAACATTCACAGACCAGCCCTGCGAAAAACGTTTGTTCAAGGTCAGTTCAAAGCCATCATAATCACGACCCGCTCCTGGAGGGTTCACAATATAGCGCGCGGGTTTACGACTGGGATTTAAATTATTGTAGAATGTAACCGTGTTACCACTATGCGTATCCAATGCTGTCTTGACTTCCCAATCTTTCCATACCAACTCCCCTGTTTCCATCAAGGTATCCATATTCACACTGGCTGCATCCACCACATGGATCAAGTCCCTGTCCCATTTTTTAAGGTAACGCAGCCCAACAGACCAATCTTGCCACAGCTCTCGTTCAAAACCGACGGTTAACTCATCGCAAGTGGGAGCAATCAGATTATAGTTTTTATACCCCACCTGCGTACCTGCCGGAGTTTCACCACTGCGATAGGAAGAAACAGTATCTTTCCCAAAATAATACTCCAGCCAATAGTGCCAACCATTGGGATGGGCAATATTAATCCAGCCGATCTGGTTAGGTTCTACATAATGGGACCAAGAACCTTTAAAAAGCGTAGTCCCATCGGAAAAAATATCATAAATCACACCTAACCGGGGTGACACATTGTTCCATTTCATGGGCGTCATACTTTTGGTGATACGACGATCAATGGTTTTTTTTAGGAAGGGGTTGTAAACCGGCGCCTCATCCTGGTTTTGTGCCGGCCAAATAGTGCTGTTGTAATCATATCTAACCCCCAGCGTGAAGGTCACATTATGGGTCATATTCCACGTATCATTCAGATATAAAGAGAAATTCACCATATTGTCTTTCCGGTCAAAGCCTTCCACATGAATGCCATAATAAATGCCATTCCCACCCACAGCTTCAGGGTACATGTAGAGCATGGCGAGTCCCGTCGCATCGGAAGGATTATTTTCAATCCACCAACTGGTCTTGGCCATTTGCAATTCACCGCCTATCTTCAACTCGTGAGCACCAACAAAATGATCTATAAACGTCGTGGCATCGGCCACTACCTGATACCGATCCCGCTGGCTATCATCTTTGTTTCTCCAGAATGTGCCGTAGTTTCGGGCAGTCAACCAATCCATGTACATCGAACCATCCGTTTTGGAATCAAGGTTCAAGTTATAGGCAATATAAGCCAGTTTTAAATTGGCGTACCAATTGGCACCCCACGTTTTTGTCCAATGGGCATTAAATACATGGGTCGGCGTTTCCTGTGTCCGGGTAGTTGCCTCTGTATAATAACGGCTGGCGCCACGATGATTGGCTAGCAGGTTGGCATAATTATACGACACCATGAACTTATCGGAGGCTGTAGGCTGAAAAGTCAACTTGATATAAGGCAGAAACATCTTGGTATCCGCCGGGATATTATCCTTTTTGTCGTATGGATAACCGGAGGCATAGGTATCAGCGCGAATCATGTTCACATTGGCAAAGAACCACAATTTATCTTTAATAATAGGACCACCCAGCGTAAACCCCGGTTCCATCTGAAATTTCCGTCCTGTTTTTTCCGGCGTCACCCCTTCCTTATAAAGGTCTGTACCTTTGGTATTGGTGGCCGCGAACGCTTCATTATCATAGTAAAAGAATGCCGAACCATTTAATTTGTTCCCGCCCGATTTAGTCACCACATTGATCACAGCGCCTTTCACACTCCCATATTCCGCCGAAAGGCCGCCGGATTGCACGGCGATTTCTTCCATGATATCCATTCCGAAGGGCACCATGTTCGTGCCAGTCGCCGGATCGCCCATATTCACACCGTCCAGATTATAGGAATTTTCCATATCACCGCTACCATGGACTGAATCATTGCTAACACCCGGAGTCAAATTGAAATAATCCATGAAGTTACGGTTTACAGAGGGCACCAGCTTGAGAAGTTGGATATCCAGACTCGTGACCCCGGTCGTTTTCTGACGGTCAACCGTCGGTGCTTTCCCGATAACGATCACATTCTCCGCGATGGACTTCAGCGTCATAGCCGTATCCACCGTGGCCGTTTTCCCAACGCGGACAACGATGCCTTTTCGCACCAACGTGTTCATGCCCCGCCACACGAAAGTCAATTCATATTCACCCGGTGCGAGAGATAAAAAACGATACACGCCATTGGCATTGGAAAGCGAGGTTACCTGGGAAACAATCAATGCCGGTGATCTCAGTATCACCGTGAGACCTGGAAGAGCGACGCCATCGGGATCGGTTACTGTTCCACGAATGGCGCCAGTCTGAATAGTCTGCGTAAAACCAACCGAAACAATACTAATAATTGCCATTAAAAAAACGAGAACTCTTCTAATCATACGCCGCTCCTGTTTTAAAATCACTCTCTCAATAATATCTCATTATTGCCTTTATGTCCAGCTAGTTCAGTTTTCACGCTATAATATCCTGGATTCACCGCCGACTTAATGGGAATGATGGGAATGATGGGAATGATGGGAATGATGGGATAAACAAAAAAATTCCCATTCCTCCCACTTGATTTTATGGTACTCTCAAAGAATTGGCGGTGAATCCAGGATTATTATAGTCGTATTAGGGCAGTATATTAATAATAATGAGGGTCACATCGTCGTTGAATTGATCTCGGCCCCCAAATCGTTTTAATTCCCGGATCAAATATTCTATGATAGTATCCGCATCCAGATGACGGTGGTGGCAGGTTTTTAAAAAGGTTTTTAATCTATCCACGGAGAACTGTTCCCGGTGTAAATTTTCTTCTTCAATCACGCCATCCGTATACAGGACCAGCAAATCGCCTATTTCCAAAGCCAATTCCACTTCCCACCGTTGAATTCCAGAGAATATCCCCAATACCGTTTCCCCTTCCCCCAGTTCGATCACCCCGTCTTTTCGCAGCAACAACGGTGGATTATGACCCGCGTTGATATAGCGACACTTCATGTTTTTGCGATCAATGCAGCACGTAAAGGACGTAACAAAATGGCTCGCATCGGTAGTTTCCGCAATCAGATCATTGAGGTGCCGGATAGTAGTCAGAATATGGTTGTCTTTTTTAATACGATAGGTAAAATTAGCACTGAATATCGCCATCACCAGCGACGCCGGTATCCCATGACCAGAGATATCATTGATAGTAAAAATAGTCTCATTCTCGTTTATTTTAAGAATATCATAATAATCGCCACCCACCACCGAGGAGGGCACATTAACAAACGCAATATCCAGACCCGGAACCGACATTTTCTTGTTCAAGAGAAACGATTGTTGGATTTTCCGTGCGATTTCCAATTCATTTTCCAGTTTCTCTTTATCCAGTATCCGCGAATGCATTTCGTATTTTTCAATCGAAATAGCCGCAAAAATAGCAATGCCCCGTATCAGTGACACCACTTCTTCCGGGATTTTTTTCTGTGTTTTGATCTCCAGATAACCCAGTACATCTTGATCCGCGCGTAAAGGAAACACCGCTTGCGTGCCATCAATGACTGTTTGATCACCGCATTTTTCCTGGTAGGGTTCTTTTTCATTGGCCACCAGCTTATAGGTCTGTTGCTGCGATTTGACCATCACATTGATTTCCAGTGGGACAATGTTGTTGCAGATGATTGTTTTTAATGTCCCGAACACTTCCTCCAGGCCAAAAGAGTGGCTCACAATCTTTCCCAGTTCGATTAGATGTTCCCGTTCCCTTGTTTCAGTCATCACCTGGTTAAAGAGCATTGCGTTTTGCAAAGGAATCGAAATAAACTGGGCAATCGCTTCCAGCAATTGTTGATCTTTTTCGTTAAACTCCCCCTTGATCTTATTGATACTCTCCAGTACGCCGAGCATTTTTTTTTCGCGGTACACTGGTACAGCTACCAGTGAATGGGTCACAAACCCCGTCACCTTATCCGCAACCGCAGTGAAGCGGGGGTCTTTGGCACAATGATTCACAATCACCCCTTTGTGATGTTCGACCACCCAGCCCACAATCCCCTCCCCTTTTTTCATCGTGATTTTCTTCAATACTTCCCGGCTTTCCCCCGTGGCAATTTGGAAGAACAACTCTTCCTTCAACGAATCATAAATAAAAATGGAGGCTTCCCGGCAATCCATGAACTTGCAGATTTTATCCACCAGTTTGTCCATCAGGGCGTCCAGATGCAGTTCCGAATACAACTCGATACATTCCTGTTTAAATTGCAGTTCTCGATCCATTCTATTTTAATCCTTTTAAAAAAAATTCTTGCGCAATCACGATTACTACTATAAAAAATATCCCCGCCGATGTCAAGGGGTTTACTTCGTTCATTTTTATTTTCCAAAGGGGATTCCGTCCCAGAACCTGACGTTTCTCACTAAAGATTGACAGTTCACT
>CAZCVI010000032.1:0-79228 GCA_964502145.1 uncultured Clostridia bacterium
TTCTAGCTTATCCCCGCAATGCGGGCAACACTCCAAATGCACCCGCACCACTTCAGTCTCTTCCGATTTTTCCTCTTTCTTGCTCGCTTTAAATATCATACCGCGATACATATCACGTTGCCGCTTGAGTTCTTCGTTTTCCTTCTCTAACTCTTCTATCCGTTTGTGACTTTTTTCTTGTTCCCGCTCCAGTTCTTTTACCTTATCTTCGGCTTCTCTCCTTTTTTGACGCTGGGTTTCCAACGCTGGCTCCAATTTCGACACCTTTATCCTCAATAATCTTTTTTCTTCGTCGCCACTTTGCCAGCCTCCTAATTGCATCATACTACTCCGTTACAAGACAACTGGGAAAGAAAGAGTCGCTTCCCTTTTATTGCGATTTTCAGCAAATTGGCAAGGTATTCATGGTGTTCTTGGGATAATTTCTTATTATTCATAAAGAATAATATAACACATTTTAACCCAAAAAACTAGCCCCCCTTCGAAACGGGCAATAGCAAAAGGTTTACAGCCATGCATTATTTTAACCTTAAAATTTGGCCTCCTCAAAAAAATATGTGGGTGAATTCTGGTTCAGGTAACTTCCCCAATGCATGATAACACTGTATTTCCGTAGCCATATAGGTTCTAAATCCATAAGCTTTTCTGAATGTCAATTTCAGCTTGTTATTTAACCCTTCAACAGCCCCCGACGACAACTCTTTTTTTGCCTTAAACCAATTCAATATAAGCGGTTTATGCCTATGTATTTTTTTTGCATTATCTTAAATAGGTCCGATCTTTGAATACATGACTTTTTTCATCCAGCGATTGATAAACCATTCCGCCCAATAAGGAGAGACGTAATCCCATAGACGTTGAAAGTCTTCTTTAAGAAGATAGCTCTTCACAGTTTTTAGGTTCTGCTTAAGGAGTTCGGCTAATTTCTGTTCCTGTGATTCCGATAGATTTTCCGGGTTCTTTAAAAAAATCCACTTGCACTTCCTCAGAACTGGTTGTTTGCCATCTTTCTTCAATTTTGTAATTTCCTGGTTCCTGACTTTATTAATGGCTTTGCTAATCTGAGCCATGATATGGAAACGGTCCAGAACATGAAGTGCGTTTCCTGCATTTTTCGTGATGACATTAATATATGCCCTCCACATATCACTGCAAATAAACTTCAGCTTCTCAATCCTCTCCTCCTGGAACCACCCGAAGAATTTTTCCAAAGTCTCTATTTTGCGATCTTCTCCAATCCAAAGCAATCGTTTACAATGGAGGTCAATTTGGTAAACAACGGTCAAGTATTTATGTCCTCGATGCCACAACACTTCATCTACCCCGATGGCGGAAATATTAGATAAATCCACCCGTTGCCGCCCCCATTCCACAGCCATCTTTACAGAGTTAAAGACATGATGCCAAGTGGTTCTGAAGCATTCGCTGACTTCTTGCCAACTCATACGTCTGGCCCAATTGGCCAAGAACCACGAGTAAGATTCTGTTAACTGATTCTTGCCTCTTACCCAGGGAACCACTTCCACTTTTACGCCGCACTCTGGACATTCAACCCGGCGAAGGGCGTAGACAAAAAACACAAGGAATCCCCAGATAGGAATATGTTCAAAATGCCTTTGGGCAAGGGAATCATACCCAGGGCGGATTTGGTTGCACCCCGAGCAAATAGCCTTACTGCCTTTTCGTGGAACCACTTTAATCTCAATGGTTGGATATTTACGCGTCGTTGAGCCGATGCTGCATTTAATAAATCCTTGATTCACCGCCAACTTAATGGGAAGAATGGGAATTATGGGATAAAAAAAAAATCCCATTCCTCCCATTCTTCCCATAATTCCCATTCCTCCCACTTGATTTTATGGTACTCTCAAAGAACTGGCGGTGAATCCAGGAAATACAAAGGACTTGTATTTTACTGTTTTATTTAGTATAGTTTTTAAGAGCATGCTTTCTTCTTTATTTTATCCTTATCTTAAAGTGGTGAGCTTTAGAGGAGCATATTATAACGGAGAAAGCATGTCTTGTAAATATTTTGTTTGGAATCGACAAATGTTTTCACCTTATTTGGGCATGACTGACAGCCATTTCGACTCACACGATCTGTCAACAGCGGGCAGCCGTTTTTACTGCCCGGAAAAATAATTTTTTGTGCGCTTTTTACAAAAAATTATTTTTTGCACTGTTTACAGATTGAGGGAGACGAAATATAATATCATATGCCCACATGAGGTGGATGAAAATATTTTATATACCCACAAATTTTCTTTAAGAACCAAAATTTGAATGAATAAATGGGAGTGGACACAAAGTGGTTATGGTTTTGAGGAGAGATATTTTTTTAATGCGGTAATGGAAGGTGCCGTCCAAAAAACTGAATAGATACTTAAATTTTTCTTGATTTTTTTTCCAATTGATATATAATCATTTTGTAGGAGGAATTGCCGATGACAATGATTGCTTTACCCGCACATTATGATGGGACACGAATTTGTTTGGATGAGGAATACCCCTTGGAACTCAATACGAAACTGATCGTGACCATACTTCCTCAAAAGGAATCCGATCACGAGCGCAAGTCCTGGCTGCAGGCTTCCGCGCATTCTTTAGAAAGAGCTTATGGTGAAGCTGAGCCGGACTATTCAGTCCGTTTAATTAAAGAGGTAAATCCTTCCTATGAAGCATGGTGATGTGATTCTCTATCCGATTCCCCAAGCGGATGGCAGACTGAAGAATAGACCCGCTATCATCTTAAGGGAGATGCCTTTTTTTGGTGATTTTCTTGTTTGCGGTGTAAGCACGCAGTTACACCAGTTTGTCTCCGATTTTGATCAGTTCATTTCTCCTGGTGATGGTGATTTTAAGGCCAGTGGTTTAGTGGCAAGATCATTAATCAGACTGGGATTTTTGGCCGTATTACCACGATCTAAAATTATGGGGGCAATTGGTACGATTTCGTCGGAACGGCATAAACATCTTTTAAAAACCTTAAGTGACTATCTTATCGCCCGATAAATAGCCCGTGATTCGTTTTTGCTCCATCTTTACCCCCGGAACATATTGATGAAGATATGAACACCCACTCGCCCCACTCACCTATTTTCGTAAAAAAAACATGGATAGCCTTCATGCCTTTATCCTATAATAGGAAGGGTGAAAAATGGGTAAGCAAAAAAAGTCATTCAGTATCTCGAAGCTTTGCACAGAAAGTCCAACAGGACATCTCCTGTATAGGGGGCGAAAAAAAGGAAATTAGGAAAAAGACCGAAATTAGTAAGCGACCCCACCAACGTCGCTACGCTACGTGGGATTATAACCTGAAAGAAACTCTTGCAATTCGGAGTTCCTGGAAACTGTTGAATACAATAATGCGACAAGGATGTCGCGTCTACGTAGACGCGACATCCTGGCGCATTAATTTATCCCTTTACTTATTAATGATAATACATAAATCACTCAATGGCCGGGTTGAAGGATGACCTAACCCCAAAAAAAAATCAACCGCCAGGTTTATTGCTCTGGGAAAGGTTGTATTTGGGGGTGTGGGATAAAGGGGGGGAACTTTGCCTCCGGCGGTGTTGAACCACCGGAGGCAATGAACCAAAATATTAAAAACTATATTAAATAAGCATAACTCACTAACACAATCACCAGAATAATCGCGAAGACCGCGAACATGATCTGGCCCACCGGCTCACGAAATGCATCCGGTGTATATTTTATTGATTTATCTTTCGAGAATAACAGGTAGGGATTCTTCCCAAATTCCACCAGTTTCCGCACAAACACCATCATCTTTTTCTCGATCCAGTCGAAGAATTTTGTCCAGGGGTCCACGATCATTTCACGGATCGCACGCGCTGGCTTCCGATAGAACCAATCCAGGTCCAACGCGATTTTTGCTTTCGGAATAAGGATCGGTCGTAGCAACCAGAACACCACGAAAGTGAACACCAGGATTTGAATCGTTTCCGCCAGATGATGCGCAGTAAATGGTTCCCAATCCACAGGGTTCGGCAGATATTGAAACAGGTGCTTGTAGAAAATACCGTGGAAGACACACATAAACGCCACCACAGCCATGCCGATTTGCATGTTAAGCGGAGTTTTTCTGATTTCCAGGTCTTGCGGTGGATTCGCTTTTGACAACCATGTGTAGTAAGGCAATTTCAAACCCACGCTCAGGAATGTTCCCACAGCCGCCAGCGTCATTAGCAACAATGCCCAATCATATCCCGCTGCACCGGCAGCCGCCACAGTCATTGATTTACTAATGAAACCATTAAACAACGGAAATCCCGAGATTGAGAAAGCCGCTATCATGTAGAAAGCGAATACCCATTTTTGTTTTTTCGCCAAGCCACCCAGTTCCGTGAGTTTACTTGTGCCCGTTGTATGCAGCACCACACCCGCGCCCATAAAGAGCAACGCCTTGTATAAAATATGACTGAACGCATGCGCCACCGTACCATTAATCGCCATGGCCGTACCAATACCCACACCCGCTACCATGTAACCCACCTGACTGATAATATGATAAGCCAAGATGCCGCGGATATCATTCGCCAACACCGCGAAAACAACGCCATAAACCGTCATGATGGCACCCAGTATCAATAAGATTTCCCAACCCGGGAAAACTCGTGCCAGCACATAAACCGCTGTTTTCGTTGTAAAGGCACTCAAGAACACCGCGCCAGTCACCGTTGCTTTCGGATACGCATCCGACAGCCAGGTGTGCAAAGGCGGCACAGCCGCGTTAATGATCACTCCCAACAGGATCAACCATGAAGAGAGAGTCCCATCGTTTACCAATGTAGTCAGCGTGATATTGCCTACTTCCGCGATGTGCATCAGCACTCCCGCGAAAAGAATACCCCCGCCCAGCACGTGGTAAATGATATAGCGGAAGCCCGCAGTTTGTGCTTCTTTTGTGCGTCGCGCCCAGATCAAGTAGGTTGAGGCCCAGGCCATCATTTCCCAGTAGATGAAGAGCGTAAAAAAATCGCCTGCAAAAACCACACCCAGTGCGCCGCCTGCATAGAGCAATGCCGCGCATTGTTGCCCCGTATCTTTCATGTGAAAAGCGTAAATACCACCAGCCGCTGCAATAAAGGCAAAAATAATACCGAAAATACGGCTCAATGAATCCACTTTTAACAGTGTTAATTCATAGCTCATCACCTTGGCCGTGGCCGTTGCACCATCCGGGTAAGAAAGGATCAGGAACAATGCTGCCAAAGGGAACAGGATAAACGCTGCCGACCGTATTTTCTTAGCCACGAAAGGCAGCAGTATAGCGCCTAAAATCATAATAAACGCTGGCGGAATTGTCATCAAATTACTCATTGTCATGGTAGTAATCCTCTTTTTTGAATATAACCGGTCCCAAAATTTTCTTGGCAAAGATCGTGATTGCTGCGCAACCCAGACCTCCGAACAGAATCCAAAACAACGGGATCCCGCTCCACCAGTGGTGAACCGCCTCTGCTTCGTGGGGGCCCATAAATTCGAGAATAATCGAAACGATAGTCGCTAGTGCCAAGAACCCAACAAAGGCCCATTGCCATATTTTCATCTGCTTGATATTCTGTTTCATTTCCTATACTCCCACAATACTCGCCGCAATACCGCTGGCCAGTTCAAAGAATTTAAAAAACAAGTCCGGGTAAATCCCGAAAAGGACCGATAAGATCGCCGTGATCACCAGTGGCACCACCATAAACAATGATGCCTCACCCTTTCCTTCCAGACCCGCGTCACCTTTCTTAAAAAAAGCAATATGGACAATCGGAAAGAAGTAAGCCGCATTCAACAGACCACTCACCACCAATAAGATCAATGGAATCGTGTTACCCGCTTGAATTGCGCCCATACCCAGGTACCATTTACTGACAAACCCGTTAATCGGTGGTATACCAGCCAGTCCAATCGCTGCCACGGTAAACGCTCCCATCGTCCAGGGCATTACCCTGCCGATCCCGTTTAATTCGCTGATATTTTTCCGATGTAGATTCACCGCGATAGCGCCCGCAGCAAAGAACAGCGTGATCTTCATTGTCGCGTGAAAGGCGATATGCATTATAGAACCTGTAAATCCCGCCGGAGACAGCAACGCCGCTCCCATCACAATGTATGACAGATGAGCCACCGTCGAATACGCCAACCGTTGTTTTAAATTATCCTGGCGCATCGCGATAAATGAAGCCACCAGGATCGTGATACCTGCCAATGTGAGCAAGATGTTGTCCAAACCAAACTGTTGCATGATCACCGGGCCAAACACGAAACCCACTACCCGGATCACACCAAAAACACCCGACTTCACCACCGCCACCGCGTGCAGCAGTGCGCTAACCGGTGTTGGCGCAGCCATTGCCGTTGGTAACCAACTGTGCAACGGCATAATACCCGCTTTCACACCCACACCACCCACGAATAACAAGAACAGGACTACAGCCGTTGCCGGATTCAGCAACCCACTGCTGAACAATCCGCCCGCCTTAAAATCCAACGTGCCTGTCAGTTGATACGTCCACGCCGAAGCTGCAATCAGGAACAAGCCCGCAGTCAACGTGTAGATCAAATACTTACGGCCCGCACGGATTGCTTCCCGCGTTTCCTCGTGGATCACCAGCGGGTACGTCGCGATAGTCAGTATCTCGTAAAATACAATAAAAGTCAGCAGGTTCGCAGCAAACGCGATACCCATCGTCGCCGATAGACATACCGCGAAACTCGCATAATAGCGCGTCTGTTTATGGGATTTTTCACCCCTCATATACCCGATCGAGTAAAAAGAGGTAAACATCCACAGACCCGAAGCCACCAGGGCAAAAAAGACGCCGAATTGATCCGCCCGTAATGCCAGTGATACCCCCGGGAAAATTTCCAAGATACTGATCTCTGCCGTTTTCTTCAACAGAGCCATTGGAAGCAATGACAGTACCAGCAGGAACTTTATAACTGACGCCGCAATCGTCCATCCTTCCCGTAAATTCCGGTATTTGGAACTTAACAAGATCAGCGGTACCGCCACTAGCGACACCAACACTGCAAACAAAGGAACATATGATGTATACGTTTCAGGAGTCATTTTTATCCTTTTATATCCCAAATCTTCAAGATATTCATAATATTCATGATATCAACCATTTTACCATCACATTCCAGCCGGCATTACACTGAGGATAATACCTTTCACGATAAACGCGTTCAGTAAGCCCAGAATAATGATTCCCAAGCCCATTATCAATGTTGGGATCAACATTGATGCCCCTACTTCGTCTCGTTTCGTATCATCCGTTGATTCTGTTTCTACGCCGTGAGCATGGTCGGTCTGATGGTCCAGATGATCCGAACGATCCGCATGCGCCGGGTTATGAGAAGGCGATTTCATATATATTTTTTCCAGCACACGGAAGAAATAAACCGCGTTTAACAAACTACTGGCCAAGATAACCGCCAAGAAGACCCAGTTCGAATTCCGAATCGTGCCCAATACCAGATACCATTTACTAAAGAACCCGGCCATCGGTGGTAAACCCACCATTGACAGAGCCGCCACTGTAAACGCGGCCATCGTCCAGGGCATTTTTTTACGAATCGATTGATCCATTCGCGAAATATCCGAGTGTCCCAGCTTGTATCTCATGTTCGCCGACACCAAGAACAGACAGCCCTTCATAAAAGCATGGTTCAGGATATGCAATACCGCGCCAATGAAACCCAGCGGATTGGCCAAACCCAAACCCAGACCAATATAACCGACCTGGGCCACACTACTGTAAGCCAACATCCGTTTTAATTCTTTCTGCGCAATCGCCATGATCGAGCCATATATAATACCAATCGCTGCTAGCCAGCCAATGATCTGTGCTATCGGAAATATTTTCGTGACCATGTTCACACCGAAAACAAAGAACATGATCCGCAACAGCACATAGGCCCCCACTTTCGTGCCCGTCGGCGCAATCAGTGCCGATGATGTCGATGGCGCATACGTATATGCATCCGGCAACCAGCCGTGAAAGGGGAACAATGCCATTTTAATCGCCATGCCAATGATCATCAGTGTAATCGCTACCACTACTGTTGGTGCCGCTGGAGTGCCTAACAAATGCGGTAAAATCGCTTTCACGTCCGCCATGTTCAGTGAGCCACCCACAATATATAAATAGCCCACCCCCAACAAGTAGAATGTCGCCGCCAATGTGCCGATGATCAAATAGCGAAACGCCGCTACCGGGGACTTTTTACCCCCTGCCGCGATCAGACCATATAACGCCAACGAGCAAATTTCCAAGAACACGTAGAGGTTAAACAGGTCACCCGTCACCACGATACCGTTAAAACCCGCTAACATCATGATCATCGCCCCGTAATAAGGCGTTGCACGACCCGGTAGATCGTGTTTGATCAATTTGTACGAGTGAATCAGTACCAGTAACGCGATACCATCGATGATCAGCATCACCAAAGCCGACAGATGGTCCAGCACGTATTCAATACCGATTGGCGGAGCCCAATTGCCCAGGCGATAGTGGACAGGACCGCTGTTTATTACCCGATACAAGTTAAACGTGGCAATAGACACCGCTATACTTAACACCAGCATCGCGAACGGCCAGGCGTATTTGTCCTTTTTCCAAGCTACCAATGGCAGCAACATGCCCGAAGCCAAAAACATGATCGGTAGTAAAACCGGGGAGTTTTTATATAAAAAATCAATTATCGGAGTCATCATCTTTTTTCAACCTTTCAAGCAGAACCGTTTCGTCCAGTGTATGATAGTGTTTATAAATATTTAGCACCAATGCAAAAGCCACACCTGTTGTTGCCACGCCGACCACGATTGCCGTTAGCATCAGGCAGTGGGGCAGGGGGTTGATATAGTTCGCTGCTTTTTCCGCAGTAAACCGCGGGTCCAGCACCGGCACTGTAGCGCCCCATTTCATAGCACTATTCAGATAGAAGATGATAATCGACACCTGGAAGATCGTCATACCGATCAGTTTTTTTACCAGGTTTCGTTTCATCATCATCCCATATAAACCAATCATCAACAGGATCACCGTGAACCAATAGGCGTAATGCCCAACGATATAATCAAGCATGCATATCACCTTCTAAGATATCGTCATAAATAGCCACCAGGATACCCATGACTGCCAGAGCAACCCCGATTTCAATCGAGAGAATGCCATAGTGGCGGGCCATTGCCGGGGATACCGGTAGCGGTAACCACCCGTAATCCAGGTAATTGCCACCCCACAACATCGCCACAAAGCCCGTGCCCCAATAAATCAGAACGCCCACCGAACCCAGCGGGGTGCCCCATTTTCGTTTAAAAAGCATTTGTGACACCTCGCGGCCCGCGGACAAACGGATTAATAATACCGCAGCCGCCAACATCGTACCGCCCTGAAACCCCCCGCCCGGGCTGTAATGACCGTGAAAGATCACGTACAGCGCAAACAGCATGATAAAAGGTGAGACCGTGACCGCTACCAGTGAAACAATAGGATTATTATCTTTGCGTGTCATTACTCTTCCCTCCTTTTTCGTAACAGCAGGAAGCAGATCATGCCCGCCGTGAAGATAACCGATTCTTCACCCAGCGTATCGTATCCCCTGTAGTCAGCCAGGATGACCGTCACCATGTTGTCCGTATTGGCATCGCGTTTTGGATAATGAATATAAAACGCCGCCGCCTCATCCGAGCCCGCCGGGCTTTTTTCTCTATTCAGGAATGCATCATTATCGCCGCGGTTCGGTAGACCAAACGACGCATAGATCATGAGCCCCATGAAAATGATCAGGATCATATAGTTAGCAAGTTTTGATTTCAATCTGAACTCCTTCGGGTCGTTTTGAAGATCAGGACCACGAACAGCACACCCGTCACGCCAGCGCCCACCACAGCTTCAGTAAACGCCACGTCCACCGCGCCCATTACCGTGTAGAGCAGGGCCGATAGAAAACTGAACACGCTGAGAGTGACCACCGCCACCAGCATATTTTTCACGTACAGTGAAATGCTGGCCATAATGATCAGGATGATAAAATATACGATTTCCAATTGCCAGTACATTATTCTTTCTCTTTATCTTTAATTTTGTCGTGTTTAAACCAGGGCACCAGGCGGAAGTGGTATGCCGCCCGAGTCAGTGCATTGGTTCCAGTCGGGTTTGTCAGGCCAACAAATGCGATAATAAGCAGCAATTTGAAGCCGTTAATCGACAAACCTTGGGTCAGGAGCAGGCCGAACATCACCAGCATGACCCCTAGGGTATCCGATTTTCCTTGCGCGTGGGCCCGGGAGTAAAAATCCGGTAAGCGGATCACCCCGATGCTGCCAATCAGCAGGAAAAAGGCACCCAGACTAATTGTTAAACCAGCGAGAATGTGTAAGATAATCATGATTTCTGTCGATGACCTCGTGCGTCCAGGTATTTAGCGATGGCGATGGTTCCGATAAAGTTCAGGATTGCATAAGCCATCGTGATGTCGATAAACATATCCAGGCGGTCGAACATCAGCCCGATCACCAGGATCAGGACCGTTGTTTTAGTTGCGATTGCGCCTGCTCCCAGAATCCGGTCGAAGAGGGTCGGCCCCATCAGGACCCGGTACAGTGGGATGGATATGATCACGGTTAAAACAATTGCCAGATACATAAAAAAGTTTCCCATTAGAGTTCCGCCCCTGTTCTGATAATTTTTACTGTTTTCATAACCTGTTCAGGTTTTTTTTCGTACAGTTTCGCCACCTCGCCCGGCAGAGAACCGTCCACAATGCCTGATGATGAAGCATCCATCAGTGAATGCACCACGAATTCATCCCGATTAAGATCCAGCGTGATCGTGCCTGGAGTTAGAGTGATTGAATTGCTCAGGATGATGCGTGCCGTCGTATTGGGGAGGTTTGTCGTAAATTTTACGATTGACGGGTCGAAGACCATTTTTCGTTTTAGCACCACTCCCGCCACCTGGAGGCTGGCAAGAACGATTTGCCACATGATCCACGGGATATAAAACATCGCGCGGCCCAGGCGTAGCCGAAAGGGTAAACCCTCTTTCAGCCGGTTTATCGCATCCAGTTTTTCTTCCTGTACATAGTAGTACTTGCGGATGCGGAGGTGCAAAACCAAGACCATAGCCGATGAGAGGACGCCCATGGAGACATGGAAGACGTCGTAGTGGCCGCTCATCAGCAACCACACGCCCATCAGCAACACAAATTGAATGATGCTGTTAATTACAAAGATTCGTTTCAATTCAAAACCTCGATTAAAGTTGATTTCCCTAATTATTGACTGATTTCGGGTTTAAATGAAGGGCTATTATAATATTTTTAACGCTATTTTGTCAAGTTGTACTTTGGAAAAGTCTACTCCTTGGTTTCAAGAAAATGGCGCGCCCAAAAAAAAGGAGTCTTAAGAGGTTTTTGCCATGAAGGGCGGCAAGGTGTCCCTCTTTTTTTCCGTTTCTGGCAAGGAAAATAAAAAAAAATTATTTTCATATCAACCATCAAATTCAAAAATTTCAAAGGCGAACAAGCGAACCCACCCCAGTAGAAACCGTTGCACAATTTTTAAAAAAAAATAAAAAATAATCTTTTGTCAGAATTTACGTTGCGAGAAAAGCCATCCGCGCCAAAACACTTTATTGATCAACTGTTCGTTACCGAACAAACTGTTCAGTCAGTTTGTCTAAAACTCTCCAAAAACATCAAGTTGGTAAAAATTTTACTTCCCCCTTAAAAAGTCCTTTTTGAAAAAATGGAAATGTTCATCCAGTGCAGACAACGTGGCAAAATACTATTCGGGTCAAAAACCAAATAACTTGGTAAAAATAGGCGGTTTCAAATTTCAAAAACCCGTGTTCGGTTATTATTATCCGTATTCTTGACAAAACGCCCAGGGAGTAAAATTTTTGACTATTGCCAAGCCGAAACAAGTATGATATTAAATACACTGTTTGAAAATACGTCATATCCATTGATATGACGGGCAGTTGGATAAAAGGCTTGTTAAGACCCGTAAAAAATGAATAGGAGGATACTATCTATAATAAGAGTATTGCGTTTCACAATGCACCGGCGGAAGCCTGCTTGTGGGTGGGTTGGCGTGATCTCGCCACAGTTCCGATCATATGTAAAGGACCAGACAGCGAAAAAGATTGGCCCACGAATTACACGAATTATCACGAATATCCGCGAAAAAAGATTTTATTTGTCTTTTAATTCGTGTAAATTCGTGAAATTGGTGGGGGTCTTTTTTAGCAGTGGCCTTAAAAATTGTGCAGGCAAAAAAGAGTGAAGTTCGCAGGTTAGTAGATGAGGCGCAAAGACAAGGAATGGTCAGATGTTAGCATTATTATTGAAGTGGTAGGCTGGGGATGCGACTACTTCACTGTTGTCTGTCTCCAAATGGAACAAAAATGCAATGCGATGAATTAAATATTAAGGGGGGGAGTGGAAAGGGCTTCCCTTTTTTTTATATCCCAAAAGAAGGAGGTGCATAAAATGGAAACCAATATGCTCTCAGAAAAGGTGGTGCAGTATGTGATGACAGTGACGGATGAGGAGTTTTCAGGAATCAATGTCAGTAATTTGGCGCTTCATTTTCGCATAGATCGGTTTACGTTATCGCGGCAGTTCAAGAAGCACAAGAACATGACTTTGGATGAATTTTTATCCAAGGAAAAAATGCTCCGTTGTGTTTTATTATTATTGGCCAACAAGGACATCACGGTGAAGGATGTCGCGGAGAGGATCGGGTTTTGTACCAGTGATTATTTTATCCGCGCATTTCGTAAATTTTGGGGAGCTGTTCCGGGGATATTCAAGGATTATAAGACCCCCCGTTCGGAGGTAGCTGATCGACGTATAGCTCAAAAATCAGATCGCCGCAAACGAGATGTAAAAAGTAAGATACCCATTGAAGGAGATCGTCGTCTTCGGCGCAAGGATCGACGTTCGGGTTCACCTGACCGTCGCAAACAAAATTCAGCCCATGCCTCGGTCGCCAATCCAGAAAACAATTTTATCCCCGCCCTTGTCCCTATTCACGGCCAAGACGAATCCTGCAACGACTGCCACTACAAACTGGCCGCCCGTGGAAATGGAGACCAATGAATTTTTTTTCAAATCAAATAAGCCTCTGCTATTGGGTAAATCAAGCCAAAAAACGGTACCCATTAAAATTGTGCAGTGCATACAGTGTAGCTGTACTTTTTTTTAAGGATTGGGAAAACTCTGTAAAACCTTATTATAAAATCCTATTAGATCAGAAAGAATGAAACGGAACACATGCACCACTTTTAGGATTTACTTTGATTCTTCTAAATGCTATTCTGCATTTACAGCCTCTTTTCATTGAATTTTAGACTGGAAGTTAACTGATCGTGTGACAGTGAATGGCTGGATTTGTTATTGGATTAGAATTTAAAATGGAAAATTTGAGTGTTGTAAAGTCGCTTGGTATAAGCAGCGGCGGCAGCCTGCTTGAATGGAGGATAACAGTGAATAGGATAATACTTTTCTTTATTTTGTGTTTATCTCTTTGGGGTAGTTTTGGTGAGATCGGGTATGGACAAAAAGTGCAAGCGAAAAGATTTTTAAAACCCCAACAGAAACTCGATTCAGATACCGCCCGGCATTATATCCTTCTTCTGGATGGCACAGGTTCTTTTAGGCGTGCCATAAAAAACAGCAGCTATTATTCATATATTCAAGAAATCTTGCAGAGAGAACCCAACCAGATTCATGACAATTATCAGCCATATCGGCCCGGGCGCGATATTGTATCTATTGTATTTTTTCATTTTTCTCTTGAGCGAAAGGATTGGAATAACTCTAATGATGGGTTATACACCTCGATACCCTTGGCACTGGTAACAAAAGGAATCGATTCCAGTGCGAATGAGATTGAATCGTTTGTTACTGACCATTCCAACGTATTTCAAAAAACAGCCGTCTCTCCGATTGGCCTTTCCGAGATTTGTGTATTGCCCTTTCTTAATGAATATATAAGGTCTAATGGGTTAACCATTAACCAGCGGATTGACAAGGTGTATCTGATTTCCTTGAGCGATGAAGTCTATAATGTAGAAGCTGCGGGTTTAAAAAGTTCTTTGGGGAGTATTCGATCTGAGCCAGCAAAGGCATACTATGTGAAGTTACGTGATTATATGGAAAGCAACTTTGAAAACCTCCTTTTACTTAAAAATATTGAAAAACCTCTTCCGCCTATTAATGGGATTGAGAAAAAAATCTATTTTCATTATTACGAGATTTTGCCGAGGGTTAGGGATGTCAAATTAAATTTATCCAATAAAGTGGCCTTGGCCAGGGCTGCCCAAAAGAACAAAGAGTCTGGAACCGTAGCGATGACCTGGGCCGGAAACAATGAAGTATGCCTTGATAATCAAACCGAGTACAGAGCATGGGTGGAGTGGACTCTGCCCCGTGGTGTGAAGTCAGAATGGATATGGCACAATTGCGCGGGAAACGAACAGGGTAAAACCGATGATTTATTGATATTATCTGCCGGATGTCGTGCTGAATGCGGCGGTAGTAATGCGAAACCACTGGTGCAAATAGTCAAAGAAATGACTTCGGGAAACCCTGTAGAAGAAGCTCAAAAGTTTAAGATGTCTATTTGGTACCGCGGTGCAGTGGATTTGCCCATTAAGAATCAACAATACGGATATCCTTTCGAATCAAGGTGCTACATCAATCCAACTATGGTGGAATATGTGTCCAATGAAGTCGCGGACAATGGTGAGGGAAAAGTCCCAAACTATTATTCCTACAACGTTCCATGGTACAGCCCGGTGAATCTTTTGGCCTTTTTTAATTCGAGAATCAAAAAAGAGTCGATCACCGACAGAATGATAAAAGATAAGCTGGTAGATGAGGGGTTTCCTGTCACGCTGGCAGGATACATTCAGAAGGACAAACTTCCCAAACGATTCAAGGAATATTGCGACTCTTATCGGGGCAAAACCATCACCCAACTGCCAGCTGAAATCCTCTCCGAAGCCTCCAATATTCAAGCCCAAAATCTGGAAAATTGGGCCAAGTGGAGAACTCTTATTTTTTATTTATTATGTGTGGCTTTTATTATTTTTGTGTACCGGTATTTTCTGCGTCCTATTGCCATCCGCCTCAATATTGATCCGGCGATCTTTGCTAATAATACCATTCTGGTAGATTTCTCAAACTATGAAAGAAAAAAAGATGATTTGGAAACAGAGGCGGACTCCACCAGCGAGAAAAAAAAAGAGGAATTAATCGCAAAAAAAGAGGTTTTAGCCACCTTTGATCTGGAAAATCTGGTAAATTCTTGGCATCCGGATAAGCGAAATCCAAAGTTCAAATTCTCCTTCAATCTTTCATGCGAGTTCTCCTACCCTGGAGAGCCCCTTAATGTTGTCTATGAAAATGAAAACCTCCTCTCCCTCATGGATAAAACCTCTGGTACTGAATATCCAATAAAAACCAGTGGAAATTCCTTTTATGCTACCCTTTCCGATGTCTATTGCAATCGAAAATTTGCTCTCCTTATTAATCTTAATGAAATCAAAGACATTGAGACTGAAAATATTGGCGATAAGCTCATCCCCTTTACATTAACCCTTACTTCACCCGAAGCGAGAACCGATAGTGATAAAACCCTTCCTATTCAAAAAATGAAGGTTGGTGCGGTTGAGAATTCCCAAAAACAATGGGAGTATTCGGTCAATCTTCATATCAAGCCCGAGCAGCAGCAAAAAAAATTTATGATTATATCAATGCCTGGAACTTTTGCTTCTATTGATGCTCATACCAGTCCTCATCCCAGGGAGAACTATGTCTTGAATTATACATCCAAGAAACCCCTGGTAAAATTGTTTGAGGTGGTCATTAAGAATACCAACAAGTATCATTTTTCTTATCCAGTGGAGGGAACGTTCAATTGCAGCATCACAGGTGCTGGTAATAAACAGGTAGATAATATTTTTTACATGTCCGAGCGAGAAGTAAGTTCCACCTCAGGTGGAGGGTTCCCCAGAGCAGTACCTATCCGTTTGAAAAAATCCGAGGGTCAAAAGAAGTTTTACCTCTACATTCATTTTGATGACTTTACCAATCCGCTGGACCACTGGGATTATACCATCACTAACTCTTTTAAGCATGATATTGTTAAAACCTTAAATATCCGTGTCAACCGTTCCAAAGAAGAAACCGAGGCGCTTTTGCAGATCGTAGATGATGCTGACGCCATTCTTATGGATATTGGCGAAAACAAGTGCCTCACTGATGATAACAGCCTTTTGGTAAACAAAAACATGAATAAATCATTCCAAACCACCCTGCGTATTCCGGCTAAGGGGGTAAAGGGGATTAAAGAAGGTGTTGACACAAAATTATTTACCCTGCACCTCAAAAACAATTGTTGCACAAAAACTGGCTATTACAACTGGAATTTAAAAAACCTTGTCCTTGAAGGGGCTGGTGAAGGTATCAAATTTGAAGATAATCCGATAAAATGGATTCCAAATGGAAATTCCGGTACTATCATTGACCAGCAGGACAGTAAGCATCAAATCGATTTTTGTATGGATCATTCAAAAATCAAAAAGGTTAATACTTATTATTTTGGTTTTACTTTAAAGTTCTCTATATGTATCCAGCTTTTTCCAACCGGTGATACTTCCCAAGCTCCCGCCGGAGGTGAGAAACAAATCGATTTTTCCGTCCAATTCCTGTGTTACCATGATGTTAAGGATAATTATTTGGTGGTAGACTTTGGGACTTCCGCCATCTGTGCCTATTATTATACCCACAATTCAGATACGCCCAGTGAAAACTATAGGCGGATTCCTTTAAACTCGCCAAAAGATCATCTATCTAGTGAAGATGATTTGCTTCCCAGTATCATCAATCTTAGAAATGTGGTCCGCGATGGCCTGACGGATGATGAAACTGTCAAGGAAGTAGAGGATATGAGTAAAATGGTGATTGCAGGAAGCGATCAATTTGTTGATTTACCAGTAAGGAAAGATTTTAATCACTTATGTCCTGAGACAATATTAAGTTCTCTTAAACTTTTAATCGTGCAAGGGATGAAGATCGTCCCGGTTCCAAAACAAGTCAATCTGTCAATATTCGGCGAAATGATATCCTTTAAGTTTATCAATGAAGATGGTAAATTTCAAGAGGGAAATCCTACCCTTAGTTCTGTTTTAAAATCTTGCTATGAGTATTTTTTAAAAAATTACATAATGGATGAACCAAAAATTGATAAGCGACGATATCGAAAGGTGATCTTAACCTATCCGAACGTATACAACAGCAGCCACCAGACCTTTCTAAAAAACCATGTATTTCTTACTGTTTTTCAGGAGTCAGGACGAGCTTATTTTGAAAACATTATCATGGAGAGTGAATCAAATTGCGTGCTTTATTACTATTTATCAAAGAGAAAAACGGACAATACGCCAGAGCAGGAAAATATTCTTGTTATTGATGTTGGCGCTGGAACCCTCGATATTTCATATGCGAAAGTGGCTTGGAATTGGTATGGCCTTGATATGATTACTCCTAAAAATATTGAAATAATCAATCGCGATGGTATTGCCATGGCAGGTGATACATTGGACAAAGCAATTGCTCTACAGATTCATGATCTTTTAGAGAAATTCTCCCAATTGGATGAAATTAGCTATTCCAATAAAATTGCAACGAATTCTGACCATGAATTAGATAGTAGCAATAAAGCTATACTTCGAAAAATCATGTTTGAGTTAAAAATTACTCAAATTTTAAATTTTAAAAAAAATATTGTTAATAGTGATGATGATGAAATTGTTGAAATCTGTTTAGGAGACAATGGCACAACAAGCTCTTTAATTGATCATCGCCGTGAGATGTGCGAAATTACGTTAAACGGAATTGAACCTATAATAAAAGTTACGTTACAAACTAAGCATGGGAAAATTTTTATGGGATTGAGAAAAAAAGAATGGCTTAATCTACCTTATCTGAAAAGATTTGAACAGCTTGTCATCGAAAAATTGACTGCCTTTTCCCAAGGAATTCCTATTGCCAAAGATTTAACCATTGTGATATCTGGAAGAACTTCCTTATGGCCATCCATCCAAAATGCAGTGGAAAAAGTCTTTGAAGGAAATAATATAAATAGAACAGATGATATTTGGCCCTCAGATGCCAGGCCAAAAGCGATTGAACTCAAAAGGGCTGTCATTTTGGGTGCAATTCAGAAAACCACAACTTGGAAAACAGTCCCCTTTAAAGAAAATGCTGCGTCTGGAATTGAAGCCATTCGTTATCAAAAACTAAAGGATGGTTCTAATCCCAATTCCTGGGTAATAGAAACATTTCCTATAGATTCCAAACCCTCTTTAACTATTAACCTAGCAAATTCTTTTTATTTTGAACTAGGTATTAAAACGTCTATGGATTTTGTGGCTTTTATTGGGGCTGATTATTATAAACGGGATGAATATATCAAAACGGAGAAACAAATAACAATCACTCTGGAAAAATTGAAGGCATCGGGTGATTACGTTTTTTTTGTTAAGTCAGATAAATATCCAAAGGACAGGGGAATACAATTGAGAAATGTGTTAAACCAAGACGCTGCCTTTTTTAAGACGAAGTCTAAATATTGGCCAGTACGTGATGTTCAATTGCCAGAAATCTCGCCTGATCGCTTTAATGAAAGTGTCTGATAGGGCTTCTGTCGAAATGGATATAAATTTTAATTTTAGAAATGTAATGCGAATTGAATTATCTGAGGATATAAAAGGAGGAATCGTAAAATGGGAACAGTAAGGAATTTTAAAATTTGGAACATGGGAAAAAAGAGAGACTCAAAAAAAAATGGCCGACTCCTTTTAACCATTTTTACAGGGATAATTATTGTATTATTAGGGATTGACTTCATTTCTTCAATTAAAAAAATTATGTCTCAACCCGGCCAAGTTAGTGATAATTTTCTTGTAAAGAGTGAGGACTATTTTTTCAAAACGAAGACACTATATTATTTTAAAGGAGAATTGGGCGAAAACAAATATGGTTCCATAGTAAGATTATTGAAGGTACTTAAAAATAATAAAACAGAGGTAAATGAAGCGATTTCCAGTTTAAACTTAGCTGAAGCCAATACTGAAAACTCACAGCAGAACCTATTCTATTTAAATGACAATAAAACTTGTTACATGTTTGTTGTAAATCCAGGAAAAAAAACAACTGAAAAATCTCTTTTGACGACAATTGAGATAAGTATATCATGGGGAAAAAATTTGTCGAAAACCTTGGGAGTATTTCATTTGAATCAAAACAGAGATGCCACTGAAGGTTTGACATATGATTTATCTTATAATAGTGGAAGATTTAATAAAGCAAATGGAAAACCACTTTCATTCGGTTATCTAAATATCGAAAAACCTGGAAAAGATTTGGGCGAAGTATTGAATACTCTGGTTGACGGTATTAAATCCGCCATTGATCTAAATCCTATTGAAACATCAAATAATGGAAATAGGATTAATTTCAAATTTAAGCTTATTAAGGTAAATAAAAGTGAGAAACAACCCATTTCTGAGGACTTTTTATTGTTTTCCCGGAAGATAAGCATTCCCCATAAAGGTGGTGAGTCATCAGAAATAAATGGATTTCAAGTAACCGATGATGGTAAATCCCCCGTTTATAAATTATTATTAAAAAATACAGAAGAGTTATTTGAAAATAGTAAAAATAACTACGTCGAGCAGAAAGGGCTAAAATTTTATAAAGATACTGAATTAATTGCTGAAAATAACTTAGACATTATAGGAGAAAATTTAAATGCAATCATCAGTAAGAATGATTGCAGGAATTTCGAGGAATGGAATAAATCAATTACTTCAGCCCAAACTAGTATCCACCTCGAAAATTTTATTGGTTACATTGAAATTCAGTTAAAGAACATTGTTCAAAGTCATGAAAACCAATTGATAATGCAAATATTGACTTCTAAGAAACGTCAAGCTATATTGTCTGGACTTTTAATACTATTGGTTCTAACGATTTACCTAATTTTGCAATATTTATGGTTTGGAGATATAAAGGAAAAGAATAATGATAGTTCAAGAGGTCTCCCTACAATAGACGGTGAAATTGCAATAAAGTTAAGTGTCCTTGAAATTCAGCTTACAGCCATAATTTTGACTTTAGACCAGATTAAAACTGAAATAAAGGCCAACCATAAGCCTGATGATGTGGATAAAAAAGAGGATAAACTAAAATTAAATCAGGTGATTGCGGAAATTAATCAGAACGTATTGGAATTAAAAATTAAATTGGATAATATTAATTCATTTAAGGAAAAATTCGATTGTTTATCTGCAAGAGCAAAAAAATACGAAGATTTAGGGCATGCCATTTTTGAGCCATTGTTTTCCTCCTCATCATATAATTGTGATAACCAATCCGATTATGAGACATTTATTACTAATACCATAAGAGCCAATATTGAAGGTCAAAAAAATATAGTTGAAAAAATTGGAAAATTTGAAGAAAAAATTGATAAGATCAATACTGAACTTAAGAATGCAGATAATGTGTTTCAGTCACTCGCACTAATTAATAAACAAAGTGGTTTTGAGGTTGAAGTAAATAGAAGTAATATAGACATCATATTCAAAAAAGTCAATGGAGAGATTAGTCTTAGTAAAAAATATAGAAGGTTTGCAATTGATTTATATGATGAATTATCGGACCTAAAATTTAATTATCAAAAATACTGGTTTTGGGATTTGATCGAGCTGAATTTCTTGGCGAAATTAAGAAGTATGATGCCACTTTTCAAAATATCTATTGATGGCAAATCGATTTACGACCATTATCTCAAAGATGATGTTCCTTTAAGGCTGATTGATAAAAAACATATCAAAAGGGTGGTGGAAAATTATCATTGGATTCAAATTTGGGATGGAGTCATCCGGATGAACGATTTTTTTAACGCATATTTTGATGATGATAAAGCCGATATAAAATCAATCCTGATATACTTCTCTCAAAAAATTAAAGTGTTTCTCAATGATCAAGGTTATTCTATTGAAGAGATCAAACCTTTCTCTGTTATTTCCGATGAATTAATAAAAAATAAAAAAATAGGTCAAAAAGATAAATCGGACTTCGTGGAGACAACGTTAAAAAACCTCATTGAAACCCAAAATATTAGATTCAAAAAAGTTGTTGAGACAATGAACAATGACTGTGAGCGGATTTTTTATGTAGAACAGTTGAAATTAACAGATATACTCACGAATCCCCAAATTGAGATTGGGAATAATTTTATTATCTCATACAAGAAGGGAACCCTTAAGACTCATCTGGATTCCTTTGAGCGGATTTTGAGAAAGGGAGAAAACAATTTAAAGTAAGGAGTGCAAACCATGAATAAAGCAAAAACAAACACGAACAGTTTAAAAGAACTTCCTATCCTATTCAAGTTCTTTTTGTTTGTTCTACTGATAGTTGGCCTGGTTTTCTTGCTGAACGGGCCGATTAAGTCCAATTTTGGCTATGAATCCATTGATGCATTAGCCGCAGCAGGGGATCCAGCAACCAACGGGGGACGTGGCGTGGGCACTTCTCAGCAGCCCAGAGTGATCCAGTCCCAAAACACCGGGGTGCTAAAACAGAACTGGATCGTTCCCCAGACTCCCGCCACCTCGCTGGATTATATCAGTAATCTTGAAAAGAAGATTTTGGATGAATCAAATACCAACAGGACCAATAAAGGGTTAAATCCCCTGACCTGGGAAGACAATTTGGCAGGAACAGCCCGGTATCATAGCCATGATATGGGCGCCAGGAAATTCTTCAGCCACATTAACCCCGATAATGTTGGCCCTTTTTTCAGGATATCCAAACTTCATCGCCGTTTTATTGGTTCCGGCGGAGAAAATATCATCATGCTGACCAAGGATAATACGGACCCGGATGCCATGGCCAAAAAAATCGTCACCGATTGGATGAACAGCACCGGTCATAGGCAGAATATTTTAAACAAAGACTATACCGCGCTGGGAGTCGGCGTGGTTGAAATGCCGGATAAAAACAACCCGCCTATTCTTTATGCCACCCAGCTATTCGGTACTCCCACTGGTTATTTGCAGCAGGATTTTCCTGCTGAAGTCTCTGGTGGCCAGAAAGAAGATGTGACCGTGTTGTGTGTGGATAAAGAATATCAACCCCCACTGGGTGGTGAGATAGTGGACATTAATTCCAAACAGATCATGACCTTCCAATTGATTGCTTCTTCTAATACTGGCCAAGAAACCTCCTCCGGTAAAATTTCCGCGCCCAGCCAAGCCGCTGTGTATCAACTGGTTTTTCACTTCCCTTTTAAAAAGAACCCCGCGACATATGCTATAGTTCCAGGCCCAATATTTACCGTGTTGTGAGGAAGTCTGATGCCCTGCTTCTTTTTACTTGAAAATTACCATTGCGAAAGCACCCCGGCAGAGAAGTGCTTTAATGCCTTTGCGGTTCGACGAAACTCCACCGCAACCCCAGTGGAGGAACATCATTTTTTTGTTCCTTGCTCTGACCAGATTTATAAAAAAGACTCGTATTACGGTGCTCTAGCCCAGGCCCTTATTCAACAAAAACAACTCTCTGATAATCCAGAAGAAACCATTGGTACCTTCCACGACCATCTGCCCACATTTAAGTTCAAAAAATGGGAGAGTTTTGTTCATGCCAACAGGGAACAAATAAATGCGTTTAAGTTAAGCCGATTCTTAAAAGAACGCTGGAGTTTATTGGAATCCGCGGAAAAACTGGAAAATCTTGCGGATGTGGGTAAAATTATCCACCTGGTGGAAGAATCCTACCCCAAACAAAAAAAGCACTTGGAGCAAGCCTTAAAAATAGTGTTCAATGATATTTTGGATTTGCAGCAGGGAAATCGGGAAGAAAATGTCAGGGAAACCATTAAGGCGCATCTCAGAGCCAAACGATGGGAAGAACTCAACCATTATATCGCTACGTTGGATACCTCTGGTTTCTCTTATGAACTACTGATGCAAATAAATGAGGCCCGGCTCAATGCCGAGGAAGGTTTATTATGGTTGCAACGGCGAGAAATTTTGGATAAGTTGTGGGAAAAATCCGCTCAACAGCTCCCGGATGTATTTTATCGGCAGTACCGGGAAGCACGCCAAGAGGTGCGTGGTTTGGTGGAGCGCCAGAAGGAGATGGCGGACCGCGAGGCCGCAGAAGAGATTCAGGCCAGAATCCAGCGTCTATGCACCCAGGTTTTTGAAAAAATAAAAGAGTGGAAAAAATCCCCGGAGGTAAAATTACAGCAATTAAAACTATGGGAAGATGAGTGGCGCGTATTAAACTATCAAAAATCCGGGGATTGGGGTACGTTTGAGTTAGATTTAGGCCACAGTTTGGTCAAAACCTTTGCCGGTGACTTTTTCCTGGCCATTAAAAAGGGTAATACCATCAGCGAAATCAAACTAGCCATTGAGCAGGTCGTTCATGATGCTACAAACGTGGGAATGCAGAAAACATTGGAAGAGTATCCCCTGGACGGTCAGGAGGAAACGATTCTTGAGATTCGCCAGCATTTGGACGAGTGGATTGAGTTTGATCGGAACCTGGAACGGTTCTTTACCGCCACCGATCCCTTTAATACCACCATTACTTTGGATCATTTACCGGAAGACCTGGAGCGTGTCACCGGAATGACGCGGCTTAATGCCGTTTTTGGAATAATCAGAAAAAAATACCGTTCCGCAGTGGAGGTCATCCATTTTATCCAGGCCCATGTCCAATTGTTGGAAAATATAATGACCTCTATAAAAAAGGAAACCAAGGGTATATTATATAATAAGCCTATTCTTAAGCTGGAAGTATATGAACGACAGTTTAGAGCCATTGAAGAAAAAATTCGCCAGCTTCTGGAAAGAAATGAGCCGCACTATCATTTTCCCCTTCTGGAAAACTTCGGGAAAATAATCACCGTGATTGTCTCCATGCTTTTCAGCAGCAAGAAGAATCGCGAATCCCAGATAGAGAATACCCCATTTGCACCCAATCGCTTTTTTACATCCATTATGGATGCAATCTCTTGCGGTGAAGAATTGATCCGGGATTTAAAACAGATAAAACCCGGAATTAAGAGTTCCTCTGGAGAAAACTCCATGGCTGTGCTGGAAAACTTTTTTTTGGTTATTGGCCGTTACCGGGACAAAGAGTTTCTAATTCCCCTATCCAAGGCCAGTGAATTGTCCGAGCTGCACGAATCCCTGATGGAGGTCATGCATGATCGCATCGAGAGTTATATAAAACCCGCCAGTACCGCGTTGAGTTTTCCCTTCCCCCTATTGGAAACCAAAGTTTTGGAAGGGTTAAGCGTTCGAATTGGCAGCCTATTGCGACAACTTGAAAAAATTGAGACATCCTATTCAGGTTTCGAACAGTTGGTGGAACCCTATAAAGATGTGCTTAAGTTGTTGAACCACATCATGGAAATCCATGAACTGGTCCGACAGAACAGATTTGAGGAAGCAAGCAGGATTGTTGAGGTTTCTGTTTTTGATCCCGAGGTCAGGTATCCCGCCAGGGTATTGGTCTACTACTATCAGCATCTTTTTCAGCAAAAGTGGCAGGAAGGGGAGTGGATGAATTTTTTCAAGCGTTTTTCCCAGGATTCACTGAAGGCCAATGAAAGCGGTTATAAATTGCTTTTGAATCACTATCGTAAGGACGCACGCAAGAATTTCCAGCACTTTTCCCTTTCCTTTATGGATATCCATTCTCGTGTCTTTAAAACCTTTTTTGCCTCTGATGACCTTATCCCTTACCTGGCCTATCTCTGCCAGCAGTTAGATATAAAAACGTTTTTTAAAGAATTGGGGCGCGGTACTGTTCGCGCAGAGTTTTTAAAGGGTTTGGTTTATCTTCTGGAAAAGAACCAGGAGTGGAAAAAGTATATCGCCCTGTACAATTTAGCCCCTGCCAAATATAAGAATTATTTTGAGAAACCCGTGAATCGCGTGTTAGAAAACCTGGAAGCCCGCTATAAAGATTTGGTCACCATCTTTTCCGCCGGTCACCTACAGCGGACAGAGATTGATGTGTATCTTGACCGTATCCCCGATGACAAAGATTTTTTTGAGTATTTTGAAAAGAGTAAACGGTTACGGGAACTATTTGACAGTTTTAATGAGATTGCTGTTAATTTTAAGAACTTTGAAAGCCAGGACATATGGATGCAGGATGATTTTTATGGCAAGATGTATGAGTCCTTGGGGCGTTTAGCCGATAAATTTACCGGCGACTTTTCCAGGGTCAGGGAAGTTTACCGCTGGGAAGCACGTTTGGCCGCCCTACGAAACATCTACGATCTGGGCCGGGAACTGCGGGAGAACATGGATAAATTGATGCAGACCGATACTGCTTTTAAGATCAAAGCCGAGGAGACCTATTCCCAGGCTTTTCGAGATTCCATTAATGATCTGCTTGCCACCTGGAACCGTTTTAGCGATGAAATCGCCCAAATGGCGGAAAACGCTGTTTTCAAAAACACTTTTCAGCATTATTATTTGGAATATTTTGTGGCACTCTGGCAAAAGACATCTCTCTATCCTCTTTATCAAAAAGCAAATATGGAGACTCCCCGGAGCTTGGAAAAATATTTTGAAATGTGGGAAAAGATAGTTAAAAACCACCAACGGTTTTTGAATTATTATGATAAAAAAGACGATTTACAACGCAATGGTATGGATGATGTTGAGGTTTTGGATGAATTTATACGGTTAACTTTGGAACGGTTTAAACAACAGGGTAAACTCTGAAAATGAGGTGAAGTATGATATTAAACTATTTAAAATCAATCTTAATAGTCCTATTGGTCTTTATTGCTTTTCTGCTGGTTCCCCAAGTCCAACTGGTTTATGGGCAGACGCAGGGGAAGCGGCAGGCAGAAGGCATTGATTTGATTTTGGTGATCGATGAATCCGGGAGTATGGGTGGTCATGGCAAACACCCTGCGGCCAATGATCCCGAAAACAAACGGAATGAATTACTCAGTATAATACTCCCTTATATGGTTGAGTCTGCTTATAGGGGGAATATTTTCCGTGTTTCCGTGGTAGAGTTTGGTTCCCGTAAAGGGAGTAATGCCGGATGGCGGCCTGAAGTGATAGAGCGTAAATATAGAATTGAAAAACCAACCACCGGGGAAACCCAGGATGATTACTTAAAGCGGGTAGGCAACTACTTGGCCAAACTTCAGGGAGATCGCACACGGGGCGACAGTGATCATGGTGCAGCATTGGAATTGGCCTTAAAAGAGAGCCAAGAAATGAAAATCCAACCTGTAACTCCTCCTATGGGTCAAATTGGTACGGACCACCGGGAGATTGTGGTTTTTTTAATTACTGATGGATTGCCCTATGTGGAGGGAATTCCCACCGAGCAATTAAAAACAGAGATCGGGGAAACAGTCAAAAAATTTCCTCAACAGGATACCATATTATATGCCTTTGGTTTGAACGATAGTGATAATTATTGGGCTAATGGTTTGGGCAGTTTTTGGGATATTATTGCTTCTGCCACCAGCGATAATAAAAAAAATCGTGGTGCCGCGCAATTGATTGGAGATCATAAACGGATTGTTGAGCAGGTTTTGCCTATCCTCACCAGATACACCAGTCCTCCCGGTGTGGAAATTATTTATGGGGATACCTACGATTGCCCCCCGTATTTAAAATCCATTCAGTTTATCGTGGAATTTCCCCGCAGTTATATGAATGTCTCCCAGATATTGGATATCCAGCAACCCGGTGGCAGTGTGTTAAACACAGCCAATGCCAGGAATCAGAAAGTTATTGCCGATATTGATGTCCCTTACCCCATGGGGGGAATCTGGCGATTCATTCGCAAGAACCCGGATGTCAAGTTGATGGTCAAAAAGACCTATGAAAATGTCGCATTTCTTGCACCGGGTTCACCTGTTCCCATGCGTTCATCCCATACCATCAAGTTTAAAGCCACCGGTCCTGGCTCCAAAAACACCTTTGTCCTGTTACCCCAATTCCCTTTGCAATCCCGGATTATTATCAAAACCCCCCAAAACACCAAAGATATTTTAAATGCCGGTATAGACCCCAAAGATCCCGGGGTTTTTATCTCATTTACCGCTTATCCCTTCCAGTGGACCGGGGAGTACCAATTGGAATTTGAGGCTTCTGGCACCAGTGGTTCTGGATCGCCCCTGGTGGTTTTAAGTTCGACCACCCAGAAAGTGCAGGTATCCAACAGCACCCCGGTTGTGTTAGAGATGGACGCCCCCAAGGGCGAGATATCCTCTTCTTGGGGAAATATCCAGCAGGAATTTACCTTTGCTTTTTACACCGCCGCTGGTAAAAAGAAAGTGCCCATTGCAGATATCCTGAATACGGTAAATCCCGTCACCACCAGTGCTGAAGTGATGGATATTTCCTCCGAATTATTGATTAAAAAAGTGGATTTCTCATTAACGCCAAAAGGAGGGGATCTGGCAGACTTTGTAAAAATAGACTTACCCTTTATGGAGATATTCAAAATTTATGGGGGAAAACGTAATCTCAAAATCACCGTTCAATTGGACCAGCGTCTGCTTAATGATAGCTATTATTTGGTGGTTCCCCAGACCCAGAGCCGACTGTATGAATTTAATCGGGAAATTACAACGGGAATGCTCATTTACTTTATTATAATACCGATTATTTTCTTATTATTAGGTGTTTTGATCTGGATCATCTGGAAGTTGTTGGGAAGGAAATGCAGTAACGATATCCCCATCCTGATATATCGGCAAGCCAGTGAATTGGCGGAGGATGACTCCTACAGCAGAACTATTCCTGTGGATAAATCAAAAATTTTTCATAAGCATGGAGATATCGCTTTTAATGTGCCGGACTCCTCCGATTTGTGGAAACCCGAATTAACCATAAAACGCCATTGTGCCGATGAGGGGGTGGCCGTAACCGTGGAGTATGAGAAGTTTGGCAAAACCCCTGCCGATAAGAAAAATATGATAATATCTCTTCTGGAAAAATTGCGGATAAAAAAGAGCGATCCAGATGAGGAGAGAACAAGGAAAGTCTACATGCAAAAACATTTTGCCAACGTTCCTTGTAAACACCCTATCCCGGAATTCAGGGATACCGGGATGATTTTTGAGTTAAAGATCAAAGGAAAAGAGAATATTTAATATTTAATAATAATATAAGAACAAGGAGGAGCATATGCCTATAGTAAAACCCAGTTTAGTGATTGGCGTTGGCGGTACCGGGTATTGGATTTTAAGTCTGTTAAAGCGGCAATTGTATATCAACTACGGTCTCAAAGCCAATGAAACCGATGAGATTAAATTCCTGTTACTGGACACCTTATCGGAAGGGACCTTTGAAGAATATAAAGAGAAGAACGACGATTCCATTATCGCTGAGTACCAAGTCAACCGTAACGAATACATCCACTTGAGCGAGCCTCCCGAAGGCTTTTTTAATTGGGCCGATGATCCGGAGAAGTATGATATCCCCAGGTACAAATGGTTTCGCCGGAATATCCTAAAACAGTACGTGCAGGAGGATGCCCGCTGGAAATTGCGGGAAGGTGCCGCCCAGATTCGCCAATTCGGGCGTATGGCCTTTTTCTTTAATATTAATAAAATCGCCTCTGCCATGAATGAAAAATTATCTAAAATCAAAAAACAGGCAGGCAATGCCACCATACCCGTTTGGATATTTGGCTCTTTTGCCGGTGGCACCGGTTCCGGCATGATGATGGATGTGGCCATGTTGGCCAAGCTGATTGAAGAGGAATTCAAACACTCAGTGCAAACCATTGGTTGTTTTGTGCTACCCGGTGTTTATCATGATAGGCTTACTTCTTCGGTGGCCCAGGGGTATTCCGGCATCCGTGAATTACAGCGTTTTACCTCTAAAGGGACTGAAAAAGTCCATAAGGCTTATGAAAATGGCAAAGACCATGCGGGGAAAGTGGAGTTTGATTCCGCCCATGTCTTTTCTCACTCCAAAAGTATCTTTGATAATATGCTTTTCTTCAATGAAGAGTGCTCAAACGAGGAAAAACGACACGGCTTTTTTAACAAGGTGGTGGACGGCATCTCCATTCTGCTGGACCCCAAAGGTTCCGATACCTTTCTATCCAGTATCATCAATCATGTGGGTGACAGACTCACCTCTCTCTCCACCTGCAAAATTTTTATTCCCACCGCGCTGTATAAAAAGAAATTTGTCTATAACTATTTGGACCGGAAAATCAATGAGCTCTTTCCTGTGAACGAGGCTGGTAATATCTTGGGTTTGGACAATGAGGAGAAAAAAAATTCCATTAAAGCAGACATCAACAATCTCTTTAGCAAATTAGCCCCCTACTTCTTGATCCTCCAACAGTACATCAATAGCGATATTGAGGCAGAGAAATATGCCCGCAAAGCCATGCTGGAAAAACCCCAGGATATGCTGGAAAAACTTCTGGGTATCCATGAACAGGGAAAATATTATAACAAGCCGGCCTTTTTCCCCAACGATATCAATGATATTCAATCTTTGTACAACGATATCTACCAAGATGTCGCTATCCCCGAAATGGACAAAAAAAACTGGGAGGAGCGAAAAAAGATATTTAAGTCCGAACTGGAAGCCAAATATAATGGCTATAAAAAGAATTTTGATAAATCCTCCGATAATAAAAAAAGAGAGAACATCAAAGCCAAAATCGCGGAGAACTTTGTCGCCAAAGTTAAAACCTATCTACGGGAAACAACCATGGATATCCGTGAAATCTACTTCGCCCTTAAAGAGATGAAACGTATCTTAAAAGGCGAGGATGAAAACACGGCTGCTGCCATCATCGGCATTTTAAATGTGGCCGCCAAACGGGTATTTGATGCCAGGGAGAAAGAGGTGGATATCAAGGTGATGCAGGGAGCTGAAATGTACAACAGCAGCGGTCCCAGCAAACGACTATTGGGCCTTGAATTTTCTCCTTTGCGGGAGAGCATGAACGCCTATAAGAATGAAAAACGAATGGAATTGGCCTTTGCTCAGTCCAAGAGCATTCTGAGCTTGATCATCGACATTCATCATCAATTGGTGGCGTATATTGAGCGCATCGAAAACGCCCTGGTGGCCAAAAACAATGAAATATCTATTTCCGGAAGTAGTGTTAAAGCCAGATACAGCAACGAAGTCCGGCAAATTGATGGTATCCTCAAAGCCGGCATCGGTTATGCCACCAGTATTGGCTTAAAATCCAATATCATCTCCAATTTAAAGGAGAAATATGAAAAGTACCTGGAGGACATGATTTTTAGCGATAACGCCCAAAATACTCGATTTACTATTGATTTCGATGGCGAACAGTTCGTTAACAAATATGCCAGTGGCGATGTTCGTTATGACGATACCCAGGAGCTATTTAATGAGAAAAATGAAAGAGAAACCCTGTGGCAACGTGTAGAGAAAGACCTGCACCGATATGTCGCCGAGAAAATGGACCTCCATACTGGCATCATCAGTTACCTGTACTGGGCCAAAAAGCAGTACAAAGAACAGGGCACCCAATCTCAGTTCGCAGGGGATTTGATACACTCGTTGACCCCTGCCGCCCAGGATTTCATCAAGTTGAAGGCCGTGCCAGAGAGTCTGGACGGACGATTGGTTTATGGCGACGATAACACGGTGTTATCTGGTGATATCGAAGAATTACGCACCGCTCTCGGCAATAACAGCAATTGCAAAACCGTCAGCGATACCTTTAGGGGTGCTTCCAGTTACCATGTTGACTTTGGCGATAAAAATTCTCTCGTATTTTTTGTCTCTTCCAACACCGTCCATCCATCACAAATTGAGATTTTAAATCGCATGAATGAAAAATATTGCCATGAAATCCATAACAACTCAGGTGATTGGCGGCCCACCGTCTATCACAATTACAAATGTGAATGGGAAATCATGGGCATTGAAATGAGTCTGCCAGACGTCAAAGACTCTGGCATCCATTCGTTAACCCACAGTTCCTTCTATTGGGTATTGGAGGAAGCCGATAATGTCCAACTATTTGTTAGTGCCTGTGCTGCCGGTATTATCCGCAAGGAGACCGGTGCCATGAAACAGGAGTTTTGGATACTCGGCCCTACTGGAAAACCCTATCGAAACAATGAGGATAAAGTCATGTGCCTGACCGATCCCGACAATACCTCCGATTTATTTACCGCCCTGGTGAAGTTTGCTATCGAGCAAAAACCCTTTAAGAAACAGAGACCTTTTGATTTTAAAGAAATAAAAAAAATGCGGGATGAGGCCATTTTAAAGGAAAAAGGCAAAGATTGGGATAAGATAAAAAATGAATTTATAAAAAAGGATCCCTTTGCTCTTGAAATCCCCAAATACAACCGGGAAATTGCTGAGGATGACCCCGATTTTTATGAAAAGCATAAAAAGCTCTTCCTGTCCCGCATATTTTGGTATTACCTGATGGAAAAAAAATAGCAAAAAATTTTGGAGGTCCAAGAACCTAAATATGTAGATATTCCAAAAGGTTCTTGGCCGCCGGAGGCAATCATGGAATTTAGGAAATACTTTATTATACTCCTGGTGGTGCCGTTTCTTTTTATCGGCGCTGGTTACGGTATTGTTAAACTAATAAATGCAGGTATCGGCCAGACCCATCCATTCTGGGTCGAGGTGGATCGCGACATCTTGTTGCCCTGGCAGAAGCAAGCTATCTCCACCATTCATCTCAATTTTGCGGGTGTTCAAAAAATAAACAAAAAGGTTGGTACTGCCAATATCGTATTAATCATTGATAGCTCCGGCTCCATGGGAGATGGTTTTGGTTCCAAGTTTGAATCCGCCAGGCAAGTGATCGGAAATTTCATCGACAATTTTGGTGCTGGCGTGAACACCAAAATGGGAGTTATTCTATTCTCAGAAGTCGTGACCCAGCAGATTCCGTTAACCAACCAGTATGGCGAATTAAAACGTCAGCTCTTCGGTTTTACCACCTCCGGTGGTGGTACCGAGTTCATGCAACCTCTCCAATTGGCCTACCAGTGGCTGGAACCTTCCATTCAAGCGAAAAAAGCTGAAAACAATGTCATTATTTTCCTGACTGACGGGCAATCGGATACCGAAGGCCCCAATCAATTTTATAAGGAAAAAATTCTCCCCAATGGCGTCACCCTATTTTGCATTGGTGTCGGTGAAGATGCCCTGTATGAAAATCTGCTCACTATCTTGAGGGATGAAAACGGCGAGGTCCCTTCCAATCGCGTTCTCACGTGCGATGATCCCATCAAACTCCAATCTGTCTACGATCAGGTGGGCGAGGAAATTGGCAACGTGATCGGTAAACAAGGGGAGATACCCATTCCCTTTGCTCACAGACCCTTTGAATGGTTGCCAAGTGAATCCAATGACAATAGCTATTTACCGCCTCCCGATGACCAGGAAAAAGTTTACTTTCATCATTGGCCCATTTTATTTGCCCGCCATTACAAATATCTCGTGCCCGTCAAAGCCAAAACCTTTGGCATTGTCAAACCCTATTACGACGAACTTCCCCTGCACTATTTTGATATTGAAGGCAAGGAAATCTCTCTGAAAAGCGGGCGAATTCCCTATCTCCTGAGTATCACCTGGTGGCTCTTATTCTTTCTTTTCCTCCCTTTAATTCTTTTTCTCATCGCTTGGTACCAGCTACGCAAGAAACCAGAACCTATTATTGAACCGGCCCCTATAGTCGTTCTAGGTGATAGATCAAAACAACCCGGCGTGTTGCCCAAGCAGCACATCCATGAACGTTCCCAGATTCAATGGATACCCTCGTTGATAATAGGGCTGGGACGTACTGGACGCCATGTGGCCACACACCTGAAACAGAACATAGATGATCTCATGACTGGCGAACCACATACCATTCGCTTTCTATCCATTGATGTCGCTGCTGAAGAGGTGTTTGGCGCACATCCCGATATCGTTCCCGGTGCCATTGTGACTCTGGACAAAGACACGGAAATCTATATCCCAGAACCGCATTTACGCAATGTCAAAGGTATTGTCGACCAGTACAAGGACAATCCCAATCTGGATATTAATGATCCCTTTACTACTCTGGACTTAAAAGAGTATGGCCGATTGCCTGACAGCCTGTTGGGTTTGAGTGGAGGCACCCAAAACAATGCAGCCTTGGCCCGCGCCTATCTGATGAAAGAACTGGAAATGGATGAGCAAAGTATCCTGCTCCAACAATTAAAACAAGCCCTCCAGCAATTACAAGAGGATGCAGGCGAATCCCGCTTTATGCAGATTTTTATTATTGGCAACAGTAACGGCGGCGTCGGCAGCGGTCTTATGGTTGACATGGCCGTATTACTCCGCCGTCTCGCGGATGTACAGATAGACAAATCCATTGCCGTCGAAATCAACCTCGGTCTTGTCGAAAACCGAGGAGAATACAATGATCCTGGAATTGTTCCCATTCAAAATCGGGTATTGCTGGATGAATTGGATTGCATATCCCAGGCGGGTCGAGTGTACCAACCCTACCCCTTGGTCAGGAAAAATGCCTCCGACAAAAGCGGTATATTAAAAGGTCTTTTGACCGGCAAACCCCATAACAACGTCTATGTGTTTGCTCGTCAAACCCAGCAGCCTCAATTTGATCTGTATCCTGAAGTGGCCGACAGTCTATTCTTTTTTATCGAACGTACCTCCCGCATCGAAACCCGGCAATTTATCGAGAGTGTGCGGCAACAAGAGGGAGAGATCAGAAAAAACCAAAAGGTAGAAAGTTTTAATGTTTTGACCGGGAAAGCCATTATGTACCCCACCCGTTTTATCAAGGAGTATCTCAAGATTTTGTTTATTAGCGATATCTTCAGCGATAAAATAGCCTTAAAAGGCCTGAACGCCAAAGAGGGCAGTTTGGTTATTCAACCCTTGGGCACGCTCTCCGATCTGTATGACCGACCCTCCACCAGTCGCCTTTTTGCCGAGGAGTTGAACGCGAAGGCCACCCTGTGGGTCGCGCTCTTACAAGGAACCGAAATCACCCCCTATCTGAATCTACCCGTGGAAGAATCCGAACAATTCATCTATTTTTTACAGAAAGTTTTTCCCATACTTTTGAATGAAGATCTTTATTCGTTAACCGGTATGGAGCAGGTCATTGAAGAGTTGAAGCAACGTTGTATACACGCACGGGACCGTTTCACCCAATCCCAGCCAGACACCGCCCCTGAAATTGAAAATGTGATCGCCTATTTAGACACCTTAAAAGAAAAACTCCGCTGGTGGATTCAACAATTGCTGGGTACTGACCACACCGAGGGTTTGGTCCAGCAAATTCGTAATGCCCGCACCCGTTTGGAAGAGACCCGGCAGGAACTCCTCAACATGACCCAGTGCCGTATCGTTCTTGGCTTGGATGATAAAACACCTCCCAAATATCATTTCCAGGGATTGCGCGAACAATGGATCGCCTGGTGGCTTAACATTCCCGACACCACCCATATATATGACCGCTTAAAAGAGCGGTGTATCTGGTCTGTCGTTCCATTGGACCTTTTGAACCCCCGTATTACGTTTGAGTTCATCGGCACCCAGCGTCACCTTTTTACCTCTGACACCCAATTAACCTCCAGCGTGTTGGCCGAAACAGAAAAAATTGCCAGTCAGTTCCTGGTCAAATTAAAGGATATCACCATCATGCAGCTATTGTCAGAGTATGAAAGGGCTGGCACCAGCAAGGCCTATACCGTTGAACATTTCGCCCAACAATTCCATCAACCCACCCACTCGCCAAACCTCTACTACCTCAACCTCTTCCCCCATCACTCCCTCATCCGTTTAAGCCTTGAGGAGGAAAAATACATCCAACGTCTGCAAAAGGAAATGGACAAAATAAAGTATCCTTATGAAATGTTTCTTTATCCCCCCTCTTCCAACCAGTACAAGATATTCTCCATCCAGGTTGCTTATCTACTCCGAGGCAATTATAAAAAACCATACCAGGATTTCAAACCCGTCCATCTGCCCGAATTGTTGAAAAAAGAAAACCACCTGGCCATCCTCAAGCAATTTGATATGAAGTGTGAGAAGGAGATACCTTACTACTATCTCCTTTTTTACCATCGCCAGTACTTTAATACTTTTGCCCAATTGTGGTTGGCCGGGAAGATTATTCAAGACGATCATGATCGCTTATGGAAACTGGTTATTAACTCGAAGAAATACAAACTCACCTTTATCCCCAATGAAACCATCATGGATGCAGCCCTTCACTTTGTCTTAAGCCAGCATTTACCCTTTGTCGCCTTCACTGCCGCCCAGGTCATCGCACAACTCTCTCCAGGCGACTTAAAACCCGATAAAAAGCAACAGAAGAAATTGGTAGCAGAAGTGAACGATAACAATACCTTATATTGCTGGATGAAACTTTATCTTGAAGGAGGTCAATCATGAAACCATTGCTGATATTAATAATCTTTCTGGCCTGTGTGTTTTTGGTCGGACCTATTTTACTGATCCCCGTCGGTCTCTATCTGATTGTCGGTATGGTCCTATTTTTTATTGGCACCAGGCCCGCTACCATGGGCACTAAAAGTATTCTGCGTCGCTGTCAGCAGAAGTTGGTTTTTAAAGATGAGAGTATTGATGTGACCTTGGACGCCTTTGCCCAGCAGGTTCCCCCCATTGTTGAGAAAGGTGACCCCTGGAATATCGTGCTGGTGATTGACAAATCCAGCAGCATGATGGGTACAGCCCTTGGCAATGCCAAAATAGCCGCTAAAAATCTCATCTCTTCCACCCCCAATGATTTTAAATACGCCATTGTCGAGTTCCAGCATTTTGCCCATATCCGTTCCCAGCTCACTTCCAATACCATTAAATTAAAACTCATGATCAACCGCCTCTTTGCAGAAGGAGGAACAGCCATTCATGAAGGATTAACCCTGGCCAGCCAGGTACTGAAGCACCAGACGACCCCAGACAAGAAGAATGCCATTATCCTCCTCTCCGATGGGGGTAGCGCCCATGAACCCGCACTTAAAGAAGCCAATAACTTAAAAGATCAAGGGGTGGTGATTTATACCATTGGTCTGGGGGCCTGCGATGAAGAACTCATGGAAAAAATCGCCTCCGATAGCGAAAAATACTTCTATGCCCGCAGCCCTCAGGAACTTAAAACTCTCTATCACACCATTGGCCGTATCATTCAAAATGCCAGGGGCAAAGAGGTCGAGATCACCGAGTATCCCAATGTTAAAGAGGCTCCCTTTCATGTATTTGGTTGGGGTGACATCCAACCTTCCACCTTTGACAGCAGCGGTGTTGCCAGTCAATCCCTGGCCGTGGAATGGTATTTACCCGCTTTGCAGAACGAGCAGGTGAGTCTAAATTATCGTCTGCTGTCCCGTTGTTATGGCTGGTATCGCGTCGCCAACCAGGGTGCCCAATTAAAATACAAGGACCAGGCTGGCAATTCCTATACTTTTACTTCCAATGTTGGCCCCTATGTGTTGATTATCCCCCGATTTTTTTTATGGCAGGTCTTCTGGGTTTTTCTTAATCCCCTTTTCTGGATGATCTTCAAGAAATGGGGTTGTAAAGCTGAAGATGTCAATCCGTTGCCCGTGTATGAGCAACCCCAACCCCTGCCTATCCCGCAACCCGAGTTGCTCCCCAAGCTCAATTCCCCTTTCAAATTATCTGTTTGTCCCACCCTTGCCCTTGGTGTGGGTTACGGTGGCATTAATGCCATCACCCATCTCAAGCGGCTGTTGTGGGAACATAATGAGGATAGTGAAGTCGCCAATAAAGTCTCTTTCGCCGTTCTGGATACCGTCAACCCGTGGTTTGCCGATTTAGTCAAAAGCGGCCATATCCATCTTGAACCCACCGAAAAAATAAATATCCATGCCCCCGTGTCCGCTTTTATCCGCGCCGAAGCAGACAGGGAGGAACCCCGTTCGGAATACAACTGGTTGTTGGCCAGACAAAAACGCGCCGAAGGCATCGAGTATGATACCGGATTCGGTTCCAATTTGGCGCGCAGTATCGGTCGATTGATGGTGCTCAGCCACAGGGAAGACCTCCAGGGCGGCATCGATTCCAGTAGCCATCCAATAAATCTCAAAACCCTCATCCAGGAACTCCAGCAAAAAAACCAGGGTGAAACCCAACAAATTTGTATCGCCGGGACTCTCGGTGGCGGCACTTCCAGTGGCGCGATTGCCGAATTGTGCTACACCATCAGGCGAATACTGGAAGAATTACATATTGATGGTGTCGGTATCACTCTTTTTCTAATGGATGATCAGGTGGATCTCGACGATCCCCGTCGCGACCTCAAAAAACCCGTGGTCCAGGCCAATCGGGATGGTTTTATCAATGAATTGGCCAGACTGTATACCGCCCGGGCCAACCGCTACTCCCCGCTCCCCGGTGAACCCGGAGTCAGTCGTTGGTTTGATTCCATTGTTTTCGTGGACAAAAAGCCCAATACCACCAACACCTTTGATTTGTATCCACAGTGCGGTATGTTAATGTATTCCTGGGCCGTTGAAAAAGAGTTTCGCGATTTGCTCCAAAAAAATACCCGTTACATTTTCGACGGCTTGCTGGTGCATCGGTTTGAAGCCGATACCGATTTTTTCTTCAAGCGCACCCTGGAAAATTATTACTCCGTCCGGCTCCTTTTGACTACCCTGGGTTATCATCTCCTGGGTATGGCACAAAACCAGGTTGACTATTCAGGTAAAAGTGTCGACCCAGAAAGTATGCGTACATACGTGGATGATGCCATTGATCTTTTTTATAAAAATCCCGGTTGGAAGAATTCGCTTCCCTTGTTATTGAAGCATAAAAATATGATCATTTCTCCCCAGCCACAGAATGTGTCCACATTTTTAAGTAATCCCGATATGATGGCTGTAGTGGAAAGTTCCTCCCAGGACAGTGTCAATAAATTCCTCGATAATGAAGAGAGTGCCTTTGGTACACTCCTGTTGCGTTGGGTCGAGTGCCTCTTGAGCACTCATAAAGATCAGTCCATTATCACCCCCAGGGAAAAAAAGTTCCCCACCGTTTATTTCTCTCTTTTGCAAATAAAGGCAAATCTGTTCAAGATAAGAGGCATTGTTGAAGGGGTTCCTGAAACAGCCGAGTATCTCTTAAAAAAGAGATGTTTGACTGCTGCCGAAATGTCTGCCCGGTATACCGTGGTGATTGAAGGGTGGATTAAAAAACTCGATCAGTGGTGGATAGTGTTGGGTGATGGCAATGAGCATCTCACCGGCACCTGTCGTGCGTTAAATCTCCTGTTAAACGATTTGGACAAATCCCTGCAATCCACCCGTGCCTATACCACCCCGGTTTTTATCTTTGATGATCGCGTGGCCGATGAAATCTACCAGAAGTATTTTACTAAATTGGAACATCGAATTCTCGAACAAATGCACTGGCAGGTGGACCCAGAGTCCCGTAAAATTCGCTTTTTAATCGCAGCTAAAGAAAGTATAAAAACCTATTCTGTCGACCTGACCAATCCAGCCATGGCAGAAAATATATTCCAGGTCCTGCTTACCTTGCCCGCCTCTTTTGCAGCCAAGGAGAACCAGTGGCACGAAACCTCCATCCGCGAGATTCTGCAACTTACCCAGCGGGCCGGTCACGATGTCAGGGAAGATTATTTTGTGCCCCGTCTTTCCAAGGGCACCTTGCCCAATCTCCTCTATCTTGATCCTCTTATTGCCCAAAACTTGGATTCCAGTATTTCTGCTGGTTTGGAACGCTTGACCTTTGAATCAAAAAATCCTTTGGTCGCCGGTTTTTTTAAATACAAACTCAATTATGAGGCAGTCAGTATTCGCACCCCCTTTGATCCAACCAAACTCCCCGTGTTTATTTTTACCGAGGAGTGGAACTGTTACAATGCCCTCGCCTCCTATGGCAACATGGCCAATGCCGAACCCGTTACCCCCTATTACACCGTTGTGGCACTTTGCCGGGACATGAAAAAGTTTCTCGGTGCCATTCAAAAAGGCATAATGGAAAAACAGATCAAAGACGTGCAGGCCGAGTCCCGTCCGGTTTACCGGTTTTTCTCTGTAGATGTGCCCCGCAAGGAAAGTGATGATGATACCCTAATCGATTTGTTGCGCATGGTCACCGAATCCAAAGAATCCGATATCGAAGGAATACTAACAGACGGTTACAATGAAACCCTCAAATTGGACCAAAAAACCATCAAAGCCCGTTTGACAAAAATTTCTATACCCCTATCGGACCATTTAAAGGACCAGTTGTTCCAATTAACCGCAGGCGCAACCGAATATTACAAGAACTTAACTGACAATTGAAGAAGGAAATTTTTGCAGGAGTGATTCATTGACACCCAAGGAACTGATCGAATCGATTCAAAACTATACCAACAGGTTTTACAGTTACGATACCCTCTTGACTGCCAGAATAAGCTGATTGAGAAATTACAGGACCAGTTTAAAACTGTAAAAGTGGTTCGGACCATTGCGGATATGGAAAATTTGAAGTCCTATAATTTTAATGTATTGATTGTGCAAAATGCCGATCAAATCATAAATTAACAAAAACCAAGGAATGAATCATGAGGATGCTGATGAATAAGCAAATTGGATTAACCGGAAGGATGGAGAAAATGTGGATATTGACGAGATTTTTATTTTCTTTTTGGCTAATGCTGGGTTTATCGCAAGGTATTTTTACCCAGTCTGATGCTAGTATTGGAAAAAGTGGCAACTCAGGAAATCAAAAAGGATTGGAAATTGTTTTTGTGGTGGATGTCTCTTACAGTATGAAGAATCATTTAGGCTATGTATCTATTTTTATCGGAAAAATATTTGAGGATTTTGGGGACACGAAAGAAAAAAGTCCTTCGCAGGGAGAAGTCCCATCTAATGCAAACAGTTTCCACTTGATCACTTTTTCCGATTATGGCACTTACAAAGGCCCTGTAAAGAATATAGAGGCAGTTCGGGAAAAATTAGCTGAGGAAATTGAAGAAACCAAAGCCGAGGTTAAAAGAAAATCTGAGGACGAGGAGAAGATAAAAAATGATAACAAGCCGAAAACACCTTACTTACGCCAAAATACTTACCCAAAACAAGGTTTGTGGGAAGTTCTTACTCTGATTGAAAAAAACTTTATCACAAAACGTGGAGTGGTAATGTTCTTTAGTGATGGAGAAGATAGCCGGATTTATTCAAAAAAATGCAAAGAAGGAATTGAAGAACTTGATGACCTTAAGGTTCCAGTTGATGCCCTAAAAAATCTTGGGTTCAATGTATTTAGTATTTTTGTGGATACAAAGGATAAAAATTTTGTCTGCCCCAAAAGAATGGAAAAAATCGGAGAGTATGGAAATGGTTTTTATACGATAGACAAAAAATTCACGGATAATTATGAAACTTTCAAAAAAAATGTCAACTCGGTGGATTATAACAGTCCGGTTTTATTTAATGATCATTTAAAAGATAGAAAGGAGTGGGAAAGAAAATTTAAAATTGCAGGCAGCTCGAAAGGAACAAAAACGAAATGGCCAAACGAATTAGGAGAAAAATTATCTTTTGAGCGGGTTATTTCCCAAATGTTCCGCACTCTAAATAGTGATTGGGCTCGTAATCTTGAATTCCACAATAGATATTATGAATCAAAAATTCGAACAATGTATTGGATTTATGGAATAGTAATTTTTATAATTTCACTTTTAACATTTTTTTTGATTGGCGTTTTGATGAAAAGAAAAAAAACAGATGATATAGAAGAAAATAAAGAGCCTTTGAACATGTTATGGGGGAAACTGATTCCTAATGACAAAGAATTTAAGACAATCAATTTAAGTGAAGTGAAGCCTAATCTGGGAATCGAGTTAGGTAAAAATTTCCCAGTTCTAAAATTTGCTCCTTATAACTATAAAGATAAAAAAGCGATAAAAATAGACTATGATGAAAAAAATTGGCGTATTAGATTTATTTATAAAAGGAGTAGGGGCTTTCGTATGGCCCACCATATAGATAAAGATACTGACTCTATAAAAATCTTTTCCGCACATGATGAGAATATTTCCTGTACCTTTAAGTATGAATTTTTGCAGAAGTTTTCGATCGGATGCTGTCAAGCAGTTTATAAGTCAGATGAATTCAAAGGACGTGAGGATATTGTTGAATGCATCAAAAACAATTTTTTGGATAATCTGGATTGCCATAACTATCTAATATCAGGAATGGGGAATGCAGGCAAAACTTCTCTCCTCAAGCATCTATTTAATGTTGCACTGGAAGAGAACGAAAAGATAAAAAAAGATTATGACATTGCCTTTGTGGCATATAATAAGAATGTTCACAAAACCTTTACTATTTTTGAAACTGAAATTTTTGACCAATTGCCGAAAGTCAATAAGAGACCAAAAAAACTAATATTGATTGATGAGTATGATAAAGTTTTAAAAGAGTTTGATCAAGAATTTCCTAATTTCCTTAGTAAATACAACGTAAACAATGAATACTATTATATATTTGCTGGTCGTAAAGGTAAATTAATGTTAGACACTGAAGATTTACTGCGTTATATTCCAAAATATACACATTTTATAACACTGGGTAGTCTTGATACTGCAGAATCTATTGCCAAGAACGATTATCAAAGAGCTGTTGATTTTCTTGAAAATATTTTAAAGCAAATTGGGTTTCCCAGTCACACAATAAGTCGTGAAGTGCGTGAGCGAATCGTGATTTATTCAAGCGGTTTCCCAGCACTGATTAAAGAGATTCTTTTAAAAATACTGACAGAGTGGCAAGATAAATATTTTTTGCACCCAATTAAAGGCAGAAATGTAGAAGAAAGCGCGGCTAAGATAAAGAAAAAGATGCAGGATTTTTTATTAGATCGTGTAGTAGATTATGAGGACAAAATATATCCAGACAAGAACAAGGTACCCAAGGTGGAGGTGACAATAAGTGAGATATTAAAAATTATCCGTACCGATTTAAAAGATGTATCGGAAATGGGAACAATTGTCAACGCATTAAGTGTGGCCATTGAAACAGATATCATTGAGGCACGTAAAATAAATGCAACCAAGAAACTGGAACTTTTGCAAGAAATGGGGTTTGTGGCAATTGTTGATGAAAAAATTATTCGACTCCCGGCAATTCTTTATTAATACATAGGAGGTAGCTTGAAGGCAAATACATTAATTGAATCATTGGAAAAAGATGGGTATAGTTATTACTGTTATTTTACCCCGATTGATTGTCAAAACCGATTGATTGGGATATTGGAAAAAGAAATTCAGGATGTTGGGATTGCTCGTAATAAAGAAGAATTATGTGCATTAAATGTAGATAATTTTAATGTGATAATAATTCAGAATACCAGTCAAATAATTTGTCAGTTGGACATATCTATCATTGAAAGGTTGGTAAATAATGTGAAACCTGTTTTGTTGTTTTTCAATGAAAATCCTTGCACTGAAATGAATGGTGACAAATATGATGATTGGTGTATGATTCTAAAGAATTCACCAAATTTAATAAAAATTACGGATATCTCGGAATGCCTGGGTGAGCCTATTTGTGCAGCTCATTCAAAAAAAAATTTCATCATCCGTTTTGTTTCTGAACTTCAATTAAGAATAAAAATTTTAATGAATCCTCCCTGGTCAGTTAATAAAATTATTGTTGACTTTATTATTTTACTTTTAATTATGAGTATACCTATTTCAATAATTTCGGATGGAAAAATTTTTCCGTTAATCGGAACTGCCGTTATTGTCTCTCCTATAAGTATTGCTTTGCTATATTTTATAATTGACGAGTATAGACGCTTAATAAAGGATAGTTGGATAAAATTTGTTTTTTTTATTTTATCATTACTTAATTTATTATTTGGGCCCCGTATTATTGATTACATTATATATATTTACAGCTTTTTATTGTCATTAATAAAGTTGAAATGAGAATAAACCAAAATTAGACAATACGATTTGGTAAAATAGGAGGAAAAAAATGGAAGCAGTGGGTAATGGGTTAAAATTTATTTTTACTTATGTTCTCTACCCTGGAATTTTACTGGGTTTATTTGTTTCAATCAGCATGTTGATTTACAAAATTGTGATGGATGCCAAGGACAATTATGAAAGAATACGGCGCATCGCCGCAGCCGCCTTGCCAGTTATATCCTTGGTTTTTCTCATCATAGTGGGAAATTCCAAGGACAGCGCGAATCTGAAAGAGTTCATGCAATCACTGGGTAATTTTTTCAAATTCTTGCTTGGGTTCATCATCGGTGTTGATATCATTGAGGCAGGACGGTATTTCCTTAAATCCAAAGAGGAGCTATGGCTTTCCATTTATGCCATATTCTTGTCCTCTGTTCTGTCCTTTTTCCTCTATATGTTTATGCTGGGAGGGTTGGGAAGCTTGCAATTTTTGTTGTTTGGGATAGTCTCAGCCGGGATTGTGCTAATCATTTTCCGTGGCTTACCAGGAATCAAAGAACCAGGGCTTTCAAAATCGTCAATGGTATTTCTTTTGATATTAAATCTGACGTTTCTTACTGCAACCATATTTTTGAGTGATTGGGTTTTCAAACCAGAGGCAGTTGATTCTACCCCTCAAGCTGTAACCACTCGCCCCTCCGCTGTTCAGAAACCCATTAAACAAGAATCACCTCCACTAAATGAAAAGGAAAAAGCATATATTAAATTACTAAAAACAGCCATTGAATCCGAAAATTGGAGTGAATTTAAGCGTTGCGTAAAAGAATTAAAAGCGATGGGTTCCTATCATAAAATACCTATCCCTCTTATTATTGATGCCTTAAGAAAAGTGTATCACTATGCAAATGAATCTTCTTATTATTCATCACATACAGAAGCGTCTATCGAAGCTATTAATTTTTTTAGAAAAATGAAAGCAAAGGAAGCTTGCGCATTGTTAAGTCAGATTCAGGCCGAAGGTGGATATCTTTATGAACATGCAAAAAATGCGACCAAAGAAATTTGTGGATATTAATGCAATGGCAGGCAAGAAAGAAATTACCGCAGGAACGTCAACAGAAGGAGAAGTGATTAATGAAGCGAAACAGAAACTCGAATAGGGGGTTTACCCTTGGTGAATTTGCACTGGTTCTTTTTGTGGTTTTTGCTGTGGGGTACTTTATCTATTCTGCCTTTCTGCAAAAAAAAGCCAATGAAACCAAAGACGTTGAAAAACCCAACTATAAATCCTTTACATCGAAATCCGGACTGGTGCCACTTAAAGTGGTCACAGCCAATCCAGGTGAAGTGGATATCTATACCAATCCTGATCTCGCGTCACGTTCCGGGAAAAAAGTGGGGTTCTTCGAGACCTTTTTTATTTTTAATAAAAAGGATGGTTTCTATCAAATCGGAACCGATCCTTTCTCTGAACAAACCCTTGGCTGGATCCGAAAAAACGATGGGATTTTATGGGACCATAGGGAAGCCCTGCAATTAAAGGTTAACCCCCATGCCCGCCCCATTTATATATGGGAAAACAAAGCGGATATCGGGCACAGGAGAAAAGTCGATTATACCCAGCGATTGGATAATCCCAGAACCATTCAATATCCCATGTTGGAAGTGAATGGCGAAAATTACAAAATCGCTCTCACTTGGCAAACCTCCACCTGGGATGAACGGGGTGTGGCTACTGGCTGGACCTCACCCATTAAAACCCCACAAGATGCGACTGTCGTCTTTTACATCACCCGACACGAACTGGAAACAAGCATGGAAAAATTACTTACCACTCTCAAAGAATTAAAAAACAAACCCTACTCCGACCACCCCATTATCCAGCTATTCAAAGAAGACCTTGGTCTTACTTTCGGCCAAGGTCTTAGCCTCGAAGATGAAAGCCTTGGCTTCTTAAAAAAAGTGGCTGGCGAAGCACCCCGGATGCCGGACGTGTTTAAAAAACTTCCCGGCGAGGTTCGCGGTGAATTCGAGAAAAATTGGCAAACCTTTATGCGCTTAAAAAACTTTTTGGAAAATCAAAACAATTGGGACAAACGAGGTGGTGGATGGATACCCATGGAACTGATACCCGGAAACTAGAGATTATGGACATGATTTACAGACTCCAGTCTGTCTCGAAAATCTATAAACCAACAAAGACTAAAGAGATTTCGCCAGTCACGACTGCCCTAAGAAATATCTCTTTGGATATTAAACGCGGTGAATTCCTGGTGATTATGGGAAAATCCGGCTCTGGCAAATCCACCCTGCTGCACATGCTGGGTGGCTTAGATGTACCCTCAACTGGGGAGGTCAAAATCTATCTGAATAAAAAGATTTCTCCTAACAAAGAAAAATCTGCCTCAGCCGAGGGATTAGGAAAAAAAATCAGTAAACTTTTTGCCCGTCATGGAAAGGGGGAGAAAACAACCTCCAAAGTTACGCCAAACAGGGGACAGCACCAATGGCAGGAAAATTTTCACATGGTTAATCCCCTTGAAAAAAATTTAAGCACCATGAAGGAAACCCCACGGGTTTTATTAAGAGCTTCCCACATCGGCATGATTTATCAATCCTTTTATTTAATTCCATCCCTTAATGCACTGGAAAATGTGGCATTACCCTTGGTGTTTAAGGGGACACCACGAAACCAACGGGTTCATGATGCCCAAAAGATACTTCAGGAATTAAAACTTAATGAACGGATGCTCCATTTTCCCAACCAACTCTCTGGCGGTGAACAGCAGCGCGTTGCCATTGCCCGCGCCTTGGTGATGAACCCGCAAATCCTTCTGGCCGATGAACCCACTGGCAACTTGGATACAAAATCTGAAAAAGAGATATTGGAACTTCTAAAAGAACTTCACAGCAAAAAGAATCTTACCATCATCCTGGTGACCCATAATGAGAAAATTCAAGAAGAGTATGCCGGGAGAACGATTCTAATGGAAGATGGAACTATAGTGAACTCCTATTTTAATTCTCTAACCCCCCGTAAACTGACGGGGAAACAACCCCATACTTTTCCTGAAGGAGATTTGCAATGAGAAAATTGGATTTACTCCGAATGACCGGGAAGAATATTTCCCGCACCCGTGTTTTTTTCACCGCCAATATCATCGCCATTGGCGTGGGTATTATTCTGGTGGTGATTATGTTGTCTGTGTCTACAGCCATAAAAAACTATTCCCGCGATTTGATCCGCGAGGAGACTTCCGCCCTTGCCATTGAAATCTCTGTGAACCCTCTCTCATTTGGCACCCTACCATTAACCCAGGAAAACCTGGCCATACTCTCCAATCATACCAAAATCTCCCGTATCGTGCCGTTGGTCCAGGGCGTCTTCTTAGACCTTTCCCATCAAGGCAACAGTAAAACCACCATTTCCTTGTGGAGCACCATCGGCGCTGACGACCCCGAACTGGTGCGCCTCCAATGGGTGGCTGGAGATATTAACACCTTGCCCAAAAAACAACCCAATTACATTGTTGTGCCCGAACAAATTGTCCAGGAACTGGGTGTTTTACCCACTGCCAATCTGTTGCATTCTCCCGTCACCCTGACCCTCGTCCGACGCAAGGATGGGGAGGAACAAAAAACAGAACTTCAGCTTTTTGTAACCGCTATTGCCCGCAAAACCCGTTTCTTCCGCTGTTATGCGCCACTCCCTGTGTTGGAACAAATAAAAAACTGGCAGAATTGGAAACTGGATCACATCTATATACTCGGTACATCTACCACCCCACCACCCGCTTTACCACTCAGGATTATTGAACCTATGGTCTATGAAAGTGCCCTGGTGTACCTTCATAAGCTGGAAGATGTCGCGTCCATGCGGGACCTTTTGGAAAAAAAAGGCTATCGTACCGCTTCCCTTCTGGATGCAATCAAACGATACGGGGAGATCGCTTCCATTATTACCATAATCCTCGGAATTATTGGTTCTGTCTCCTTGTTAACCGGTTCCGTCAGTATTTTTAATGCCACCTATGCCTCTGTCTTGCGCCGCTTCAAAGAAATCGGAATCTTTAAAACCTACGGCGCCACCCCGGCTGTGATTCTCTCTATTATATTGAGCGAAATTGCTCTTACCGCGCTGACCGCCGGAACAATCGGCTATTTATTGGGCAAAATGATTTGTCACGTGATCCAGAACACCCTCCTCTTAAACTCCAAATTTAATTTGCTGCAAACATCTATCGGGCTCTTTGTTTTTGTAGAGCTACTGGCCCTGGGCATATGTATTTTGGCAGGGTTATGGCCCGCCTTAAAAGCTGCCAAATTAAATCCTATCGAGGCAATCAGATATGAATAAACAAACCGGTTATCCTCCAAACCCCCAGCAACGTAACCTCTTCTGGGGCGCTGTTTCCCATCCCCAACCCGGGAAAAGTTGGATTATTATCACCTTTGATGGCACACAAATTGTGACTGCTACCGCTTACCACTACTCCAAAATGTGGAACCTCTATATCACCGGTATCATGGAAAATCAAAAAATAAACCTGTACCGGAAAATCGAGGAAAAGCTCCAGGTGGATGAGGAAAAACGCAAACAATATGTGGATTTTGGCAATTGTCCCGCTCTCAATATTTCCTTTGAGGATTGGGTACAATCCACCGTGGATACCGCCCAAAAGGTTATAACCCAACTCTCTGTCAATCAAAAAAGCACCATTATTTTTCTCTCCTCCCATCCCCTCTGGGCCAAACCCGAACGTATCCGTAAGATATTTGATAAACTTCACTTGGACCCCGCTTTTTTCCCTGATCTCTCCCTTGTCTCTGCCGTGGAGGAGAGAGGCAGCCAGCGCGTGCGGGCAGGTCAGGTGTCCCGGGGAGCCGCCATTGATGCAGACTATTATCTCTTCGCCATTAAAAAAAATACAAATGAGTTCCAATTCACCCGAAAACGATTATGTTCAGCCGGAACCTTTTTGGATTTCGCCGTCAACAGTCCTAAAAATAGAGGAGAATCCCTCGACGTTTTTCCCTTTATTCCAGAATCAAAGGTATACCACTTGATACTAACCCGGGAAGAGAAAGGTGTCCATTCATTCGTCTCCGTGACAAGGGTGGAAACCGATCAGAAAAAATTGAAGCTGGCCTTAAATTTTGAACCCATGGTAGATACTCCCAGACTGAAGGTGGAGGGAGTAAACAGTGTCAGCCTAATGGAAAATATTACCGCCATTCCACCTATTTCCATCAAGACCCGTTTTCCCGCTCTCCAGACCGTAGTGCTCTTTGATGGCACTATGCCCGCCGACCAAATCGAACCGGCCAAGGAGAAATTAATGGCGATGGCCCGTTCCATTGATGAAAAAAATAAGACTGCCCAGTTCGGTCTGGTGGTATATGGCGATTACTCCGATAAACTTGGGGATGCGGAATTTAAGGTTAATCCAAATATTCCACAGGATTTTTTCCCTTTCTCGCAATGGGAGAAATGGTGTAAAGAATCTGTTAAACGGGTCGCCCCCTCTGATTTTATGGCTGCCATGGACCAGGGGATCATTCGGCTGGATTTTTTTGATTGGCATCCCCAGGCACAAAAACATGTTATATTGGTTTTTAGTAGCCCACCCCATCCCAAGGATGCACAAAAAAGACCCGTATCAAAACTTCCCTTTACTCCTGCCCAAGAGGATTGGCCCAAACTATTGAAAGATTTATGCCTCACCAAACAGTTCACGGTTTCCATTATATATTTACCCAAAAAAGCCGCCATGGAGTCAATACAGCAGGAGATTGAATTTACCTGCAACCAAATGAAAGCCTTCAATTATAAAGGTGAAGGCATCTCAAAAATAAATGAAATCACCCCTGAGATTTTAAAGGACCACCAGATCAGCTATCGTTTGGAACCGGACACCTTTTGTATTCCTATTCTTGTGGAGGATGCGTTATGACCAACCCAATTCCTCACCCAGCCTTTGATCTAAACGTTTCGTACCAGCAATTGTTGGAGTATGATGAATCCACCTTGACCCTTATGTATCACCATTTTCTGGAAGAAGCGGTCAAGAGTAGCGACAATCACTCCAGAGATGCCTCTCAAGAGCTGCTTTTAATGATGGAAGATGCACCCGAACTAAAAGCGATAGTAAAGAAAATTAAAATCTCCACCCATAATGAATTGGAAAAAAAGTGCGCGGACCAAAAAATGCAACTGGAGGAACGGCGCGAAAAAAAAATTCAGGCCAACCATCTCTTACTCCAATTAAAAACCCAGTATCGTCAGGTTCTCACCCAAAAGGAAGCCAAAGAAAAAGCACACACCCATGCCCTCCAAAAACTGGAGCTCATCCGGCAACACATTCAAGAGATAAAAACCAGTCCCAAAAGACAATGGATGGACCAATCCCGGCAGTGGGAGCAGCAGATTCACGTGGCGGAAAACAACCAAAAAATCGCCAAAGAACAATGGCAAACGAGCAAAGAGGAATTCTTAACCCTATGTTTGCCCTTCCTCTCGGAAAATAAAAAGGATCACCACACATGAACCTCAATACCTTGATCGACACATACAAACAAATCAATCGCTTGGAACTCCAGACATCTGGAGGCACCCATGATATTGACCTAACCAACCAGGAAACTGAAAAACTCAAAGATGAGTTAAGAAATATGAACCTGGAAATCATTCGCCTAAGCGAGGAAAATCTTGCCATCGAAAAAGACCTGCAAGAGGAAACCTCCATGCTGGAGCATGGGCTAACAGAAATGAACCAATCCTATGTGACTCCCCAAACCCTCACCACGTTGGAAAACCAATACCAACACATCGTTTCTGAGACCCGCTTACTGGCAGAAAAAAACAATGAGAGGGAAACGTTATTTCAGCAAATATCCCATCGTCTGGCCGATCCTCATCTGCAAGACCAATTCCAGCAGTTGTCTGACCTTGCCAACCAACTAAACAAGCTGCTTCCACTGGAAAAAAAACAAACCACCCACAAGGAAAAACTGCTGACTAAAAAAAACCTCCTCGCCAACCAATTGGAAACAATAGAAAAAACCGTCGCCCAAATCCAGCAAAACTCGCAGCAGGAAATGGATTCTTTTTTGCAATACCGCGAACAAGCCCCCAACCTGGAGAAAAAAAAAACCTCCTTAACCAAAAAAAATACCCACCTGATAGGTAAACTCCTGAGTTTGCAAAAGAAACTCCAAAATGAGGCTTCCGAGGCAAAAGTTCAACAATACCAGCAGGAACTGGAGAATTATAAAAAAGAACTGGAAACCCATACAATCACCCGTACCCGCTTGGACACTCAAAAACAAGAACTCACCCTTCAACTGGAACAGCAGAACCTTCAACTGGAAAAGTTCAAAACAGAAATCGCAGAATTGGAATCCATAGCCAATTCCCTCACCGGTTTTTTGAAAGAAAAAGGATGTCCTTCTATATCCCAAGAGAATAGCACAGAACCAGCGGAAATCTCCGAAACTCTGCTGTATTTAAAAAAATACATCCAGGAAACCGTGCTTCCCCAGGATAATCGTTTTGAACGGAGTGTTGCCCATACCTAAGTGGCAGACTTTAGAGGAGTAACCCTTGAGAAAAATTTCTGACGACAAATTTTTACCTTACCCAAGTAAAACATGGCGACTCTATCTCTTTTTAGCCATTATTGCCATTGTGTTGACCCTATTTTTTGATCGGCAATTGATCGAGTTTTTTATATCCCGCTCCCGATTACGAGCCATTCTTCTTTTTTTCTTAATGCCCCTGTTGGGGTTGCTTACCCGGCCTTATGGAAAAGAAAGGGCCATTGGGATGATCTATGCCATTAACGAAAAAGAGTGGTCTTTTTTTCCCAAAGTACTGTTCCATTGGCTTGTTTTTTCTACGGGGTCTTTTTTGGTGGCCTTCATGTTGTATACCGGGGGGTATTATGCCGTGCTGGTGAGTTTCGCCAATACCATATACTGTTTTTTCTTCTTGGCTTTCCTGGTCAATCTTTTCCCTACTCCACCACCAAATATACGCCGGGGGGCACAACTGCCCATTTCTGTTTGGGGGGCACGACAATGTGGGAAGACCGTGTATATTGGGATGCTCTATAATGACCTTTGCTTTAAAAAATGGAAAATGGAAATTATCGAAGATGAAGCCGCTTCCTATATTATTTCCATTCGTAGTTCCCTTGCCAATAATCAATGGCCTCAGGATACCCAACCTACACTTGATAGCAGCCAAGCGGCCCAATCATTTACCTTCAATTTTTACAGAAAAAGGATATGGGGACCCTATTTTGGTATGAGATACTTCTCCATATCTTTCCCTGACCCTAGCGGGGAACTATTTTTGAAGGTGGAAGGCGTAAAAACTTCCGAACTGCCAGCTTTTAAACAAGAATATTTTCAAAGTCTGCACCAATCTGCAGGTGCCTTGTTTATTATCAGCATTCAAGATGCTAAGAATCCTGAAACCCTCAAAAGGCAATTGGAAGCCAATTTGACCCATTTACAGTTCCTTCATTTTCCCAGCCAACCCGGTAGAAAGTTGGATTTTCCTGTGGCTATCGCGGTATCACAAGTGGATCGCCTTTATGATGGCTATAAACAATACCACCATCAGCCTGAAGAGTGGTTTAAGAGACTATTCGGTGAGGTTTTTTACAGGATGCTTCAGGGACGACTCTTCGAATTCAAAATCTTTTACTTTTCCGCCATTGGTGTAAAAGAAGTGAATGGCCGGATGGTACCCAGGACTTCCATGGTGGATGGAATGGAAGTCCCAGATAAAAAGCTCCAACCCTTCGGTTTATTCCAGCCCATCCAGTGGCTGCTCAAGCGTTCCAAAAGATACATGCGAAAACAAAAAAAATGAATAGAAATTATTATAAATGGATAATTCTAATTTTATAATTCCACAGGAGGTGGTTATATGCTAACATTATGGGGAGCGCGGTCATCGGGAAAAACGGTTTTCCTGGTAACCCTATACCATGAGATACTGTTCAACACAAAAAAAAAGTGGCGAATACAACCCTGCGATGAGAGGTCAACTAAATTTATTGAACAAGCTCACACTGAAATGTTTAAAGAACATATCTTCCCAGAACCTTCTCCTCTTGAAGACCTTGACCAGAGAATGTTTAAATTTGACATTCAAATGCCAGGTATTTTTGGGAAAAGATCACGTGATATTCAATTTGATTTTTTGGATCCCGGTGGAGAAATTTTCGAGAAACCTGAGTTGGATGCCGTTTATGGAAATATTGTATTTAATACCATCAGGGAATCCGATGGCTTAATTTGCTTGCTGGATTCTTCCAATAAGAAGGAGCATGAATATTTTTCCTTGTTTATCAAAAATTTCCAGAAACTAAAAAATACCTTTAACTCTGGACGGGGTTTCTTTCAAATTCCCATACCTGTCGCTCTATGTGTCACCAAGATGGATAATGATGACAATTTTGTCAATGGGCCAGAGGAATTCGATATTGATGCGTATACCAGAGAACTTGTCGGAGAAGCCCCTTTCCAAATGCTGACCACGCACATGAAAGACTACAAAATATTTGGGGTATCCAGTGTTGGATGGGATAAAAAAGGCACAAAAAATTATTTACCCGCCGAAGATGGGAAAATACGCCCCATAGGAGAAATAAACCCTGTTAATGTCATTGAATCTGTTGAATGGCTTTTGAGAAAAAGTGCCCATTAATAAGAATATCTTTGATTAAAGGCGTAGAGGAAAAAAATATGGAACCACAAGACAACATTGATGCTCAGGTGATCACATACGGGGTTGCTGTTCACGGTGATACTGACAGCGGCTGGCAAGTGACTGGGTTTACAAAAGGGCTTGACCCTCAAAAAAGTTTCAAATTGGCGGCTTTTACCTCTGTGGGTGAAATCTCTGAAACATGGGCACGGATTTTTGAAAATGGCTATGCTTATTTTGGCCGAATGCCAGATGAGAATCGGGCCGTCTTTGCTCTTTTTTATCGTAGTCCGGTTCCAAGTGCTAGGGGCAGACACTTTGTCCCAAAAATCGTACTGTCTATTCCATACCAGGATTATGTTGGAAAACTCAACTGTGATCCCATGGGTCTATTCCGTTTTTTGGAACAGTATAAAATTGAGAAGGTACCTTCTCAAAGTAAACCGGAGCCTACTCCATTGGAACCTTTTTACGATCTTTTTTCTTTACCATTACCCAATTTAAAAGAGCAGTTACAGCCATTAGAATTAGCACTGAATGGGGATACATCTATCCAGAATTTTTTAATCGATTTTCTATCCGCGATCCTTCGTCCAAACCCCCATTGTACCTTGATATGGGGCGGTGAAAAACCCGATGCAAACTTGGTGCTTTCCATTCTTTTCTTATTACCACGCCATCTTCGCCAATGGATTACCTTCTGTACCAGTGTGGAAAATCCACGGGTAGGTAATCTTCGCATCAAAATCATTAAAGAGCCTGTGGGTCCAGAAAATAATTCCATTGCCATTATGAAGGATAATCGGTTTACCCTGAACAAAAAAAAACCCACCTTTGAAACCCAACTCCCTCAAATCTTGGTTGCAGAGTTAATGGTCCAACGGGATGTGGGAATAAACAATATAGCAGAATTGCTGGATTTTGTTGACACCAAGTTGTCAGTAGAATCTGGAATGAATAACGATTACAACAAAATCCTTAAAAAAGCCGAAGTGCTGGCAACACTCCATCAGTTGAAAAAACAGGTAAAAACCTCACGCCCACCGGATAATGTGTTTAAACCATTACTATGTTACAGTTCGGAGTTGCAAATCCATCAAAAGACAAAGACGTTTGAATCTCCAAATATATTGGAAGATGAATTTACCTTTATTGCAGAACGAGTAGAGATGGGTGTGTTGGAAATTGAAAACGAAGACCAGTTAACAAAGGTATTGGATGAATTGAGGCAATTGGTCCAGGTCTTACCAGAATTACATGAAACCGACTATAATAGTTTTTTTAACACTCTAATGGAAAAGGGGCGTCAATTCACTCTAAAATCCTTTTTACCACTCTTAAAAGTGTTTTACTCTATCCCTAATTTAAAAAATACCATCGATTCACAGTTATTCAAAAATTTGAAATTAAAACAGAATCCCGGTTGGGAAGAGTCCTTTGAATTATTAACCCTGATGGAATATCCCTCCCAGTGTGATCATTTAAAGAATGAAAACCCAGATCTTTATAACGTTTTAAAACAACAGCCAGGACTTGATTTTTTCATCGACCTATTGGGGATGGCTTTATCAGGAAGAGAATCTGATAGTTCAGTATCCCCACCAGTTTTTGAGAAAATTGCGCTGACAGCAAAAGATGATTATGGAAGAGTTTTTAAGATTATTATTTTTTGCTTAAAACGGATGGGAGAGTTTGAGCCCGGTGAGCATTATTTTCGGTTTTTATTGGTTTCTGCTCAGGCTTATGGGATTGTTAATGAGATGGGGGTAGAAACTCGGAATGAATTCCAAGAACATTTTGTGCAACGATTTTACCAGTTATGCCATCTGGAGCTTGACAATCAGAAAAAAGAACTGGTGTCCAAAATATCTGAAAAAATAAAATCGATGGATGTGCTATTCGCATCCCAATTGAATGGTATCATGAAACAGGGGAATTTTTCCTTTTATTTGGCAGAGTTCAACCAACATATGGTGGACAATGGGGGAATAAATTCATTTGGGAAAAAAGGGGATATTTATCGACTGCTGAACCAGATGGATGCGAATCCACAGTTAAAAAATCACCCCCATCTATCCACTGTCGCGCTACAAATGATATTGGCGAAGAATGCACTGCCTACCCCCACTGTATATGGTGATTATCTTGACTATCTAAAGCAAAAGAGAAAGATGAATGATACCGATATTCAAAATTTGCTCACCATATTAACCCATGATCCATCTCCAATGGGGTATTCTCACTATTTACTGGATACCTTGACCCTTGTTTTTTCCTACCGCAATGAACAAACCCTTAGCCGGTTCGTTCGCTCTCTACTTTACTTTGCCCAAAACTATTCAAAGGGAAAATTGCGATATATAAGTGATATTGAATCAAGTTTTATGAGAATCGCGGCAGAATGCTGGAAACCTTTAAGTGGTGTGGAAGTCAAAGAAATTTATCTGTCAGTGAAGCAGAACTTGGATAAATCTCTTGGTGATAAAATTTTGAAAATCGGGCTTTCACACCTTCCTGAAGCAGAAAAGATGAAGTATCTGTCTGGGGAGGTTTGTGAGTTTTTTGAAGAGTTTTTTTTGATTAGTCATGCTGATCTTGGATATTTTAAAAGTCTATTAACCTATATTGAAATGGGCAACCCCGAAACTATCCCATTCCTTGTTGATATTCAGGAGGATTTAAAAAAAATTAGAGAAGACAGGGATTCTATGGAAGAGAGCATGGACAAAATTAAAACCCTGCTAAAAAAAATAAAAAAGCTGAGATGACATCATCATGAGAATCAACACAAAAAATCAATTGACCACATCCATACGGGATGAAATCCAAACTATCCAAGAGTTTCTGGTGCAACAGGAGGCTCCACATTCCTTTGAAACCCAAAAGCTCAAACAGAATGTCGATTCTCTGACCATCCTGCTCCCCCGAATGACCGATGAAATCACCACCTTATCCGCCGAACTTGAACAAAAAAAGATTCTAAACAAAACCTTGGAGGACGATGCCCAGTTTTTAACAGCGGAGATTAAAACTCTCACCAAAACTCTCCGGGAGAAGCATAAATATCTAAAAAAATTGGAGAACATCCTCACCATAATTAAGGACCCCCAAACACAAGAAAAAATAAAGATTTTTGAACAAAATTACCTGGAAGTACCGCAACTGGAAGAGAGTATCCAGGAAAAAAACAGCCAATTGACTGAACTCCAAAATAAACTTGATACCTTTGTTGCCCTTAAAGATGAATTAGCACATTATATTAATGCCATTGATGATGAAAAAAAGACTATTGCCCAATTGGAGTTGGACATCCTCCAAGGTGAAAGCAGACTGGAAGAAGTGACCGCCATAGAATTACCCCAAAACCTAGAAAAGTGCAAGTTGCATCTACTCAATGCGATGCGGTTGGCCTTAACCGTCAAACATCAGAACCTCGAACCACCCCATTGGGAAAAAATACTGGAATTACTGGAACAAGAAGATGAAGGGAAATAATGACGAAAAACAATGAATTAAGACTTTCTGTTCCCCCCGCTCTTTTTCCTGTTACCTATACCAATGGTCCCGGTTTACGCTATGTCCTATGGGTTCAAGGATGTAGCATCCGCTGTTGTAATCATTGTCTGAACCCCGAACTGCAAGATCCCCACCAAGGCGTAAAAACCACTGTGACCGAAGTATTAGAACACATTTGTAAATTAAAAGAGACCATCCCCATCCAAGGCATTACCATTCTTGGTGGCGAACCCACGGACCAATCCCTCGCCCTGTCTCAACTGCTACCAGAAATTCAAAAGCAGAATCTTTCAGTAATGCTCTATACTGGACATCCCTTCGAAGCACTAATCAAGCCAGACACCCCCGCTGAAATTTCCCAATTATTACTGTCCGTGGATATTCTGGTGGAAGGTATGTACAACCCTCATCTGGATTTTCCTGGCACCTTGTGGCGAGGTTCGGTTAACCAACGGCTACTCTTACTCTCCCAACGCTATAATGTCCCCCTGATAAAAAGTATTCTACAAAACACCATACAACACATCGAACCCAATGTCGAGATGATCCAATATGTTGGCCGCAGTTCTATAATCTGCAAGTTTTGGGGGGAGTCTTTACCTATTCAACAAACCCAAGAGCAAAAAAAGAGTTTATCCCAACCTCAGGAAATAATGGAAATTCTATATAATGGACACCCCATTACATCGTGGATACCCGAATTGGCCGACTCTCCACCGTCAGATATTCGTCTACTCTCGCCCAAGGGAATCACCGGTGTACTGGATGCCGATAACCAGTTGCATCTTTTCGGCTTTCAAAAAGGCGATGTGGTCCAACAGTTTAAACAGGCCCTGTTGGGGCAAGGAATAAATATAAATTTTGAATAACTGTACAGCCGAGTGCTGAAGCAAAAAAAAGATTTAACCACAAACCAGGTCAAAGACACAAAAAATGGTGGGCATATGTAGGGGCGAATCTTGTATTCGCCAATTTTTAACCCTTCGGGCGGTTTGTGTCTTTTTTGGATAGAAAAAGGTGGTTAAAAATATTTAAAGAGATTATAAGATCAGGAGGAAAATATGAGTGGAACCAAACGCCCCACCCGGGTCGTTTTTGAAGATGATTATGAGCGTCAACAGCGCCATATTCGCAACGTGGAGTCACAAAATAGGAGTCTTGCCGAGCAAGCCAGAGACAATAGTGTGAGAAGCTTGGTGGAAGCTTCCGAGCGGCGAATTTCGTTGAATATTGATCAAGTTCGTGGGCAGGTAGCCGCAGAGGCCAGACAAGCCCAGGTGGCAAGACTGGAAACCCAACAACGGTTGCAGCAAACCCTTAATGACGTCGCTGGCGTCAAACAGGATGTGAAACATACCCAGCACATGCTCTCCGATTTACGACAACAGATCCAGCAAAATGAGCAGGAAGCCTCCCGACAACGTAACCAGATTCACCAGGACGTAAATGTCGTCAAACAGGAAGTGCAAAAAAGCCAGGCCATGATTGAGACCAATCGCAAAAACATAGATCGTAATTACCACGAAATGAAAAAGCAATTTCAGGATTTATTGGCCACTCTGGCTGACATGGAACGGAAAAGAGAATTGGAAAAAGCCATCAATGCCTCCGAGATCATTGACCAGGTATTTGCCAAGATGGAATCTATTTCCAAGCATTTTGCCCAGTTGTACGATCCCGATTTTTACAATGAGGCCATTGGCAATTATAATAAGTCCGTTGATTTATTCGAAAAGAAACAGTTTGATACCTCCAAACGGATTGCCGAGAGTGCCTATCAGCAGTTTACCAATCTTAATGCCCAGGTGGAACGCTTCCGTCAGGAGTATGAAACCGCTTATGCTGAAACCACCAATGAATTGTCCGTTGCGCGTGGTTCTATCTCCTTCTTAAGTTCCGACACTACCGTGGATTTGCAAACCGCCGGTGAAGTGGAAAAAGTAACCATCAAAGAACTCTGTGAAGCCTGGTTTTGCCAGGAGCCCGCCCAATTGGAGCAACAGTTACAAGAATTGGATAAAGCCTTTGAAAGTGCGCGCACCCCCGCTCAACTTAAATATATCTCGCAAAAAGCTGCAGCTCTCACCATCCAGGCCAAAACCATTCAGGATGGCGTTTTTTCCCGGCATCGCCAGGATGAAGAGCGTGCCATGCTCTCTCAGGCCATTATCCGTGCCCTCAGCAAAGACATGGAGCATGTGGAATCGCCCTATCTTGAACGTCCTGATGATTTAAATTCTCCCCTTATTATTGAACACGAAAAAGAACCCAAGGTATTTCTTCCTTTGAGTGGGAGTTTTGAAATGAAGTTTCAAAAAGTGGATGAACGAAAGAATATGGAAATGGCCCGCACCTTTACCAACCACCTCAAGCAGGAAGGCGTAAATGTCCCCGAGTTGGTTCGGGCGGATTAACCCTGTAATCATATAAAAGTTTTTCAGGGGTCCAGGGGCGGTTTTTCAAAAAAGCCCTCTGGTCGCCGAAGGCATAAAAATATGGAGGTTTTATAAATGACTGATTGGAGAGAGGCCGTCCGTAAGCTCTATGATCCTCGTGAGGGCGGGAAAAAGTTAAAAAATGTATTTATTCTTTATGGCGATACCATCGTGCATAAAACCTATGGTAATTACTGCAATCCTGTGTGCGACATGTATCAGGCCGTCATTACTGAGTTTGAAAAGGACTTTGATATCATTGCCTATTATACAGATAATAATGGTGAACGGCGCAAGCAGGGCCTCAATTTTTATAAAGGAAAAGAATTATACCTATCTCTCTGCGACAATCCGCCCGAGCCCTCACGTCAACCCGTTGTGCCCGCCAAGGTGGCCGGGAACAGTTATATCCAATCCCGTTATAGCCGGTATTACCAGGGATTTGCCCGTAGTGTTGGGGAAGGTACCAAGGACCGCCTCTCTGCTCAGGCTACCTATTATGATAAAGACCCCAATCAAATGATCGAACATTTGGACCGGAACCTTTTTCGTAAAGACCGCCATAAAGGCTTGATTATTTTTGATGATTGGCTCTATTGGAACAATCAACTCTTCTTTAATGACCCGGACCAACAATCCCAACGGAACATAAAAACCTTGAATATCTTTCGCCGTTGGGCTGGCGACGAAACACTCCCCAATCATCATCACCTGATATTTGTACTCACCACTCAAAACCCTGCCGCCATGGATTCACAGCACCGTATCCGCTCTGCTACCGAGGAGATTGTCCGCAATATCTTTAACCTGCCCAATTGTATCCCTATCCCTTTAGTCCCGCCATCGGAAAAAATAATTCGTGATGCCTTATTGGGTTCCCACTTTAAACAGAACCCTGGATTTGTATTGACCCATGAACGGGAGGCTGACAAAATCGCCACACTATTACATGAAAATCAGGTTATCGCCCGTGATGGGCTAAAAATTATCAGTGATCTCGCCGCCATGAATAAAACCTGGGATGCCGGGCTTTTATGCAAAGAACTCAATTTGAAAGCCTATAAAAAAATTAAAACTTTGGAGGAGATGAATGAATCGGATATTATGGAACGAATGCAAGAGTATGTGATTGGCCAGGATGATTCTCTTTCCATCATTGCCAAAAAGATTCGCAATGCCGTCCGGTCCAAGGCGCCTCGTAAAGGCCCCATTGAAAAATTCATGCTGGTGGGACCCACCGGTGTTGGCAAGACTGAGACTGCCAAAGCGCTTGCTTATGCCTTAACTGGCGACTCCAAAGACTTCATCTTTTTTTCAGCCAATGAATATCCCGGTGAAGAGTCAGTCTGGAGTGCTTTTGGTCCCACGCCTGGTTACGTAGGCTACCAGGATGAGATGAAGCGCACTGGTGGTGGTATGTTAACCAAACCCCTCATTGCCAACCCGCAAAAAAGGCTCATCATATTGATTGATGAGATCGAAAAAACCAGTGACACATTTCGGAATGCTCTTTTTGCTCTTCTGGACGAAGGTATGGCCGATGATCGTTCCGCCCAGCGGAAAGTCTCCTTCAAAAATTGTATTATCATCAGTACTTCCAATTATGCCGATCAGCAAATCGCCGCTTATATGGCCACCAAACCCGATATTAGACACGCTCAAGCCCAATCCAAACAGATATTGATCAATGCAGGAATGGCCTCCCCGTTTTTAGGTCGCTGGACGTTAATTCCATACGCTTATCCCCCCGTGGCCGCACTCAAAGAGATTCTGATTAAGACCATCCGGTCGTGGATTGCCATCGAGCAGAAAGAAATCCAATCCATTCACGATTTGTATTTGGAATCAGTCTTAGATAAACATGCCACCCTTCCTTCTGGGATTCGTGGTATCATTGATGACGCCAAACTTGATCTCTTCGATCAGATACTGGATTGTTCCGCAGATGTCACTTTTCAGATTGACGCCAATGGAAAACTGGTGCTCGTGTAAGCCATAGATTATTTTTATCGTTTTCTGGACTATTTTTATTTCGCTAAACTATGGATAATTATATAATACGCTTGGAACTGATAAGTTCCCTGGAGGTAAAAAATGGCCATCGGAGACAAGAGTAGTTTTGGGCATGTTTTTTTGAAAGAAAAACGGCAATACATAAAATTATACAGAGAAGTGTGACATGAAAAATTTATTTGTTTGGACATTTATTGTTATTTTGGTTTTGTTTCTAATCGGCTGCGGAACTACTTCCACCCAAACACAGATTACCCCCAGCCAAAAAAAAATGGAGGAGCAACCCATTAAAAGAATCTCTGCTTCTGATCCAAGAAAAAGTGCCGTGAGAATCTCTCTTCCCTTTCATAAAAAAGGTAACATTGGGAGGGAGTCTGGCACCCAGGCCAAAATGTACAAACTGGAAATCGCTAGGCAAAACACGGTGGTGGTTTCACTTGAGATGTTGAAAGGCGATCCTGATCTGGAATTACAACTGTTAAATGAACAAGGCGATTCTATTGCTACCGGTATGGGGATAGGTTCCTTTCAGAAGCTTGCCGCCACGGTGAACCATGGCATCTATTATATTCAGGTTCAGACCCCCACGTACCGAAACGAAGATGACTCGTATTTTTTAACAGTGGTTTCCACTTCCGATAAAGGATCATCCAGGGAAAATCCCCTGTACTTGGTTCCCAATGATTCCATCAACGATACCGTGGGGGAAAAAAATGGTACCCTATCCCGATGGCATAAAGTGACCATCGAGTCCCCGGCAGAATTGAGCGCCCAACTCACCACCCAAGATAAATCGCAGGATATCGATTTGATTCTCCACAACAGTGTTGGGGAAACCCTGGTTACCGGGACAAATACCGGACCCACCGAACAAATATCTAAAAAGGTCGTTGAAGGCGTGTATTATATTGAAGCGAAGACTGTCAAAAGTTGCTCTGGTTGCGATTATTTATTAAAGTTGAAAACAGAATTCCTGGGTCTTAAGGCTCCTGGTGCCTCCAGGGAGCGAGCCATAACGCTAAACGCTGGCAATGGCCTAATATCTGGCCATTTGGGAGATATCTATGGACTTAAAGAACGGTGGTATAAAGTTTCTTCAAATGGGAAGTATTTTGTGGAAATCCAATTTATGGTTAATAAGCCACTGAGCGAGATTCGTATCGAATTACTTGATGCGCATGACAATCCCCAAATTTTAGTTCCACATCTGCAGAAAAATTACACGTTTAATATAAAAGCGAATGCGGGAACCTATTACCTCAGGGTTTTTACCCCTCAAAAAGTGGGGGAATCCAAGTATCAGCTTGGAGTTAAATTTAATCAATATGACAATAGCATTATATTTGAAAAAAATCAGAAGCACCAGTAATCTGGAATTTTAAAAATATAAACATATCCAATAGGAGGAAATGATGTCTAAATTTATATCGAAAGAAAGGTATGGGATGGCGATGATCGTCATTATGGTATTATTCTTTAATCTGTTGATCTTTCCACAAGCCAATCAGAAAGGGCGCGATTTTTTGCGAGACGCCCAAGAAGTAAATGTCGAAAAGGATGGTGATGGAAAACAAAGGAGACTCTATGAAAGTGCCTATAAAGAATTTATGAACAGCACTCAAAAGAATGATATTTTACTCAAGATATATATTGGCAGTTTGATCCATAAAGAGAACCAAATAAGACCCATTGCTGCAAATTTTGTTAAAGAGTATCGTGACCAATATCCGATGATAATCCGGGACCTTCAAGAATTGAATGAGAATGAAAAACAAGTTCTGGAAAATTATATTCGTGGTATTGAAGAGCAATTCCCTTTCATTGAAAAAATCAAACTGGTCACCGATTCCATTTCCCCTTATTCCGACGAAAAACCAATCATTCTGTTTTCCTTGAATACCCCGGCCAATGTCGAATTTAATGTTGAGGACTATTCTGAATGCAATCAGTCTTTTTCAGGAGGGCCCTCCACCTTGAGCTTCTCGTGGCAAAGGCACTATATGGATAAACAATCACTCCGGTTGACCTTAAATGCAAAAAATGAGCTATCCGAGTTTTCAGTGGAAAAGAAGGTGCTGGTTAATCTTATTCTGCCCAGTCGATTGAGTTATTATAATGGCGACTACAGTCTGGAAGGGGAGTCTATCAAAAGTGAAACCAAAATCGTCACCAGAAAAAATTTCGGCGTTTTGCTTGGTGGGCTAGCACTAAGTGCTGTACTGGGAGGGGTAATTTATGGGGTCAAAGAAAATACCGAAACCGGTACTATATATACACCACAGGAACGTAAGAGCAATGGCTTGAAGGCAGGTGGTGTTGGAGCAGCTTTAACTCTCCTGTACTTTTTTGCTTTTTCCAAGAAAAAAACCATCCCCCATCAGGGCAATATCGATTACAACCGTCAACTCAGAGCACAGATTGAAGCCTTAAGAAAACAGGTCAAAGTGAATCTCAAAATCGAAAATGAAGAATAGGACCCATTTTAATCAAAAAAACAACACTGTCGGAGTATTGGGCAATGGCTGGTAATAAGGAGCTGTTACGAAATAACCTGATCATTTTCGATGTTGTTTGGAAGAAATCGTATAGTTCTATTCTCCATGAAAATCATTCCTTATGATTTCAACGGAGTTGAATTCTCTATCTGAGATTTTAATTCCTTTTTGGGTTGTGGAGAGATGTTCCTTTTTGGATTGGGGGTTAGGTAGACGCGCCATCCTGGCGCATTAAGAAAGCGGAAGGTTGAAATAAATGCTGCAAGATGCAGCGTCTACTACTTAGTCAACGAAAGCACCAAGAGCATGAAGATTTTTTTTCCAATCAAGTTGACAATTCAATGGTTTTGGAATATATTTAACATGTACGGAGCTTTACAATGCAAACATTAAAAGTAGAAGCTATAAATGCGATATCCCAGTTACCTGAGACCGCCACGATGGATGACATGATGTACCGTCTCTATGTCATTGATAAAATCAGGCATGGTCAAGAAGCAGTAAAAAATGGCGCTACAATCCCTGCCGAAAGACTTTTAAACGAAATCAATTCATGGTAATTTGGTCTTCCCCGGCAAAGAATGATCTCAGAAATATCTTTGAGTATATTGCCAAAGATTCAAAATATTACGCCCAAAAGGGTCGCATCGTTCCTGAAATTTGCGACGTCAATATCCGCGAAGTAATGATCTATTCTTATCGCCTGATGTATGAAATAGCTGCTAAGAATATCTATGTGCTTGGTATTATCCATGGGAAAAGAGATTTTAATCCTGATCTTTAATCCCACGCATCACGGTTCTGAAACGGTCTCTTACTTTCCTTTTCCCTATCATTGCTATACTTCGATTTTTTTCCCTTCCTCAATAAAAACAGAATTAGGAACAGACCACCCTGGGATCGGTTTAAAAAGAAGCTGAACCAGTTGAATTTTTATATGATTTACAGTATTATAGTATACGTGATAAAGAGGTGAACTACCATGAATGTCGAGGCACAAAAGTTAGCGATTATCGAATGGGTATTACAATTAAAAGATGTCTGCACGATCAGGGAAGTTTTGAAGGTGAAAGACGTTTATCCCTCCAAAAAGCCTGGAACCAGAAAGTTTGGTTGTGGGAAAAACATTTTTACTTATGTGGCAGATGACTTTGACGATACTCCGGTGGATTTCAAGGATTATATGAAATGAATGTGCTGCTTGATACTCATGCGCTTATCTGGTATATTGAAGGAAATAAAAAACTCAGTACCCACACGATTGAAATAATTGAAAATACTGACAATACAATATTCGTGAGTAAAGCCAGTTTATGGGAGATGGCAATAAAAATGAGTCTTGAAAAACTGAAACTTTCCATCCCTTTTGAAAAATTGGAAGTCTTTTTGGATGAAAATGAGTTTTCGATTCTTGATTATACTTTTAAGCATTTGAACATGTTGCTTAAACTCCCTTTTTTTCATGGGGATCCTTTTGACAGGTTAATTATATCGCAGGCGATAGCGGATGATCTTAAAATTATTACTCATGAGGAAACGTTCAACCAATATGCAGTGAAAGTTTTGAGATAATAGAATACCCAAAACAACAGGCTGCCTAAGGAGCAAGGCAAGGGCGTACAACCATACGCCCTTGCCAGCATTATTCTATCCCGCTAATTATTAAACTTCGGTTCGATCTTGATTTCAATGGCCTTCTTCAAGGACAACCCATTTGAATCTGTCAACACAAATATCCATGTCAGTTTCAAACCGTGATGCGTGGGATGAAAGGATGACCAGGATGCGGAGTACTTGGAGAGCGGGGATATATTCCAACGTTTTCGGAGGGGCAGGGGTGTTAGTGTCAAATCATCCTGTTTATCCTTTCATCCCACGCATCACGGTTCGGAAACTGTCTCTTACCATTTTATTTATTCTTATTAAAAAAACCTTCTTCTTTTAGAACACGACGAACTACTTTACGTACTTTAATTGCCATTTCAAGAGCATCTGTTGCATCTTTTCTGGTGACGCGGTCATCTACACCAGGGTATCTTGTTGTCACAGCATATGGGGTGAGTTGGTCTGCATCGGATATTTCTACAGTCCAATTTCCCAGGCAAAATTGCATTAAATTCCTTATATTGTGTGTATATGGGAAGTCAACCTCTTTGAAAACCAAGTATGCTTTCAGGTATTTTTCGGCACATTGTTGAGCGTGGTAGGCGATCAAGCGATATGGACAGGAACTGGAAATTTTAAGGGCGTGTTTAGCTAAGCGTAAATCTTCCTCTGCATAGGAAGCCCACTTCCCTGCTTTTTTCAGCAGTTCAATACTGATGGTTGTCATAGAGAATCTTTCCTTCTAAGAAAGCGTAACGGGAAATGGTTCCTGGGATTTGGGACTCTGTTCTGTATTCATCGGCGGTTTGTATGACGATGTCTACGGGTGCTTTGAATGAAGCGATAGCGCGATCCATCGCTACCATCAGTTGCCGACGCCGACCTACAAACGATGTGATTATCAAGAGATCAATGTCGCTGTGACTATCGGCTTTCCCAGTGGCACATGAGCCGAAAAGGATTATCTTTTGGGGAGAAAAAAGCTGCACTAAGTGGTGGCTGATCTTTTTGATTTCTTCTTTATGGTGTAAACTTGGTTCTTCTATATGGCCATATCTGTTTCCTGAATGTTTCATATTTATCAGCTACCTCCATTATTATCATACGCCATCTTTAGGCCATAGTCAAGTCATTAATATCTCTCAACCACAACAATAATCCCACCCTTCATCCATGTCTCTTACCATGCTATTAAAAAAATAGGGTTGTGGAGAGATGTTCCTTTTTGGATTGAGGGTTAGGTAGACGCGCCATCCTGGCGCATTAATAAAGCGGAGGGTTGAAATAACGCTGCAAGATGCAGTGTCTACCACTAAGTCAACGAAAGCACCAAGAACACGAAGGTTTTTCTTTTCCTAGCTTCCCACCCATCGGTATAAAAACAGAATTAGGAAACTGCCCCTGGGACCGTGGGCGTCCCAGGATTACGTCTTCTTAGAAAGAGAGATGGTGGTTTTATCTGATATTAATTCAAGAACATTTTTAAAAAGGAAAGAGCAGAAATGCTATTGACAGTTCATACCAAATTTGATATATTTCAGGTATGAAATACGAAGTCTAAAGGAGGATGAAGATGAGTCCATTCAAAACGATTAATTCTGACCAATTGTTGGAAAAACAATTAGAGCATGAAGATTTTAAACAGGAATATCAGGCATTGGCAGAAGAATATGAAATGGCAAAAGAGATCATCCAGTTGCGGAAACAAGCGAAATTAACGCAGAAACAGTTGGCCGAACTGGTGGGAACGTCTCAGCCTGCTATTGCCCGATTAGAGTCAGGCGAGTATCAAAATCTTACCCTTTCCTTTTTGCGCAAGATAGGCAGAGCATTAGGTGTCATGCCCGAAGTTCATTTCAAAAAACTGCACAATGCCTAAATCATTGGATCATTTTTTGATGATATTAATCCGTCTGTTCCCAAAAAACATGGACGCTCCAATGTTCCCCAAATGAGACCATTTTAAATATTGTGACAGTGTCACAAGAATTACTTCATCTGGAAATGAATCGGCAAAGCGAACCATTGGGTGAAAAAGGGCAAGGGCGTACAATCATACGCCCTTGCCAGAACATTCTATCCTGTTAATTGCCGAACTTGGGTTCGATCTTGATTTCAATGGCCTTCTTCAAGGATAACCCATTGGCGTCGGTCAACACAAAAACCAGGGAATAATTCCCTATAAACCCCGGTCCGGGCGACCAAGAAAATACTCCACGTTTCGCATCCAACGTGGAACCAATGGGCAATGGATTTAATTGATTGCCACTGATTAAGTAACCCTGGATAGCGGTATAGTTTTGACCCAATTGAATTTCTACTCGTTCCAGTTCGTTGATGGTCAGCGGGTTGTTTCCTTTTTCGTCTGGCAGTAATTCGGAGCATTCATTATCGCTGTGGAAGCCTGTACTGAAATAAATGGGTTCAGAAGAATCTTCTGGTAACGTGGAAATTTGTTGAAGATTCAACTTCGTTGAAGGAGTAGCTGTACTTTGCGCCACATCGGACGAGGTGTTTTGAATGGTGAAGTATCTGCTGCCAATGCCATCGCTATTGCCCGCGTTGTCTGCTGCTGTCCATTGAATAGTATGGAGGCCGTTGCTATATTTCGTGGTATCTATATCATAATAACCCCAAGCATTGTTGCTGTTGACATAACCCGGAAAGAGTTGAGCGATATCTGCGCGGTACAGGTTGTAATTGGCATGACCCAACAATCCGCCATCAATATAAACATTGATCGTGGAACCATTTGTCGGAATGTTATTAGGCATGGGGGTTAATGCCCAACCGTTGTTCCTGAATGCAGACCCGGAAGCAGTTCCGCCTTGTGTTGGAGAATCTATGGCACCAAAAGGTTTGACTGCATGCGCATTATCAATGGTGATGGTCTTTGATCCCAACACGATCTCATTTCCTTCCATATCCATGGCCTTTGCCACAAGAGTGTAGGTGCCATTGCCGCCACCGGGCAAAAAATGAGTCAAAAGCATATATCCCCAACCGGCTTTATAGTTATTGGGATAGTTCGGGTAGGCTGTTTGCACATCAGGACGTGCGCCTTCCACAAAAACAGCATCGCCAACGTAAGAATCGCCATTATATATTTTAATGCTGGCTACTCCGATATCGTCAAGCGCCCATCCGGTAACCGGAATGCTGCTATATGTCGTAGCACCCTCTACTGGAGTTGCAAATTCTCCAAAAGGCACCGTTGTACTTCCCTGATTATAGACTTGAAGTTCAACAGAAATGGTTTGAGGAGAATTGGACGCATTGGGATCGGTGATGGTGATAGTTCCGTTGTGTGTGCCTGCAAATAAACCGGCAGGATTGACGGAAATGGAAACCAACGTATCACCGGTTCCTGATGCTGGGGTAACAGTGAGCCACGAGGCATTACTGGCAGCACTCCAGTTTAATGTACCGCTACCACTATTGCTAATCAGTACCATTTGTGCATTGGTAACAATCCCTGAAGTCGTGCCGCCAAAGTTCAATGTGGTGCGACTCAAACCAATAACAGGAGTCCCAGAACCCAATGTTGTAAACATCTGGTTGGCGCCATAAGATGTCCCCTTGCTGTTTGAAGCATAAGCCCTGACATAATAGGGTGTGTTTGCACTCAAACCGGTAATAGAACTGGTAAAACTTCCCGTTCCTGCCCCATTTGTTGTTTTTGAATGGCTAATGGTTGGATTGACGGCTGTACTCCAGCAGACCCCACGGGTTGTTACAGATGCACCTCCATCAGAGGTGACATTTCCACCGCAAACCGCACTGGTTTGGGTGATTGAAGATACTGGATTAGTCGTTATCGTCGGGGTGATGATCACACCACTGCATTCATTTTGATGGGCTTCCCAATCGGGATCATGGCTGTTTAGCCAAGCTCTAAGGCTTGGGTCAGTTGCAGTAAGACAGTTATGACCAATAAATAGAAGGGTTATTTTTGTTAAATTTGTAAAACTTGAAGGTATCGTACCGCTCAGTAGGTTATCTTCAAGGTGAAGCTTGGTCAAATTACCAAGATTGCCTATTTCTGAAGGTATTGTACCGCTCAATTCGTTCCCGTACATCCAAATCCAAACCACTTGACTGAGATTGCCAATTTCTGGAGGGATGCTACCGATTAGGCGGTTCTGACGCAGATCAATTTGCAACACATGCTCGTTTGCAGTCCCAGTATAAATGCCGTACCAATTTCCCTCGGTCCCCGGCATAGAAAACCCATCGGTATGCAATGGGGGAATCTTCCAACGAAAACTTGGAGTAACCCAGTTATCCCCGTTGGTGCTATTGTACAAGGCAATCAATGCCGCACGCTCTGATTCGGGAATGGTACCGTGGACAAATCCAGTGAATTGTAAAAATACAAAAACCAAAACCATTAAAAAATACCTAGTTTTCATTAAATCTCCTTTAGCCTATCATGTTGTGTGCTTTTTTATTGTTAAAAAATATCTAAAATAGCCTCCAAAAAATACTGTCAGACCATTGGTCATATCTGCTGTAATGCTTATTTATTATAACTCTACTGAATCCATGATGTCAAGTAGTATTAAAATTAAAAGGTGCCAGCTCGATAAGGGAAGTTTTGACGGTCAAAAACATTCATCCCACCAAAAAAGCTGGAACCAGAAAGTTTGGTTGTGGGAAAAATATTTTCTCCTATGTAACAGACGACTTTGACTCTCATGATGGGGCATTCAATCAATATGCAACCAAAATTTTGAGTTAACAGAAGACCAATACTCCCCAATCTTTCGATTCACTTGACTTGCAAAGAAAGATAAAAAAGGGATATCATAACTTTTCAATCTTTTCTTTGGTTAAACCTGTTAATTTGGAAATAAGTTCTATGGGTAGACCTTCCTTGAGTGCAGTTTGCGCGACATTCAGTACTCCCTGCTCTATACCCTGCTCTATACCCTTTTCTATACCATGTACTACGCCATCTTCAAAGGAGGTATCCACCACGGCGTACCAGTCGCGATATATTTTCAAACTCTCTTCGTATTCGTCTAACTCTTTTTTATTGAAATTGGCAATCTCGGCTACTTCAAACCCTTTTAGAAACACCTCTTCCTTCAAAATATCAGGGATAGTTTGAAAGTCTTCCAGATTCTTCAAAAAATACAACCACTTCTCAAAATGGTTTTCCAGTTCCTCCAGTTTCTTGGTGAACCTGGGCATCTCGATAAAATGAAAGGCTAACTTGTCAAAAAAAATTCTGCAATACTGGTCTTTTAATTGGACTTTACTGTGGTAATTCTTCTTCACTCGTTCATCATCAAACTCGAAATCCAATAAGGCCACACAATACACTGGCTTCAACTTGAAATTCCATTCCCCCTTTTCTGCTTGTTGACGAATGGGAAAGGTCATGTAGAAAACGGCCCTGTCTTTAAAAAATTTGAGTTTCGCTTTCTGCATCTCCACAATAAAACTATCCCCTTTCTGATTCTTGCAATGGATATCAAAGATGGCTTTCCGTTGGTACTTACTGACTCCTAACTGCTCTGTATTTTTAAAAGTCAGTTCCACAATCTTATGTTTAGCCGGCAGCAATTGATTCAAGAAATCGGCCAGCAAATCCTTGTTAGCCTCTTCACCGAAGAGCTTCTTAAAACCAAAATCCGTATAAGGATTAATATATTTTGCTTGCAATCATTCCTCCATTCAAGCGGTCACATCCAAGTCGTTCATCATTCATGCGACATCTATATATATAACTCAAAATGCAAAAAAATTCAATCAGTTTCTTTATTTTTCTTCTGGGACCGATGGCGTATGGAATAGCAATACTCCATCGCCATATTCTTCAGTCCTATTAATTGCTGAACTTGGGTTCGATCTTGATTTCAATGGCCTTCTTCAAGGACAAACCATTGGCATCGGTCAAAACAAATATCCATGTCAGTTTCAAACCGTGATGCGTGGGATGAAAGGATGACCAGGATTCGGAGTACTTGGAGAGCGGGGATATATTCCAACGTTTTCGGAGGTGCTGAGGTGCTAGTGTCAAATCATCCTGGTTATCCTTTAATCTGACGAATCACGGTTCAGAAACGGTCTCTTACAATGCAATTAAAAAAATAGGGTTGTGGAGAGATGTTCCTTTTTGGATTGAGGGCTATGTAGACGCGCCATCCTGGCGCATTAATAAAGCGGAGGGTTGAAATAAATGCTGCAAGATGCAGCGTCTACTACTTAGTCAACGAAAGCACCAAGAGCATGAAGATTTTTTTTCCAATCAAGTTGACAATTCAATGGTTTTGGAATATATTTAACATGTACGGAGCTTTACAATGCAAACATTAAAAGTAGAAGCTATAAATGCGATATCCCAGTTACCTGAGACCGCCACGATGGATGACATGATGTACCGTCTCTATGTCATTGATAAAATCAGGCATGGTCAAGAAGCAGTAAAAAATGGCGCTACAATCCCTGCCGAAAGACTTTTAAACGAAATCAATTCATGGTAATTTGGTCTTCCCCGGCAAAGAATGATCTCAGAAATATCTTTGAGTATATTGTCCTAATGGCCTGTCGCCAATTTCCAACAGCAATACGCCCGTCCTTGCGAATAGTCGATATCATGCGACCTGGTGTTTTGCGATTAATTCACGGATAGTGGGCACGAGCTCTGTGGGAACTTCCATGACTGTTTGTCCAACCATTTCCAATACAGCTTCGTCTTCAGTGGCAGCTTCGTCCTCGGACTGAGAATCATAATGGTCGAGCACTCGTTTCACACGTTGGGAATCCCAACCTTGTGGAAATTTATTTTGTTTCATTTTTGAGAGGGAGTGTTGCTGTTACATGTCAAAAATTCTGCGAGTACTTTTTTGACAAAATCAGGAATCGGGGAGTTATTCTGTTCTGCCTGCTGCTTTAATACTTCAAACAGGTGGACCTCCTCTTTTTCCCAAACAATATCTATACGGCGAATTTCACGCAAAGCAATGTGAGCATAATTTTTTGGGTTTACCCAATAACAGGTTAGACAGGTGGATGGTAATTTTTCATTCAGCCAGTTTTCACAGTGTTCACATGACCAGGATTTTATGCGATTGCATGACCCACAAACAAGCATAAACTGTTCTGGTTTTAATTCTTCATTGCTATCACCAACGACTTCATAAGGGATACGGTGGTCCACCTGCAAATAGCGTGGCGCGAAAAGTCCGAGACAAATAGCGCATTTGCCATTGGCTTGGGTGTAAAGTGTGTCTCGAAACAACTTGGAAAAAGTTTGCCTGCCGTGCAATCGTCCTGCGCGGATTTTGGTTAGGTCGCCAAAGCGATAGGCAGCAATGGTACGTCCAACTTTGTCGATTGTTCTAAAAGTTTCCAAGGGAATCCCTGCTTCACGCACATCGCGAGCCGCTCTGGGGGGATGGTGATAACCATATTTCTTTTTCAATTGTTCCGTCGTGATAAAACCGTTTTCAAGAATATGTTCAATCACGATGTGCGCTCGTTTGTTTGATATCTGTTCTAAAAGTTTCTTTATTTTTATATGTTCATCGGAATAGGGGGTCATGGAAAAACTCATTCTTGAGAATTGGAATAATGCGGGTTGGCAGAAATAACGTGTGTCATTAAATCGACGGGTGCAAGCTGTAGTCTTTCAACTAAGTTACGAGAAAGATAAACTGATTCAAATGTTTTTTCATCTCGGCCTAACAGTGTGGCTTGGGTAGATCGTCCGGCATCCACTTCAACATGATACATGTCCAATTCTGCGGGTAAAATCTGTCCGTAAGTTTTTTTCCCGGTACGTCCGTCATAACTCAGGATGAAAGGTACATCTTTTTGGTTGAGTTTTTTTAATTCATGCATGAAGTTTTCAAAGTTTATTCCGCTTAAATAGCGTGAATCACCGGTCATACAAACCCCTTGATAGGGAGGGTCCATATAAACAAGGTCATTTGCTGTGGCCAGACTTAATACATCTCTGTAATCGTGACTGGTAATCGTTGCTTTTCCCAAAAAGAGACTGGAAACAGCAATAATATCATCCCTCATTTGTTTGGGGTGGCGTCCTAAGCGGCGATTATCAGGGCTTTGATTAAATTCACCATGGGTGTTATAGCGCACCGAGGCTTTGACGCAACGGGCTAATAGATACAGTAAAAAATCAGGACGTTTGGTCTGATTAAAATGACGGCGAACATGGTCATAGTACTCACGTTCGTTTCCTTGTTGTTCAACCCAAAGGTGATTATATTGGGCGACAATTTCCTGTGGGTTATCGATCATTTCTGCCCATAGGGACATCAAAGGTTGGTTGACATCATTCAAATGGAAATAGGTTGACTTGCCAGACCTTGCGGATGCAATCGAAATAGCCGCAGAACCGGCAAAGGGTTCAAAGAGGGTATGGATGGAGCCAGGGAAGAATGGCAGGATGTATTTGGCCAGATTGCGTTTACTGCCCTGGTATGGAATGGGATGGGGTGTTTTCATAAAATTTCCTTTGCACGTGTAGAAGATTTGTTTTTGTCCATGCGCAAATTATAATGAAAACCCGTGGATATTGCAATAGGAGTCCATGAATTCTTTGGCGTTTAATTAATAAATGTTTCATATTTATCCCTCACCGCCATTGTTATATCATTCTATTTTCAAGTCATAGTCATTAACATCTCCCAACCACAACAATAATCCCACCCGTCATCCATGTTAGTTTCAAACCGTGATGCGTGGGATGAAAAGATGACCAGGATGCGGAGTACTTGGAGAGCGGGAATAAATTCCAACGTTTTCGGAGGGGCTGGGGGGTTAGTGTCAAATCATCCTGGTTATCCTTTAATCTGACGAATCACGGTTCAGAAACGGTCTCTTACCATGCTATTAAAAAAATAGGGTTGTGGAGAGATGTTCCTTTTGGTGAATCATGCTGGAAGAGCAAGGACGTATGGTATAGCCATACGCCCCTACTATTTTCTATTCTATCCCGCTAATTGTTAAACTTGGGTTCAGATGGTCTATTTGTTGAGTTGATTGGTGTTCTCGCGTATGTCAGAAAGAAGCGATACTATTGCCGTCTGTTTTTTAGACATCTCATTGTACAGTTCAATTACCTTAATATTAAACCGGACAATTTTTGAACTTAGATAAACAAGAATAATTACGCCAAACAAACTTATAAACCACCAAGTGTTAAAATTCATAATTTCAGAATTCATATTCTACCTCCAGTTTTTTTTATCGTATTGTCAAAGTTTTACGAGGGAAAACCTTTTTCTTCAATTTTGGTAACAGGTCAGGCTGTTTTTTGAATCTATAGCCCGACCCGTTACTTATTCTCTTTTTTTTCCTATTATTTATTAAACTTGGGTTCGATCTTGATTTCAATGGCCTTCTTCAAGGATAACCCATTTGAATCCGTCAATACAAAAACCAGGGAATAATTCCCTATAAACCCCGGTCCAGGTGACCATGAAAATATCCCACGTTTCGCATCCAACGTGGAACCAATGGGCAATGGATTTAATTGATTGCCACTGATTAAGTAACCCTGGATAGCGGTATAGTTTTGACCCAATTGAATTTCTACTCGTTCCAGTTCGTTGATGGTCAGCGGGTGGTTTCCTTTTTCGTCTGGCAGTAATTCGGAGCATTCATTTTCCCCGTGGAAGCCTGTGCTGAAATAAATGGGTTCCGAAGAGTCTTCTGGTAAAGCGGAAATTTGTTGAAGATTAAGCTTCGTTGAAGGAGTAGCAGTACTTTGCGCCATATCGGACGAGGTGTTTTGAATAGTAAAGTATCTGCTGCCAATGCCATCGGTATTGCCCGCGTTGTCTGTGGCAGTCCATTGGATGGTGTGGACTGCATTGGTATATTTGGTGGTATCCAGATAGAAATATCCTACCGCACCATTACTATTAGCATAACCAGGGAAAAGCGAGGCAATATCTTCCCGATAATTATTGTATGTAGGATGGCCTTTATTTACTCCATTCACCCAGACACTGATGGTTGAACTATTGGTTGGAATGATGTTGGGTTGGGGAGTTAATGCCCAGCCCCAATTGAGAAAACTTTTTCCTGTGGCAGTTCCACCTTGAGTGGGAGTGTCAATAGCACCAAAAGGTTTGACTGCATGTGCATTGTCAATGGTGAAAGTCTTTGAACCTAGTTCGGTTGTTTTCCCCACCAGATCAGTGGCGATTGCGGTTAACGTTATTGGGCCGTCAGGCAAGAAATTGGTAAGCAACATATAACCCCAACCCGCTCTAGTATTGGAAGGATATTCTGGATAAGCAATTGCCACATCCGGTCTGGCACCTTCGACAAATAAAGCATCACCGATGTAACCTTGGGTTCGGTATATTTTGACAGTGGCCACTCCACTATCATCTAATGCCCAACCGGTAACGGCAATGCTTCCGGCAACAGTGATTCCATCATTTGGAGTTGCAAAAGAACCAAAGGGTGGATTTGCTTCAGGTAAAGTACTGCCACATTGATCTTGATGGGCTTCCCAATCTGGATCATGGCTGTTGAGCCAAGTTATAAGTGCTGAATCTGTTGTAGATAAGCAGTTATAACCGATAGTTAAATTATGCCATGTTCCAGGCAAATCTATATTTTTTAAATTTTTTAAACTTGAAGGGATGGTTCCGCTCAAGCGGTTATAGGATAGGCGAAGCGATTCCAATTTACTAAGATTGCCCAATTGAGAAGGGATGCTGCCACTCAGTTGGTTTTTATGCAATTCAAGAATTGTTAAATTACTAAGATTGGCTAATTGGAAAGGGATACTACCTGTCAATTTCTGACCAGAAAGGATTAGCCATACCAATCCGCTTAGATTACCTAATTGTGAGGGGATATTACCAGCCAGATTATTTGCCTCGTATATCTCAATATATCTCACATGACCAGTATTAATACCAATTCCAAACCACCATCCTTCTGTCCCTGGCATTGAAAACCCATCTTCATATAACGGAGTATCTTTCCAGCCAGAATTATTGGTCCAGTTATCACCATTAGTGCTATTGTACAATGCAATCAATGCGGCACGCTCGGATGCCGGGATTGCATTACCACTGCTTCCAGTAGTAAAACTTATGCATAACCCATAGGCAGTCCCTTTACTGTTGGTGGCGTAGGCCCTAACATAATATGGTGTATTTGCGATCAGCCCTGTAATAGTGCTGGTAAAACTTCCTGTACCAGTCCCATCGCTGGTTTTGGAATTACTTATGGTCGGATTGGTGGCTGTATTCCAGCAAACGCCTTTGGCTGTTACTGTTGTACCACCTTCTGAGATAACATTACCGCCACATATTGCACTAGTTGATGTGATTGTAGATACAGAGTTTGTCGTGACTGCCGGAATAGTACTCCCACTTCCAGTAGTAAAGTTAATGTTCGCTCCATACGCCGTTCCTTTACTGTTGGTTGCATAAGCCCTTACATAATACGGCGTGCTTGCGCTCAATCCAGTAATAGTGCTGGTAAAACTTCCTGTTCCGCTTCCATCTGTTGTTTTTGAATTCACGATAGTGGGATTGATTGTTGTACTCCAACATACGCCTCTGGCAGTTACTGTTGCCCCACCATCCAAAGTCACATTACCTCCGCAGGTAGCACTGTTCGACATAATTGAAGATATAGAGTATGTTGTGACTGTCGGCAATACATCCGTATCTGAAAGTAATTCCTGTATTTCATCACCTGTAAGAGCACGATTATAAAGACGAATTTCATCAAGTCTATGGGATGGCGATACAAATCTTGTCGCGCCATCAATGGCTGATAAATAATCATAAGAGCCGATAAAACTTTTAGAAGGATATACGGCTCCTGTTGTCAATGCTGAACTTGCGCGTAATTGTCCATCATAATAAAGTCTAATTTCATTATTTTCTCTATCAACTACTCCTACCATGTGATGCCATTTGCCAAAAAACTCAATTGGGTCCAATGTATAAAAAATCATATTACCTGTATGGTTTTCAGCCTCAATTCCAAATTCAATTCTTAAGTCATTTAGCCTTGTTATCGTCTTGAGAAAAAAACCATGACTATAACTGCCATCCTGTGAATTATAAATCGGCGCCATATAGCCTCTCCACAATTCATTCAGGTTTAATATTTTCACCCATCCGGAAATAGTTAATGAGCTATTTACAGGAATCCATGGTACTATATTAATTCGTGAGTCAGTAGTTCCTGGAAGTTTAATAGCATTCCCTTTGACTCCTTGAATATAGGAAATAGTTCCATTTATCATTTCTCCCGCATAACCGTGGCCAGTTTCATCATTAAGATTATTGTTAAATGGCCAATAGGAAATAAGCCCTTTGTTTATGTCGGCCCACGAGAGTACGGTTCCCAAGATAAGTCCTATTGCTATAATGATTGCGATAAAAAAAGTTCTTCTCATTTTATATTCTCCTATGCATTGACAAATTCAATTTCTTTTATATATATGATTATTTTTAGGGCGGCTTATTATACCAATCCCAATATCATATATAATTCATACATATTATCCACCAATGCTATTAATACGTCAATCATTAAAACTGTGCAAAGTCCCAGTAATCGTTTTTCTACGCAGTACAACCCACCCCCTATCCCCTTCAATCAAAATAAATAATAATTTATTTTGTTCTGAGTCTTGCAAACTACCTCAGGAAATAATACCCTATTTGATTTAATATTGTGGCTTTCGGAGTATTCAGTGATGAATTTATTAATTGCACAATAATTATACTATTCAATGGTGTGAACGCAACTGGACCACCTGTTTTTTGCCTTTCAAGCTGGAAGCTTGGGCAACATTGAAAAGAAAAGCCATCTCCACAAAACAGGATTGTTTCTCTCAGAAATGTTCACGATTTGAGCATCTTCAGAATGCTTTCTTCCGGTACGTTCGGTGAAAGTTCCCCTTCTTCCATTGCTTTAGAAAGACCAATGTCCTCAATAATATCTTGCATCAACGGATAAAACATCTCCTGATCATTCTCCAACAAGTCCAGGAAGGTATCTTTGACTTTTTGTCTGAAATCATCATGGCCGCCTGTCTTCATAAAATCCTCCACAAAATAGGATTAGGAAATAGTCCCAGGATACATTTTCCCCAATCTTTCGATTCACTTGACCTGCAAAGAAAGATAAAAAAGGGATATCACAACTTTTCAATCTCTTCTGCGGATAAACCGGTCATTTTTGAAATAAATTCTGTGGCAAGACCTTCTTTGAGTAGATTCTTGGCTACTTTAACCACTCCCTGCTCTACGCCATCTTCAAAGGAGGTATCCACCACGGCGTACCAGTCGCGATATATTTTCAAACTCTCTTCGTATTCGTCTAACTCTTTTTTATTGAAATTGGCAATCTCGGCTACTTCAAACCCTTTTAGAAACACCTCTTCCTTCAAAATATCAGGGATAGTTTGAAAGTCTTCCAGATTCTTCAAAAAATACAACCACTTCTCAAAATGGTTTTCCAGTTCCTCCAGTTTCTTGGTGAACCTGGGCATCTCGATAAAATGAAAGGCTAACTTGTCAAAAAAAATTCTGCAATACTGGTCTTTTAATTGGACTTTACTGTGGTAATTCTTCTTCACTCGTTCATCATCAAACTCGAAATCCAATAAGGCCACACAATACACTGGCTTCAACTTGAAATTCCATTCCCCCTTTTCTGCTTGTTGACGAATGGGAAAGGTCATGTAGAAAACGGCCCTGTCTTTAAAAAATTTGAGTTTCGCTTTCTGCATCTCCACAATAAAACTATCCCCTTTCTGATTCTTGCAATGGATATCAAAGATGGCTTTCCGTTGGTACTTACTGACTCCTAACTGCTCTGTATTTTTAAAAGTCAGTTCCACAATCTTATGTTTAGCCGGCAGCAATTGATTCAAGAAATCGGCCAGCAAATCCTTGTTAGCCTCTTCACCGAAGAGCTTCTTAAAACCATAGCCTGTATATGGATTAATATATTTTGCTTGCAATCATTCCTCCATTCAAGCGGTCACATCTAAAATATTCATACACAATGCAACATCTATGAATATAACTCAAAATGCAAAAAAATTCAATCATTATCTTTATTTTTCTTCTTCGTGTTCTTCGAACCTTCGTGGTTATAAAAATTTGACAGTGGATCCCAGCCAAAAACCTCTCTTCCTAACCAACTACTTCCTATTCCCTATTAAAACCGATGGATTTTTTACTGTTTAATTTTCGCCGAAACACATTGCAAGGGAGAAACTAGACACTTTAATTGGACAATGACATACTTCACCTCGACATGGAGACATATTATCGGTACATGTAGACATATCAGGGAGTGTATAATATTTTGTGTAAATTCATTTTCACGATATTTCAAATATGATA
>CAZCVI010000033.1:0-72696 GCA_964502145.1 uncultured Clostridia bacterium
TTTGCTACTACATTTAACAAATTGCAGCAAATGTGGCGCAAATAGGCCGGGGTTTCGAGCCCAACGCTTTTTGCCGCTGGCGCGATTTTGCTTTTCGGGCGCGAACTTTTTCCCTTTGCTGCTCTCGCTCTAATCTGAATTCTTGCAATAACGTTTCGGGTGTAAGACCCTCCCGCGCTGTAAATAAACGGACAAAATATTCATTGTCTTTGAATCCCAGCTTTTTGGCCAATTCGGGGATGGAGATATCTGGATTTTTTTTCATGGCGTTTTTGGCGATAAAAATTTTTGAAAACAGTATAAATTCCCCGGGCGTCCCATTCCTCCAGTACTCCTTCTCAAAATGAAGGTAAAAAGAACTTAAACTCATATCTAATTCATGGGCCAGCTTGGCCACTGTGACAGTTGCAATCTTATCGAGCCCCATGCTGTCTATATACATGGATACCCGCGCAGAAAAGCTCTTTTTATTCGACGACGTTATCATGAAGGTTATTTTACTATATTCAGGAACAAGGGTCAAGGTTTTGTTCGCCCAAAAGCATAAATATTTTAATATTATCTGTTAAATAGATAAAGTGACCGAAATAGGAGAGCCCAAAGTGGTATTTTATTTTTATTTTTTGGCATGCTCGCCTGAAAATCTTCTAAAATAAATATTTTTTAAAAAGTCTGGAAATCATCTATATAAAATAGTATACCCTGTTTTTGGTCGCAAGCGCTAGCAGAAAACTCCGCCGGGGAAAAGTGTGACCATTTTACAGGGTTTTAAAAATAGGTTACAATATAGCTTCACGTGAAGGTTAACAAAGACGGTCGAAAAAAAAGATTTAGCTAAGTCGTAAAAAAAATGAAAAAAAACAAACAAAAGGAGAATAAGTATTATGAACAAAACAGAAATTTCACACGAAATGACCACCGAGGAATATGAGCGGATGGCTCAGAGTATCAGAAGTTTGGATGCGGAATTGGGATTTGCCATTAATTTAACCAACGAGCAGCGAAAAAGATTCAATCACATGGGAGATAAGTCTGTTGCCTTTGTCGAAAAGACACTAGACTATTCCCAAAATCGTCCAGACATGGTGCCCCCATGCAGTGATATCGCAATCTTTAAAAGAGATTACGAGCTAGCATGTAAATTACGCACCCTTTTGGAAATGGCTCAGCCCGTGATCCAAAAAATGAGTGACAGTTATCGCTTGGTAAGTGCCAATACTTTTTCCTCGGCGCGGAAGTTTTACAAGTACATTCAAGCTGCCGTGGTCTCAGGCGTTCCAGGTTCTTCAGCAATTTGCCTTGACCTTGGAAAACGATTCGCCAGAGGCAAGGCCGCTGACAAACCTGAGGAACCTGTGGTTCCACTAAACAATAACTATTAGGTAAAAATCCAGCTCGCTTGTCCGGGGTTTCATTTTCGGGCCCATTATGGCCCCGGACAGGCTGGCGTTTTAAATATTGGAAATATTTTCCCAAGGGTGTTAGACCCCAAAATGGCTCATGATTACTGAATATGGGCACGAAAACCCTACTGACACCTGGTTTTTGTTTATAGACGTGGGTAATAGTTTATAGATCAACTATAAACTCTCTTGACGGATTAAGCGTGTTAAAAAGATATTAAATGTCTAATTATATGTCTCATTAAATGTCTGGGGGAATTAAACATATTGCTATTCATGCTAATAATAAAGGTGATTAGCGGATAAGTCCACTGTTTTCCCAGCCGCTTTTTGGGCAAATTGGGCTTTTTGGCATGATAATTGCATAATGTATATTTGCATAAGACTGCAAAAAATGCCCTGCGTAAGCAAGGAAATCGGGTGTAAACTTGAAAAATTGGCGGTTTAGTGTTATAATTTGTGACGTGCTCCTGCAAGTGTGCGGGGCAAAAAGTAGTACGTGAATATAAAATGGACAAGATGTGTTGTGTGGCCTTCCAGTCGGAAACGGCGAAGGGCGGTAGCATATCAAAATATAAACTTATCTGCGGCTGAAGGAAAAAAGGCATAATGACTGATTCGGATCTACCCTATACTGTTTACACGCCGGAATCCAAGATACGGCACCCGTGGCGACTGATCAAAGAGATGTTTCAAAGTCTGAAAGCATCGCGGAACCTGGCTTGGCGTTTGATGGTACGCGATATTTCGGCGATGTACCGGCAGACTGCGCTGGGCTATTTTTGGGCTGTGTTCCCCCCCATGGTGACCAGTCTGGTGTTGATCTTGATGCGGTCTTCAGCGGTTATTTCAGTGACTGATCTGGGCGTTCCTTACCCGGTGTATGTCATGATGGGGACGATTTATTTTCAACTCTTCGTAGATGCACTGAATGCGCCGTTAAAGATGGCCACTGAATCCAAGGCGATTCTAACCAAGATTCACTTGCCCGGAGAAGCGTTGATTCTTTCCGGTATGGGGCAGGTGCTTTTTAGTTTTTTTGTTAAAATGGCATTATTGGTGGTTGTTTTTATTATTTTCCGTGTGCCTGTGCCCTGGACCGTGTGTTTGTTGCCGTTGCCTTTAACCGGGCTGCTTTTTATGGGTACGATGATCGGTGTGCTGTTGATTCCGGCAGGTTTATTGTACAAAGATATTCAATCCGCCCTATTGATTGTCACGTCCGCGCTGGTGTTTCTGACGCCGGTGGCGTATCCGCCGATTGTCGGCGGCACCATGGGCAAGCTCATGGCTCTAAATCCTATCTCCCCTTTCTTGATGGCGGCGAAAGAACTGACTATCCGCGGTATACCAGCAGATATCACACTCTTTTTTATCATGTTTGCCGCGACATTGGTGTTGTTGTTTCTTGGTTGGATGATTTTCCGCTTGGCACTGCCGATTATCATCGAAAGAATCGGTGCCTAACATGAAATTAAAAAAGAATTTAATAAATAAACGTTTTTGCCCCGCTTTTTTCAAAAAGCGGGTCGCCGAAGGCAAAGGAATCGTGAACGATGTCTGAGAATCTGGTGGTTGTAGAAAATCTGGGCAAAAAATTCTGCCGGAACCTGAAGCGGTCGCTATGGTATGGGGTTAAAGATATCGGTGCGGAATTAGTGGGCAGCAAAAGAGCGCACACGGTGTTACGTAAACAGGAATTCTGGGCACTTCAGGATGTCAACTTTGAAATCAAACGAGGCGAGTTGGTGGGGTTGATTGGCCCAAATGGCGCGGGTAAAACCACGTTGTTAAAGTTACTTTCCGGTCTGGTCAAACCAGATAAAGGCAGCGTGGCCATCCGTGGTAAGATTCAAGCCCTCATCGCTTTGGGTGCGGGGTTCAATCCCATCCTGACGGGGCGGGAAAACGTCTATGTGAACGGTGCGATACTGGGTTTTTCTAAAAAGCAAATGGATGGGATGTTGGAAGAGATTCTGGATTTCTCGGAGATCGAGGAATTTATAGATATGCCGGTGCAAAGTTACAGTTCCGGTATGCATGTGCGTCTGGGATTTGCGGTGGCTGTTAATTTAAAACCGGATATCCTGATTGTGGACGAGGTATTGGCCGTGGGCGATGCTGGTTTTCGCCGGAAAGCCCGCAATAAGATGATGGAGCTGCTTCATTCCGGTATCTCGGTGCTGTTTGTCAGTCACAACCAGGCCCTGATTTCCTCGCTGACGTCGCGCTGTATTTACCTGGACAAAGGCATAGTCCGGGCGGTTGGACCGTCGGATGAAGTGACCGCGCTCTATTTAAGCGATGCGATTCAACGGAACAAAAAAAATCAGGTGTATATGAAAAGCGAGTTGATGGAATCGGCTTATTTAACGGTGCCGGATATTTTAACGGTGGAGCAGGTCGACACGCTGGACGAGGCGGGTCATGGCACGGCCCAATTCAACACCTTTGATTCGATTGGCTTGCAATTGGAAATCACGTTATTAAAAAAAATGGCAGCACTGACCTTAGCGTTTACAATTCGGGATCAGGTGGATGATATCGTGGTGACTTCGAGTAAGACGACGCTGGCGGCCCGTGACCCCGGTGTTTTTCGCGTGAAATGTTATTTTAATAAAACCCCGTTGCGCGAGGGTTTGTATCATGTTGGTTTTTATGCTTCCGATTTTGACGGCGGTGCATTGTATAAATCCCATCAGGTCACCTCATTTACTATCCTGGCGGATATGTCGATCATCCAGAGCGGTGACTCCACCCGGGGTCTGGTCGTGATGGATACCTCGTGGCAGATGTTATCTTGAGGCACGGAAACAGAGAATCATGACGCATTGGAGTGGGACGAAAAAAATAACGGTGGCTGTGCTGGTAACGGTGGTACTGGTTCTGTTCGGGACCATGTTGCAGGATGCCTATTCCTTTGGCGTGGACGACAGTTTTATTTTTTACAGGTATGCCGAGAATATCGCTGCTGGAAAAGGGTTTGTCTTTAATGCGGGTGAACCAGCCGGGGAAGGTTTTACTTCCTGGCTTTGGACATTGATGTTGGCGGCCAGCCACTGGATGGGCATACATATTATCCAGGCCTCCAAAATACTGGGTATTCTCTTCCACCTGCTGGGCGCGGGCCTTGTTTTTTTAGTGGTGCAACTCCTGTTGGCTAAAGAAAGGCACTCTGCCAGTAGTCAGGTGTCAGTGGGAGCATATGATTATGATTCTGTCGCGCCTCTTTTTGGTGGGCTCGTGGCCGCGGTGTTCCTGTTAAATTACCGGTTGATCGCGCACAGTGTAAGTGGTATGGAGACATCCTTGTATGTGTTCACGATACTGCTGTTAACCTATTTAACTACCCGGGCGTTGTTGGCAGACAGCACGGCTTTGCAGTGGTGGTGGATTCTGGCTCTGACCACGACCTGTGCTTTTTGGGTGCGACCTGAGGGGATTGTGGCGGGTGGTATTGCCTTGTTGGCTATGGCTATTGCGCATTGGCGCGCCCTTTTAAAACCGCGTGTCTGGTTTTATGTGCTTGGCGGCCTCGTGGTGCCCGTGCTGGTGTTTATCCTGATCAAGGTGCTCGTGTTTGGCTACCCGTTGCCCCACTCCTATTATCACAAGCTGATCGTGATCCGTTCCGAATACAACGACTCCCTCCGCCATCTCCTGCAATTTATCAGCGCTTATGGATGGTTGATGGTGATGGCGTTCATCTCGGCTGGTTATGCTATACTGAAGCAAAAAAAATATCTCTATCTATTTTATACTGTTTTCTTTATGGCTATGACAGCCATTTATCTCTTCTTTTATCCCGTGATGAATTATTTGCACCGTTTTTACATTCCTTACTTGCCGTTGTTGTTGGTCATGTTGGTGCCCGTGTTTTCCCTGATGGCCAGGGCGTTGGTGCGTTCACAGTACCGCCATTATCGGCCTGTTCTGCTGTTGCTGGTATTTGTGCTGCTGGGTGTGCGCATGAATGGTCAGATGGGATACACCCAAAAAGTTGTGCATGGTTGGTCCACGCTGGTTAATCCCGCTATCTCGCGCGCTTTATTGGGGCGGGTCATGGCCGACTTGCCCGCCAATATGGTGGTGGCCAATTCCGAGATGGGTGTGATTCCCTATTACTCTGGATTAACTTGCATTGATATGGCCGGGTTGACTGACCCGGTTATCGCCCATTCTGGACTCACCATGGCCTATTTGGAGACACGGCATGTCGACTTGATTCTATTTCCCAGGGATGTCCAAAAGATCACCCCGGCGCAATGGCAAACATACACCATAAATTACAAGGATGTCTTTTTATCGCGGCGTTTTAAAGAGTCGTTCCAGTTTATTGGTGCCTATCCCGCCTGGACAAACGGACCGCGGCAATATTACCTGTACGCGAACCACACCTCGCCCCGTTTCGACGCGGTGCGGCAATGGTGGCAGCGTTATGAGACGCGCGCTTCCAGACCAGCCACAAAACTCGGATCATTAAATGATAAATGATAATAATAAAAGCTAATGATTAATGACAAGATGAATATAAATGATGCTGCCAATGCCAACCCTCCCGCGCCACAGGTGACTGCGATGGATCAGGGTATCAGTTATCACGCCTATCATGCCAAATCTGGCTACAAGGGCAGTGTGGCCGAGAGCTATGACCGCAAACGACAGAAGCGCAAAAAGTGGAAACTGGAAATTGCCGCGCTGGAAAAAATTGTTTCCTCTTTTGCCGCCTCTTCGTTGCTACTGGATTTACCCTTGGGAACGGGACGGTTTATGCCCTTGTATCAACGTGGGAAGCACCGCGTGTTGGGCATTGATATTTCCCTGGACATGTTACAACAGGCCCGCGCCAAGGCGGGGGAAGCGGATTTGACCACCACCGGGTTTGCCATGGGTGATGCCGAGTCCATCCCATTAGCAGATAATGCCGTGGATTATGTCGTGTGCATCCGCTTGCTCAACTGGGTTACCCACCCTGTTATGAAAAAGGTCATCCAAGAATTTCACCGTGTCGCACGCAAAGGTATCGTGATTGGTTTTCGCACCTATCAACCCATGGGTATGACTGATTATATCTGCCTGGGGTTACGGGATATGGTGCCCACGCCATCCCATTTAAAAAAATGGTTCATTGGGCTGCACCGCTTTTTTAATAAAGTAAAAGGAAAGCTGTTGTCTGTGAGACACCCGGCCAAACACACCACCAGCCCGGGAAAAAAAATACTAACCGGGAGTCATTATTATGAGAAAGCCGAGATGTTGGCCCTCTTTTCCCGGATGAACATGGCTGTCACCACCGAGATTCCCATTGACAAGACCGCGTCCTATTCCAAAAGAATGGTGAAACCCTATGCCATTTATTATCTGAGGCTGGATAAACCATGACACCTATTTTTGCCATCCATGTGGGCTTTTCCAAGACAGGTACCACCACGCTGCAAAATCATCTGTTTAGAAACCATTCGCAGGTGGAGTATCTGGGCAAACCCTATTGTGATCCAAGCTTGAAGGCTGAACTTCATCGCCTGATGATGCTCGACAGTATCGCCTATCAGGCAGAAGTGGATGGCTTGTCCTTGCGGGAAATAGTGAACTCCCGTTTTGCTACCATGGGAAAAGACAAGCGGGTTTTGCTACTTTCCGACGAGATGTTCGTGTCGTATACCAAGGTGCGCGACAAGGGCGTGATTGCCCAGCGAATTCAGGATGTCTTGGCACCGCAGAAGATCATTATTACGATCCGTAACCAGAAGGAATTATTAAAATCCGCGTATCTCAGCCGCGGGCGTTTATTGTTTAATGTGCCCCCCAGATTTTATGGCCTGCATGTGACCTTTGAGCAGTGGTTGAGTTTGGGTTACGACAATTTTGCCAGGGGGTATCTGGAACATGCGGATTTTGCCAAAACCATCGCCTATTATGCCCGCGTGTATGGTCGTGAAAACGTGTGCGTGTTATTGCTGGAAGAATTGATCCACAAGAAGGCCGCACACCTGCAAAAGTTAGCCGACTTTCTGGGCATTGATGCCGCAGAAGCATTAACCCGCGTGCAAGATGCTCATGAGCACCAGGAGATTTCCCAGGCCATATTGGACTGGGAGGCGCTAAACACGAGGTTTTTCCCCGTTAATACATGGTTCCCTGTAAGAGCGGCTTTAACATTGATCACTACAGTTAGAAAAAAAATAAAAAAAGATGCCCAGGCTTATGTAACCATAACCGCTTCCTGGGAAAAGCGGCTACGCGACATTTACCGCGCGGGCAATCAGCAATTGGTCCACGAGTACGGTTTACCCTTGGAACAATATGACTACCCCTTGTAAATTGAGAAAAAAGGTTTAATATATGAAAGTTAAAAACAAAAATAGGAGGTTTTAACTATGGAACAACCAGTAATATCGAAAAAATTAATTACCGTCTCCCTGATTCTGTTTGTGTTCACATTGGTTTTTGCATGTGGCACTTCCCTCTTCGCCACTGGCGAGGGGCGGTTCATACAGGTCACGTTGAAAGACAACAGCATGCTGAAATTTGAATGCGACTCGTTTCTGTTTAATTGGGTAACTCCCGAAGTAAAAGATGAAATTACCTGTGACTCCACTGCCTTTGCAATAAGTGAAATAGATGAGATCCGTGTGTTGAACGAGGGTTTAAATAACTGCGATAGTAAAGATGGTGATTGGTTATTCGAGGTCGTTTTTAAAGATAAGGAGCGACGCTCGATCCAGGGATTCATCCCATTGTCGGCAAAAGAAGTAACCGGTGTATTGTTTGGGACTACCGAGGAACGGACGATTGCCTTGGAAAATATCAGCACTGTTAGCTTTCAATAAGCCAATGGTACTCAGAAAACATTTAACAGGAGAAAGAGTTGATGATAAAAAATAAACTATTTCAAAATCTAAAGAATAACGCCCTTGTTTTGGCGTTATTTTTAGTGCTTTTTGGTGTGGTCTCCGCCCAGGTATTGGCTACTAATTGGCTAACGGTTCGTTCCGAACAGGCGGGAACATGTCGTGGCGTGATCTGGGCCAATAACCAGTACGTGGCCGTAGGGGATGCGGGGTTGGTCATGACCAGTCCGGACGGGAAAGCTTGGACCAAGCGTACTTCCGGTTCCACCCGTAATTTTTATGCCGTGACCTATGGTAATGGTTTATATGTGGCGGTCGGGTATCACGGGATTGTGTATACCAGTCCCAACGGGACCACTTGGACCGAGCGTATACCTTTTACTACCGATGGTGTGAGTTTTACCTCCATTGCTTATAATGGCACCGATTTGTTTGTGGCCGGTGGTGTGGGTCGTGTGGCTATCAGCCCCGACGGCATTACCTGGACCCCTGTGGCTGCCGGTATTAGCAACCAGTTGAGCGGCATGTATTATGCAAACGGCAAGTTTATTGCCGCTGCCAGTGGCCCCAATGCTTTTTCCAGTACAAATGGTGTGTCTTGGACAAGATTAACCCTCCCAGGCGCCGATCCATACCTGAACAATATTTCTATTTGTTATGGGAATGGTTTATGGGTGTTGGGTGGTGGCAAAGGTCAGATTTTCACCAGCCCCAATGGCACTACCTGGACCAAGCGGAATTCTGGGCAGATTAACCACGTCATGGCATTGACCTGGACCGGACAGCATTATGTGGGTTGTGGTGATGCCAACAATGTGGGTTGTTCTATGGTCATGGCTAGTGAGGACGGCATAACCTGGGTGCGCGATCGGACCGATAAATACCGTGGCTTACTGGGCACTGCCAGCAATGGCACCCATGTGGTTTGCGTGGGCATCAAAGAACTAATTGTCTGGAATACCGTTGGTGGTGTGGGTGATGGCAATGGCTGTGCCAATACTCCGCCCCCGCCTGTTGGCCCCACCATTACTATTACTTCCCCTACCAGCACTACCAAATGGGCCCCCGGTGCCACCCAGAACATTACCTGGAGAAGCTCTAAAAAATACGACCACGTGGATATCGAATATTATAACGGCAAGAGCTGGTCAGTAGTTGTAAGTGGGACAGCCGATGATGGTTCTCATCCTTGGGTTGTTCCCAATACGCCCACCACCAGTGCCAGAATTTGGATGAAGGGTTTTGAAACGGCGGGTAATGCGGCTGATTATTCCGACTATTTTACCATTAGCGGCACCGCACCCACCGAGAACAGTATCAACATAACGTATCCCAATGGCGGTGAAACGTTACCCGCAGGTGGCCAACAGAATATCACCTGGAGGACTACCGGCAATATCAATACCGTGGATATCGAATATACCCTGGATGGAACAAAATGGACACCCATGGTTACCGGTACAGCAAATGATGGGTCCTATATCTGGACTGTGCCCACGACTATGTCAACCAAATGCAAAATCTGGATGAAAGGGTGGGGCACAAACGGTAATGACACCGATTACACGGATGCGACTTTCTCTATTGGTGCTTCTATTATTATTACCGCTCCCAATGGTGGCGAGAATTGGAGTGCAGGTTCCACCCAAAACATTACTTGGAATACCGTGGGTACAGTGGGTAATGTTAAAGTAGATTATTCTCTTAATATGGGTAATAGTTGGGCCAACATTGTCCCTTCTACACCCAATGATGGTTCCCTTCCTTGGACTTTACCCGCCACGCAATCCTCGCAATGTTTGGTCCGGCTCAGCGAGATTTCGGGTGGTAAAGTTAGCGATACAAGCAACGCCGTGTTTACTATCGGTGGTGAGCCCTCGCTGGTAGTGGATAAATCTGCGCTGACGTTCAGTGCTGTACAAGCTCATGCAGATCAGGGTATTCAGACTATCAATATTACGAATGGTGGCGGTGGTACACTGAACTGGAATGCCTCTTCCAATGCCGCGTGGTTAACTATTGCTCCAAGCTCTGGAACTGGCAATGGGCCGCTGGCCGTGTATGCCAATCCCAGTGGTTTGGATATAGGGACTTATACTGGCACGATCACCATTACTGATACAAAAGCGACCAACTCTCCCCTGAATATTACCGTGACCTTTCATGTGCTGGGTTCCGGTCAGGATATGGCACCTTTTGGAACATTGGCTACTCCGATCAATGGAAGTACCGGTGTCAGTGGTTCCGTGGCTATAACTGGCTGGGCTTTGGATGATATTGAAGTAGCCAGTGTTAAAATTTACCGTCAGGTGAATGGCGAACTCTCTTATATCGGTGATGCTACATTTGTCGAAGGTTCACGTCCCGATGTCGAGGTTTCCTATCCTGATTATCCCTATAATTATCGTGCAGGTTGGGGATACATGATGCTCACCAATTTTGTACCCGATGGTCAGTTGATTTTGACCGCCATTGCCGCCGATAATACAGGGCATGAGTTCGAATTGGGTACCACGACCATCACCTTGGATAACACCCATGCGGTAAAACCCTTTGGCGCGATTGATTCTCCCAGCCAGGGTGGTACGATCGCGGGTAAACCGTATCGGAACAATGGCTGGGCCTTAACTCCCATGCCCAACAAGATACCAACCAACGGTTCTACTATCAATGTGTATATCGATGGCGTGGCTATTGGCAAGGCAACTTATAACTTGTACCGGTCTGATATCGCGCAACTCTTCCCTGGTTATGCCAACAGCAACAATTCCTGGGGATATTTTGACATTGATACCACTGCTTACAGCAATGGTTTGCATACCATCCAATGGAGTGTTACCGATAATGCTGGAAATTCCGATGGTGTGGGTTCACGATATTTTAAGATCATGAATACCAGTGCCAGAAGTGCAGCGGCCACTAGCCAGAGCCAACCGAATACTATTGGCTTGTCGCACCATCAATTAAAAGCCAACCTGACCCCCAGTAAGACTTCCCCCAATGCCGTGAGTATAAAAACCGGCTACAGTGATTCCGGTCCGGATAGCGAAGTAACCCCTGATAGCCAGGGTGTTCTGGATGTGCAGATGAATGAAACCGGGCGTATCCAGATCGCGCTGACCCCGAGTACTACCACCGCGAGAAATTGTACCGGTTATATGGTAGTCAATGGTCAGAGGCGTCCTCTTCCCGTGGGTTCATCTTTGGACGCACAGAACGGAGTGTTTTATTGGCAGGCGGGCCCAGGTTTTGTGGGCCGTTATGACCTCGTTTTCGACATCTCCGAGAACGGAAAAACCAGTAAAAAAGAGATTCATGTAACTATTCTGCCCGGGTCCACCAAATAACCAGGGGAACCGGTATTTTATAAATTCCCGCGTGGCCTGTGGGGACTCTGCATCATCTGCAAAAAGAGTCCCCACAGGTGCGCGTCTAAAAGATGGAAGTGCCCGCTTCCTGAATTCACCATCATTTTTAAAAAGCACCATGGATAATCGTGGCAAGCTGGACTTACTGGACAAGCTGGACAAGCTGGACAAAATTCAAAGGTTTTGGAAAGTCCAGTTGGTCCAGAATGTCCAGTATGTCCAGATAGTCCAGTCTTTTCTGAAATGTGATGGTGAATTCAGGTCTTTACCATGCCACAATTATTTAAGGACGTTTTATGAGATCAGAAAAAGAAAAAAAAGAGTATAGGAAAGTTTTACTTTTAAAAGTACCCCATTGCATTCATCCCGATGCCATACCTGAGGGTGACGCTTTTCGTTTAAAACACACCTTCCGGCCCATCCCTTCATTTGCCTTGGCTTCACTGTGTGCCTTCTTGGAAAAGCACAATACCTTCGGTTATGACATCAAGGCTGTAGATATCAATATCGAAGCCTACCGCAAACTGGGTGTTGCCGTGGATATCTACGAGTACCCCGCCCTATTAGAAGAACACATTAAAAACCGGGACTATGACGTGCTGGGGATTTCCATCATGTTTGTGTTTAATATCCGCTGGTTGGAAGCGACTGTGGCCCTGTCACGGAAATATCACCCCCAGGCTAAAATTATCGTGGGTGGCGGATACCCCACTATCTTCCCGGAGAAATGTTTGAAAGACCTTGATGTGGATACCGTGGTGATTGGCGAGGGTGAAGCCACACTGGTTAATGTCCTCAATCTATACAATGGCTTCTCTGATGCTCCCTTCGAGGAGAAGTACCCGTTGGGTGGCTACGCTGAAAAAAACGCTGATGGGTCCGTTCACCTCGTGCCCCTGACCCGTTTTATTGATATGAATGACATTCCCGTGGCTGCCTGGCATTACCTCGATGTGGAGAAATATTTTAAGAACAGCGGCGAACGCATGTTGTCTATTGAGGGCGTCCGTGGCTGCCCGTACCGTTGCACCTTCTGCAATACCCAGCTCTCCTGGGGATACAAACTACGGTACAAAAAAGTGGATACACTTATTGCCGAGATGCTCGACCTGGATAAGAAATACCACGCCCTATTGCATTTTGTCGACGACAACCGCTCCGTCAATCGCCAATGGATGATTGATTTCCTGCACCGGGTATTAGAGAATAATATCGTGTTGGAACCCGTGCCCTCCAGTTTCCATGCCAATCACTTGGATGAGGAGATCGTCGGGTTGTTGAAAAAAGCCGGTATCAAAACCGTGGGTATTGCCGTGGAAACGGGTTCACCCGAAATGCAAAAACATTTGCAAAAGAACCTCGACTTTGACAAGGTAGAGAAAGTCGTGGAATGGATCAAGGCGCAAAATATGCGCGTGCATATCAACTATTTATTCGGCTTTCCCAACGAATCCATGGCACAGATCCAACAGACCCTGGCCGTGGCCCGCCGTTTTAACGCCCATTCCAACCAGTTTTTGATCCTGGTGCCCTATCCCGGCACAAAAATATTTGCAGAAGCCGAGGCTGCCAAACTACTACGCTTCGATGAGAATGATCTCGATAACTTTGAGCCCCGCCGTTCCAATTACCTCTATTCCGAGGAATGGAACGCCGCGCAATTGGAAGAGATTATCTACGATACCAACATCGAATTGAATTTTATCAACAACCCCTCCCTCAAACAACCCGGCCAGATCGACAATTTTTTGGAATACTGCGAGAACTTGTTGCTCCGTATTCCCGGCCATATTGCCTCGTACCTAGTAGTGGCGTATATCTGGAAACAAAAAAACCAGATGGACCTCTATGAAAAAAATTATAGGGATGCCATCCAGTGTTTTAAAGAAAAAGGGACGTATGAGACTTTTTTTAAGTACTTGGACTGGGACTATCCGGTAGTGAACGAATTTAAGCAATTTCTCCGGGAACAGGGACTCACGATTCCCTGTCCCGCGTAAACAGAGGTGCCTTTTGTTAAATGATAAAGTAATATTAATCACCGGTGGAACCGGTAGCTTCGGTCATAAATTCACCGAGCGCATATTTCAGAATTACAATCCCAGAAAGATCATCATTTATTCCCGCGATGAGTACAAGCAATACTTGATGCAGAAGCGTTTTGAACCTTACCTCAAACGGATGCGATTTTTCATAGGCGATGTTCGTGATCAGGAGCGGCTTTACCGTGCTTTTGAAGGGGTGGACGTAGTGATTCATGCCGCTGCCTTAAAACATGTGCCAGCCATGGAATACAACCCTATCGAGGCGGTTAAAACCAACATCCATGGTGCGGAAAATATTATCAATGCCGCGTTAGACCGGAAGGTAGAGAAAGTCATTGCCCTGTCCACTGATAAATCCGTGTATCCGGTGAATCTGTATGGGGCGACCAAGATGGTGTCGGACAAACTTTTTGTCAATGCCAATGCCTATCGTGGCACAAAAGAGATTGCCTTTAGCGTGGTGCGTTATGGTAATGTCGCTGGCAGTCGTGGTTCTGTCATTCCATTTTTTAATTCCTTGTTAGCAAGTGGCAAGCAGGAGTTGCCGATCACCGATGCGGCTATGACCCGTTTTTGGATCAGTTTGGATGAAGGCGTGGACCTCGTGTTCAGGGCGATTGAAGACTCCCACGGTAGCGAAATTTATGTCTCCAAGATACCCTCCTTTAAAATCACCGATCTTGCCCAGGCCATGTGTCCCGAAGCCAAACAAGTCGACGTGGGCATGCGCGAGGGCGAGAAGTTGCATGAATTGATGGTCACTGTCGAGGATTCCCGTACTGCTTATGATTATGGCAAGTTCTTTATTATTTACCCCGATACCAATTGGTGGGACAAGAGCCGTCATTTTACTCCCGGCGGTATCAAGGTACAACCCAATTTTGTTTATGCCTCCAACACCAATGACCAGTGGCTCACTGTTGCCGATATCCGCGAGCGTTTAAGCCAGCTCAATATTGTGCTCTAACCATGTTAAACTACGGAAAACATTGGCTCGACAACGATGATATCGCTGCTATGGCCGCGGTACTAAAATCGGATTTTCTCACCCAAGGCCCACAGGTAGGTCTATTCGAACAAGCCATTGCTGCCTATGTCGGTTGCCAGTATGCTGTGGCTGTCAGTAGCGGCACCGCTGCCCTGCATATTGCTGTGGCCGCATTAAAACAAGAACGGCTTCCCACAGGAAGCATGCCCCCCTTTTCCGGCATTACTGCCCCCAATACTTTTGTAGCCAGTGCCAATTGTTTGTGCTACAATGGTTTAGAACCCGATTTTGCCGATATTGACCCCCTGAATTATTCGATTGATCCTCTGGCCATAAAAAAACGCCTGACCCCGCGAACCCGCATCATCATCCCTGTTCATTTCGCTGGACAAGCCTGTGATATGGAAGCCATATCCAGGTTAAAAGAGAATCCAGGCGCGGGATTTGGCCCATTGTATATCATTGAGGATGCTTCCCACGCGATTGGTAGTCGCTATGCAAATGGGAAACCAGTCGGTTCATGTTGTTACTCTGATATGACCGTTTTTTCCTTTCACCCGGTTAAAACCATTGCCACCGGTGAGGGCGGTCTCATTACCACCAATGATAAAGACCTGTACGAACGTTTGCTGTTGCTGCGCAGTCATGGTATCACCAAGGACCATGCCAAATTAAAATATCATCACACTAGCTTCGCTCCTCTTGACCCCGTATTTGCCGATGATGTCGCTCCAGCCGCGCCCTGGTATTATGAAATGCAAGCCCTCGGTTTTAATTATCGTATGACCGATATACAGGCCGCGTTAGGCACCAGTCAGATGAAAAAGATCGCTGGGTTTGTCACGCGCCGCCGCCAGATCGTGGACATGTATAACCTGGCCTTTAAATCCCTTAACGGCGTAACCATCCCCTATGAAAAACCCGGTCTGTACTCCGCGTTTCACCTCTATGTATTAAAATTTGATTTCGCCTACCTCTGCAAAAGTCGCCCACAGGTGATGAAAGAGCTGCTTCAACAGGGCATTGGCACCCAGGTGCATTATATTCCTGTTCATTTACAACCCTTTTACCGCGAAAATTTCTCCTTCACACCCGGCGATTTTCCCCATGCCGAAGCTTACTATCAACAATGTCTCAGTATCCCGCTGTATCCCAAAATGACAGATGCCGAGGTAGAACAGGTTATCACTGCCATCGTGGCTTTAACCGAACCAAAACACGGCAATAAATAATAATTATAGAATTTTCGAATTATCGAACCTTAGATAATCAAAGGATGTTTCATGAAACAATTACCCCATGTAATTTTAGAAACTGCCAATTTTCACGGCGGTAATGTCCCGTTACTCAAACAAACCGTCGCGGAATTTTCCCATTTAACCCAGCAATACCCCGATATTGCCATTAAATTCCATGCGTTTAAACCCGAAAATGTCATGATGCCCGATTTTTCCTGGTATCCAGTCATCAAGAATTTTTTTATTCCTGACCCGTTATGGGCCGAACTGATCACTTTTTCCTTAGAAAAGGGGTTTCAGGTTTGGTTGGACCTCTTCTGCGTGTATGGGGTGGAGATATTGGCCAAGAATATCGCCCGTATCAGGGGTATCAAAATGCAGCCTTCCATTCTGGACAATCGCGAAATCAGTGCCGCGCTTGAGCCATTGGATTTGTCTGACAAAGAGTTGATTGTGAATATTTCCGGGCTTGAAATTTCCCGTATTGAGAATTATATCAGACAGTTTGAGCGTTTTCATTTTAAAAATATTGTCTTGCAGTTGGGGTTCCAAGATTTCCCCACCAGGATTGAAGATTCTTCCTTGAATAAAATTTCTATCCTTCAAGCCGTTTTCCCCAGTTGTGCCATCAGTTATGCCGACCATATTTCCGCCACAGAGAGTCGTTTGGCCGTGAATTTCCCCGTGTATGCCCATGTGAAAGGGTGTTCTTATATTGAAAAACATATCTGCCAGAGTCGTGCCACCACCCAGTATGATGCTGTGGCTGCACTGGAATGTAGCGAGGTAGAGCTCATGCTGGCAGATATTAAAAATGTACAACACAGCCTAAACACCGGCTTTGTAACCGCCAATGAAAAGAAATATTACGATAAATCGATCCAGAAACCCGTGTTGGCAAAAAATCTAAATCCCGGTCAACTGGTCGCCCCACAGGATGTGATTTTTCGGCGTACCGATAAACCCGGTCTCAATTACCATGAAATGCAAGACCTTCAGGAGCGTTTTTTTCAACTCGCGCAGCCGTTGGTTCCTGGCGCTACCGTGACTGTAAACGATTATAAGAAACCACGGATCGCCGCTATTGTTGCCGCACGTATGGCGTCATCCCGTTTAAAGAAAAAAGCGATCCTGCCTATACATGGTGTCTCCTCAGTGGAGCGGTGCCTTGGCAATTGTTTGAAGTTTCCTTTTACCGATGAGGTTGTTTTAGCCACGTCCACTACTGAGGAGGATGCTGTTTTGGGGCAGTATACATTAAATGGCAGGGTCCGGTTTTGGCAGGGTGATCCAGAGGATGTCATTTCCCGTTACCTTGGAGCATGCCAAGCTTACAATATTGATGTCATCATTCGCGTGACCGGTGATTGTCCGGTGGTGTCCCCCGAGATTGCCGAGTTTTTATTAAAGGCCCATTTTGCCGCGGGAGCCGATTTTACCGAACCCCGGCGTTTTCCTGTGGGTGCCAACTGCCAGATTTATAATGTGGAAGCATTAAAGCGTGTCATCCAACTCGTAGGTCGCGCCGAATACTCCGAGCATATGACCCTTTATATGACCAATAACCCCGCTATTTTCAAAGTCAATTTTGTCGACTTGCCCGCAGAGTGGATACGGGACTATCGTTTGACCCTGGATTATCAAGAAGACCTCGATATGTTCAACGCCCTGTACGAAAAACTCGCCCAATTTAATCTTGACAGCACGCTGGTTAATGTGATCAAAATCCTGGACGAAAACCCGGCTATTCCCAAAATAAACGCCCACAAAACCCTAGTCTACAAGACCGACAAAGACCTAATTCGTCTCTTAAACGAAAAAACCACCATTACATCATCCCCGCATGTCCAGTAAGTCCAGTAAGTCCAGCATGTCCAGATTGTCCAGTATGTCCAGTAAGTCCACAGCAGACTCAAAAACGCGAGATAAATCCCATGGAAAATAAAACACAGATTTTTGTAACCCATTCCGGGTTCATTGAACTCCCCAAAATCACAGATGGTATTGATGGCATTATTTCAGTTGCCGAAAGCTTCACGCATGTCCCTTTTGACATTAAGCGGGTCTATTACATCTATAATCTGAATAATCCTGGTGCCATTCGTGGCAAACATGCCCACAAGGAACTGGAACAGGTGCTTTTTTGTATTGCGGGTTCTTGCACCATCGGGATTGATGATGGGGCCCAAACACAGACCGTCCGACTCGATAAACCCCATATCGGTATCTATCTGGGCAAGGAATTGTGGCACACCATGCAGGACTTTTCCCGTGATTGCATCATGCTGGTCTTGGCTTCCCAGCTCTATAATGCAAAGGACTATATCCGCGACTATGAACAATTTAAACACTATATCGCCCAACGAAAAGCCATCTAGCCAATTATAACCCATCATAACCGATTCAAAGAATACGATGAAATTAAATCCTAAACCATTTATTTATATCCTTCTGGCCGTGGCCATTGTAATTGTGCTGGGAATAGTGATTACCGGTGGTAGCCTGTGGACATGGGCACTCCTTAAACTTAGCCAACTGGCCTATCGCTTTGAAGTTTCCTACCGTTTCAAACTCGCCTACCTCTTCGCCGCAATATTGGTCGTGGGTGTAGGACTGTGGATCTGGCGCACCATCACCGGCAAACATTCCCCGCAGATTCCAATTGGCGAACCTGGGAAAGCAGCATGGAAACATCAATCCAAAGCAGTGATTCTGTTGAGCCTGCTGGTGATATTTATCGCTTGGGCGCCTTTTATTTTTCAGGGTCAGAATACCCACGTGAAAATCTTTGATAACCTGGACAGCCATGTCCCCCATACCAAGGTTCTGGCCGAGAGCGGAAAAGCCTTCAGCTTGAATCCCAGTACCCGGCTCGATCATTTATTGAATGGTTTGGCACTCAGTGGCGTGGATTCGGGTTATAATGTAATGACTTGGTTCTTTATCCTGCTCCCCTCGTTTACCGCTTTTGCAGTGAATGAGTTGCTGATGCGACTGGCCGCGTTTTTTGGCATGATCTTGTTATTAAAAACCCATGTGTTTAAAGATCAAGAGCGTGATTTCTGGCTTTTGACTGGCGTGTCACTCTGTTTTTCCCTGCTGCCCTTTTATCCGGCTGGTGGTCTTTCCGTGGCCGGGTTACCTTTGCTCTGGTACGGCTTTTTAAATATCAGAAACCGCTGTGGCAGATGGACCGACTTCTTAATCATTTTTATTTTTCCCTTCTATTCCAAGCTTGCTCTGATGGGCGTGTTTATCGCCATCACGTTGACCGTGCTTTTCCTCTGGGATTGCTGGAAAAATAAAGCCATCCCCTTCCCCTTTTTTGCTGGTATTGCCCTCTTGACCGTCACCTATAGCTTTACCCATTTTCATTTGCTGTACTCTTTTATAAACCCCAATTTCACCTCTTTTCGCGAGGAGATCGATGTGGTTGGACTTTCCACTGCCACCGCTTTTAAAAACACCATTCATAATTTTCTTTTCGACCGTATCAATGAGGTCGGGGCGCATCACATCTTTGTTCTTGGTGCCGCCGCCCTGGCGTTATCCATTGCCCTATATAAAAAAATCTCCATCACACTTCTTCCCCTGCTGGTAATCGCCACCATGTGGACCTCTTTTCTATGGGGCTTCAAATATTGGCAACACGTGCTGCCCCTGCGGGAGAAATATCAATTCATCAATGCGTTTGATCTTTCCCGTTTTTACTGGTTTAATCCCTTTTTATGGTACCTCATCTTTGCCCTGGCATTATGGGTGATCCGCAAACATCTTCCCTGGGGAAAAGTAGTGGCTTCTGCTTTTATTATTTTCCAGGTTCTGTTCATGCTCGTGTATTATAATTGGGAGTATCGCCATCTTTTGGGCAGGCAGAATTCCATGGTAGGTTCTCCGCTGACCTATTCCTTGAGTTTCAAGGAATTCTATTCCGAGGAATTATTTGCTCAGATCGCCCAATTTATCGGGAAACCCAAAGCCCAGTATCGCGTGGCCAGTATCGGTATACATCCCGGTATCAGTCAATACAACGGTTTTTACACCCTGGATATTTATACCGATATCTACTCTCTGGAGTATAAGCACCGTTTCAGAGCGATTTTTGCCCAGGAACTGGAGAAAAATGAGTTCCTAAAACGCGGCTTTGACAGCAATGCCAAGCGCTGTTTTATATATGTCAACGAATTGCACGGCAATCCAATACTTCGCGGTCTCGCATTTACACGGGGTATTACCAAATTTGAGCAACATCTAAAGATTAACCACCTCGCCTTAAATACAGATGCTTTCAAACAACTGGGCGGCCACTATTTTTTTTCAGCCGTGGAGATTGTTAATGCCCCGCACATTCACCTGAACCTTGAAAAAGTATTTCAAAGTAAAGAATCTCCATGGAAAATCTTTTTATATAAAGCTATTTAACTTCCAATGAACACAAAAACAAAAAAAGTTGTCATTTTGACCGAGGGCGGCGAGCAAATCGGGTTCGGACATATCACCCGTTGCCTCTCCTTGAGCCGAGCTTTCGAACGGGCCGGTTGGCAAACCGAGTTTTACGTTCATGGCGACCAGACCGTGGCCAGTATTTTACCCGAGCAGGTCTACGCCCTACTGGATTGGAGTCAGGTCATAAACACCGAACAACCGCCGTTTTTTCTAAAAGACGCCGCGATTGTTATCGTGGATTCTTACTTGGCCAACGACAGTGTATATGAAGAGATTTCACGGCAGGTAAAAGTACCCGTTTACCTCGACGACACCCTCCGCCTAGACTACCCCCCTGGAATTGTCGTCAATTGGAGCATCACCGCCGCAGAGTTGCCTTACCCCAAAAGAAAAGATGTTTCCTATTTGCTTGGCCCCACTTATATTTCTTTACGGGAACCCTTCTGGCAAGTTTCCGAACAACCCGTGTCGCCAACAGTAAAATCCGTGCTGCTCTCTTTTGGCGGCGATGACTCCAAAAATATGACCCCGCCAGTCCTGGACTTTCTCGTGTGCCATTATCCCGAACTCACTAAACTCGTGGTTATAGGCAATGCCTTTAAAAACATCACTGAAATCCAGTCCGTCAAAGACCACCACACCCGGATTATTTTTTCCCCCGATGGTCATGGCATGAAGCAGGTGATGCAACAATCCGATATCGCGATAGTTTCCGGGGGTCAAACCCTGTATGAACTCGCCCGTATCGGTGTACCCGCCGTGGTTGTTGCCGTGGCAGACAACCAACGCCATAATGTCCAGGGCTGGGAAAAGACCGGGTTTATTGAAAATGCCGGTTTTTGGACCGATATTCCCTTGATGGCAAATCTTGCCCAGAAGTTCCGGGAGTTATCTGCCTATGAACGACGTCTTCGTGCTACCACCAGCGGACATAATCTGGTATCAGGACTGGGTGTGGACAAAATCGTGGCATTCTGCCAGAATATGGCCGCATGACTATCAGTAACGACATATAAAAATAAATGGAGACACCTTCATGAAAGTAAAAGAGATCAATATCGGCGGACGAATGGTAGGCGATGGGCACCCCGTTTATCTGATCGCCGAAATCGGTTCCAATCATTGTAACGACAAAGCCGTGGTGTATCGCTTGATTGATAGCGCAGCCGAAGCTGGCTTTGATGCTGTCAAGTTCCAGACCTACGAACCCCTTGAAGTCTTCAGTGGTAAAATTACCACCACCAGTGTGAAACTGGATAATATATATGGTCATCACCCTTGGGTCGATGTGGCGCGAGATCGTATCTTAATGCCCAGGGATTGGTTTGCCGAGATGTTTGCCTATGCCCGGCAGAAGCAGTTGCAGGTATTTTCCACCGTTCACTCCCGTAGGGATGCAGAGTTTTTGATGCCGTTCGATCCCCCAGTTTTTAAAGTGGCTTCTATTGATGTCACATACCTTGATTTCCTGGCCGATTTGGCCGCGTTTAAAAAACCCATTATCCTTTCAACCGGGATGCATTACCTCGGCGAGATCGAGGACGCCGTGGAAACGATATTAGCGGTGGGCAATTTTGATTTAGCACTGCTCCATTGCGTCTCCAATTATCCCCCCCGCCCCGAAGACGTCAACCTCAACAATATTACCATGTTGCAAAAAGCCTTTGAACTACCCGTTGGTTTTTCAGATCATCACCCCGAAAACATGATGGATGTGGCAGCCGTGGCTCTGGGTGCCTGTATCATTGAGAAACATATCACCCTGGATCGCACCCTGGTTGGCCCGGACCATCCCTTCGCGCTCGATCCCGCGGCCATGAAAGACCTGGTCAAGAGTGTGCGGGACACTGAAAAAGCCCTTGGGTCTTATAAACGCCAGTTATCCCCATCCGAATTAAAATCACGGCTGATGACCCGCCGCAGTTTTGTGGCCCGGTTTACGATTAAAAAAGGCGACCCCTTAACCGCCGAAAATGTCAAGTTAACCCGCCCCGGCACTGGCATCCATCCCATATTCAAGCAACAGGTTCTGGGCCGCAAAGCCGCGGTGGATATCGAAAAAGAAGATGTCATCCTCTGGAACATGATTCAGTAAGGGAACGAGGGAATAAACATGAAAATCAGACCGTATCAACAAGGCGATGAAAAAGAGATATTGGAATTGGATGCGCGGGAACTTCCTTCTATATGGAACCGTCGAACATTGGCGAATTGGCACTGGAAATTTACCAGCACCAATCCTGCAGGCCATTCCCTCATCTGGGTAGCCGAACATAATGACCATCTAATCGCCCATTTTGCCGCTGTGCCCTACAAGTTAAAAGTACTGGACCAAGTCGTGACCGCGTCCCATACCATTGGGGCCCTGGTGGACAAAAAATACCAGAACCGTGGACTCTTAAAATTTGTCGGTGAAAAATTAATGGAAGAGCAGGCCAAGCACAATATCCCTTTCACCTGGGGGTTCCCCAATCGCCTCGCCCATAAATTCGAGAATATCGTGTTGAATTACCGTGACCTGCTTATTTTTGATGAATGGAAACTTAGTAAAGCCAACCTCAAAACCAGTCCGGTCAATGATTCTTTCCTACCTATTACTGTTTTTGACCAAGAGTACGACCGCTTATGGGAAAGCTGTTCCGTCCAATATCCCATCGCTGTAAAAAGGGATCATATTTATTTAAACTGGCGTTATTTGTCGCGTCCCGACTGGAAATATTTCCCTTTCGCGTTATATCAAGATAACCAGCTCAAAGGCTATATTGTCTTGAAATTATACCAAGAAGACACCACGCTGCGCGGGCATATCGTGGATATTTTTGCCCATCGTGATGATGAAGAAACCCTGCATGAATTAATCCGGGGTGGTTTGAATGTGTTACAAGGCCATCACGTAGACGAGGTGACCATCTGGTTTTGGGGCAATTCCTTGGTGGAGAAACTATTTACCGAAAATGGTTTTGAGCGAATGACCATTGATCGTCCCTTGATCCTCCGTTTAAATAAAGAACATCCATACCAGGATAAAGTTATTGATAAATCCTTGTGGTATTTTACCATGGGGGATTCAACCGAGATTATATAATAATCAAAAGAAAAAAATGAAAATGAAATTACATCACATTGGTAAAGTGGTTAAGGATCTCGAAGAAGCGCGGCTCTATTATCACCAAACCTTTGGTTTGGAAGCATGGGGAGAACCCGTCATAGACCCGATTCAAAAAGTGGAAGTATTATTATTAAACACCGGTTATGGCGCTGAAGTCACCATCGAGTTAATTCGCCCATTGGGTGAAGATTCCCCAGTGTACCGTTTCTTAGAAAAAAAAGGCGGTGGCCTTCATCATCTTAGCTTTGCAGTGGAAGATATCCATGCCGCCATCAGTTATCTCGAAAGCCAAGGTGCCAAAATTCTGGGCGATATTGTGCCCAGCACCGCCCACCAAAGCAACCCCAGCGCCTGGCTCTACACTTCCTCGCGGGAACTGGTCGAACTAATTGAGATAAATTCATCCCCCGATGTCCAGCCAGTCCAGTAAAAACCACCACTCCCAAAAAGGTATAATCCCATGAAACTACACGATTGCAAAAACTTTTCAGACATTATTTATTATCAGGCTGCAGAAAATGGCCAACGGGTTTTTATTTACGATGTCCGTAGCGAGCGTACCTATACTTTTGCCAGATTCAACCAAGTTGTTGAACAGACCGCCAATTTTCTGCGTGCCAAGGGCGTGTTACCCGGCGACCGCATTACCGTTGTGATTGAGAACTCCCCCGAGTATTGTTTCTTTTATTTTGCCGTGATACGTATCGGGGCTATTTTGAATCCTATGCCCTTTACCTCCCATAAAGAGGAGATTCAAAAAAATGTGCGTCTGGTTGAACCCCGCTTGATCTTCATTGATACCCGCAAAGAACGCGAATTCAGCGGAACAGGAACTGAAAATATTATTTTTTTACCCGTGGGCGCGGAACGAAAATTTGAAGAAAGCATCGCCACCTTCCCCACTGAATTGACAGAAACCATCCCCCTGCTAGAACACCACCCCGCTTGCCTTTATTACTCTTCCGGCACCACCTCCGATCCCAAAGGCGTATTATATTCAAATCGTAATATGATTGCCGATATTTCCTCTATTTGCCGTGGTTTTAAGTTCAGTTTTGAACAAGAAGTGCATCTGATCATGCTGCCGTTAGGGCATACCGCGTCCACCAATTACTCTCTTTTGCCCTGCGCCTATTCCGGCGGCAAGATTGTGATGGCCGAATCATTCTGGCATATTCGCAATAAAATCTGGAAATTGATCCAAGAGCATCGGATCACTTATATGGAAGTCGTACCCACCGTGTTATATTCCATATTAAATATATATCGCCAACCAATCGCCGAGGATACTTCTTCCATGCGTTTTGTGGGCTGTGGTTCAGCCCCCCTGCAAAAGGGAGTGCAGGAACAATTTTATGAGCGGTTCCATTTAAAAACCGCCAATCTTTATGGCTTATCCGAGACCGGTCCCACCCATATTGATAATCCTCTGGCACCAAACTGGCAGCCCGGTAGTATTGGCGTGCCATTGGATGTGAATGAAGTTAAAATCGTCGATGACAGAAACCACCCCTTGCCACCCAATGAAACCGGTGAAATCGTGGTGAAAGGCGAGAATGTGTTTGTCGGGTATTATAAAAACGAAAAAGTCTACCATGAAGTCGTGATTGATGGCTGGTTCCATACCGGTGACCTCGGTTATAGGGATGAAAAAGGTATTTTTTATTTTAAAGATCGCAAAAAAGATTTGATTATCAAGGGCGGAATGAATATTGTGCCGGGCGAGATTGATGAGATATTAATGCTTCATCCCGCTGTAAAAGAGGGTGTCACCATCGGTGTACCGGATGAGATGTTCGGCGAAGAGGTGAAAAGTTTCGTGGTGGCCAAAGATCACATGACCGTGACCCCCGATGAGATTATCGCCCACTGCGGCCACTATTTACCTAAAACCAAGATTCCCAAATACGTCGAGATTGTAGCCGATATCCCCAAGACCCATTCTGGTAAATTATTACGAAAGAAGTTACGAGAGTTGAGCGCGGACTAAAAAATGATTGACCCCAACAATGAATTAAAATACGCACTACAAGCCATCCGCCTCGGAGGCGAGGTATTAAAGGAGAATTTTCGCCAAAAATACCGCATCATCCGCAAATCCCCCAAAGAGATGGTCTCCGTCGTGGATATGGAATCCCAGAAAGCCATATTATCGGTATTAGAACCCCAATTCCCCTATTATGGCATCATTACCGAGGAACGCAGCAATACCGTGGACCGTGCCGGGCGCAACTGGATCATCGATCCCCTGGATGGCACCCATAACTTTATTAGTGGACTTCCTTTCTCCGGTATTTCCATCGGTTTGGCTCAAGGTGACAGCTTTTTAATGGGCGTCATTTTTTTCCCCATGGAAAACCGCTTGTATTATGCCGTTAAGGGTGGCGGGGCGTTTATGAATGACCAGCCCATCGAAGTATCAAGCAGTCCAGAATTGTCAAAATCCATGGTGTGTTTTGATAATCAATTTCATCTGAACCCTAAATCGTTGCACTATTATAAAACCCTGACCGAACGTGCTTTTACTACCCGGATACTGGGCACCGCCACCAATGATCTGTGTATGACCGCCGATGGCACCATCGGTGGCAGGATCTGGGTTAATACTAAAATATGCGATATTGCCGCAGGTATTGTGATCGTTACCGAGGCTGGAGGTCAGGTCACCCATTTTGATGGCACCCCATGCACATTGGATTCCAAACAAGTTGTCGCCTCCAATGGCAAAATTCACACCGAACTTTTAGAAATCGTCAGCTAACAATCAAGCTAAAATGCTTTATAGACAGCGTGGACAAAAAACAAAACTTTTGTAAGTCCAGTATGTCCAGTAAGTCCAGTTTGTCCAGCATGGCCTCAAAAAATTGACAAGTAATTCAACACAGGCCAAGTCGGTAAAAAATATAATTTAAAACACGTGGAGGATATTAAATAAATGAAACCAATCATAGGAATCACAATGGGCGACCCAGCCGGGATAGGCCCCGAGATTATTGCCAAAGCACTAACCAAACCCATCGTTTACGAACAATGTCGACCGCTGGTCGTCGGTGATAAATGGGCGCTGGAGGATGCCATCCGTTTCGCCGGAGTAAAGCTAAACGTTTGTGGCATAGAATCTGTAGCCGAAGCATCATTCACTTTCGGGACGATTGATGTAATCGATTTAAAGAACCTGACCATGCCACGCATTCCTTACGGAATCATTGATGCCGCCTGCGGGAAAGCGGCCGGTGAATATATAGAAAAAGCCATTGCCCTGGCCATGGATAAAGAGATCGACGCCATAGTTACCGCTCCCATCAATAAAGAGTCCTTTGATCTGGGTGGTTACGGCAAGAAGTACCGCGGCCATACCGAGATGCTGGCTGCATTAACCAATTCCGAAAAAGCCGTCATGATGTTAGCCAGTGGGAAACTACGGGTCATCCATGTGACTACCCACCTCGCCGTTCGCAAGATGGTCGACATGATCAAGAAAGAACGTGTTTACAATACCATCATCAAAGCTTATGAAGGGTGCCGCTTACTGGGCATAGAATCCCCGCGTATCGGTGTGTGTGGTTTGAATCCCCATGCTGGTGAAGCAGGTATCATGGGGTATGAAGAAATCGAAGAGATTATTCCCGCCATTAAACAGGCACAAGCCGAAGGCCTTCATGTCGAGGGCCCCTATCCTGCCGATACCGTTTTCCCAAAAGGAAAATCCGGCAGTCTTGATATTATCGTTGCCATGTACCATGACCAGGGCCATATTCCCGTCAAATTAACTGGCTTTAACTTTGACGGTGTTGTATGGCAATCGGTCAGTGGCGTCAATATCACCATCGGTTTGCCGATCATCCGCGTCTCCGTCGACCACGGCACCGCCTTCGGGAAAGCGGGTAAAGGGCTTGCCAATGATACCAGTATCCTGGATGCCATTGAGTATGCCGTATTAATCGCCAAGAATAAGGCCACGCAAAATTCCCAGAGGTGAAAGAATTGGATAAACAACTGGAAAAAGTAATACGTCAGGTGTTCCCCATTGAAACAGAGACTATCAATGAAAACTGGACCTCTGACGACATTCCCGAATGGGACTCTGTCGGGCATCTGGATTTGATTATGGCTATTGAACGTGAGTTCCATGTTAAGATCGAAGTGGAAGAGATGTTCGAAGTCGAAAAATTAGGTGATATTATCAGGATATTAGAAAAAAAGAGTGCTTTGAACTAAAAACGTAATCCCTTTTAAAGGACCCCAAATGGTAAAAAAAGTATTGCTTATTGCCGCGCATCCCGATGATGAAATTCTGGGTTGCGGTGCGACCACCGCCCGCTTGGTAGCAGAAGGACACGAGGTGTATACGCTCATCCTCGGTGAGGGCATCACCTCCAGGGACCTCTCCCGACAGCAGGATAAACGGGAAGCCGAAATCGCGACCCTTAAAAAACAAATTCACGAGGCCAATCGCGTTACCGGTGTAAAAGAGGTCTTTACCTACGACCTCCCCGATAACCGCTTTGATTCCATACCCCTGTTGGATGTCATCAAAGTAGTGGAATCGGTCAAGGAGAAGGTCAGACCGGATATCCTATTCACCCACTATGAGAAAGACCTGAATATTGACCATCAGATCACTTTCCGGGCCGTAATGACCGCCTCACGTCCCCTGGCTGGTGAAACCGTGAAAGAGATTTATGCCTTTGAAGTACTCTCTTCCACCCAGTGGAATTATCCCCTGACGTTCAGTCCCAACTGCTTTTTTGATGTCTCCGCTACCATTGAAACCAAAGTAGCTGCTATGGCCCAGTATACCTCCGAATTACGGGAATATCCCCACCCCCGTTCTTTAAAAGGCATACGGTTGGCCGCCGAATTTTGGGGCATGCAGTGCGGCGTCAGTTTTGCCGAGGCGTTTGTCTTGGTGCGCTCCGTAAAATGAACAAAGGAAAACGCGTGTTACTTACCGGAGCCAATGGTTTTACCGGTAGGTATTTATATAACGTTTTGTGTGCCGCCGGTTTTCAGGTTATTCCTATGACCCATAGCCCCACCGGGTTCCCAGACGAGGTCGTGGTGGATTTTTGCAGTGCTAATTTTTTAGCCCGAGTGTGGCAACTGCCACCCGTGGACGTTGTTATTCATCTGGGTGCCCGCATTGGTTGGAACGGTGGCACGCGGGCGGATCTTTTTAAACCCAATGTACTGACCACCGCCGAGCTGGCCCAGTGGGCGCAGGAGCAGCAGGCTTATTTTATTTTTGCCTCGGCCGCATTAATTGCTGGGCCTCAAAATCCTTATATCACTGCCGAAACCGGGTTCCAATTGCTGACCGCCAACCATTACCTGTATAGCAAGTGGTTGGCCGAACAGATGATCACCATGTCAGGTGTTTCTGCCACGATTTTACGGATCGCCGGTATTTTTGGCCACAATGGCCCCTCTCATCTGGGAATTAACCAGGCTATAAACGAGGCCTTAAAAGGTAATCCTCCCGTACTATACGGCACCGGCGAATTTAAACGTAATTATATCTATGTTAAAGATCTATGTGCTATTATCCAATGGTTAATAAATAATCCTCTCCCCGGCACACACTTGGTAGCCGGAACTTTCCAGAATACACTGGCTGAAATGGTGGAAATGATATGCCAAATATTACTACCTGCCAAACAACCGGAAATTCGCGCTGATAGCGGAGGATATCATCAGATCATCGCGCCCTCTCCCCTGTTACCACCGGGACGCACATTTGAAGAAGCTCTAAAAGACATTGCAAACAATTTTAAACCAATCTAAACCAATCTAAACCAATGTAATAAACTGGTATCCACAAAAAAATGAAATTGCTTGAGGACCAACTACTAAATGAAAATAGCTATTTTTTCCGATATCCACGGTAATATTTTTGCCTTTGAACAAATCTATCGTCAGATTAAAAAAGAAAACTGCGACTTACATCTTTTTCTGGGTGACATTTGCGGTTACTATTATCACCAGAACGAGGTCATCGAAATATTAAAAACAATTCCCAACCTGTTTTCTATCGCCGGAAACCATGATCTTTTGTTTCTTAAATCGTTGGACAATGCAAAGGTGATGACAGAGTATTCAAAAACCTATGGCCGTTCGTTTGAATTTTTAAAAGCGAGCATTACCCCCCCTAACCTGGAATTTTTAAAGCAATTATCCCCGGAGTTCATCTTGCCCCGCTTAGATTTGGCCGCGTTTCATGGTAGCCCGTGGAATCCTGTGTCCCAGTATGTGTATCCCGATTCCCTTACTGAACGGTTCGATGAATTGCCCTATAAAGTGGTTTTTCTCGGTCATACCCACTATACTATGGACATACACCGGGAACACATGCGCATCATCAATCCCGGTTCCGTTGGTCAGCCACGGGATGGGGGTTGGCCCTCTTATGCTCTCTATAATACCGAAAACGACCAATTGGCTTTTAAACGTGTCCAGTACGATGTGGATGCCCAGGTGGCAGATATCCTGGGACGCGAAGATGCGAATTCTTATCTGATCGAAGTATTGATGCGCATGGGGGAAAAAATTTAAATGATTAACACGAACGAGGAACCACAGATGAAACGAATATTAGTGACCGCAGTTGGCGGCGATTTGGCGTTGAGCGTGATCAAATGCCTACGGGAATCCGGCCAAGATATGTTTATTGTGGGCTGTGACATGAACCCTTATGCTGCGGGCCGGGCTGTAGTCAATGACTTTATTATTGCCCCGCCTGTGAAAAATGAAACCCAGTACAGCGATTTTATTCAAGGCATTATTGAAACGAATCATATTGATTACGTGTTCCCCGTATCCGAGGTGGAGATCGAGTTTTTCCTCCGTAAAAAAGAACAATTCCACCACCTGGGCGCCGTGTTTGTCATGAATGAGCCGCAAATCGTCGAGACTTTTGTCGATAAATTTCAAACCATCGAGTTTTTTAAAGCCAACGGTATTCTCTGCCCAGATACCTGCCTCCAGGCGGGTTACGATGGCCGTTTGAAATTTCCTGTTATTTTAAAGAAACGACGGGGCAGTGGTAGCCAGGGGCTTTTTAAAGTAACCGATGAAGAAGAATTACAATTCTATTTGAAACGAAATCGCGATATGATCATCCAGAAACACATCCCTGGCGACGATGCCGAATATACGGCCTGTATCTTCAGTGATGGCCAAAATTATTATACCATCACCTTTAAGCGCCGTTTGGCTCCCGGTGGATACAGTAATTACGTGGAACTAATCGACAATGACAATGTCAACGGATTTCTGGAGCAAATCGCCATCGCATTAAAAATGCAGATGAAATTTAAGGGGTCCATCAATGTGCAGTTCCGCATCACTGGCGGGAAATGTATTCCCTTTGAGGTAAATCCCCGCTTCTCCAGCACCGTTTATTTCCGGCACAGGTTCGGTTTTACCGATATTTTATGGACCCTGGACATGTTGGCGGGTAGACCTATTGGTTATACGCCGCTATATAAACACGGTATCGGTGTTAAGAATTTTGGCGAGGTCTTTTTTGAAATGGTGTAACGGGTCGTTCTGAGTATGGTAGAAAACCGTGAATAAAGAATCAAATAAGAGTAATTATTGGGTGTATCAACTCAAGGGCACCACTCTATTCACATTGTTATGCCATAAAAACCGGGTGGCCCACCTGACTTACATCCTTTCTACCCGTTGGGCGGAACTGCTGTTGCGCGGTCTATGTAAACTCAAACTGTTTACCTTTCCCATCCAGAAAATCAAACAACGTCATGGCCCTGCTGGCCCGGTGATGGATTTATATGCATTGCGGGATGATCGTGGACGCGTTCTTACCCTGGATATCAACCGCCATGTCCTGGATTTACGGCGGGAGATACTGGCCCACCTCTTACCGCAATGGCAACGACTTGTCTTTCTGAAGCATTATCGCTCATTAACCATGTTGCAGGCCTATTTTGGTATTTCCATCGCCGCCCAATTAAACGGGCCTGTTTGCCTCGTAAATTATGCCCGCTGGAAATTTTACGACCCCAAGCAGAAAGAACACACTCCCAATATTTTAATTATCCCTCCTTCCCAATGGAGCTTTATCCTGAAACCAAACTTTGAAAAGATGATGGACAGGGTGGTCGTGCAAAAAAAATGGACCCCACCCATCGCAGAGCTTTATGTCTTGGTCAAACATCTGGTGCGTTCATTGTCCGGCTACCTGGGCAAAACCGTTGCGGATTATTCCACCCCGCCCGTACCGTCTCCTGCTTTACCCGCCTCATTGATGATCTCCTATGCTATGGGCACTATCGAGGATCGCCGCAATGATATCAGTTTTTTTTATGCCATAAAAGACAAGATGGCTGTTTCGCGGCTATTATTTTATTTCCGTTACCAGAATCTCTACCCATCACCCGTCGAGATGGAGTGGTTTAAAAAGAATCATATCCCTTGCTTTTCAGCACCCACGATTGCCCAACAAGTCCCGGAAATTCCTTTTTGGCAACCCTCCCCCGGATTTAATGTGCAGTTGCAGACATTTTTCCGTGTCTTTTTTAAAACGGCAACCCAGTGCCTCCTGCGTTCTCACGGGCAAACCTTGTGGTTGTTAGACCGATTGTGGGACATGGGTTGGAATGTGGCCGTGTGGAAGGATTTTTTTAATACCAACGGGGTGCGGGTGATCGTGCATTCCGTGCCTGGGGACTGGAATTTTATCCCCAGTTTAGCCATTACCGAGGTCGGCGGGATTTCTGTAACTCTCGAAAGGTCCATCCTTTTTGATTACTGCACCTATTTTCACAACTCCCCCAACCATGTGAACTTTGTGACCGGCCCTTACAGCCTGAGTCAGATACCAGAACCCTCTTTTAGCCACCATACCGTGCAGGTGGGTGGCATCAATGTGGGCAATTTGCCCGAGATTCCATGGATAACCCGGCAACGGGAAATGAAGCGGCTGGTGATCACTGTTTTTGATGAATTACCCAATGATTGGTACTTTGGTGATTCCGTGCGTCAGCTTTATGAAGCACTTTTGGAACTGGTGGCCACGGACGCGAAAAAGCGCTTTGTTTTGGTGATAAAGACCAAGAAACCAGAAGTACTGGAGCAAATGGAGGATATCAACCGGCAGATTGCGGTCTTAACCGCCGCAGACCAATGCCTGATTCCCGATTGGAAAGTCACCCCTGCCGCTGCCGCCGCTCATTCCCATTTGGTATTGTGCGTACCATCCACCGCTGCCTTTGAGAGCGTGATGGCTGGCACACCGACCATTGTTTTTATTCCTATGAAATCCGGCGTCAGTCTTTTTTACACCAACAACGGCCTGAACCGCCGTATTTTTGAGGACCGCGACTCCATGATGGCTGCTATCCGTCGTTTTGCCGATGGTTTAGATACTAGCGTGGGCGATTGTAGCGACCTGCAAAAACAAATCGACCCCTACGGCGATGGTCTGGGGGCAGAGCGGGTAGGAAATTATCTGAACCAATGCCTGGAATATTTCGATATGGGGCTAAACCGCGATCAAATACTAAATAAAGTAAACCACTCTTTCGCCAGTTTATGGGGCGAGGATAAGATCACCCATGAATTTTTTTACGAGAACCAGGATATAGATAGAGCAGATATATCTAGATCATTGAGTATGTCCTCATGAAAGAAAAAATAACCAAACTACTACTGTTAGAATTTGTCGATGAATGGGAGTCTTTTTTGGACGATTGCCAGAAGAACGGGGTGGACCGAGCTCAATTTACCATTGTATCCTTCCAGCCCAAGGTGCGAAGCCAGTGCAAAATGGATGCAAACGAACTGGCCTGTTTGGACACCCTGCCCTTTTTCAATAATGATTCCCATCGGCGGGCTTTGGCTAAATCCGAGCAATTGACCCACTTAATGGCAGAGAAGCTGGATTTTTCCAATTTTTCCCCCGTGCCCCATACCCTCGTGGATACTTTTATCTATTACGTGCGCTTCTATATTAACAATTACTTGCAGGTTCTGGAAGTGCTGAAAGGCATTCAAAAGAAGTATCAAGAATCTGGTAGCGCTGTGGAAATAGTCGTGGTGGACAACGGTTCCCCCCAGATTCCTGTGGCACCAAAAAACGATCCACGGCCCTATCTGGTGGGCCGGGATCGCTTTCTGGCCTCTTTGGCGCGGGAATTTTGCCGTGTCAACCGTATTCCTTTCCGAACCATTGCCTCTACCAGACAAACACCACGCCCAGCAGAACCAGTTCCATCCACTCTGGCGTCTTTACGACAGTTGGCCAAGAAGTTAGCCATCAAAAAACTGCAACGGTTGTCCAAACAACCCGTGGTGTTATTGGCCGCACTTTCATACAACTTGGAGCGGTTGTTTGGCGATATCCGTCATCGGTTCCCCATGATACAGGGGGTCACGCTCTATGAAGGGGCCATGACTACGTCCGGGTATATGAAATTCATTCTTAAAGAAGTCCGCGACCTAATACTGCGCGACAGTGCCGGAGTGATCTCTTTTCCTTTTGAAATAATGGACGATCTGGGCAAGAATTCTATCAGGACTACTATTCAGGAAGAATTAACCACCATCTACCAGACATTTATCCAGCAGGTTCAGCCAGAGTTCCACTATGAAGGATGTCTTTTAACCACCGTGTTGAATGCGAAAGTGGAGCAGGACTTGCTGCCACATCTGGCTCTCCTCCATGGTCTGGCACAGGTGCAGCAAACCGTACTGGAACAATTGCAACCGAACTTGCTGCTTTCGCCCGTTTCCATTGATATGTTCCAAAGCTGGAGCGAGTTGTGCCGGGCCAAGGGTATTCCTGCTATCGTAATTCCCCAAAAGGGTCTTGTCGCCCCATTGAACACCGATGCGCAAATGGAAGAATATTATATTGGCCGGGCGCAAGTGACCGATGAGTTCCAATATGCTGTGGCCCAGACCCCCTATGTCCGGGATTATTTAAAATGGGCGAAATATGGCGGCACTGTGATAGAAACCGGCAATTTGATTTTTTCCCGGCTACAGGGTGCGAAAAAATCAGACAGTAATAGTTACGACGATAAGTCGGTTATTGTCTATGCCCCCTCGATGAAATCGCGTAAAAGTCACCGCTTTTACGTGCTCGAAACCTTGGATGAATTGATCGACAGTATTGCCGATGTAATGAACGCCGTGGCCATGTTACCGGACGCCCGTCTGGTTATCCGCATTCATCCCGGTGAACCGATTACCCGCCAGGAAATCGAGACACTGTTGACTTTACCTGAGAATGTTTCCATCAGTGATAAAGGGACCTTTGAGGAGGTGCTGGCCCAGGCTACCCTGACCATTAGCTTTTCTTCCACCAGTATTCAGGAGTCTTTGCTTAATGGTGTTCCCGTGCTTTTATATGACAAATGGCAGCGGTACAATCACCTGGACGCGCCGCCAGTAACGGGCAGTGTTCCTTCCCAATTATCTGCCGCCTATTATGTGGATGAAGCGCAAAAGTTGTCCACTACGATTCGTTGGATACTGGATCAGCCCAGAAATACAAATGGCGTCCGTTTATTTTTGAACAGTGTTTTCCCTGCCCGTTATTCCGAGCAGTTTTTCAAGCTGGTGAGCCATTACTGTGAGACATCAAACCCGAGTTAAACGTTCCTATGAAGCTATTAGATAAAAGAAATATAGATAAAGAATATTCGCCGCCGGAGGCACTAGTCATACATGAATAAGCAACCATTAAAAGAACAATTATTACAAATCAAAGATTGGCGCCATCCTTTCGAAGTGGAACCCGGCGTATGGGTCTCCATGTTCCGGGATTGGTTCAAAGATTGGCATCTCTGGCGGGTAGAAACATTGATGCCCACTATCCAAGAAATTGCAGATACTGTATTGCCCACCGGATTAAAAGGCGCGAAGGTACTGGATACCGGATGTTGGGATGGTTTTTACGGGTTCGAGTTTTTAAAACGGGGGGCTGGCTATCTTAAAGGTGTTGATTTACGGGCCGAGGCTATTCGTCGTGCCAATCTGATCAAATCGTACTACGACTACAGCTCCTGCGATTTCGAAATGAAGAATGTCCAGGCCATGGAACCTGGCTGCGACGCCTTTGATATTACCTTAATGTATGGAATTCTCTACCATCTTTCCGCGCCCATTGATGTCATCAAACATCTGGGCGATATGACCGGGTCCATGTTATTGCTCAGTACCTATGCGACCCCTGGGAAAGACGCGGTATTGAATTTAAAACGGGAGAACCCAGAAAAAGATTCCACTGGATTCCAAGAATTAATCACCACCCCTTCGGAACAAGCCGTGATTGAAATGTTGGATTTTGCTGGTTTTGATCTGATATTGAGGGATTATCCCTATCCCTTTTATGAACGGTATCGGGGCAGCGATTTCGGGTTTTTTTATGCCATAAAATCAAAACATATCGCTGAAACGAAGATCAACGGATTGTTGGAACGGTTACACGTGCGGAACTCTTATAACCCACGGTTAAAATCCCATCAGGTGGTTCGCTTGAGCAAAACACTCAAAGTAACGGGGAAACCCAGCCTGAAAAAACGAATGGGTTTGAAACTGCATAAAATCGTGGATGTCTTATTTTAAAGAAAATTTTAATGAAACAACCGATTAAACATATTCCCGTGGAAAAAATTAAATCCAAATGGTATGGGGATATCTTCAGCGAATGGTTTCCGAATCGCGATTATATAACATTTATTAAAAAAGACATTGCTGAAAAACAGTATATTGCTCCCATCATCGTGGTGTTGGAAGGCGATATTTATTATATTGTAAATGGCCATCACCGTTATTATGCCCATGTGGAGGCCGGGGAAAAAAGCATCAAATGTATTGTTTTGGCAGGAACTTTTGCAGAGAGCGAACCCTTACGCAAAGCCGAGGTTTTACTCAAAGAGTACGATCAATGCACTGACTACCGCTACCGTTTCAGCGGCTACCTGGACCGCTGGGCCGCGGCTGCCGAGGAACAGCGGTTCATCAATAAATACCGGCCAACCTACCGGTTCCAACTTTATCGCTTCCTCAAGAAAATAAAAATTAAACTGAAGAATAAACTAAAGAATAAACTAAAGAATAAATAAGGACAACATATGGGTGAAATAAAAAAAATATTGGACAACCGTCAACTCCCGGAACGGGAACTTCATAATTCGCGGTTATTTGTTGACTTATCGGAGAATGTACACATTCACCACCGGGAAATACGATTGATGTTTGGTGTGGAAGAGTTTTTCGAGTTTACGGATATCGTGGGGGAAAGCGCCAAGGAAGTAAAACGCTATTTAAAAAAACACCCCCAATATCAAGAACAGGAAATTTTCGACGGCATCCTGGTGGCTGGCGGAGTGAAACGCCAAACCACACCACTGCAAAAAAGCCCTAAACCCAATGAAAGTAAATATTTTCCCAATCGGCTGCAAATCGAATTGCAGGAAGAAAAGGTCATTGACTCCATTCATATCCATTTCCGCGATTACCGGTTGGTGATGAACATTGAGACCTTCAAAGAATTTGCCAACGGCATGAAAAACGCCCTGGAAAACCTCGACGGGTTCTTGAAAGAAAATGGCTACGATCAAGAAGCCCATCCCTTTAGACAGGTGGTGAACCAATCCCAATGGCAGCAAAATAAAATTACCCTGTTGGATAAGATCAAATATAAAATCAAAAAATTGCTGGGACGTTATTAAATACTAAGTTTTATATAAGCAAAAAAATGACCGAAAAAAACATTGGCGTGGAAGAGACCGTTGCGGTGGTGTTGTTTTATCCTACCGGTATCGTCCATTTTAGGAATTTGGAAATATTAAAGCGAAATATCCCCGGCCTGCGGTTCCGCGTGATTATTGAACCGTGGGTGATGGAAAAAGCGGCGGATCTGCTGACTCATATTGCCAAAGAGGACCTCGCCATCGTGGCGCAAAATCGTCTTCCTGAAACCGTCTGGGCCGATACCGATATACTGTTCCTTTCCATGGCTTATCCTAACCCTTTCCGACTCTATCTGGTTTATGAAGCCGCCAGACGAAATATCCCGGTCACAGCCATTGAAGAAGTAAACCAGTTGGCATTAAACGATGGCATCATCAACCATTACTTCCTGCCTATCGACTCTTTGGGCGTGCCCTCCGAGATTGAGAAGGAAAAGTTCTTGGAACTGGGTCTCAATGAAGAGACGATCACTGTCACCGGGTGGCCCTTTTTTAACGAAGAGGTGGTGGTTGACAGTGCTATTGGTTTGAATATCAGAAAGGAATACCAGATTCCAGCCGAAAAGAAATGCGCCCTGCTGGTGCTGGGTTCGCTCAAAGAATTTGATATCGTCAGTTTGGAAACCCGGCAAGTGCGGCACAAGATATTGGAAATCGTGGCTGCTGGTTTACCCGCGCACTATCAATTAGTGATCAAACCCCATCCCATTGAAAGCGCGTCCGCGCAAAAAGAGATTCAAGCCCAGGTGCCAAACGCTATTTTACTGGACCCCAAACTACCTATTGAGCCGCTCCTGACTCAGTCCGATCTGGTGGTGAATCGCGGTAATTCCCAGGTTACTCTGCTGGCCATGCTGCAAAATATTCCCTTGATTCTTGTGCCCGTGGAGTTAAGAACACTCTTTCATGGTGTGGCTGATTCCCTGCTTTGTGATTCTCTGGAGCAGTTCCAGCAATGCGTGAATGCGTATGATGCAGGTAATGTCCCGGATTATAGCCCATTGATCAGGCTTCATTTTCCTTTAAACCAGGAGGAAGCATTGGGGCAGGTGGCCGGGTTGTTCGAGGAATCGCTCACCAAGGGAGCTGATCGGGAAAAACCAAGGTTTCATTTTATCTCCATCCTATTTGCTTTTTTGGGGAATATGGAGAAAGCCAACCAGGTCTTGGATCGTTTTCCTGGTGGGAGTGTGACTCCATTATTAAAACAACTTTACGCCGGGGAAATCTCTATTACTCTTTTCCAATCTTTACTGGCATGTTTTCCTGGCTTAATACCACGCTGGCATTTGCAAGCGCTGTTTGTTCGTATGCTGACAGGGCAAAAAAAGCCGCTTGATTTGAGCGCTGCCGTGACCTTGTTGGAAGGTTTTGATGGTGCTGTGAATCCCCATTATTTTTTCCCTGAGCTGGTGGCGCGGGTGGAATTGGAATTCCGGGCTGGACGTCAGGATATAGCCCAGCAACTCATGGCTAAATTCTATGAAAATTATAGCGTGTACCCCTATTATCGGCAAGTCTTTAATATGATGCACTTCGTCTACAGCAATCACCAAAAAGGTCACTCCCTAAGAAAAACCCTCTGGCTGCTCACCCACCTTTTCACAAATTATTCACGCAAATATTTTAAAGATAAATACAAAGCAAAAAAATAACATGATAACCCAGATACCTGAATTCACTTCCACGTTTATTTTCTGTCCAGTTAGTCCAGTAAGTCCAGATTGTCCAGTAAGTCCAGTCCGTTTTCAATAATTTATGGTGAATTCAGAAATACCCAACCATCTCTAGTTTAAAAAACAGCAAGAACAGGAAAAACCATGAAAACATTAATATTGGCAGGCGGGTATGGGTCACGATTGGGGAATATTACCGAAAACATTCCCAAACCCATGGTGACCATTGGCGGCAAACCTATTTTGTGGCACATTATGAAAACTTATGCCCATTACGGCTTCAACGAGTTTGTGATACTCCTTGGTTACCAGGGCGTGAAGATCAAGGAATATTTTTACAACTATCATATGTTGAACAACGATTTTACTGTCGACTTGGCCAACAACACCGTTTCCTATGCCGGGACCAATCACGTGGAAAATTGGAAGGTAACCCTGCTCGACACCGGTCTTGACACCCTCAAAGGTGGCCGGATTAAACGGGCTGAACCACATCTGGATAGTACCGTGAATATGCTGACCTATGGCGACGGTATTGCTGATGTTAATTTTAAGGAGCTGCTGGCCTTTCACCAATCCCATGGCAAGATGTTAACGTTAACTGCGGTGCGACCCCCATCACGGTTCGGGGAACTGGTTATTCAAGATAGCCGGGTCATCTCTTTCGAGGAGAAACCGCAGATTTCCGCCGGGATTATTAATGGCGGCTTCATGGTATTTAATAAAGAACTGCTCTCCTATCTGACCCCGAACAAAGAGTGTGATTTTGAGTTCGGCGTGTTGGAAGAATTGGCCAAACGCGGTGAAGTTATGGTTTATTCCCATAACGGCTTTTGGGAATGCGTGGACACTGAACGCGATTTGAATTACCTCAATAAGTTATGGAGTCAAAACAAAGCCGCTTGGAAATCATGGTAAATTTATATCTTAAATTTATATCATAAATTAATATCTTATTATCTGGAGGGATAACAATGGCATTCAATAACATTTACAAGGGCAAGCGCGTTCTGGTCACGGGTCATACTGGCTTTAAAGGTTCATGGCTCAGTTTGTGGTTAACCCAGTTGGGTGCAGAGGTGTTCGGCATCGCATTGGAACCTAAAACCGCCGATGACAATTTCCTGGTTAGCGGTTTACAAACTAAAATGCATCATTATATTTGCAATATCAAGGACCGGGCCAAACTGTTGACCTTGATCGGTAGCATTCGTCCAGAGATATTGTTTCACCTTGCCGCTCAGCCCCTGGTTAAGCAATCATTCGACGACCCTGCCGATACCTTTGAAACCAACCTGTTAGGCACTGTACACCTCTTGGAAGCCATCCGCAAAACCCCTTCTATAAAAACGGCTGTTTTGATTACCAGCGATAAATGTTATAAAAATGTGGAATGGGAATGGGGCTATCGGGAAACTGACACCTTGGGTGGTCTTGATCCCTACGGCGCATCCAAAGCCTGCGCGGAACTGGCGATTGAATCCTACCGGGCCTCCTTTTTTAATCAGGCCAGCGCACCGGCAGTGGCTTCCGTTCGTGCTGGGAATGTCATTGGTGGCGGCGACTGGTCGGAAAACCGCATTGTTCCCGATATTATTCGCGCCCTCAAGGAAAGTTCCCCCGTCAAACTCAGGAACCCACAGGCGACCAGACCGTGGCAATTCGTTCTGGAACCTTTATCCGGCTACCTGTGGCTGGGTGCCAGAATGGTAGAATCCGGCGACCTCTCCTCTGGTTGGAACTTTGGACCCGAGGTTTCCACCATTGTGACAGTTGGCACCTTGACCCAGAAGATGATCCAACTCTGGGGCAGCGGTGTGATGGAAGATATATCCAATAACGTTGCCTTTCATGAAGCCACCCTGTTGAGCCTGGATATCTCTAAAGCCCGGTACCGGCTCCAATGGCGCCCCACCTTGACTTTGGATGAAACCATTGCTTTTACTGTGGAGTGGTATAAAACGTTTAACCAGAACCGTGATATGGGCGATTTTGTGCTGGGTCAGATCGCCGCTTATACAGAAAAAGCCAATTTACGAGGTATTCCATGGGCCAATTGAAGCTGATTCACGATGTCGTTATTACCCCGTTGAAACGGTTTTCGGATGAACGGGGCATGGTCATGCACATCATGAAATCCAGCGATGCCCAATTCAAAGGATTTGGCGAGGTGTATTGCAGCACGATTAATCCCGGTGTGATCAAGGGGTGGCATTTCCATGAGAAAATCACCCTTAATTATGTGGTGCTAAAAGGCATGATTCGATTTGTACTGTACGACTCCCGTGAGGATTCTCCCAGCAAGAATACAGTGCAGGAGATTTTGTTGGGAGATGAAAATTATATACGTGTCACTGTTCCACCCGGTATTTGGAGCGCGTTTAAATGCCTCGGCACAGAATCCGCCATGGTGTGCAACCTCATTGACCTGCCCCATGATGACTCCGAAACCAAACGGTGCGACCCCTTTGATAAAAATATTCCCTACATATGGAAATAAAATACCCCGAATAAAAAGCCAACCCACACATTCCCCATGACATATTTAATATTAGGTGCCAACGGGTTAATCGGCCAGCACGTTGTCCGCTGTTGCAAAGACAAGAATCTTTGTTATACAGGAACCAGTTTCTCGCGGGAAACTGCCGGCTTGATTCCTTTCAACCTGTTGGATTTTGATTCCATAGGCCGGGTCTTTGACCAGGTCAAACCCACCGTAGTAATAAATAGTATTGGTCTAGCCGGGGGCGTGAATTTTTGCCAGGAGAACCCGGCTATCGGCAGGAATTATCATGTCGAGGCCACACGTCTGATGGTCGACTGGTGCCGTCGGTCTGGTGCTGTATTTGCTTTTATTTCCACCGATTATGTTTTTGATGGAACACATCCACCCTATAAAGAGACGGACCCCACCTGCCCGCTGAATCTGTACGGACAATATAAACGGGAAGCTGAACAGTATATTCAAGCCAATCTGGACCGTTATATTATTGCTCGGACTACCAATGTTTTTGGCTGGGATCCCGGCACTAAAACCCCCAATTTTTTGATGCATCTAATCGCGACGTTAAAAACCCAGGACACTATCCAGGTGCCTTCTTTTTTGTATGGTACCCCGACCTATGCCGGTGACTTGGCCGCCGGGGTGATGGATTTGATAGGGCAGCAGTTTTATGGGTTGTTCCATATTGTTGGCCCGGATTATATCAACCGTTACGATTGGGCTGTTAAATGCCTTAATATGGCTGGGATGACTGGAAAGACCGTGCTCAAACAAGAATATCCCCCGGTTAACATGGTGCCCCGCCCCTTGTTATCGCATTTGGATAATAGCAAGTTCCGTAGCCTGTCTGCGGTTCATATGCATGGTATTAAAAGTGGTTTAGAATTATTTATCCAGCATATGCGGCAGCAACCCCTGTAAATGAAATCCTGCTTATTTGATAACTAATATGCCTCAACTTACTGTATTGATGACCGTTTACAATGGCGCTACTTTTTTGCGGGAGACCATCCAGAGTGTTTTAAACCAAAGCTATCGCGACTTTATTTTCTTAATCTTGGATAATGCCTCAACCGATGGTGGGCGTGATATTATCAAATCCATTAACGATCCCCGCATCCAGTTGGTAGAGCTTCCCCAGAACATCGGCCAGATTGCCGCGTTGAACAAGGGCTTGGATATGATCAACACCCCTATGCTGGCGCGCATGGATGCCGATGATATTATATTACCTCACCGCTTCCAACGGCAGGTAGACTTTTTGGACTCCCACCCTGAAATTGGTATTTGCAGCAGCTTTGCCATTACTTTTGAAGGAAAAAAAGAGGTCTTCCTTAAATGGGCTTGTGCTCCCGAGGAAATAAAGGTTCAATTGCTCTTTGAATGCGCACTGGCCCACCCCGCTGTGATGATGAGAACCGCCCTGCTCAACCAGCACTACCTGCGATACGATGAAACCCTGGGGCATTCCGAAGATTGGGACCTATGGCAACGAGCCGCACGCTGTTTCCCGTTGGCCAACATCCCGGAGTTTCTTTTAAGATATAGGCTGCACGAGAAAAACGAAAGCAACCGTATCTCGGATAGGCAGCAGCAAGCCGCAGAAAAATTAGATAGCCACTCTTTACGCTTGCTCCACCTGGACACCCACCCACTGCGTCCCATACACCGTGATGTGGCGAACACCACCTTTAAAGCGCAAAACCGTGGACCTGAATTTTTAGAGTCCGTGGTGCAATGGTTCCAGGTACTCGAAGCCGCCAATGAACAACATCGCATATACCAGACTGGAGCATTGCGGCGGTTCTTGAAAGAGCGACTGTTTGTCGTGCTTCACTATAATACGATGTTCAAGAAAACGGCATTAACCCTATTCTTTAAAGAAAAACTATACTGCCACGTGGGGCTTTACCGCAGTATAAAATTTATTCTGAAAGTCGTTTTGAGTCGCTTCCTCGTGAATAATAAAATGGAAAACCAGCAGGGATGAACCAACCCGTGAAAATATTATTTATCAATGCGCAGGACACCAAGGGCGGTGCGGCTATAGCCGCTTACCGGCTGGGCCAGAGTTTGGAAACGTTGTACCATACCGAGAACTATTTTATCGTGGGGAAGAAGCACGCTGCGGACCCCAATATCTTTTGCACCCGTAAAAACGAGTTACAGGCCATTATCGAGGTGTTGACCGACAAAGTGATGAACAAACTCGGCTTGCAATATCAGTATTTCCCTTTCTCTAGCCGGTTCATTTTAAAAAAGGCCAGGGAGTTGCAGCCGGATATTATCAGTTTACACAATACCCACGAGGGCTACTTTAAGACCTCACTCATCAAAAAATTATCAAGGATCGCACCCATTGCTTGGACGCTTCACGACATGTGGAGTTTTACTGCCAATGCCGTACACACCTTTGGCGATGAATCCTGGTTACAATTAAAGTCTGGGCCGGGCGAGAGTCGTATCTATCCCCATATTGGTCTGAATACGGGCGCGTGGCTGTTGCGACAAAAGCGGCGAATTTACCGGAAATCTCGTCTCCACATCATCACCCCTTCTCGCTGGCTCAGCGGTTTGGCTGGTTTGAGCCCTGTATTTGCGGGAAAACCTATTACTACTATTCCCCATGGTTTAGATTTACAATTTTATGCACCCAAGGACAAAGCCGCCTGTCGCAACGTCCTGGGTATTGACCCCGATGCTAAAGTGATCGTATTTTCCAGTGCCGATGACATGGATATTTCACCTTGGAAAGGGGGCTCATTGCTGATTGATATTTTGACAGCCTTGAACCAGCACACTACTTTTCCCATCCAATTACTGGCCATTGGCAAAGGGGAATTAAAAGCCGTTGCCGCATTAAAAAACTTACAGCTCTATCGTACCGGTTATGTTTCCAGCCAGGTGTTTATGCCGATATTGTTATCTGCTGCCGATCTGTTTGTATATCCCACAAGGGCCGACAGTTTCGGGCTCGTGTTGGCAGAAACTATAGCCTGCGGCACACCCGCTGTAACGTTTGCTATTGGGGGGTGCAGCGATATTATTCAGGACCATATCAGCGGCGTTTTAGTAAAACCCTTTGATGTGGATACCTTTGCCAAACATACCCTGCGCCTGTTGGGCAATACACGGGAATTAAACCAACTCTCCTGTTCTGCCCGGTTATTCGCAGAACAGACCTTTGGGATAGAAACAATGGCCAAAACCCATTATGAATTATTCAACGCCATTATTGCAAAACATAAAACACCATAATTAATGACTGCACAATCTCCTTTAATTACCGTGGTGACCGTGGTGTTTAATGGTGCCGCGCACCTGGAACAGGCTATCCAAAGCGTGCTCAACCAGAATTATAAACCCATTGAATATATTATTATTGATGGTGGTTCCACCGATGGAACCCTGGAGATTATTCATAAATATAAAGATTTTCTGACGTACTGGGTAAGTGAACCGGACCACGGTATTTTTGATGCCATGAATAAAGGCATTCGCCATGCTGCCGGTCAATTTATCGTGATGCTTAATGCTGATGATTGGTATGAACCGGACATCTTGGAAAAAGTAGCGGCGCGGGCTAGTTTTCTTTCTCAAAAAACCAGCGGGGTCACGAGTGTAATTTATTGCGATTATTATTCCCATGATGAAAGTTTCTCCCCCCCGTTAAGAACGGGTGAAACCTCTGGCTTGTTATACTGGAAAGGGATGACCATATCGCATCAGACCATGTTCGTGCCGCGAGCTCTCTATGAAAAATATGGGCTGTATGATTTGGATTACCGCTTTGCCGCCGATTACGAGTATTTCTTACGTCTTTTGAAAAATAAGGTGTACTTTGAAAAGCTTGATGGTTATGGTGTTAATTTCAGGAAAGGCGGTGCCAGTGACACCCACATGAATCGTTCTATTAATGAGGTTTCCCGGATTGTGCGGCGTTATTTTGGTGTTTTTAGCAAAGAATACCCATTGTTTTTACTGACCAACCGTCTCCCTTCCATGCTGGGAAATGTTAGGCGTCTGCTTTCCAAGATAATCGGGGTAAAAAGTACTGGTAAGTTACGCAAATTATGGAGACAACATTGTTTTAAAAGGAATATAAATAGATGAAAATGCATTGCGACATTACCGTGATAACACCCAGTTTTAACATGTTGCCCTATTTGTTGTGCGCTGCCGCATCCATTGCCGACCAGTCCCATCCCGGGGTGGAACATCTGGTCATGGATGGTGCTTCCACCGATGGCACCGTGGCGTGGTTGGACCGAGCCCCCTTTAGCCATATGAATAGTGTCAGTGAACCGGATCTGGGCATGTACGATGCTCTGAATAAAGGCTTAAAAATAGCCCATGGCGATATTCTGGCTTATTTGAATTGCGATGAACAATATTTACCCGGCACATTGGAATTTGTCGCCCATTATTTCCGGGACCATCCAGATGTGGATATTCTTTTTGGGGACACGCTGCTTATACGTCCTGATGGCTCTATAATTGCTTTTCGCAAAGGGTATCAACCCCGGTGGTACTATATTCTGACCTCTCACCTTTACGTGCTTTCCTGCACCATGTTTTTCCGCCGTCGCATTATTGAAGAGGGATTTTTCTTTGATACTCATTATCGTGCCGCAGGTGACGCCCAGTTTGTCGTGCGCCTGCTTCGGCACGGCTACAAAGCCCGGCATATTCGGCGCTATTTTTCCGCTTTTACCATGACCGGGAAAAATTTGAGTGCCCATACCCTCGCTAGTGCCGAACAAAAAGAACTATGGCGTGGTGCCCCTTTGTTTCTGCGGGTGTGTAAACCGCTGATTAATGTGATCCGCTTAATCGAGAAATTTCTTAGCCGCGCGTATTTCCAGGGTGGACCGATTGAGTATGCCCTGTATCCCTATAACCAAAACCCCTCAGAAAAACAACGGACACCCTTCCGCGCTGAAAAAGTATCATCTCGCTGGCGCTTTATGTAATTCCCCCGGCACTAAAAATACAATGAAAAAAGAGAATCCATTCCGTCTGTTAGAAAAAACAATATTACTGATTATGCTGGGTGTGATCGCGGTTTTTTCCTTCCTGCCGCTGGACCACACGATCTTTGCCATTATTCTGGTACTCGTGTTGCTGGGTTGGTCGCTCTTGTTTTATATTAACCGGAGCTATTCTTTGGCAGATATTCCCCTGTTGTTTCTGTGGTTGGGTACCTTTTCTTTGGGTAAAGCGTTTTCCATCTTAAGTATCGGGGGGGAATCGCTACCACTTTATGTCACCGAAATTACCTTGGCCCTCGCCCTCGGCTTACTGGTATGGCAGCAAAAATCACCCGTTGTGTTATGGAAAAACTGGGTTGCTTTTTTACCCAAGAGTTTGGTTTATATTTTGCCCGGTTATATTCTGCTGGGTACAGTGTACCTGGTGCTGGGTGTAAAAGCCAATGGGGCAGCCGCGTTGCGCGATATTGTGATTTGCCACTATAGTCTATGGCTCTTTATCATGTTAAGCGTGTTGGGGAATACCCAGAGAATCCAGCGCTTATGGCGCTTTTTTGTGCCCGGTCTCGTTATCCTGTTTTGGGCTGGATTTAAACTCCACTATCTCTATAAACCTCTTGATGCCGCGTTCAGGCAATTTGTAAGCGTTAGCAAAGCCACTAATTTCACCCTTTACTTTGGTTTGGTATTTATTTTCGGCTTGTGCTTTTTACCCATGTTAGGCAAAAAGATGCAGTGGCTGACCCGTTGTTTGCTCTTTTTTTCCCTGTTGTTTGTTATTGCCTGGGAGAGTCGTACTGCTTGGGTTGCATTGATAGTGGCACTTATTTTCCTGGCATTTTTGCTGAAAAAGGAGTTCCTCCTCGCTCCCCTACTCATCGTGTTAATGATTCCTACCCTGTTTGCTATTGATTATTTTCAGTTGGGGATTAAAAACAATAAGATAGCCACGTTGGGGAAAGGACTTAGCGCTATCACGCAAATGTCAGAAATTTCCACCAAGGGGGCGAATATTAAATTTCGTCTAAGACTCTGGAAAGAAACCGGGGACAAGATAAAAGAGCGCCCGCTTTTTGGCTGGGGCTTTGGAGTGCAGATTGATTACCTGATCTGGGGCACGCGGCTCTCGGAACTGAAAGCCAAGGGATTAAACAACGGCATATTACCCCCCCACAACCACATACTGGCAGTCGCTCATAAAATGGGAATTTTTGGTTTGGCACTTTTCTTGTTTATCAATGGCAGGATATTTTTTGCCGGGCTGTTTTACCTTAAAGAATGCACTTCGCCATTCCATCGCCGCTTTTTAATTGGCGCTTTGGCGGGTCTCTTGTATTGGCATGGTATGGCTTTCTTATTCGATATCTTGGAATCGCCACCCACCGGCATTTTTCTGTGGCTACTGCTGGGCTGTATACTCGCTCTTATTCATGCAGATAAGAGTGTGGTAGTTAGAGAACAACAATGAATATACTCTATACGTTAACTGCTTATCCGCCCTCTACGGGAGGTGCGCAGATTCATCAGCATCGTTTGGCCATGAGTTTGAAAGAGTTGCACCGTATCCAGGTAGTGACCCATTGGGATACCAACCGCACTGACTGGTTGCTTGGTACTACCTTGAACGCCCCATCAGACCCCATTGACTATACAGAGGATGGCGTTCACGTCCATCGTATGGGGATATGTCTGTGTGAGAAAGCCTTTATGTCGCCCTTTGTTTTGGCTTATTACCCGTTGATGCTACTGGGTGTGGCACCGGTGAGACCCATTGCATTTTGTATTGAGCGGCACCTCCGTTTTGCTGCTGAGATCGCCGATATTGTTCATAATGTGCGGATGGGTCGTGAAGGGTTGAGTTTTGCTTCTTATAAAGCCGCACGTTCCAATCAGGTGCCCTTTGTTTTGACTCCTGTCCATCATCCCAGGTGGGTGGGACGTAAGTACAAAACATTTAATAAACTCTATACTTTGGCAGACGCTGTGTTGGCGCTGACCGAGGTGGAAAAAAAGATACTGGTGCAATTGGGCGTCAAAGAAGAACGGGTTCATGTCATTGGTCATGGCCCTGTGCTGGAAAAGAACGCTTTCCCGGACCACTGTCTGGCCAATCTTCAGATTGATGGTCCCATGGTGCTTTTCCTTGGCCAGCACTATCTTTATAAAGGGTATAAAGAAGTTTTAGCTGCCGCCAAAATCGTCTGGGAAAAAAGAGCAGACACCCATTTTGTATTTATTGGCCCTGCCGTGGAGAATTCCGAGGCCGTGTTTTTAGCGTGCCCGGACAAACGTATTCATCGGCTGGGAAATGTGAGTTTGCAGGAAAAAACCAATGCGTTGGCTGCTTGTACGCTTTTGTGTGTGCCTTCTACCCAGGAAAGTTTCGGTGGCGTGTATGCGGAGGCGTGGTGCTTTGAAAAACCAGTGATCGGGTGCAATATCCCCGCTGTTTCAGAGGTTATTAGCCATCAACAGGATGGGCTACTGGTAGAACAAGATGCCGCCCAAATTGCCACCGGTATTCTGGACCTCTTGCAAAACCCAACCGCTGCCAAGCAAATGGGACAGGCTGGCAAGCGCAAGGTAGAAGAAAAGTATACTTGGCAATCCATTGCGGGTCGAGTGGAAAACGTCTATCATTTGTTGACAGGAAAATAAACATGCAGTTCACGATAAAATCGTTATTCGGTATAAATTACGCTCTGGTGGATTATGAATCTGCCTCGGACATAATTATCCACTATGCCAAGCGTCGCGACAGTTTTGGTGTTTCCGCTCTGGCCGTGCATGGGTTAGTAACCGCAGTGCGGGACAGCGCCGTGGGGGACAGGGTCAAACGTATCAATATGGTGGTGCCGGATGGTCAACCCATCCGGTGGGCTTTAAATAGTTTTTACCATACCGGGTTGTTGGACCGTGTTTATGGCCCCACGTTAACGCTTCATGTCCTAAAAAAAGCCGGGCAAGAGCATTTGAAAGTTTTTTTGTATGGCAGTACAGAGAGCACATTGACCAAGTTTGCTGCTTTTATTCGGAATGGTTACCCTGGCGTGGAGTTATGTGGTATCCATGTTGATCGGTTCCGCGATGCCACCCCGGAAGAGGATGCCGCCGATATATTGAAGATCAACGAAACTGGTGCCCATATCGTTCTGGTTGGTCGTGGTTGCCCGCGACAGGAAGTGTGGGTCGCCGATCATCTGGGCCATGTGCATGCCGCCATGATGGCTGTGGGAGCTGCTTTTGATTTCCATGCCGGAACATTAAAACAAGCGCCAGCGTGGATGCAGGACCACGGATTAGAATGGTTTTACAGACTTCTCAAGGAACCTGGACGCTTATGGAAACGCTATCTGGTCACCAACAGTATATTTATTTATCTTTTTTTCAAACATAAATGGCTCCGAAGCAAGACATAACACATTAAATTAGAGTATAATAAATAAAATAAATAATAAGCTATAATTAATAAGAAATAGATGCTAAGCTTCGTTAGCTTAAAGGAGTTGTTCATGAAGAAGATGTTAGTAACAGGTTCCAGTGGCTTGATTGGCAGTGAGGTCGTATCATTTTTCGCTGCGGCTGGCTGGGACATCTATGGGATCGACAACAACATGCGGGCCGATTTTTTTGGACCCCAAGGGGATACACGTTGGAATCAGGAGCGATTGCGCCAGTCTTTCGCTAATTTCCACCACCTTGAGGCTGATATGCGTGATCGGATTAGTATTCGTGATATTGTCAAGGGGTTAAAACCAGATGCCATTGTTCATACTGCGGCGCAGCCCAGTCATGATTTGGCGGCTTCCCGGCCCTTTGATGATTTTGATGTGAATGCTGTGGGCACGCTTAACCTGTTGGAAGCTTCCCGCCAAGCCAACCCGGAAGTTCCTTTCGTGCATCTTTCCACTAATAAAGTGTATGGTGATGCACCTAACGAATTGAATCTCAAGGAACTGGATACCCGCTGGGATTACGCTGATCCCGAGTATTTTAATGGGATTAAAGAAGATTTCCGTATTGATCAATCCAAGCACTCTATTTTTGGTGCTTCCAAGGTGGCCGGTGATATTATGGTTCAGGAATATGGCCGCTATTTTAATATTCCTTCCTGTTGTTTGCGGGGCGGGTGTTTAACTGGTCCCTCGCATAGCGGGGTGGAGTTGCATGGCTTTTTGAGCTATCTGATCAAGTGTAATGCGGAAGGTAAAAAGTATAATATCTTCGGTTATAAGGGCAAGCAGGTTCGCGACAATATTCACTCTTTGGATGTTGTGCGGTTTATCGACCGCTTTTTGCAAGCGCCCCGTATTGCCCAGGTTTATAATCTGGGTGGTGGTAGAGGCAATTCCATTTCTATACTGGAATCATTTAAGTTAATTGAATCGATTTCCGGCAAAAAGATGGTCTCGGAATATGTAGATAAAAACCGTGAAGGCGATCATATCTGCTATATCTCCGACCTCGCTAAAATGAGAGCCCATTATCCCGGCTGGGATATCAGTAAAAATCTCGACACGATCTTTACTGAGATTTTTACGGCCTGGGAAAAAAGAAAAGGGAGCTCTTGAATTAATCTTGAATTAATCTGAATTGATATCATACCGTAACATACAGTAATCAGCATGGAAGAATTGAAAATACATTGGTTTAACTGGGCGCAATGGTGGCTAGCGATTTTGTTGGCACCGTTGTTTATTTTTCCTAAAGTGCAGCTCTGGCCTATATTCCTGGTAGTCCCGTTGCTGTTGATCATGCGCTATAAAATAACCAGGGAGTTCTGGGAAAAAACACCGCTGGACATCCCGTTGCTGCTTATTTTTTTGGCGCTATTGGCCACGCTGCCGGGAATTTCTGATTTCAGTCACAGTTTACCCAAAATGTCAGGTCTTGTTTTTGGCATGTTTTTTTATTATACCTTGGTCAGTCTATTAAAAACGAAGAGTCTAATAAAGCTAAGTCTTAGCTTTTATTTGTTAGGCGGGATATTACTTGCCGTGATAGGGCTGTTGGGTATGCCTACTTTCACCAGCAAACATCTGGATTCCTTGATGACCATCAAGGATAAATTACCCACCATGAATTTTAACTTGCCCGGGGCAGAGCTGGGATTTTCCACCAATGCTGTGGGTGGTACATTGTTATTGGTATTCCCCCTGTTCTTGGTATTAACCATTCGTGCTTGGTTACGGCTTTGGTGGCCTAAACCCGATCATCCCACGCGCCCCTCGAAAAAGTCATTGTTGGTATTGAGTGCTGGAGGTTTGTTTACTGGTTTGGTGTTATTGCTGACCCAGTCGCGTGGGGCATGGGGTGGCCTCGTGTTATCCGGGTTGATTGTCGCTCTGGTGTATATGGGCCGGCGAATTAAAACCAAAAAAGCGCTGTTACTGATTGTGGTGTTAGTAATATCTGTAATTCTTTTGGTCGGGTTAGCTATCTATTCTGTCAAAAATATCGGGCCTCTCAATCCGGGTCTCAAACAAGCTGAGGGCACGCTGCAATTTCGCATCCATGTCTGGAACCTAACCTTGCCGATTATCCAGGATAATCCTATCTGCGGCGTTGGTTTGAATAATTTCAGGAAAATGCCGGAAATCCGCTATTTCTGGTCCAGCGCCCACAACCAGTTTCTCCATGTGGCCGTGGAACTGGGTATTCCCGCTCTCATTGCCTATATGGCTTTATTGCTCATTGTGGCTTATATGTGTCTGCACGTGCGCGAAAAATCACCTATAAGCTGGGTACGGACTTCCATCTTGGGACTCGGATGGGGACAATTGGCCTTTGTTTTTTTTGGTCTTACTGATGCTATCCCACTCGGTGCCAAGGTAGGCTTCTTCTTTTGGTTATCTATCGCGTTGATCACCGCCTTATATAAATTTACCTTTTACTATTCACCGGTAAATAATGAATAGTAAATAATAAAAAAAAAGAAGACCACAGATTACACAGATTAAAATGATTGACACAGATTAAAAGATGGTTATGACAAAAAGAAAAAAACCAATCTGTGTAATCATTTTAATCTGTGTAATCTGTGGTCTTCTTTTTCTTTCATTACCTATGGGCTGAACAGTTACTAAAAAATAACGTATTGGAGATTACCCTGACCATGACACGTCATCTGATTGAAACCATACATATTAACTGGCTGTTGTTGTTCTCACATTTATTGTGGATCATGGGTTTGGCTATTTTTTTAGCGTTGGTCGGGTTGCTGTTTTATCTCTTTCCTGCGCGCACGGATCGGCAGAAACGGGTGGCGTTTATTAAGTTACCCGTGGTAAAAATGGCCTGGATTATTGGTTTTGTTTTTGTTCTGGCCAGTCCTATTCTCTACTCTTTTAAACTCGCGTCACCGGACTTGGTGGTGGTGCAAGTTAAACCGCGCCACCCAGGAGCCACATTTCCAATGCTGCATACTTCCCAGACCTTTACTACCCGGGAGTTAAGATTCGACCCGCAGAACGGCAAGCACTTGCTAAACAAAAAAAATATGGAAACCGGACCGATGTTTTTGTTTTGGGACGGCTATATTCACACGCCTTTCCTGAAATTTGCACCGGGCAATTACATGGTTACTTTCCAAGCAGCAGGAACGTGGTCGCAGGATTCGTTTGCCAAAATCAAAGTAGAGTTTCAATGCCCTGATGCCAATAACTACCTGGTTACTAAAAAGCGGATTTATATCGAATTGACAGAGAAACCGAAAATATATCGCATACCTTTTAATACTAAAGCGGATACGATTGGCCGTGTCAGTATTACTTTTTTTAATGATGTTTTTCTCGCTGATATAAGGCAGGGTCGCGATGTCTGGGTAGATGAAATTTCCATCCATTCATTAAAGCGCTATGAATGATGCCACTAAAATAACTTAAAAACGATGACACACAAGGATTTTTGCATTTCTATTGTAGTTCCCGCATTTAATGAAGAGGGTAGTCTCCGCCAGTTAATCCCGGCTTTGACAGCCATTTTAAAGGATTACCGGGACTATGAAATTTTACTGGTGGACGATGGCAGCCAGGACCATTCCCTGGAGATAATAAAAGAGTGGCACCGGCAAAATTTTCACGTTCGTTATCTCTCATTGTCCAGAAATTTCGGTCATCAGAATGCTTTAAAAGCAGGTTTAGACCATGCTATTGGTGATTGTGTGGTGACTATGGACGCGGATTTGCAACACCCACCGGAAATGATCCCGCAATTGATTGCAAAATGGCAGGAAGGGTACGATGTGGTCTATACTGTGCGCCAAGACGATCCAAAACTCTCCTTCTTCAAACGGCAAACTTCAGCACTGTTTTACAACGTCATGAACCGACTGTCAGATGTGCGCATCAACAGGGGCGCTGCTGATTTTAGGTTGTTGGACCGCAGCGTGGTGGAGGTATTAAAAGATATCCACGAATACTACCTGTTTTATCGGGGCATGACTGCCTGGGTTGGGTTCCGCCAATACGCTATAGAGTATTGCCCAGCCGCACGTTTTGCCGGGGAAACCAAGTACTCTTTTAGGAAAATGCTGGGGTTCGCCCTCACGGGTATCACCTCTTTTAGCTTGAAACCCCTGCGTATCTCCGTGTTGCTGGGTGTGTTTTTTGCCGTTATTTCTTTTTTATACGCGCTATACGCCATTACGATGAAAATTTTTACTACCCAAACCATCCCGGGCTGGACGTCTGTTTTGGTTAGTGTGCTGTTTATTGGTGGTATCCAGTTGATTGTGATGGGGATCATTGCTGAATATATCGGTAAGCTATTCATGGAATCCAAACGCAGGCCCCATTATATCGTCCGGGAAAAAAGCGGCCCAAAAGACCGGACCGCAGACACGGGCGAATGAGCGACAGTTAAAAAAACAGTGCTGGTTTTTTCGCACAGCTCGTATTGTACCTACAATTTTATTACCATAAGGATCATCTATGTTTTTATTAGGATTATTATCTTTTCTGCAAAACGTATTTATACCCGGCTTTATACTGCTTAAGTACCTGAATCTAACCCCCGGTACTGGCAATCCTGTGGCCGATACCTTGCGGCGTTTGGTTTACGGGTTCGGGTTGAGCTTGGCGACCAATTATTTATTGGTTTTTTATTTGACCCTGGCAGGTATTTATACACCGCTGACGTATTATCTTATTATCTGCGGCGAAATTTTGCTACTGATTTACTACTTTGTTAGCCATAGGAAGTCCGGGTCATTCTTTTTCGCTGTGAATATCCAGCGTTATGCAGGCGACGTTAAGACTTTTCTTGCCGGTCATTCAACCCTTTATACCTTGTTGTTTTTCCTGGCTTTGGCAGTACTCTCGCTTTATGTGTTCTATTTTTTCTATTTTTTGGGTGCCGTGTTTATGCATTGGGACCCGGCTATTGCATGGAATCGTTTTGCTGTTGAATGGTCTGGCAATCAATTACCCAGTCATACGTGGCGTTACCCCCAACTCATGCCCGCCAATTGGTCGGTTTCCTATGTGCTGATGCAAAACAACGAGGTCCAGTGTTTTGCCAAAGCCTTTATGCCGCTTTTTTCCGTGGCCATCCTGCTCCTTTTTTTGGAACTGGCACTGCACAAGAAACGGGCTGTGTATTTAATGGGTTTGGTTCTTTTTGGCAGTTTCGCCGCGTATCTTTACCATCCCTCTATTATTGTAAGCGGTTACGTGGATATTGGAGCCTCCTTTTTTGCTTTTCTCGCGTTCCATGTTTTGTTTTCCCGTTGTTCAATCGCGGAAGAAAAGAATCCCAGACGTTATTTGAAAAGGATGGGTTTGGCTGTTTTTTTTGCCGCGACTGCCGCTATTACGAAACAAGCTGGTCTTTTTATCCTGATTTTCATTTTGATTTGGGCGCTGGCCAGTCTTTATCAGCACCGAAAAATAGTGGCGGGTAAAAAGAGAGTGGCAATGATCCTGTTTATTATTGCCTGTCTTCTTTTTGTTACCGCATCATGGTACATTTTAAAAGAGATTCAGATTCGTAGTGGTAGCGATACCTCTGAAATTGCCATGGTACAATCCGTGCATCACACCCCCCACTATATGACGCGCCTGACCCAGGGAGTGGAACGAATCCTGGCCGCCCACCCGCCTAAACTTAGACTACTGGCTTACTTGGCTGCACTGCTTATCTTTTTAGGCTTGTGGCACCGTCGCTCGTGGTGGGTGACCCTCTTGATTGTGATGCCCTATTCGTTGCTGTGGGGTGTATTCTTCAGTTACGACACGCGTAATCTCGCGTTAGCTGTTCCCTTTATGGCGTTTTCTGCCGCGTATGGCGCTGTTTTTGCCTGGGAAAAACTCTGCTGGCTGGGGAAAAAAATCCCTGTGTTGCACATCCCAATTATTCCCCTGCTGGTGGCGTTGCTGATTCTCGCGGTTATATTGAATTTTACAGTATTGAATAAAGAAACGATCATCCAGCAACAAAACCGCCAAAAAATGAAGATGGGCGAACCTGAATTGAACCGCTTGCTGTACCAGTTCCATCATACCCAAGGACTAAAAGGTAAAATTGCCACCAATTATTTTTATCTCGGTCTGCTCCCGGAATTAAAACCCTTCTTCTTCAAAAAAGCCGGGCGTATTTCCCTTGACTTTCTGGATTTCTTGGACACCGACGCGGGTAAAGAAATCCATTACCTGTTGCTGCCTATTGTGCAAAAAAACGAAACCGAGGTCTATTTACGCTTCCAACAAAATATCGCCTCCGGTCGCTATCGCGTGATTTTTAAGTTTCTGGGCTACAAGTTTGTGGATGTTCGGGGCACACCATGACCACCTCTATTCCGATTCTGATACCTGCTTACAATCCGGACCAGCGCTTGATCCGCTTGGTGGAAGACCTGACCCGTGATGGCGTGGCACATATCGTGGTGGTGGATGATGGTAGCTTGCCCCAAAACCAACCTATTTTCGCGCACTTAAAAACTATAAAAACCTGTACTGTTCTGACCCATGCCGTGAATTGCGGCAAAGGGCGCGCTTTAAAAACCGGGTTCAATCATATCTACCTCCAGTTCCCGCTTGCTCCTGGTCTTGTTACCGCCGACTGTGACGGTCAACACACTGCTACTGATATTTTAAAAATCATTCACGCATTAAATGAGCATCCAGAGCAATTGGTTATCGGAAGCCGAAAAATGGCGGGGCAGGTTCCGTTTAGAAGCTTATTTGGGAATCTGTGTACCCGTATGGTGTTCTCTTTTGTAATCGGGAAAAAGGTATCCGATACGCAATCGGGACTACGCGGACTGCCACGGGAACTGGTGCTGCCATTACTTAATGTCACTGGCGAAAGGTACGAATTCGAGATCAACATGCTGATTTTAACCAAAACAAAAGCCGTCCAAATACACGAAGTACCCATTGATACAATATATCTTGAAGACAATAAGTCCTCTCATTTTAATCCTTTCTTCGATTCGGTAAAAATATATTTCCAATTGCTTCGGTATGCCTTTTCTTCTCTGCTGTCCAGTTGCTTTGATTTTATCGTGTTTACTATCATTTTTAAATTAACCGGGAACATCATGTTCGGGTTGCTTATTGCCCGGTTTGTCGTAGGTTCCATGCTTAATTTTATTATTAACCGCAGGTTGGTCTTTCACAGTGAAGCCCGTGTTTTTTACTCCCTGTTGAAGTACTATTTGGCTCTGATTGTAATGAGCTTTATCTCCTATTTATTGATTAACCGGGCCATGGAACACCTCGGTTTATCCGTAGTAATGGCTAAAATGCTGGTAGAATCCGTGTTGTTTGTCTTTACCTTTCTTATTCAGCGGGATTTTGTTTTTCAAAATAAAGCAGAGGACTCATGAACCATAAAACGAATGAACCTGCCAACCAGGTAGAAACTCATTTCAGTAAAACATACAAAACCTTCGACTCTTTTTATGATGAGAAAAAAGGGGTGCTGGCGCGGCTCATTGACCGGTTGTTCCGGCGTAGCATGCAATTGCGCTTTGAAAAAGTAATGGCTGGGGTAGCGCCTTATCCAAACAAAACCGTGTTGGATGTGGGTTGTGGGGCTGGGCGTTATGCAGTCGCGTTGGCTCGGCAAGGTATTGCCACCGTGTTGGGCATTGATTTTGCAGAAAATATGATCTTGGAAGCACGGCAACTGGCCCGGCAATATCAGGTGGACCATATCGCCTCTTTTGCACGGGCGGACTTCATGCAACTGGCTGTAGCGGAACCTTTTCACCATGTTTATGCCATGGGTGTCATGGATTATGTCGCTGATCCCGTGCCTTTTATGGAGAAAATGATTCGTTCTGCCACTAGCAGCGTGATGATCAGTTTTCCCAGTGCGGGTGGGTTTATTCAATGGTGCCGCAAGCACTATTTTTTCAGAATCAAAAAATGCCCCGTCTACTTTTATTCCCGGTTTTTTATTGAACAACTCGCCTGCCAAGCCGGGGCCAATCATGTGACGGTTCACAAACTCGCCAAAGATTATTTTTTGGAAATTCACAAGGATATCTTAGATACGAGGTGAAAATGAAAAATCTCCTCTCTGTTGACCTGGAAGATTGGTATCATTTTATTGGTGATCCGGCGGCTCCTCCTTATGAGCAGTGGGTGCAATGCGAATCCCGCGTGGAAGAAACCACTGACATCTTGCTGGAAATCTTGGATGGACATGCCATTACTTTTTTTGTACTCGGATTTATTGCCAAACATCATCCTGCATTGATTAAACGTATTGCCGCCGCAGGACATGAAATTGCGTGTCACGGGTTTCGCCATGAATTTATTTTTGCTATTGGGCCTGATGCGTTTCGTCATGATATCGCTTATACCAAATTGTTATTGGAAGATTTAACCGGGTTACCTTGTCTTGGTTACCGTGCGCCTGGATTTTCTATCCGTAAGCAAGATTTATGGGCGTTGGATATTATCCAGGCCCAGGGGTTCTTGTATGATGCGTCTGTTTTTCCTGCCGTGCGCACTGCGGGTGGTATCGCCCATTTTTATAAATTTCCCCAAGTGTTGCAAACCAAAACTGGCCCATTGGTCGAATTACCCGTGTCTACCAGTCGTTTGTTTGGTGTGACCACCGCGTTTTGTGGTGGGGGTTTTTTTCGCTTTTTCCCTGAATTCTACATTCATTCCCATATTAAAAAGTTAAATCAGCTCGAACAACCTGCCATTGTATATATTCACCCCCGCGACATTGATCCGTTGCAACCCCGCATGAATTTAAAATTCTTGAATCGCTACATGTATTATTATGGACTCAAGCAAGCCAAAGCCAAATTTGCCCGGTTAGTAACATCCTTTGACTGGGGCGGTTTTGGCGCTTTTGCCATGAACAACCGGGATGTATTGCCCAGCCATAAAAACACCACATAATGGCATAACCTATAGCTACCATCTGTTCTTTGAGAGTATCGTAAAAGCAAGTGGGAGTTATGGGAGTAATGGGAATTCTGGGAAGTATGGGAAGTATGGGAGTTATGGGAGTTATGGGAATATTTCAGTTTATCCCATAATTCCCATACTTCCCATAATTCCCAGAATTCCCATTAACTTGGTGTGAATCCAGGATAACAAAGGAAGTATTTCATGACTAATAAAAGGCGTTTTATAAAAAAGCTATTCCTGTTAGCTGTGGGACTGGTAGTGATTATTCTGCCCTTAAATTATCTGGGCACCAAGGCCGGGAACATCTACAAGGATGGTGCCGCGTTAGTTTGCCAGCAAAAACGATGGCTTATCCAGTCTGGCGTTGTGTCGTATTTACCCAATAAAAAAAACGTGCTTTTTATGGGCACCAGCCGAATCTTGGCTGGTATTGTGCCCGCTTATTTCGACGAATTAAGTGGCGGGCAAACCTTCTCATACAATCTTGCATTCCCCGCACTCACGATCAGCAGCAGTTATTTTGCTTTAAAGGAATACCTGGAAAAGAACCCGCCGCCGGATTATATTCTTATATCCCCTGAAATCCGGCGCTGTAAAACCTGTACTGTGACTAATTATTATGCTGTTCAAGGCGTGACCCAACCCAGCGAAATAGTCTCTCTGTTTAGACATTTGCAGGCCAAATCCATTATTATCAATTATTTTTTCCCGTTCCGCATGTATAAATTCGTTGCTTTCCAGTTTTTGAAAGATAGTATCTTGCAGCCCCAGTCTATTCTGGACCTGCAAAACAAAAACCAGGTCAAATTGGCTACCATGGAAGCAGATAGGGGTTACTATTATATTGAAGAACAAGCCGGGCAATGGTCAGAGGAACCCATCCCAAAATCCGCTAAAGCCACCAAGCTGGGATTGTCATATGATCCCTTTGTAGACCCTTATGTAGAATTGTTTTTTGATTTGGCGTACCAGTTCCAGATTAAAGTCATGCTTATCCAGCCCCCTTTCCGCGACAATCAATACCTGCAACATAACGTCATCCCCCAGCAATACGCCCTCATCCTAAAGCGCTACAGCAATGTCCGTATCGCCCATGAAGGCTGGAAAATGAAATTCTTTAATCCCACTCTATTCGCCGATCTCTCCCATTTGAACAAACAAGGCGCCCTCCTCTATACCGCTACCATCTTCAAAGACTTTTCCAACTGCTATCCCGCCAACAGTAACAAACTCCCCTAATTCCCATCATTCCCATCATTCGCATAATTCCCATAACTCCCACAAATAATCTTCAAAACTTAAAATAAATAAAGTTCTCAGCACTAGACTCCCCAAAAGTCAAAATCCACAAAATCAATCCCAGGTAAATACTCCAGCGGACTACCCATTTTTGATTGCCCAACCATTCTTGAACCGTGGCCTTACCCTGCCAGAGGTGTACCAATAGCAAAAACAGCACTGAAATCGCTGCCACCGCAAGCTCTTTTTTAAGCAATTCAAAACTCAGCGCATTTAATAGCGGTGCTAAGCCGAGTACTTTGGACCAGCCGCTAAAGAGGTGCGTGACAATATAGTGCGCATCTGCCAGCGAATCCGCACGGAAGAAAATCCAGGCCCAGGTAACCATTCCAAAAGTCATCAAGCCACGGAAAAGATTCGGCACCCACGCATTTTTCTTGAATCCCAGCGTTTTATTTATTTTTTTACGGAGTTTTTTAGTGCCAAAGGATATTGCCAGGAAAAGGCCGTGAATCGTTCCCCAGAGTACAAACGTCCAACTGGCTCCGTGCCACAAACCGCATAAAAGCATCGTCACCATGATGCCAATCATATAGGCCCAGGTTTCCGCTTTTATTTTTAGCACGTGCGTACTTTTTATTTTTCTGGACACACTGTAGGCAATGGGAAGAAAGAGATAATCCATTAACCAGGAAGAGAGCGTCATGTGCCACCGTTTCCAGAAATCTCCGATAGAGCGGGCAAAATACGGGCGGTCAAAATTTTCCCCCAGCTCAACCCCCAGCAGTTTACCAATCCCCAATGCTATATCTGTATACCCTGAAAAGTCACAATAAATCTGGATCGAGAAGTAAACTGTGGCGGCCAGAAGACTCGGTCCCGCAAATTCCGTGGGGTTGTTATACACCTTGCTGACAAATGCAGCCAATCGGTCTGCAATCACCACTTTTTTAAGAAACCCCATCAGGATTAATATTAAACCCTCCTTCACCCGCTGGTAATCGAACCTTGCTTCCCGATCAAGCTGCGGGATCAGTGTGGTTGAGCGGTCGATTGGGCCAGCCATGATTTCCGGGAAAAATGAGACATAAAGGGCAAATTCGCATACGCGTTTTTCAGGTTGGCGCGTCTCCCGATAGACATCAATCAAGTAGCTGATTTTTTTAAACGTATAGTAGCTGATACCCACCGGGGCAAGAAAGGCCACTGCGTTAACATCGCTTAGAACAGGCAATGGTTTGAGTAGAGCGGTAGTGATCTCGCTGAAAAAAACCAGGTACTTGAGGGCCAGCAACATGCCGATGTTATGCACCACTCCCAGTATTAGCCAGCGTTTGCGTGCCCCGGCCACACTGGCTCCAATACGTCGTCCCAGGTAATAATCAAGCAGCGTGGAGACCACTAGAATAATAACGTTTTCCGGCTTGAAGCACATGTAAAAAAAGTAACCCGCCAGTAACAGGAAGACTTTTCTGAAACGGAAAGGCATAGAAAAGTAAGCCGCCAGCACTACCGCGAAAAAAATCATAAATTGAAAGGAATTAAATACCATGTTCGTCAGATTCCGTATTAAACCTCAATACCTTCGTATTTGCTAAGTTAGTAGTATAAAGCAATATGCTATTTAACTCAATACCTCTCAGGAGATTGGGGAACTTATTTTCCGTTAATTTATTTTAGACTCGGCTTTTAGCACGCGCCGGCCCACCAATTGCCCCCCTTCCGTTTGCACTTCTACCATCAAAAGCGAATCTTGCTTTAATGGCGGTAGTGAATAAGCCGTCCACACCCGAAAACCATTTCCCGCACGTCCAATCACGTGAAAGAGGCGGGAGGTAAATAATTTTTCGCCATTCAAGTACCACAGGTGGCGCACCCGTTCTTTTAACGTGATATTGGCTTTGATAGCCGATAAAATGTATATTCGTTGTTTTTTCTTCGCCACGGGCAAGGAATTTATTGTGGGGTAAATTTTTAATTGGTTTTTGACCATGCTGGTACCAAAGTCGATAGCATCAACCCGTAATGGGGCCGGAGGAATGAAGGAGCGTCCCAATTCAGCGACCATAAAGATAACCAAACCCGCAGCCATCGTGAGCAGCCATTTTTTGGTTGTTTTGATATGGGTTAACTGGAAACAAAAGGTGACAAATCCCAGGAAAGCAATAATAGCGCTAATACGAACCGCATGAATCGTCCTTACTCCCCAGAGAATCGGCAACATCGCATTAATCCCAGCAAACAAATTAAAGGCAAAAAACAGCGACATGATTGTGCCTCTTACCGAAATATACCGATCATAAACAATATCCATCGTGGAAAAAATCGCGGAAATGGCAATCAAAACAATAAAAAAAATATTCTTGGAACCCGCTGTAGCGCTCATGTAATAGATAGGTAAAACAAAGAATAAGAGTTGTTGGTAGAAGTTCCGGTTAAAATAGTTAATGCTCAGGCGGATGCGTTGTTTCCATTTTAAAGGAATTTTGGGATGGGACAGGATCAGGGGAATGGCCAGACTGGATAACCAGATAAAGGTAATCTCCCAGATCGCGATGCGGATATACTTGAAATCCTGGGAGCCCAGCCACATCACTCCGATCCCAAAAAATAGCGCATATATACTGTGCATCCAGATAAATTTATCTTTATGCTTAAGGAATTGTTCCTTATGCTTCTTGAAGAAGTGTCCCAGAGGATTGTTTGTCAGATGCACCATCTATGAATTTTATCCTAAATCCAAGGCAAAAGCAAGGCTAAAGAAGATACTGGATTGGCCACCAAGTAGATGGGAGCATGAAAAGGGGGGATATGTTAAGTGAGACAATACGCAAAAGCAGGAATGACTTTTATTTCAATTTCATTTTCCATGAAGGTTTCCTCTTCATCATCAGTGATAATAATACCTTCAGTTAAACCGAACCGTTTGCATGCAGCCGTAAGCCCTCTGATCTCTCTTAGTCTGGTGTCTGGATCGCCAATCGATAAGCTAACCTGTATCGCAGTGCGTACTTCGTTTTTCTCAATGACCACAAAATCACATTCCACTTTTTCCCTGTAAAAAAAAGTTTGTTTTCCTTGCTTTAAAAGTTCAATGGCAATCATATTTTCCAGTAGTATACCCGTGTCCTTCGAAAAACGGAACGTGACGGCATTGATCAACCCGTTGTCGATACAATAGATTTTTTTCTCCGACATTTCCTGTTTCACCACAGAGGGATTGAATTTAGAGAGTATAGACATCAAATAAATATTTTCTACCGCGTCCATGAATTCATAAAGCAGATTCTTGCCCGCCTTTATACCCTGCGATTGCAATTCATTGTATATTTTATTGACTGAAACATCTTTAGAGATAGACGCAAAAAGCCGTTTCAAGAAATATTTTAACACATGAACCTGTTTGATTTCATAACGTTCTACTATATCTTTGAAAAGCATTGTATTATAGTATTCTTGAAGAACTTTTTCATAGAGGTTTTCGGGAAGTCCCACCAGTTCGGGAAAACCACCGTGTTTGAGAAACCGATGGAAGCCGATATGAACAGCGGCTCTACCTGCGGAAGAAAAATCATTGACCGCGATACAATTAAATTCAAGATATTCTCTAAAACTAAGAGGATACAGTTCATAAGGCAATGCCCGGCCTCTTAAAGAGGTTGAAATTTCCTTGCTCAGCAATCTCGAATTGGAACCGGTAATATAAATGTTCTTGCTGATGGTATCATGGATGCGACGGACGAACTGATCCCAGCCATCAATGTTCTGGAATTCATCAAAAAAGAAATGAACCTTTTCCAGGGATACCTCAGGGTAGAGTTCCCGATAAGCGTGAAGAATGAGATCCAGTTCCTCTTTTTTAAAGTCAAGCCGTTCGTCTTCAAAGTTGATGTAGACAACGTGGTGTTTTTCTAGGCCATCATTTAGCAGGCGTTTCAATAATTGATAGAGGTAATAGGTTTTCCCGCATCTCCTGACTCCGACGATGGTGATGATCTTCCCGGTTCCCAGGGGAACATCCAGGTGACGGGGCGTAAATTGAGGCAAAGTGGTACGGTGAAAGTCAGCAATAATTTGTTTTAACACATCTTTCTTCATTTCGAGGAATATTATACCACATTCTTTCCTCAATTGAAAGAAAGATGCTTTCTCTGAATTCACCGCCGATTCTTTGAGAGTACCATAAAATCAAGTGGGAGGAATGGGAATTATGGGAAGAATGGGAGGAATGAGAATTTTATTGTTTATCCCATCATTCCCATCATTCCCATCATTCGCATTCTTCCCATTAAGTTGGCGGTGGATTTAGGTTTCTTTTTCAAGTGATTCTTATAGTAATTGTTCAGCCTTGAGGTTATGGGACTACAGTCTGGCAAACCCTGGTGAATGACACAGCGTAAGAATAAAAAAGAGACCATAGATGGAATACAATACAAAATTTAGATTGACAAAAATAACTATTCCAGGAAATGCCGGTTCATAAAAAAAAACAGGCCCTATCCGGGCTACACTTGTTTGTTTTTACCTATTCCTGGCAGAAAATATCTGATTAAAGCTCCAAAACATTTAATAATTCATGCTTTTGGGGCGACCTTTTTAAATGGCCAAAATTTCAACGATCTCTCCTAAAACGACATCAACTATTGCTTCCAATCAAAAGTAAAATTTGCGGCATTTGCGGAGGTTTTTCTTGAAACGTAATATTATCAACATTCTTCGCGGTTGATTAAAAGCTATAGAAACCGAATCCCAGCGTCACGACTCGCTATATCTTCCTTACCATTTCATTTTTTATTCCTTGCTTGTTGAAATCTTAACCAGAAACTTCCCCAATCTTCGTCGATGAAATTCAAGTTATAGCCTTCACCACCATATCTTATCGCTGATGCTTTTGCAAACCATCACTGATGCTTTCGCAAACCATCACTGATGCTTTCATAAACCATCACCGATGCTTTCACAAACCATCACTGATGCTTTCGCAAACCATCACCGATCCTTTTGAAAACCATCACTGATGCTTTCGAAAACCATCACCGATGCTTTCACAAACCATCACCGATGCTTTTGAAAACCATCACTGATGCTTTCACAAACCATCACCGATGCTTTCGCAAACCATCACCGATGCTTTCGCAAACCATCACCGATGCTTTCGTAAACCATCACCGATGCTTTTGAATACCATCACCGATGCTTTTGAATACCATCACTGATGCTTTTGAAAACCATCACCGATGCTTTGATGATTTGTAGGCTATCATTTTGAAATTATCACCGGTAGCCCGCCAGTTCCTTATTTGTATGGATCGACCTATAGGCAAGCGTTTTATTTTTGCTTATTACGGACATCTGTCTAGTAGACTTTTAATTTACTGGTAAAGCAAGTCCCATTTCCATATATTATTACTTTTTAATCTCCTCCATTACCAAATAAAATGGCCTACGTTTTAAAATGGCCACACAAAATAAAAAGAACCTCTATTTTCTTATCTTCGATCTTTTTTAAAACCCAGACTGATAAAATAAATCATGCGCCCGGTGTCCATTATAATGGCCTGTGCCAGTAAAAGATAGATAAAAATTTCCAGGTGGTTGGCCACGGCAAAAATAAGCACCAATAACAGCAAAAGTGCCCGAGCTTCACCTGTATCACCGCGCTCCTTGTTTTGCTGGTAGCTTTTGGTCAGATAGAACAGGTTGATCTGCAACATATAAAGACCCGCCGCCAGTAATCCCAAATAAAGGAATCGTGGATTCTTAGAGTAAATTGAGACCCCCAAACCAATACAGGAAAATAAACTGAAATCCGTGATGCGGTCCAGAAATAAATCCAGATGCGAACCGTATTCACTGCACATGTTTTTGGCACGCGCTAACATGCCGTCTGCACCGTCAATGACGGATGCCAATTGAGTAAGAATACCCGCCACAATAAAATCCGTAACCGTCCCACGGGTGAAAAAATAAGCGCCTACCATCCCCACTATAAAAGAAAAATAAGTGAGACTATTCGGCGTGATACCCGTTTTAAACACAGCCCGCACAATTAATCCAGCCATTGGACGGTTGATGTAGACGTCAACAAATTTAATGAGGGACATGCCAAAGGCTTGCGATGGCTTTTTTAAAGACTTGTTGTATTCAAAGTGGGTCGGCGTATTTTTTGATTTTTTTGATTTTTTCATTGTTTTCACTTTTTGTTGTTTTAATTTTTCTGGCTGGGTAATTCTGTTTTAGCGCACTGGACGGACTGGACAAAAAGAATGTATGGCAGTGCAGCCGTCAGAAACTGTGGATGGAACATGTGGATTGATTTAGTCCACACGTTCCCACGCCACTGATCCCACCCAAGCGATACTACTTTTCTTCCAGGTCGTAATAATAATCCAAACCCACATGATGAATCAATTCTTCTTTCATTAGGTAACGCAATGTGTTTTCCATTTTGCTGCGTTGAACGAACAAATCGTTTTCCGGGTAGAGGCCCTCTTTAACCATCGGGCTCTTGAAATAAAAACTGAGCCACTCCAAAATTCCAGACATACCGCACCGGTGCGACAGTTCCGAGAACAGAATCAAATCCAGCATTACCGGAGCGGCTAAGATGGAGTCGCGGCAGAGAAAATTGATCTTGATCTGCATCGGGTAATCCATCCAGCCAAAGATATCAATGTTATCCCAGGACTCTTTATTGTCACCACGCGGTGGGTAATAGTTAATGCGAATCTTGTGGTACAGGTCCTCGTACAATTCAGGGTAAATATCTGGCTTCAAAATAGTATCCAGCACCCCCAGCTTGCTTACTTCCTTGGATTTAAAGGATTCCGGGTCGTCCAACACTTCGCCATCACGATTGCCCAGAATATTCGTCGAGAACCAACCCGCTACACCCAGCAAACGTGCTTGAAGTCCCGGGGCGATGATCGTTTTCATCAGCGTTTGACCCGTTTTAAAATCTTTACCACACACGGGCACGTGATTTTCTAATGCCAGTTCCATCAGTGCCGGGCAATCTGTGGTCAGATGGGGTGCGCCATTCAGGTAGGGAATACCCATTTTTAAGGCCGCATAAGCATAAATCTGGCTCGGTGCAATCGCGGGATCGCTATTTTTTAAACCATCCTCGAATTTTTTCAAACTCATATGCACGTCGGAAACTTGGTGGTATGCTTCCGTCGAAGCTGCCCAACACACGACTACCCGTTTCAGGTTGTGTTTTATTTTGAAGTCTGCAATATCCTTCATCAATTGTTCGGCCAGGTCCATTTTGTTTTTGCCTGTTTTGATATACGTGCCATCCAGGTTTTTTATGTATTTTTTATCAAATACCCCTTTCATTGGGACGATACTTTCCAATTCTTCTTTGACCATGTTTATGTGTTTTGTTTCCAGCACTTTGGCATTACTGGCAGACTCGTATGCATTGTCTGGAAAAATATCCCAGCCGCCGAAAATAATATCGTCCAGCTTGGTCAGGGGAACAAATTCTTTTACCGCCACCATGCGGTTTTCTGTGCGTTTACCCAGGCGGATTTTTCCCATTTGTGTGACTGAACCCAGAGGGCGGGCCAGTCCTTTGCGTGCAGCCAATACTCCGGCCAGCAATGTTGTCGTTACAGCGCCCATGCCCGGAATCAATACTCCCAATTTACCTTCAGCAGCAGGTATGTCTGTACCTCTTAATAGTTTACTCATATTTTCCTCACTTTTGCAGCACGTCTTTTATCTCTTTTGGCGGCAGCAACACCTTTATTTTTAAAATTCATTTTTTTACGAAAAGCAATAACTCATTTTACACCTTTTTTAGAAAAGAAAAAGCCCCTTAAAGGAGAATTTCTATTTTTTCTCTTTTTATTTTAATAAATAGTAGGCAGCACAGCGGTATTTAAACTTTCGTCGTGTGTCCCGACTCGTAGGCTGTGTCGTGAATCTGGTTGTTTTTATTCCCCGAGCTTTCCGTGGCCAGTGCGTCGCAGCGTTCGTTTCCTTCATTGCCCGCATGACCTTTGACCCATACCCATTCGATCTTATGGTTGTCGCATAAGAGCAGGATCTTTTCCCACAGGTCCGCGTTTTCCGCTGGTAGATCACCCTTGCGTCGCCATCCCTTTTGTCGCCACCGTTTGGCCCAGCCTTTGGTAATGCCGTTCACCACGTATTGCGAATCTGTGAACAACAGCACCTCGCAGGGTTTCTTTAATGCGTTTAACCCTTCAATGCAAGCCATTAATTCCATGCGGTTATTCGTAGTGAGGCAGTAACCCGTGGACAGTTCTTTTCGTTTGCTGCCAAAGAGCAGTACTGTGCCAAACCCACCCGGCCCCGGGTTATTGATACAGCCACCATCCGTATACATCACTACTTTTCCCGTAGCCAGAGCTTGTTCTACCAGGGCCGCGTGGTCCGCACCCTTTGTTGTTTTTTCCTTTTTTGAAGCCGCCTTTTTTTTTGGAGTAGCCGAAGGTGAGGTCGTACCTGTGGTGTTTAATTCAGCCAGCCAATCTTGGGCTTCTTTATGGGTGACAAAGCCCCGGTAGCGGGCATTGGTGAACCCTACCACCTGAGCTTGGGCCCCATTCTCGCCGGACCATTGCTTATATATGCCCGGTTTTTGGCCGATAGCTACCGCATAGAAGTTCTTTTTTACTTTTTTATCGTTGGAATCCTGATACATCATGCTAAAAGTATAATATGGAACTGCTGATTTTGCAAGCGCGACTATCCCTCTGGATTTTTCGCCAAGTTTTTGAAAGAGCCACGGATAACCGTGGCATGCTGGACATACTGGACATTCTGGACATACTGGACATACTGGACTATCTGGACAAGCTGGAAAAATCAAAGGTTTTGTAAAGTCCAGTAAGTCCAGAATGTCCAGATAGTCCAGTTTTTTCTGAAACGTGATGGAGAATGGCGGTTTGTTTTGTATCTTGCATTAATTATTTATTCAGTATATAATTCTTTTTTGGAAGTGGGTCATACATTCATATTAACATATTAACCAAGATGATTAAAGGAGGCTACGGTGAGGTTTTTGGTCGATTTAGAGAACAAATCGGATATTGGTGTGGTAGATTGGGAGTTTATTCATGATATGCAGGGTATAGCGCCGGATTTAATCACGCCGGAATTTATCCGCTTAACCGCGGAATTTCTGGAACAAATCCCGGCTAAATGGGACCGGGTAAAAACAAAACTGGAAAAACATTTGGTTCCTAAGAAAACAATCCACTGCGGCATTTCGGATGTCGAAAACTTGGGCAATGAATTTAAACTGCGCGGCATATTAAAGAACTCTGAAAATAAGATTTTAAGCTATCATAAAGTGGTGGTCTACGATGAGGACAAATTTCAGGACGACTACATCGGCGCTGTGATCACGGATAAAAATGGACTGTTTGCGCTGTCCTTCGGGAAAAAAACCTTCAGCGACTTCAATATGGAAGCGGAACCGGATATCTATTTCAAAGTTTTCAACTGGGACGGCGCTCATTTTAACCTGCTGGGTAAAGTCACACCCCATCTTTTTGAAAAAAAGATCACGGAAGAAAATCATATTATCTACGATTTCGGTGTAGTAACGATAGATTCCGCTGCATCCACGTGGGGACCAATCACGTCCTAACCTGTTTATTGCTTCACTAATTTTCCTTTGAACGCCAAATTGGCTTGGTAATCGTTGCCATAATAGACAACTTGAAACACAATGGGTTCATTGGCAGCAGCGGAAGTAATAAATACTTGAAAAAAGGCGGGAGCCACACGACTACCGGGCATAAAATTGTGAAAAGCAATCCGCGGATACCGCGAGGAAAAATCCATTGTCCCCAATACCAACAGGGCAAACTCTTGATCAGAATCGGGTACACGCTTTAATTCTCTGGAAACCTGCTGCAACCGCATATCTATCTTTTTAACTATCTCCACACTGATTAATTGCACTGCCGACCCCGTGACCAAACGAAGTTGCCAGACAGTTATATACCCAATAATACTCAATAATAGGAGCGCAATCAGATAATGAAACTTGCTCATGGGCCGGAAATTCTTTTTGAAGTCGAATCAAACCGAATCTCAGAAAATGATCTCAATAAAATCTTCCAGCATGCTCTTTTGTGGATTCTCTACGATACGCCCGATCTCCTTGCCCGCACGGTAAAATATAAAGGTAGGGACACGCTCCACATTCAGTTCTGCCACATAATACTTGACCTCAGCACTCGCTTTGCGTGCGACATTGTAATATTTTACACCCACCCGGCCCTGTTCCAATGAATCCAGAAGTTTAATAAAGGGGGGAACATTCGTCTTGGAATCACTGCACCACGTCCCCAGATAAACCTCGATAGTCAGGTTTTCACCAATTTTAGCCTGACAGGTTGCCAACAACCCTTCATCCGGTTGGTACGTATCGTAGTTGCCCTGCCACTCGGGGCTGGTTTTTAAAATAGTCGCTTTTTCAATCACTTCATCACCTCCTTGGAGAAGAAGTGGTAACAGAAAGAATACTACCCCCATTATAAAAATCATATAACCCATGGTGTTGTTTTTTTTGTTTATGTCGTTCATCGGATATAGTCCTCCCGCGTTTTTCTTTCCCGTTTATCGTTTATGAAACACGATCTTTGCCGTTCCTTTTTTTCCTAACAGGATCACGTCCCCGTTCTGAAGCTGGGTTTCGCTTACTTTTTCATCATGGATGAAGATACCATTCGTGGAGTTGTCATCGCGGATAAAATAATTATCGCCGATAGCATAGATAGTGCAGTGCAATTTAGAAACGATTAATTCGGAGATAATGATATCGGACAAGGATGGATCGCGCCCGATACGGTTCTCAGTGGCTAACGTATGGATATTGGTTTTTTCATCATTGACATAGATATCTATTTCAGCGACTGGCTCGAAACTCTCAATACTGGTCTCTATTTTATCAAAGGAGATTTCATGTTGAATCATGTCCCCTTGTTCTTCCACAGGAGACTCATCGGCTTTTTTTTTAGCCGGAATGATTTTGGAAAAAACGGATTTAATATTCATTTATCCTCCTCGTCGATGGTTGGTGGTTGTTTCTTAGCGCTGCCAGAAAAAAGGTCTTTTAAAAAGGTGAAAAAGCCGTGGTGGGGAGGGACAATAAAAAGCGGTTCTGTTTTAGAGCCCTGGTGGTTGGGGTTGACGCGGAACACCAGCAGGGTAATATTATCGGTGCCGCCATTGGCATTGGCCAGATCAATCAATTCCTCGGTGGCTTTCCTGGCATTGAAGGATTGGATGTATTCTTTGATCGTGGTGTCGGTCACCATGTTACTCAGGCCATCGGAGCACATGGCAAAAATATCCCCTTCCCTGATATCAAGGCCATCATTGGTTTCCGGTTCAAAGGCTTCGCGTGCGCCCAGCGACATATAGAGGATGTTCTTTTGGGGGTGGCCCCGTGCCTCGTCTTCAGTAATGCGACCCTCTTCGACCAACTTGCCCACAAAAGTATGGTCTGAAGTTAATTTGACAATCTTTTCATCTCGTACCAGATATACCCTGGAATCGCCTACATGCACCAGATGGGCTTTCATATCTGCCAGTACTACAGCGCTGAAAGTAGTTCCCATACCGCGTTTTTGCGGGTCATCGGTAGCTTTTTTTAAGATCACTCCATTGGCTTGTTCCAAGGCGCGGTCCATGGACTCGCGGATTCCACAGGCTGCTTTTCTAAATTTTTTATAATATTTCACAAAGGTCAGGGTCCCCAGTTTAGAGGCTACATCACCGGCTTGGTGCCCCCCCATGCCATCCGCTACCACAAAAAGGAATTCGTCGTCGCCCAGTTTCTCTATGGCAAAATAATCCTCGTTTCCTTTTCTTACTTGTCCTTTGTCGCTTTTACCAAAATAATCAACCCTCATTGACTATCCTCATTATTTATGTCCTCATTAATAATGTCTTTAATATTGTCTTTACTTTTTCTGCTGTTGCTATATCTGAAAGTGTCTATAACTCTTTTAACATAACGAATTTTATTTGTCAAATCGCTTTTATTTTTTTTAAAAGCGCCGAGGTCGAGGTTTCGGTTTTGAAATCGAAAATCAGGAGTTTTCCACCGGCTTGTTCTACTTCGTGGCGTCCGACGACCTGATGGGGTTGGTAATCGCCACCTTTCACCAGCACATCAACACGGAGAAGCCCTTTAATTAATTGCAAGGGTGTATCTTCGCTAAAGGGAATGATAAAATCCACGAACATGAGCGCTTCCAGTATTTCCATTCGTTCCCCCAGAGGATAGATGGGGCGCTGGTCACCTTTGAGTCGTTTCACGGAATTGTCGTCATTGATACCCAGAATTACATAATCGCCGCTGTTTTTGGCGAATTCCAGTAACTGGATGTGCCCGGCATGCAGTAAATCAAATACCCCGTTGGTAAAAACGATCTTTTTGCCAGTTAAAGGTTTTAGCTGCTCGTTCAATGTAGGAATATCGTAAAATATCTTCATTTTATTTCAAACCCACCGCACTTCCCGTGGGATATAGAGCAAGACAAGCAAGGTACGGGGAAATTGGCGAAACCCATCGTTGCGTATTGAATGCATTACCAAATTGAACCCAACAAATAATATGCACCTCCAAATCCAAGCTTTATATACGTCTCACAACATAACACAGTCCAATCCAATTGTCAAGACAGGAATCAGTATCTATTCAGTTTTTTGGCAATAGGAATTGATAAGATTCCTATAAGTCTC
>CAZCVI010000034.1:0-46242 GCA_964502145.1 uncultured Clostridia bacterium
ACATCAAACGTGAGGAATTGTATTTTTTGAGATACGAGTGCCTGTTGTTTTTTATTTTTCCACTTTCTGGAAAGGCTGTCATTGGCAACAGATTGCAATCTATGTTTTCCCATAAGGAAATACTATACCATAGATTGTACAAAAAGTCTAGTTTTGAAACCCGCATCGGCAAACGTTCTACATTTCCTTTCCCGATCAAGTCAATATCCATTCCAGAAAATTTAGCTTCTGTAAGAGGATTGGCCGAAACCAAAATTTGTATAAGGAGAATTGCTGTTATTATTTTTATACAGATTCTTTTTTTGCCTTCGGCGACCAGGGGGTTTTTTTGAAAAGACCGCCCCCTGTCCGTGGAGCATCCCGGAAAACTTTTATATATTTTCTGATTAATGAAGGAGTAAGCTTTTTAATTCTTCGACACGACGCATTAAGACATCATCGGGAATATCTTTGTACCGGTGCGGGACAAGTTTGGGATAAGAACAATGCAACGCGGCAATCATCTCCTGAAACTCCCGCTGCCGCTTAATAGACTTGCTGGCCTGCCACCCCATCAACACTTCAATAACGGTGCATTCGGGTTTCTTACGCCGCTGCGCTACGATCTCGGCAGTTAAATTGCGGTAATCACGGGCGGAATAATAATCGGTCTTGGCAATAATTTCTACCAACTCCTCATCGGTGACGGTTATCTTTTTACGCGTGAACAATTCCCGCACAAAAAGAACACGATCCTCTCCCTCCAAATCGAAGATGGGCACCTGAATGGGCGCTCGACTCTTAATATCGGGGTCCAACTCGTCAGGCCGGGAAGTCATCATGCCCCATAACACTTTCCCCAAATACCGGGGGTCACCCATCATCTTGATAATATTACCGGATAACCGCTGCTCAGTCTCATGAACCCCACCGGAATGCACGGAACCAAACGCGGTGTGCGCTTCATCCACCAAAATCAAAATCTTGCCAAACGTGGCAATATGCCACCGCAACAATTCAAAGAACTTATCGGTTTCACCAAAATAAGAACCGCGAATCCCGGCTAACTCGACAACCACCCGCCCAGATTCACAGGCATACGCTTCCAACTGGAAGGTCTTACCCGCTCCATTCGGCCCGGAAACAAGTATGGCAGACACAGCGGTTTCGGGATCTTCGCACCGTTCAAAGATAGTGGTGAATATCTCACCGGTCTCTTTATAGCCGACTATATCCTTGGAAGTATGGGCGGGGTATTTGATACGAATGATATCCCCCAACTGGGCTTGCAAAATAGCATTCACTTCGGCCACGACATCTTGACGGGTCAAAGGCTGATTGGTCCGGGCAGCCACTTCGAGTAAATCCTTAATGTTCTGCAACGCGAGACCGGCGGTATCCTCGATAAACTTATCCTGACCCTGGGTGAAGGCGACGGCGGGAAAGCGACGGGAAAAATAACGGACAAATTGCTGCCGCTCTGATTGATCGGGTAAATCAATTTCAATATGCACGGCATGGGGCAGACCTGTGATTTTACTGTTAATCTCGGACTTGACTGGATTAATCAACACGACTAAATCGGGACTATCGCGATACAAAGGACCATTCACCCAGGCCAGAAAAGAAATCAAGCACTGACGATCAAGATCAGATAAGCGGGCATAATCCCCGGCTGAAAAAAGCGCCCCGGCAAACTGGAAGACAGCGCACATGGGTTGAATATCCGGTTCCAAGCGTCTGACCCGCACAAATGCACCGGCCATGCCCTGCAACAAAACCAGCGCGGAAAGAGGCCCGTGTTTGGAAGAATCAATCATTTTTCGTAACGCTTCAATACGCCCGGCTGGGGTATAATACCCATCGACAGATTCACAGATACGGGTCACTTCCCGCTCGGTCTCAAGATCATAAAAACTGAGACCTGTGGCAATATCCATACGGATCAGATGAAACTTATCGCCTAACTCAGCATTAAGAATCTGTTCGAGAGTAAGAAAATTTTTAGCCTGCGGACTCCAGAACAAGCCATTAACATCACCGGTTAAAATAATAATGTTCTTGCGCCGCAATACATAAGCTTGGCTCAAGGTGTCGAGGAACTTGGGACGCTTGGCTTGAGTATCCTGATTGTTCGAGTTGTTGGGATTAAATAAATCTTCCTGTACGTGCGGTTCTGTTTTATTGTTTCCCATCTCTATCCTTCCATTCGTTTTCATTCACTGTTCTAAAGGAATCGTCATGACTGAGGTCGAATTGGCTGATATGACGACGATGTTCGGGGTCCAAGCCATCGGTGCGTAGTTTTTTGATCAATTGGCTCATGGTCTCTGTATATTTGAAATCGGACTGCCGGGGATAACCGCTGGGAATGTGGATATCGGTGACAATTTTGGCACCCTCGTTTTTCTCCATGTCGGTCTCATAATACTGACTCAAAACAAGGGTACGGGAAGCCAGAAAAACGGCTTCCTCCAGATCATGGGTGACAAAAAAAACAGTCATCTTGTGCTTTTCCCACTGTTCCAAGATAAACAGTTGCATGTCTTGGCGGGTGCTGTCATCTAAAGCGCCAAAAGGTTCATCCATCAATAGAATTCTGGGTTGCATGATCAGGGATTGAACAATGGCGACACGCTGGCTCATGCCACCGGATAACTGCTGGGGATACTTGTCGCCCTCTTTTTCCAAGCCGACGCGGTGCAGAAATTCACGGGCCTTTTCCCGGAACTCCTTGCGCTTGGCCCGGTACTTAAACGGTAAAAGAACACGCCCGGGTATGGAAAACGCCTCCATATCAAGCCCAAAAACGAGGTTCTCCAACACGGTGAGATGGGGGAACAAGGAGTACTTTTGAAACACGATGCCCCGGTGCCGATCGGGACAATCTATATGTTTACCCTCATAAAGCAAGGTGCCGGAAGTGGGCTTTTGGGAACCGAGAATAAGCCGTAGCAAAGTGCTTTTGCCGCAGCCACTGGGACCAATAATAGTGATAAACTCTCCGCTCCGCACCTTTAGATCAATATCATTGAGCACGGTGAATGGCTCGCCTTTTTGATTAAAATAACGGACATATACATCTTCCAAGTGCAATAAATAATCGGTGGTGTGGTTCATTGGTTTAGCTCCAGGTTGGCCCATTTGTATCCTTTTTTAATCCACAGTCGGACGAGTAAATCGGCACCAAAAGCAAGCAAGCTCATCCAGATGACATAAGGAATAATAATATCCATGGCCAGGTAGCGCCGCACGACAAAAATCCGATAGCCCAGTCCAACAGTAGCGGCGAGAGATTCGCCAGCAATTAAAAAAAGAATCATGGATTTAAAATTGAGCCGGATGGTATTGAGCACGGCTGGGAATATCTGCGGGAACACAACGTGATAGGCGATTTCAAAATGACTGCACCCCAGGGTCAAACCCTTGGTAATCTGTTCCTGGGGAACATCCTTGGCGCGAAGATAGGTATCCAAAGCAATGGTGGGGAACACGCCGATTAAAATCAACGCGACCTTGGATACCTCGCCCAAGCCAAAGACAATAAACAGGATAGGTAAGACAGCCAAGGCAGGTATTTTATCGGCAAAGGTCATGAAGCGGAGAAAAAGGAGTTCTATATAGGGAAATACTCCCATCTTCAATCCCAGGATAACGGCCAACGACAGGAAGGCCAAACTAATCAAAAAACGCCGTAAACTGGCAATAGTATCGATCCACAGGCGCAGTTCATTGTTACGGTCGGCTTCGAGAGCGGAACGTTTCAACCCGTCATACATCTCGCCAAAGGTGGGAACGACCTTATCATTGGGATTTTCCTTGTGCCGCAAGTGGGCGACAATACCATAGGCGGTGATACATAGGACAAAAAGCAGTATGGACAATAATAAAGAAACTGTCCGTCTGGGCTTCGCATGCAAGTTAAACAAACCCATTATATCTCCTTAATTCAATTGCCTTTCAAGCTGGAAGCTTGGGCGACAGCGCCAGCAAGCTTCCAACTTGGGCTATTTTTATCTGTAGTTATTATTAAATGGCTATCTCTTCAATGTACCCGCAGCGGCCATTTTCATATAGGTATCCACAAAGCGGAAGGTGACCTTTTTGGGATCGCCCTGCACGGAACCATCGGGATATTGGATACCAACGACATCCACACTGGGTGCATCTTCACCAAGCAAACCATGTTTGAAACAAAACTGGCGGACAAATTCCATCTTGCTTTTGATATCGGGACCAGTTATGAATTTAATGGCATAATTGGGGTCATAGTACATGGCGGTGGTTTTTAACTGGGACTTGAACTCAGTCAAAGAACATTCAGAAGCTTTAGCCATCACCGTTAGCGCCTTATCAGCAGCATCACCTTTCTGGTTCATAATAGACATCACTTCATACCACGCACCGGTTAAGGCTTTCGCTAATTCGGGACTCTTTTTTAAGGTATTGGTGTTCACGACCATCAGGTCAAGAATCTCAGCGGGAATCTGGGCGGAAGTAAAAATCTTGGACACGCCGGGAGTCTGGGCGATTTCCATGACAATGGGGTTCCAGGTCACTACGGCTTTGAGAGAGGTCTGGGAAATAAACACGGGACCAATTTCGCTGTCCAACACATTCACCACCTTGACATCGTTTTCTTTCATACCGTTCATTTCGAGGCAACGGGCGAGCATGTAGTGGGAAACGGTAAATTGGGCGAGGATAACCTCTTTATCTTTTAAACCTTTGATTTGCAGGTTGTCGCGCACGAGAATGGCATCATTGCCATTGGAATAATCACCAATGATGATGACGGAGCTGTCAATACCGGCAGCAGCGGGCATGTCCAGACATTCCATGTTGGTCATGACGCAGGCATCAACCTGTTTGGCCACATAGGCTTCAATGGAAGGGGCGTAATCCATACGTACCAGTTGAATCTCAATGCCATAAGCATCGGCCCATTTTTTCAGGATACCGGAATAATTGGCATAATCCCAGGGCATCCAACCGACATAGATGGACCACGCTACTTTAAAGGTGGGTTTGGCATACAACGGCGAGGCGGTTACCCCGGCGAATAATACCAATCCCACTAACAGTAGCACGATAACATTTTTTAATGTTTTCATGATCTTTCTCCCTCTTACGATTTAAATCTTAGGACGATTGTCTTTGTCGTCGATAGTCTCGGTAGGTTGACCTGATTTTTTCTCTTTTTCCACTTTACGCGCCGCCAACAGGTCATCCATTTTACTACGGGCAGTGGATTCTCTGCCCATCATCTCGTATTGTTTATCTTGTAATTTAACATCCACATTGGATAATTTTTCGGAGATACGGGCCTTGGCGGTGAGGCGTTTGTTGGCTTCCATAACAGCACTGATAGGTCCCCTGTCCAAACTGGATTCGAGACCTTGCAAACGATCGTTTAATTCCACGATCTGTTTGGCAGAAACATAATCGGCCATAGCCTCGGCTTTTTGATTGGGCATCTTCTCGATCTGGGACTGGAAGTCCTGCAACTGCAACATGTATTTGTCCATGGTCTTGGATGTTTCAGTCACTTCAACACTTAACCGTTTTTGGGTTTCTTCGATCTCATCAATACGAATTTGGAACCGTTCAAACGCACGGGCGTGTTTTTCATAGCCATCGTTATCGTTGGCTGCTTTGGCTTTTTCAGCCATAGCCAATGCACCTTCCCGTTTACCCAGCAGGTCTTCTTCTTCCTTGTTCAGGGCATCTAAACGTTGCCGTTTGTCCTCAAGAATGGCTTCCACATCGGCAATTGCATTACGCAATCCCTGGTACTGCTTGACCATTTTATCTTTCTGGATATCAAACGCAGCGGAAATACCGTCGACAGAACCAGTAAATTGTTCGTCTGCGGCTTTAATAATACCCCTGGCTTGTTTCCAATTCCAGAACCTAAAATACCGAAATATCGCTCGAAAAATTCCAATTTTTTCATCATCCATTGTTGTTTCTCCTTCAATTTATATTAATTTATTGTAATTAGTCATTTTATAACCCTATTAGCGATCTGATTTTTAACCACGATGGACTTACTGGACTTACTGGACGATCTGGACTTACTGGACGAAAAGGGAAAGCTGTTGGAAGGCGAGAAAGTGGGGTGGTGGTTAACTATCTTTTTTTTGGAAATTTTTTTATCGTTCATTTATTCTTTGGGTTGGACGTAGATGGAGTCGTCGAATTCCTCTTTTTTATCGTTGCCACGCAAGTGGTCTTCTACTTTGCGGGCGGCGGCCACGGCACGTTCGAGATTGCCCGCGACATCTTCCTGCTTGACACGGAACTCAGTCTCAAGCAAATCCACGACTTCAAGGTAGGCGGAATCAAGCGTAGCTTCAAGAATCTCACATTGGGCTAACGCTTGTTTAAGAGTTTCGTCCCGTTCAGCATACAATTCGAGGCGGCGGTTGTGACTGCGGATTTTTTCCTGCACGGCACGGATCATCAAATCCGCGCTGTCCCCCTCTTTCTGACGACGGTAAGAGAGGACCTTCACTTCCTTTTGCCAGCCTTCTAATTCATTGGTGAGTTTCCGCTGGTCCATCTCTTTTAGGATTTTATAAAGGGCGAGCGCTTTACTTAGAAAACTAACGCCCTGATCGTAATTGGATTCAGCAAGTATCATGAACCGTTGCGCACTGGTGCTCTTGTCTTTCCTGGCTTTCTCTTTCAAAAAACTGTCCAACCGGATATAGGCGGCGTTTAATTCCTTGGCCGCAGTTTCGCCGTCAGTGAAGCCCTCTTTACGACACTCTTGCTCAATGCTGACGGTTTGGTGTTCTTTATACATTTGCCGTTTATCCTTGAGTTCGTCAATATATTGTACGGCCACCTTTTCGCCGCGGATAAAATAATGGTACACCCAGGAGAGCAGCGCGGTCACTCCACCGCCAACTGCGATGTAAAAAGCAGGGAGACTGGGACTGACAAGTCCCATGTAAGCGACGCTTAAAATAGAGACAGCCGCGGGAAACAATGTGCTGGGACTCTGGGTGGCCTCGGACATGACCTTGCGCATCACGGCACGGTTGGAAAAATCCTCGGGCGCGGGTGAAGATGGTTGCGGGATGGGATTACCTGTAGTTTTCATAATTTATAATGACTCTCCTTCGACAGCGACAAATTCCACCCTGGAGAGGCGGTACCTATAAGAGCGCATCGATTCACCGGCCCGTTTGGGCGCGGGACGACTGGACCCAATACCCTCGGATTTGATACGATTGGGCTCAATTTCATGCACGGCTTTTAAATATTGGGACACAATTTGGGCCCGTTGCAATGAGAGTTTGATATTCTCATCCTCATCGCCACCAGAACCAGAATGCCCGCGTACTATCACGCGGTATCCGGGATAATTGTTCTTCAAGAGCCCGGCAATTTTATCAACCCGTTCTTTGCCCTCATCGGTGAGCGTGTTATTCCACGATTGGAAAGTAATATCTTCCACGCGGAAGGTACCCACCTCGCGCATTCGCCCCCAATCCCTGTCAGCCAGGGCTTTGAAGTCAAACACCCGCTTGGGCCCAGCCGCGACGGGCATTACACCGGTACGAGCTAGTTCTTCCAACACACTGCGATTGGTAATACGGTAGGGATTCCCTTGAAGGGGGTCCTTTTTAAAGGTGCCGGAACGGAGCAAGACGTCGGTACAAGAAATAATGGAATTGATGACTCCTTCTTGGACGCCACCACCATACCCCTCGCGCACGGCTATGCCAAACTGGTTCTCGCAATTCTGCGACATATCGAACCAGTCTATCTTTTTAATCATTTCCTCAATCACGTCTTTTTTGAGGTCCGCGGATTTGCTCATCTCGCGGATCATGTAATCGCGGTTATTACCATATATACTCAGAACTTGAAAATAGACGGATAGAAAGTCGCGTACTTTTTCGGGATTCTCTTTCAAATAGTCGCGGTGGAACACGAAGACGTCGATAATATACCCGGAGAAACGATCTGAACCCCAGACATATTTGATCCCCTCCACTTTTAAAGCCTTGGAGAGATCCGGTTCCCACAATACGAACACATCGCCATTGCCTTTTTTAACTTTTTTTAATACCTCGCCAGACCCGGCCACTTTCACCTGCCAATTGGTGTTGTAATGGAGTTTATCCAGGTCGAAGTCAGCAATAGTAAGGTCCAGAAGGAAGGAACTGGGGGAATCAGCGGTATAAACAATTTTAAGGCCGTTATTGTTCAGGTCATTAATTTTCCCGCTGGGGAACCGATTGGCAAAGGCCACGATCCCATCGGCGCCCTTGGACTCGGAAATCGAGGCGACAATGACACCGGGGAACTTAAAATTTGCACCATGCACAAGGTAGGAATTAATAGGCAACACGATACAGTCGTAATCGCCTTTATCAAACGCGGCGAGCCGTGCGGCATAGGCGCCACCATCATCGGTAAAGTCCAACTGCAACCCCTTGCGCGCGGCGTTCTTGCGCATCTCGGGGGAAGTGATGAACCAGTACCCGAGGTAATTGTCGCCACCAATACGAATCGTGCTCAATGAACCAGCCGCATCCGAGGTGGATAACTGGCTCTTCTCAAAAAGCAGGGGCTTTAAAAACTTAACTGCCAATATTCCGATTATCCCAATAAATAAAATCAAGAGAAATCCGATGGTCGATTTTTTCATTTGTTTCCTCTATTTTTTTTCGAATTGCGTTGCATCGTAATTGGGCAATTCCGCCAGGGTATCTTTCAAGCTCTGGGAGAGATCGGCAAAACTATCTGCGGCCTGATAGGAAACCGAGAAAGTACGCAGGGGGTGGTTGGGTTCAACACACAGGCCGATAGCATAAATAGGAATGCCGCACCGGGCCGCATAAACAGCCGCACCAGGGATATCCTCGGCCTCGCCATCAGTGATCACGACAAGGCGGAACTCACCGTACCCCAATTGCTTTTTATACTGTTCTACCAAGCGATTAGTCCCTACCCGAATAGCGCCGGTTAACGGTGTACCACCACCCGCATCTATATTGGCAATGGCTTTAAAGAAACTCTCCCGGTTGCCAGAACCGAGCGGCACCACTTCCCGTTTGCCATAACTGTCAAACACATACAGACCAATATTAACGTCCTCTGGGACTTGTTCCAAGAATTTATTGATTGCCCATTGGGCGCCCGCCATTTTGTCGGCGAATTTTTGATCGCCACCGCATTTTTGCGTCGGACGTTCCCGCATGCTGCCGCTACCATCCACGATAAAGTAGAAGTTCCGCGTCAGCAAAGCTTGGCCACCACTATCGGGGGGGATAACAATCGGTGCTGGCTTCAGTGTTTTCCACAGGTGCAAATAATCCCGGTCGGATTCCGCCAGTTGTTCGGTGGAGTCGGGGGACTGTGATGAACAACCGGGGATTGCCACGACCAACAAGACCAAAACCAGACCACAGAGCAACTGGGATCGCAAAACTCTAATAGGTTTGAGCATGAATCACCTCCTTGGTGTTAACAAATGCATGATTATTTCAAGGGGGTAAAATCACTTAATTCCGCTTCTATCTGTTTGATACGGAACACCACGCGACGGTTGGCATTCCATTCTTCCTTGGTTTTCGGGGGATTGTACTTGGGATTGGAAATGCCCATGCCCACGGCGACAAACTGCGATTCATCCAAAGCTAAGCCCTGTTTCTTACAATATTCCAGAAAACTCTTGCGTACTTCCCGGGCCCGTTCCAGAGAGAGGTTCTTAGCTTGTTGTTCCATCTGGGAAATCTCCACCGAAGCCAGCCCTTTTTGCCGGGCTTGTAGAATACCCAGCGGATCGGAATGACCCTCGATAATAATCAGGGCGCCGCCATAGGTCTGGGCAATGCCTACTGCTCGCTTAAAATCCCCGGCATATTGCGTGTCGGAAAAGTCGCTCTGGTTAGGACCAAAGTTAATTTCCACTTGGAAGAGCGTTCCTTCTTCGGCCCAGGAGGTCGACTCCACCGAAATGCGTTCCTGCACTTTGCGGGTATCGAATTTTTGTACCATCGGTTTTGGTTTGACCGAGGTTTGGGACAAGCCACCGGTCATGCCCGTATAATCCCATTGGGCGGAACGTAACGTCACCTTGCTGGACATCAAATTCATCTTTAAAAAGTTGGATTGAATTTCGCGGGTTAACTGTTCCATGGTTCGTGTGGTGCCCACGCCGGTGAAGAAACGGACATTGCCATCATACCCGACAAAATCACAATCCCCCAACAATGCTTCCACCTCTGGTATAGCTTGCACGGAATCGAATAACAAGCCCGCCGCATGGCCCATCAGTTTTTTATAGTCTTGGGCGTTCTCTTTTTTCTGAGTTTTTAGGCGGTCCAGTGCTTCCTCGCCTTTTAATAATGCTTTGACAAAGGATTCCACTTTTTCCTTGTTAGCGGCAAAATAGTCGCCGCGTACTGCGTACACATCCGCGATGATACGGGAAGCGGTTTTGGTACTGAGAAGAATTTTGGCACCTTTCACCGAACCTGCCGCACCTGTCCCGATTTTGCCGCCAGAGGTTAAACTAAGGGCATCGGGAATAATACACATGACGCCGTCAATGGAAGAGTCTTCTGAAAATGCACTGACTGGGTCCACGATTTTGCCACGGGTATCATAGGAAGGATAAGTCAGTTCTTTGAACCATTTAAACGTGACACCATTGGCTGCTACGCCGGAATTGTCGAGGATATTGGCGAGGTAATCCATATGGGGGCCGTACAGTTGTAGGGCCACGGTTTTGCCGCTCAGGTTCTGGGGGCGGTTGACACCGGAACGGGTGACCAGGGCATCGCCGCCCGTGGACCAGGTTAGCTGGTAAATCACCACCAGTTCAATACCATTGCGTTTAAACACTTCCGAGGCAGTATTGATCATGCCCATGGTGCCGCGAATAAAGGGCGTTTCGCCATCCAGGCAACGTTCCACTTGGCGGGGGAAATTGTTTTCCACGAACAGTGATACATCCAGACCTTCCGCCCGGAATAAGCCTGCATCCGCAGTATATACAGTGGCGACATCACCGCCCCAGGTAATCAAAGGAACCTGAAGGGGCCCGGACTTGATGCTTCTTGCGCTTTTAGTAACGACATCTCCCAATGGACGGGCTCTTAATTCATCCAAATTGGCGGCATAACCCGTGGAGAACAAACCCAAGAAACAAACCATTGCCAGTACATAACCGACACCAATCAAACCTACCGATTTTCTCATTTAAACCTCCATGTAACACCTGGGTAAAAAATTGCATTGCTCATTTTGTCTTAAACTTAAATGTACGCTACTATTTTAAGAAAAATATCACTCTATTTCAATAGCTACGAGCACTTTTTTGTAAATTGTTGGGATTATACTTGAATTTTTGGGATTTCACCTAAAAAATAGGTGGTAAAAACGGGTGTCTATTTTTCTTAGCCTAAATCCACCGCCAAGTTAATGAGAAGAATGGGAAATATGGGAATGATGGGAATTATGGGATAAACAGAAATATTCCCATTCCTCCCATACTTCCCATATTTCCCATTCTTCCCACTTGCTTTTACGATACTCTCAAAGAACTGGCGGTGAATCCAGGTTAGCTGGTTGAGTTGATCCATAGTGTCGCTCACGCGGTGAATCAAAATCAAGTGGATATTCTTTGGAATTTGGTCCGTGATGCTCCCAAGGTCGTTGCCGCTGACCAGAATGAATTCATTGTGCAGATGATTGATGAGTTCCAGTTCATGAATGATATGATTTATAGGGACAAAATAAAAAGCGAGAACCAATTGGCAGAGAACGTTGCGCGTAAAGTCTCTGCTGTTCCGGTAGTTTTTTTATTAATTTTTGATTGACAAAAGCCTATTTCCGCACTATATTTAAACTATGACTGTAGATAATAAAGAACTGTTGAAGCTGGTAGATATGATTGTCAAGAAGGTATTGCCGCAGAAGATCGTTCTCTTTGGTTCGCGGGCCAAGGATACCGCCCGTGATAATAGTGATTATGATATTTTTGTCCTGGTCAAGAATGCCCGCAATAAAAGAAAAATAGAAAAAGAATTGTATTACTTGATGGCCACAGAGAGTATTGGTATTCCGGTGGATTTAATTGTGGAGACGGTGAAAAATTACAACCGGCTGAAAGATAACCACTATTTGATCTATAATCAGGTGGCAAAATTTGGAAAGGCTTTATATGAATGCGAAACCAATACACATTGAACGGGTTGCTATGACGTTTAAAGAAGAAAGTATAAAAATAGGTGAACGATAGATTGAGGAGACATATCATGTCACAAGAAATAGTATGGAACGTTCCAGAGAATCTATATCGTGAGCTAGTTTGGGCGCAGCAAGAATTGGCATACCCTAATTTAGTTGATTTCATCGGGCAAGCAGTGTTGCGACGGTTAGCCGATCTCAAAGCTGAGGCGTGGCAAAGGGATTTGAGTCGTTTGCAAAAGCAAATCCACGCTTCCGGTGGTTTTGGCTTAGGGGAAACCAAAGAAGAGATCATTGCCAACTTGCGTCACATCCGAAACGAGATTGTCGAGAAAGAGTATGCGGAATAATAGTAGCCGCTTAATTGGTGAGACAGAGTCTCACTTTTTGTAAAATCGCGGTTGCATAATTCTGTATGCTTTGTTTAGTATCGTTTTAACCTCTTAATTTCCTAACTTCATTCTTTTTTCTATGATCGCCAGATTCTCTTCCATTATTGTCAGATTGGGGTGTCCGCCGGGAAACAATGTTTTGAATATGTGGACGGCTTTTTGGCTGAAAAAATGGGCGCTGTCGAGATTATTCAGATCAAGATAGATGAGGGAAAGGTTATTGTAGGATGTGGCTAAGTCGGGATGATTGGGGGCCAGCACGGCTTCATTTATCTTGATGGCTTTCTCTTGAAATTCCAATGCCTTTTCCATCTGGCCAAGTGCTTGATAGATCATTGATATATTATTGTAGGATGTGGCCAAGTGGGGATGATTGGGGGCCAGCACGGCTTCAAATATATTAACAGTCTTCTCTTGAAATTCCAATGCCTTTTCCATCTGGCCAAGGTTTTGATAGACTTGAGATAAATTATTGTAGGATGTGGCTAAGTCGGGATGATTGGGGGCCAGCACGGCTTCCCTTATCTTGGTGGCTTTCTCTTGAAATTCCAATGCCTTTTCCATCTGGCCAAGGGATTGATAGATGGTAGATAAATTATTGTAGGATGTGGCTAAGTGGGGATGATTGGGGGCCAGCACGGCTTCCCATATCTTGGTGGCTTTCTCTTGAAATTCCAATGCCTTTTCCATCTGGCCAAGGGCTGAATAGATTTGCGATAAATTATTGACCAGGGCAGCCAGATTTTCGTCATTATCGGTAATAAAAGAGAGCAACTGGGCGGCAAAATCCACCCACTCCGCTTTGGTCAGTGGATTATCTTCGGGTTTAAGGCTTAACTTCCATTTCAAGTTATCAATCAAATCCTCGCACTTGTGGGCATCGGGCTTTGTTTGGGTGCGTAATAGATGGGAAACGATCTGATGCATCACCACGGCATCACTCTTCTCATCTGCTTTTAACCAGCCTTTGGTTAGTAAACCGGTTAGACCATCCAAACTCTCCAAGTTTAATAGCTCTTTTATGGTCCGGCGCGAGATAAACTGAGCGGGCAACACGGACAAATTCATGGCTACCTGTTCCTCCTGCGTGGTTAATGCCGATATCTCAAACAAGGTTTGCAAATGCTGGTAAAATGGTTTTAATTTTTGTTCATCGTGCCAATATGTGGCTACGCCTTCTTTAACTTCCTGAGACAAATCAAACCCTTTGGCAGTCAATAATTGCAACAACTCAGCGGCAGTCAGACCGGCATTGGTGGCGGTACGCGCTAATAACTCGATGGTCAGCGTGTGACACCCACTCAATTGAATCATGGCTTTAACCGCCTCATCATACCTAGGGCCAAAGTAAAATCTGTAAAATAATTCGAGACAAGCAGACTCGGGCAATACATCCAATGGGTAAAGAGAAAAACCGGCTAACTTATTCCGTGAAGTCACCAACACGACAGCAGGTAAAGAACGAAGATTAATCAGGTCTTTATCTTCAGGGTCTTCAATATTGTCCACCACCAACAACAGTCTGTCCCCCAGGTTGCGTAGATTTTCCAGCACGGCCACCAAAAGCTGGGTCGGATCATCGTTAAGGGATAAATGGAACGATTCAGCCAGAGTAGTAATCAACGATTGCCCCAAGGAACCCCGATAATCCACCCAGGCAGCACTTTCGTAGTCCTTATAATGGTCCAAGAAAAAGCGTTTGCACAGTTCCGTTTTGCCAATACCACCGAGACCGTTCACCAGTAACAGGGGATTCTTCGCTTTGAGACGTTCCTGCAATTGCAGCAGGTCCGGTTCACGGCCTATAAGGGAGACATCGTTGGTGGGCGGTAGCATTGTTAATAATCCGATGGGGGCGGATATTTCCCTATGTGCAACTATTTTTTTATAGACGGTGACTTTTACGAGGTTGCTATTTTCATTGTTTGTAAATATGGCGGGTTCTAAACCTTTTTCCTTTAATTTTTTCTGGATTCGTTTGATTCCTGATCCAGCCGCTTCCACAAAATTATATAAAAAAAAGATTTCGGCAATCTCTGGATTTCGTAAAAATGAGACCTCGACTTCCCCGATGGTTTCCAATTTAATCTCATCGGGAAAATTGCCGGGATTTTTTATTTCCAACCGATCTTGATAGAGTTCAACCTGGATGGTGGTGAATAATTCACCACCATAGTCGCGATGAACAAATGCGTTTGCCAATAATTCTCTTAATACGATTTCGGGAATCTCGCGATCTTCCGGCTCATCGCTGTACACATTTCTAATCAAGTAAAGGTTCCTTTTCAGGTGGTGAATCATTTTTTCGTATTGATCGATTAAATTTCCAGTTACCATTTCACTTAACACTGGATTGACTTTATCGGTCCCTTCAAACAGGAAAAACTTCGAATGCACGGCATTTTTGCAAATGTTTCCGATATTTTTCCCCAAACACATAAACGTCCCCTTAAGTAAATCCTTGTCCGCCTGTAATAAACCGAGGTGGTTCAATTTTTCTTCGATACCGTTGGGGGAATTTCCCATGAATTGGGCAACCACGCGTTCCAGTTCAAAAAAATGTATCAACTGCTTTTCATCCAGATCATTTAAAGATTTTCCAAAAATGATTTCCGAGGTAGAAATCTGTTGATTTACATTGGTTTTATGAACTTTCGCAAGATATATGTCTAATTCGGTTGGCATTTCTCTTACAGGCAGAGCATAATGTCTGGCTATAAATAAATTCATATCCTGCTGGACGTTGTTTGCCAATTCCGGCACTGTCTCATAATCCACATATATTGTCTGATTTTCTTTGTCCAGAAATTCTTTTAACTGGAATACCTTTTGTAGGTTTTCAAATTCTTTAATGTTCTTCGGGGCAATCCCTCCTTTAAAATAGACAAAAACCTTTTTTTTGCATTTCACCGCTAGGTTGTATTCTTCCAAGGTAAACTTACCCACCTTGGAGTGAAACAAAACAATAACGATCTGGCAATCCCATAAAAGCTCGTTTAGTTCATCCTGAATGCATTCTCGATCATAGTTCCCTTTTTCAATATCGGTCTCCCATGTGACTGGTTCCACTTTCAGGGTTTTGTGGTATTTGCCAATGGCATAAAGAGTAGAAATCAATTGTTGTCTATCATTAGCCAGTTCATTGGATGAGGCGATAAAAACTTTTACATTTCCCAAAACGTCCGGCATTTCTGCGCTGTCTTCAGTCATTCACTACCTTTCGATTCGTTGCGCAAGCGGTTTTATTTTCCTTACATTTAAAATCAAGTTATTGGTCAGGGCAGAATCGCTCCACGAAAATTTTTTGGTTCCGCATAAAGAGGTATGGCCACTTGTATTGGTATTAATTATTGCAAGGATTTCTACATTTAACTGATGATCGCTAAAACTCTTTGCGGCTGGATTAAGGTTTTTTTTATCACGAAAGGCATTATTTAGAAGCTGGGTAATGGCAATAAGTTGTTGTTCTTCGAGGTTATAATCGGCTAGAATTTTTTTGAGACTATCCACTGTTATTTCGCAGTGTTCATCTATACTCTTTTTTAATCGCTGTCTCAACTCCGTTACGGTTATTGGCATCATGTTTCACCTCTATTTTTCAAATCCACTGGTGGGACATCAAATGAACTCCACATGCATATTATAGAGTGATTTATTAAAAATGTCAACAAAGCCAACAAATCTTCAGGCCAAATAATCTTCCTCTCGAAAACGGTCAGCAGCTTTGACCCAACGGCTTTTTTTTTCCTGATTTAGCATTTGGGTATCTTGTTGGATATCATTTACCTTTTTTTTATTTTTTCTTTCCTAACCTCCTACCCTCCTAATTTCCTAACTTCATTCTTTTTTCTATGATCGCCAGATTCTTTTCCATTATTTCCAGATTCGGGTGTCCACCGGGAAACAATGTTTTGAATATGTGGACGGCTTTTTGGCTGAAAAAGTGGGGCGTTGGCTTCTCTATTTTGTCGGTAAATCCAAATCTCACCAACTTTCTACTTGGAGTTCCTTTTGAAACTCCTTAATTCTTAAAAAAATCTTATCCTTGCTTACAATAACTGCGTTTAGCTCCAATGCAACACTGGCGAGGATGATATCCACATTATGGTGCCGCATGTCTGTTCGGTTTGAGCCTGTCCTTCTTCTATATTCAGACTTGATTTTGCCATAAAATTCTGCTCCCTTCAGACTAAGAGGAATAACAATAAAAAGTTCAAGAATTGTATCCATGGTTTTACGTAGTTGCCGGGAAAGACTCTCATCCGGGGCGTTATAAATACCATAAAAATACTCATACATGGAGATAATGGACACACAAACTTCGTCTTCTTCGGCAAATGATGACAACTTTTTGAAGACATTTTGGTACTCTGGTGAGGTGCTATCTTCGAGAACAGTTAAAAAATTTGAATCCAGTATATATTGTTTCATGTTCTGGGCAGGTATCACAGTTCAAAATCTTCTCGAAACTCTTGAAACAAACCTTTCACTTCCCCAGACCTTCCTGCCAAATAATTTTCCTCTCGAAAACGGTCAGCAGCTTTGACCCAGCGGCTCTTTTTTCCCTGATTTAGCATTTGGGTATCTTGTTGGATATCATTTACCTTTTTTTTTGAGATCAATCCATATTGCAATAGCATTTTTAGAACATTTTGCATTGCCTCGGTTGAACTTGGAAGTTCAATCATCACTCGTCTTTGAGCCATAAATACTCCTGTTGTTGTTTTTCTATATTCATAAGGATTATACTCTTTCTCTGAACGTTTCGCAAGCTTTTTTGAATGAATCTAAAAAATGCCAGTCCATGCAATTAATCGGAAGTAGTCTCAATCCCAATCACATAGGAGTCGAACCGTTACCTTTATTCCTTGTCTCGCGCCGCATCAACCTCTTCACGTCTTAACTTCATTCTCTCTTCTATGAACACCAGAGTTTTTTCCACTATTTCCAGATTTGGGTGTCCTCCGGGAAACAATGTTCTTAATATGTGGACAGCTTTTTGGCTGAAAAAGCGGGCGCTGTCGAGATTGTTCAGATCAAGATAGATGAGGGAAAGGTTATTGTAGGATTGAGCAAAGTCGGGATGATTGGGGGCCAGCACGGCTTCCCTTATCTGGATGGCTTTCTCTTGAAATGCCAATGCCTTTTCCATCTGGCCAAGGGCTTGATGGATGGTGGATAAATTATTGTAGGATGTGGCTAAGTCGGGATGATTGGGGGCCAGCACGACTTCCCATATCTTGATGGCTTTCTCTTGAAATTCCAATGCCTTTTCCATCTGGCCAAGGGCTTGATGGATGGTGGATAAATTATTGTAGGATGTGGCTAAGTCGGGATGATTGGGGGCCAGCACGACTTCCCATATCTTGATGGCTTTCTCTTGAAATTCCAATGCCTTTTCCATCTGGCCAAGGGCTTGATAGATGGCAGATAAATTATTGTAGGATGCGGCTAAGTGGGGATGATTGGGGGCCAGCACGACTTCCAATATCTGGATGGCTTTCTCTTGAAATTCCAATGCCTTTTCCATCTGGCCAAGGGCTTGATAGATGGCAGATAAATTATTGTAGGATTGGGCTAAGTCGGAATGATTGGGGGCCAGCACGGCTTCCCTTATCTGGATGGCTTTCTCTTGAAATGCCAATGCCTTTTCCATCTGGCCAAGGGCTAAATAAATGGCGGATAAATTATTGGCCAGGGCGGCCAAATTTTTGTCATTGTCCGTGATAAAAGAGAGCAACTGGGCAGCAAAATCCACCCACTCCGCTCTCGTCAGGGGATTGTCGCCGGGTTTTGGATATAACTTCCATTTCAAGCTATCAATTAAAACCGTGCATTTGTGGGCATCGGGCTTTGTTTGGGACCGTAATACATGGGAAACGACCTGATGCATCACCGCCGCATTACTCTTCTCATCTGCTTTTAACCAGCCTTTGGTTAGTAATCCGGTTAGACCATCCAAACTCTCCAATTTTAATAACTCTTTTATGGTGCGCCGCGAAATAAACTGCGCGGGCAACAGGGATACATTCATGGCTATTTTTTCTTCCTGCGGGGTTAAGGCGGATATGGCAAACAAGGTTTGCAAATGATGGTAAAAGGGTTTTAATTTGCTTTCATCGTGCCAATACGTGGCTACCCCTTCTTTCACTTCCTGAGACAAATCAAACCCTTTGGCTTTAAGCAATTGGTATAACTCTGCGGCAGTTAAACCGGCATTGGTGGCAGTACGGGCTAATAACTCGATGGTCAGGGTGTGACACCCACTCAATTGAATCATCGCTTTAACGGCCTCCTCATCACCCTTGCTGGTATAAAATTTGTAAAATAATTCCATACAAGCAGGCTCGGACAAGACTTCCAATGGGTAAAGTGAAAACCCGGCAATCTTATTCCGAGAAGTGACCAGCACGACGGCAGGTAAAGAACGAAGCTGAAGCAGGTTCTTATCTTCTGGGTCTTCAATATTATCCACCACCACTAACAATCGGTCCCCAAGTTTGAGTAATGTTTCCAGCACCACATCCAAAAGCTTGGCAGGGTTTTCGTTGAGATCCAAAGCAAATGATTTGGCGAGAGCAGTAATCAACGATTGCTCCAAGGAACCCCGGTAATCGACCCAAGCAGCGCTTTCATATTCTTGGTAATGGTCGAGAAAAAAGCGTTTGCACAGTTCGGTCTTGCCAATCCCACCCAGACCGTTCACCAGCAGCAGGTGTTTCTTCTGTTGCAGAAGGTTGACTAATTGCTCCAGGTCGGTTTCACGGCCCAGGAGTTTTAAATCCGCATTCTCCGGTGGTGGAAGAGTGAGAAGACGGGTGCTGGGCATTTTGGTGCCTATTTCTTTTTCCATAAGTTCCAGAACTGAATCGAAACGCTCACGGTCTTTGTCATACAAAGCGGTAATTTTACGGATGAGATATTTATATGAGTGGATATGGTCGAGGGGTTTAAAACGGGAATCTATTCGGGTTAAGGATTTCCTCTTTCTTAAGAGGTTGATTTCATGATCATCATCACTGAGCAGTAGGAAACGGATGCCATTAGTATAAGTATCTGCGTAATTCTTGAAAAAATTACTGACATTGGTTACAATTTTTTCGGTATCTACTTTAGAAGTAACCTGAAAAGCGATTTTTGCATTCTCATCCCCCAGATCAATAGCCTCATGATTGGGGGTGTCATACTCTAACTTGCGAAGGTTCAAATCATCAGTGAAATTTAGCAGTTTCGCAACGAAACCCTCGGCGAATTTGTTGATATCGGTGAGAGAAACATAATTATTGAACTTGATTTGCAGCCCCCACCAAGTCAGTAACGCAATTACTCGTTGAATTTCGATTGGTTGGTTCATAATAAATATTATAAACGATTCCAAATCAAAAAGAAAGGTTCTTCCAAGAAACTCGCCCGAAATCGTATCCAAGACCATGTTTTCGCCCCTTATTAATGCGCCAGGGATGGCGCGTCTACGTAGACGCGACATCCTTGTCGCATTATTTTATTCAACTGTTTCCAAGAACTTCGGATTGCAAGAGTTTCTGTGCTGTAATAATCCCCCGAAGTGCAGCGCCGTTGGCGGGGTCGCTTCCTAATTTCAATCTCTTTTCTATGATCGCCAGATTCTTTTCCATTATCGTCAGATTGGGGTGTCCGTTGGGAAACAAGGTTCTTAATATGTGGACGGCTTTTTGGCTAAAAAAGTGGGCGTTGTCCAGATTATTAAGATCAAGATAGATGCGGGAAAGGTTATTGTAGGATGCGGCTAAGTCTGGATAATTGGGCAAGATGCGGTTCATGTTTTTCAGGTCGTACCCGTAAAGGATATTCAGTATTTTTATGCAAATATATTCGGATTGAATACTTTTGTCATTCATGCCCATGGTCTTGTCAAAAAGAAAGGCCCTAAAGTAAAAAATCCCGACTGTCCCCAATCTCGTTTAAAAAGAAACCACAGATTACACAGATTAAAATGATTTCCACAGATTAAAATAAGGTTATTTAGAAAAATCAATTTTTAATCTGTGGAAATCATTTTAATCTGTGTAATCTGTGGTCTTTTTTTTCTTTTTAATTCGTGGGGAGGTTTTTTTCTTTGATAAATATCTTTTTGCCTAAAAAGGCAATAGCCAGTTGTTTGATGTGGGTGATGCCCCTTTGGCGCAGTTCCATTGCGTATTGTTTGGCTTCAATCTGGGCCAGGGCTGAGGTCAAGGCTGCTTTTACCGTCTCTTTATCTTCTTGATCAACTGTTTTGAATTCAATGACATAACCGATCTTGGCGATGTCTTTGGGGATAATCATAATATCATATCGCCCGTAACCAGACTCACGGTTGGATTTCACTTCATGGGTATTGGTGATCCAGATTAACAGACCGGCCACCAAGGCATGGTAGACTTTCTCTGGTTCATTGCCAAAATCATGGAAGCTAAATACGGCCAACACAATCTGTTTTAACATTTTTTCAAAGAGTTTGATATCGCCTTCAATCAGTGCTTTGAGCATTATTTCCAATGTTTTATTGGATATGGTATTAGTAAAATAACGGTCAACAATACCAGTATAAGTGGCTCTTACTTCACGATTGGGAATTGATAAAGTATAATAGATTTTCTCTGAAACATCGTCACGTCGTTTGTCAGTTTGTTTCAAGTATCCGCCCATTAATAGGAAACTCCACAATAAATCCTCTCGTCGGGCGATATCGGTTAAGATAATATTTTCATCTATGGCTTTTTCTATAGATTCACCACGAATTAATTGTTCTAATTCTTCCTTAAGCTCTTTCCCACCTTTGGTGAGTAACGTCTCAACGATTTTATTGTCAGAAGTATTGACCCAATAAGGCAAAAACTCTTTTTCTTCATCATTCAAGAAATTAAGAATCGACCAGGGATTATAAATCACCTTGCCTCCAAAGCGATATCCATTATACCATTGTTGCACCTGTTCCAGCATGTCCAAAACCTGGAAATCCTCCAGCATAATGCTCACTTCGGCTTCTGTGAAACCAAAGTAATCACTAAACTTTGATGACAGTAACGTGTACACGCCAAGGTTGTTGAGGCCGGAGAAAATGGACTCCCTGGTAATGCGCATGATTCCTGTTACCACTGCTTTTTCAAGATATTGATCGGTGTCTTTTAAGCCACCGCTGAGAAACATGCGCATGAAATTAATTACCTTTTCATAATAGCCAAAATTAAAACCGGTAAGCGCTGGGGCATCGTATTCATCAATCAGGATCACGGCGCGTTGATTGTAGTACCGGGTTAAGAAAACCAGCAAACGTTCCAAGCTTTTTGTATAATCACTGGTGCTGCCTTGGAAATCAATGATGGCTTTATAATATTGTTTTTCTGCTGGTTTCAGTTTGGGGCTTTCAAGTAAATAATCATGGAGTAGATATTGGTCTTGAATGAGCTTTTTTAAGCTATCCAAGCATGATTTCCAATTGGGGTCCTTGATGTTTCTGAAGGAAAACAAGATAACAGGATACTTACCCATTTTGTCTATGTACTCTTGACCCGCATTCATAATGGAGAGGGAATCAAACAGGGTTTTATAATTCTGCTGGGGCAATGGGTGTTGTTCGGGGGACCATGTCACGGGGCTGCATGTGTAAAAATACCCCAGCATGGACATATTAAGAGTTTTACCGAACCGCCGGGGACGGGGAATGAGGAGGATTTTATCTCCGCAATCAATGATCTCTTTGATAAACAGGGTCTTATCCACATAATAATAATCTCCAGTGATTACATCTTTAAAATCAGATATCCCGATGGGCAGTTTTTTCTTTTTCATCTTTTTTCACCACACATAGTATAACATCAATACCGGGTGATTTCAACTGGTTAGAAGATGAAGCATGGCTGGACAGTGGATTGACAGAGACTACATTCCCACCCTTTTAAAAAAGACGCCCCCACGAATTTCACGAATTGACACGAATTAAAAAGAAATAGAAGTTTTTTTTCGAGAAATTCGCGTTAATTCGTGTTAATTCGTGGGCCATTCTTTTTCTTTGTCTCATCTATTACTTTATATTACCATGCTTTGAATTCGAGCTTGTTTTCCTGTTTTTCTTCAAAACGAGCCAACATGTAAATTAAATCGGAGAGACGGTTGATGTATTTTTTTACGGGTTCGGGAATAGGTTCGTTGTCATCCAAGGTGAGCATACGCCGTTCAGCCCGTCGGGCTATGGTGCGACAGGTGTCGAGTTTGGCTGACTGCACGGTGCTGCCAGGAATGACAAAACCGGTGAGAGGCACTTCCTGTTCGAAGTGATGAACGTATTGGGTGAGACGTTCGACGTCTTCTTCTAAAACGGGGTACTTGTACTCCCCAATAGAAGCCAACGAACCTGCCACGCGGAAAAGATCGTTTTGTATCGCGATGATGATTTGTTTGATATGTGTAGATTTGACCAGATGTTTGGCTTCGGCGAGAGCAGAATTGAGCTCATCAACGGTTCCATACGCTTCCACCCGGAGATCGTTCTTTTTTACTCGTTCACCGGTCCATAGGCTGGTTTTTCCCTTGTCACCGGTTTTTGTACTGATTGACATGACTGTTGCTCCTTATTATTCAGAACTGATCAAGCGATGACTTGACCTGTTAAAATTCTTCGACAAATTCTTTTAAGTGGTAATAAATTTTATGGAAGCCATAACCGCCATGAACCATCTCGTCAAGCGCATCGGTTACGGTCCACTTCTGGATTTTAACGCGGTATAAAGCGATTGCCACTCCTGTACGATCTGACCCGTGTTTGCAATGAACAAATACGGGCCAATTGGCGGGGTTAGCCATGATCGCCAAGAAACGCCGGAACTTCTTCTTGGAAGGAAATTCAGCGGAAGTAGTTAATTGATAATAGTTTAAGTTTGTCCCTTTCACCCACTGCACATCCTTTTTAGAATGCCTGAAATTAACAATCGTTTTAATGCCCAATTTTTGCAGTTCAGCAATGCCCTTTTCCTCTGGTTGCGCACCTCTATAAAGAACGTCAGAGACTTTATAGAAATTGGCAACCCCGGGCAATGATACTGCCACAGCCCATTTTATTGGGCGATTCTTTTGGGCTTGATCTGCTTTGCCCTGTATATTCAAAAACAAGAATAAAATCAATGTGAAATAGATATATTTTTGTTTTCTTAAAGTATTCATCACTGATGCCTCCTCCGCTCTTTTTTCGATGAACAACCCCGGGTTATGCGATGTTTCATTACCCGGGGCGAGTGGGAAAAGAGTTACTTTTCTTCCGGTGCTTCAACCTGCGGGGCAGGTGATTCTACTTGGGGTGCAGCCGGTTCTTTTTTTAGCCTTTTGATGGCGTCATCGGTAAAGTGATGTTTGGCTTCATCCTCGGTAATATAACCGGTAAGCCACGAGGTGTTCATGGGGTATTCATGGGGATGGAATATAGTGTGATACCCATGCCAGATCAAGATCGCCAGAGCAGCCAACAGGGCTTCATAATAATGAATGATGCGGGCGACATTCATCACCCAGACAGGAAAGCTTGTGGGCAATGCCTTGGGAAACCAAAGAATCAAGCCGGTCACTACCATGACGCCAGTGCCCCACATCAACGCCCAAAACTCGAATTTCTCGGCAAAATTAAACACGCCGTATCTGGGTTCGTGGCTGTATTCTTGGCCAGCTTTTTTAATGCCCAGGTAATACTTTACTGTTTCAAAGAAATCGATAAAATCAACTTTGGCAGGTAAACTTTCCTTGAATAAACACTTGCCGCGCTTGGTGACAATCATGTAAACAAAGAAAACGACCATGTTGAGCGTCATGATCACGGCAGCCAAGCGATGAATCAAACCTCGGACGGCTTCGTTAAGACCTATATTAAACAACCACCGCGCCCAAAAGGTTTCAGGATACTTGAGGGCAAAGCCGGTAACCACCAACGTGGTGAAAGTAATAAACAACACGAGATGAGACAGGCGCTCAAAGCCGCTCATGCGTTTGACATGTTTTTGTGCCCGCTGGAATTTAATCTTGTTCCACACGGCCCGCCACCATCCGAGGAGTATATAAAGCAACATGCCAATCACAGAAGCGGTGATTAATATGATGTATAGAATGCGCACCACCATTTCGATGGTATACCCCTCTTGATGTAGCGCTTTTTTATGGGTAAACGACCTGACAAAGCTGTCAGTGACCTTACCATGACATTTCCCGCAAGCAGGACCACGATTGGAAATATGCATGCGGGAACTGGGATGATTGGAGGGCAAGGAATGATGGGGGTCATGGCAATCGGCACAGGTGGCGGAAGCACCCATGGTGCCCCGTTGGGTTAAGCCATGAAAATCATTCATATAACTGACCACGGGCGAGGTATCCAAGCCATAACGGGCCATCATGCGGTCATTGCCATGACACCAGATACACACCTGGGTGGAAGCCCATTGCTTGGCATCCCCGGAACGACTGCGCAATGACGCCATATCATGGTCACCATGACAGGTAGTGCAAGTGGGCACATCATTGTTCCCATGCTGCAAGGCAGAACCATGAGCACCGGACCAAAACACCTTGGTTTCATTGGGATGGCATTTCTTACAGGTATTGGCCACGCCGTTTCGCGAGACCTCTGAATTCTCCGATGCGGATGATAAAATATTGTGTCGGCCATGACAATCACTACAGGTGGCGGCATTCTTGCCTTGCTGGATAGCTTCCCAATGCACACTGGCTTTATATCGGGAGACCAGATTCCGCTTGGTAATCCCTTTCTCCAATTCAAACAACTTGTCATTGCCATGACACTTGCCACAGGTATCGGGCTGCTTGAGCTTGGAAAAAACTGACTCGGGCGATGCCAATGGAAAAATCTGATGGCTACCATGACAGGCCCAGCAGGTGGGAGTACGGGGATTGCCAGCCTGTGTGGCCATACCGTGAATATCCTTTTCCGTGGCGGCCTTGGCATCTTCATGACAAACACCACAACCGCGGGTTAATGGTTTGTCAGCATGGGGAACTTCATCAAAACTCGTGGCGCCGAGATGGCACTCTTGACAAGTGACCCCCTCATGCGCACTGCCACGTAAAGGATCCGCCGGAACATATAAATTTAACGTCTTGCCCCTGGCAGTAACTGCCTCAAGACTCTTGTCGGAATGACAGGTTAAACAATCCTCGGCTTTCATCTCGGTGGCAGCAGAGATATCTACCCAAGATAAAATAAGAACCATGAAAAAAACGGCGCTACACAATAAAGTCTTTCGATACATATTCGACCTCCTTGGTTCAGAACCAAGACAACTTGATTTGAATGATAGGTTACCAGCTTAAATTCAAACGTTAATACAAGAATACAACCAAACAATAAAACAATAACACAAAATAATCAATAGTGATTCGTTAAAAAATCATTAAAAATACGATATCCAGCCCAGATACTTATGCAACCACTTCCTTTTGTCCGAATTTTAAAAGGAAGCCAGTGATAAAAATAAAGAGTAGTTCTACCACGACAAAAATAAAGAGGCTGTTGGCCACCCCTGACGTGAACCCGTAAGAGTGCAACCCGACGCCGAGCAGATTGACGCCGAACCAGGCCAGGGCAACACAGACAACGCCAAAAATAGTGCCGAGAGAGAACCCGGTCTCACCAATCCAGCGGGTCATACGGGCATGGAACAGAATCGCTGACCAAAGCAAGATGAGCAACGCGCCGTTCTCCTTGGGGTCCCAGCCCCAGAACCGGCCCCAACTCTGATCAGCCCAAATGCCACCCAGAACTGTGCCCAGAAAAGTAAAGATAATGCCAAACGCCTGGATCGCATAAACAGCCTGGAAGGTATTTTGCAACATCTCCTTACGACGGGGGCGGAACAGCCGTTGTAATATATAAACATGACCAATAAACCCGGAAAGCAACACGCCGGAATAACCGAGGATAATAGTAATGACATGGAAGGCCAACCAGAAATTGGAATCCAACACAGCCACTAACATCCCCATGGTATCCCCTTCCATGGCATACTTTCCCGCGATCATCAGCATGACCAAACCCGCCAAACTACCAGTCAAAATACCGATATTTTTCTTTTTGGCCAGTTCCAGGATAATACCCAGTAGCGCGGTGATCAAACCGGTGAATACAAAGGTCTCGTAGAGATTAGTGACGGGTGGACGGGCCATGATAATCATGCGCACGATCACCCCGCCCAATTGCAACAAGAAACCGATAATCAGAAGCAGGAAAGAAAACCGGTAAAACCATTTTTTCAACGCAATAAAAGAGAACAACAACAAGAGGATAGAGAACCCAAAGAAAAACTTGGCTTTATAGAAGGGGTCGATTTGATTGTAAAACACTTCCATGGCTATCGTTTTTTCATTGAAACGTCCCCCGGCCAACTCCAGTATCCTGGCATTAAAAGAGGCTACTGCCGCATCGAACTGGGCCTGATTCGCGACGCGATAGGCAAGAACCAGGTCACGGAGGTAAAAAAGTTCCTTGGGAACAGTACCATCAGCACTGGGCGTGAGCAAGTCCCAGGGCGAGTGCCACTTCTCCTCTTTTTCTCCCGCACTGGGCACTAGACCAGGGATAATAGTTAATGGCAAGTCCTTGTAAAACTGGGACCAGTTCAACAAGCGCCCGGACAACTCTACCACGGTTTTTTCTACCGGGCTCAATTCCGCCGGTGCTTTTTGCTGGCTGGCGGTGACAATAGCCAGGATTTTGTCCTTTCTCTGGTATATATCCAGCAGGCAAAATTCTTTTTGTGCGGCGGGCAAGTCCAAGGCTGTTAATACATCGCTCTGGGTAATGACAAAATCAGGGTGGGGGAAGAGGAACTGCAAGCAAGAAGTCAGTTGTTGGTACATATATATATTATTATACAGTGAAAAGATTTCGGTTTCGATAAAGGAACGGCTTTTGGGGTCGATGTTATTGACTTTTATGGCCAATTGGCGCAGACTGGGCAGACCCTTTTCCAATTGGGCGAAACTGTAGCGGTCGCGGGCTTTGCCCTGTTGGGGCACCTGCATGGAATCGAGCACCTCGGGATTGGTCACCAGAAACACTTTATCATGGGCGGATAGTTCGGGTGTAAAAAGGGCACGGGCCAACCACTGGATAGCGGAGAGTTTGGCCACACGATTGGAACCGGAAAATTGCTTGAGCAAATTCTCCGCAAACGTATCCAACGGTTTTTTCCTGCCGTTTTCCAAAATCACCATCTTTTGCAACGATCGCAAGGAAAGCGCTTCACTTGAAGCGATAACGGGGAAGCCCAGGCCCAGTAATAAAGCCAGAACCACGAGAGACCATATTATTTTATGTTTTATATTCATCATTACTTTTTTTACCTCGTTTCTAAATTTCCAGCGGGGTAGCGCTGCTGTTCTTGTTCATTTTCCGGCGTCGGATCATCATGGCCAGGAAGTGGATCAACAGGCCCAGGAAAATAGTAATACTGGAAACATAGGGCAGCAAACGTCCAACGTTCTTGACCACGGCAAAAATAGAGTACTCGGTGCCATCGGGCGCGATATAATAAGAGGACTGGAAAAAGGTGAGGTCCTTAAAACGTAACGGTTTATTCATGGAGATCACCACGTCCCGTGCCACGCCATCTGCCTCCAGAATTTTCACCACACTCTCGTAACTTTTGGGAATTGCCGAGTTGGGATACATTTTCACTTTAAAATCCTTGAGAAAAATGGAGAGGGGTAATGGAATTTTCTTTCTGCGCAGGATTACACCATAACTGCGTCCATCAACAGTCACCAGGGTGGGGGCATCTTCCTGGCCGAAAAGAAGCAGCCTGCCCATGATCTGGTTACCCGCATAAGAACCAATATCGGCCACCAAACCAGCGGTATTATCCGATACTTCCGTGGCTGTAGGCTCTGTCTGGAGATTACGAATCCCCGAACCATTGATCACAGGTTGTGTTGGCACATCCGAAACACTGCAATTGGAATAATAAGCCGTCACGTTCAGCCGCACCCCCAGTTCTTGAAAGGAAAGATTTTTACCACTGGAGAATCCTTTGGTATCCACTGCATAAACTTCTTTTTCGTTACCTTTTTCTTCCCAGATAGCCAGTTCCCACAGGTGGTTGGAGGAAGACATCTGGCTCTGTTCGCCTTCTTTCAGCATCAGCGAAGATTCCTCGGCGTAATAAAACGTGAAGAATCCACCCACCAACAAAATAATGATGCCCAGATGGGTTAAAACATTGCCAATGTTGGCGAGACGAAACCGAATCCTGAAGATGAGGGAAAAGACGAGGTTGATAAAAAGCAGAAACATGATGGTCACAGTCCCAGGGAAAGGAATAAAACCGAAGATAAAAAATACCCAGGAGTGAAAGAATTTTTGTTGCGCTTGGTACAGGCCATGTTCGGCTTGATAAACCGTACCCCAGACCACCAGTATGGCCAGGATGACCAGACAAACCACTGTTACCTTTAATGAAGCCAGTAGTTTTGGGAGATTAAGCCCGTCGCTGACTAGTGGTTTTGGGCTTGTTTGTTTATTTGTATTTTCTGTCATGATACCTATCCTTATATATATCCTAATAAATAACCATATCGTTTTGGATTGCCATTAAACCTGTTGTTAACCGTCTTAAGAAAGTAATGGTTCATCTGTTATAAGCTATAGGGCGTTTTGGTGAGGATTGGGCGTGGTCGTTTCAGTAGTGGGCATGGCCGTATTAAAAGATTCGCACAAGCTTCTGAATTTGGCTTTGTTTTCCACCAACAGGGCTTTGGGACCGGTCATTTTAACAAACACCGAGGACCCGCCCACAGTGATCACGGTGGCCAGGATGGCCGGATCGGTGGGATTAAGGGGAACAGTAGTAAGATCAATCATCACTGCGGCGAATTGTCCGGCAGTAAGGAATTGTTCTGTTTTTTTCATTAATTTCTCAACTTCCACAGGGTCGCCTTCCGCCAGCATCGGATCCGTGTGCCCGCTTTTTCCCGACACTTGGCCCAGCCATCTGGAGATATTGGCTTTTAAGCCACCCGCCTCGCCCTGCAATGGGATGATCGTGCAGGTAGCGGTGTTCTCACCGGATTTTACAGCAAAGGTAGCGAGACGGAAACTGGAAGTCGCTTTTTCCTCGGTCCAACCTGCCGGCGTTTGCCATTTGAAGTGACTTTCCACCTGGGAGGGCCCACCGTCCATGGGAGTTTCAGACATAGACATGGAGCCATGTGTTTTCTGCCCGGAAGACGGGGTTGACTCGCTTGTTTCCTTGTATTTACGTACTTCATTGCTTTTGCCACACGCACCAGTAACAATCATCATGACGACCAGGGAAAAACTTATTGATAAAATCAACCGCCTCATTATACCTCCACTCGCTAGATAGATTTGATTAACTTTTTTTGTATTCACAAAATATATGATTGGTGTTTGAAATCGTTAAAAATTACAGTATCCAATCGTATAAATAATAATAGAATTAAAAGCAAATGTCAACCATAGTGGCGACATTTAAATCAAGCACGATGTTAATGGGAGTTATGGGAGTTATGGGAAGTATGGGAAGTATGGGAATTATGCGAAGTATGGGATAAACAGAAATATTCCCATTCCTCCCATAATTCCCATACTTCCCATAATTCCCATAACTCCCATTTATTTTTACGATACTCTCAAAGAACTGGCGGTGATTTTGGGCGACTACCAGAATATATTTCCTGAATGATTGACTTTTGGCTTGAATTTTACTCAAAGTTCTTATAAGATAGTATCATGAATAGTAAATTGGAATTTGAATGTATCGTGCAGGAGGTCCGGGATGAGACAGCTCGGAGAATTTGATAATCTACATTTAGCCAAGGTTTTTAGCGATTCCCTGACCGGGTCGAAGATTGAAAATCAAATCATAGATGAATCCTCGGCTGAAAAAAAAATATACGAGATCTGGGTCAAATGGGAAGATAACCTGCCCCAGGCACAACAACTGCTTAGCGAATTTCTCGCCAATCCCACCAGCTCCAAATTCCGGGACGTTTCCCGAGAAGCCAAAAAAGTAACCAAACAGAAGGAAGCGGAAGCCACTGATCGCATTCCCCACGTGGATGTACGTACCGAGATTTTTAATCAACCCCCAACCCCAAGAGGGGCATTTACCATGCTGCTGATTCTGACCTGCGTGGTCATCGGTCTGATTTCTCAAATGGGTGAAAAAACAGGCACCCTACGCATGTTGTTTATTACCGATTTCTTAAGACAAGGCGAAATGGTCCAATGGAACCCGGGACTCATTGAAATCGGCAAAGGCGAAATATGGCGGCTCTTTACACCCATTTTTATTCATTTTGGATTTATGCACCTGCTTTTTAATATGATGTGGCTGATGGATTTAGGCAGTATGATTGAATACCGCAAAGGTACCTTGTTTTTTATTCTGTTTGTATTAGTAATAGCCGGTTCCAGCAATTATGGCCAGTATCTTTTTGGTAATCATCCTGCTTTTGGTGGAATGTCCGGCGTGGTTTACGGTTTGTTGGGTTATATCTGGATGAAAGGCAAATACGACCCCGCTTCCAACCTAAACCTCCATGCTTCCACTGTCACCTTCATGATCATCTGGTATTTTTTATGCTTGACTGGCCTCATGGGTAATATTGCCAATGGCGCCCATACCGTGGGTCTGGTCGTGGGCATAGCCTGGGGATACCTCACCTCTTTTAAAGCCCGCCGCCTCGTGGGAAAAATAAAGTAACTGAGATTAATGTCTTCTGTTATTTATATAACAATTGTCAATACGTGTCTCGGGAATAAATGAAATACATTTTTTTTTAAAATCCTGACTCAAACTTATTGACAAACGAGGGTTAAATCCTTACAATGTAAGAGTTTATGAATCATTAAATGCAAAAAAAATGCTTTAAAAAAGGAGGATACATACGATGAAGAAATTTCTAATGGTAATACTCGGCTTGGTGGTGTTGTTTTCAATGACCTATGCGGCAGATTACGTGGGCAGTGCCAAATGCAAGATGTGCCACAAGGGCGAAAAGAAAGGCAACGTGTATGAAAAATGGGAAGCAAGCGCCCATTCCAAGGCGTTTGCGAGACTAAAAAAAGGTGGCAATGACAAAAAAGCAGAATGCCTGCCCTGTCATGTCACGGGATTTGGAAAAGGATATAAAGTCGGCGATGCAAATGCGGCCAACTTCGAGGGCGTAGGCTGTGAAACTTGTCATGGTGCTGGTTCCGATTATAAAGCCATGAGCGTGATGAAAGATAAAAAAGAAGCCATTGCCAAAGGTCTGTTAATCCCCAATGAAGCGACTTGTAAAACCTGCCACAACGCGAAAAGCCCGACTTTCAAAGGCTTCAATTACGCGGAAGCGTTGAAAAAGATCGATCACAAATACATGAAATAACAAATAACCTGAAATAAGACACTCAACCCCTCTCCGGGATTGAGATTATTCAGACAAGGGGCAGGACCCATAGTGGACCTGCCCTTTTGTATTTAGGAGCAGTTACGAAACAACCCGCTCATTTTCGATGTGGTTTGGAAGAATTAGCCATAAGGCAGCAGTCTAACCCACGGCATCATGGGCAGTAAAAGAATGGCATAAGTTGATCTGATCTTCGCCAGCCACGCTATTCATGAATCAGCCCGGCCCAAACCCTCATTTTTGGCCCTTTTTGCTCACTATAGAGCCACAAAACACCAGCCATCACACTATGTGGCGAAAAACAACCGTTATAGGTCAATGATGACCTAAAAATAGTCTCGTATCATTAAAAATGGTGAGCAATGACCAAAATGAGCTAATTTTTCTGAAAATAAGCCAATTTCCCAGATAAAACGCCATCCATTGACCAAAAACCGTCATCAGAGTCCCAAAAACTCCTCGCATGACCTCAAACTGTCAATGGTGCAGAAAATTACTCAATTCATTGAGAAAATTACTGTTATGTTCGAGAAATTTTCTTTAATATTACAGTAATTTTCTATTATATTTGAGAAAATTACTTGAATCATAAAGAAAATTACTGCATCATTCGAGCTATTTCTTCATGATTTGAGAAAATTACTGCAACGATGACGCTATATCGTCATGGATGACGGTATAGCTGAAAATATCACGCTTTTTTGTCATTGATGACACGAATAGATCCATTTATCACCGTTATTACTGGTGAATTAAGAAATTTCCGAAATCATAACCTTCCTACGACAAAATTGCAGAACACTATTCAACGATTTGACTCTATCGGTTAAAGATCATGTTATTCATGCTCTGGCGACCCATGGGAGGCCATGGTGAGCTCCAAGGTGAAACCATGCCGCAAGTGGACGAATTTTCTCCAATAACGGCAATTTTTCATTTTCTGGGCTTCAAGAATTACCAATTCTATATTATTTCCAAGCTGTTCTTCCTAACCACATCAGAAATGATCAGGTTATTTCGTAACAGCTTCTTATTCCCCTATCTTTATCGTGACCGCGTTCACGAAGTCTTGGCAGTTTTTTAGCAGATCCGGGCCCATATGATGAAGGGCACCGCCAATCAGGAAGATCATATCCGGCCCGTAAGTTTCCAGCATTTCCGGGATGCGGTCCAGATTCATGCCTCCACCCGGGGCGGAGAAGATTGGTTTGATGTGAAACATGTTGATCGATGTGCCCGCCGCAATAGCGCGGCAATCCGTTTGACTGAACGAGAAACGACCGCCATAATTGGGATAAATAACCACATCGGCTCCAGCCAGACGCATCAGTTGACCGAAAAGGACGCTATGAGACAACCCATTATGGGGGGTAGATACAAAACTACCCAACAACGCGGGATGGCAAATAATAGGTAACCCAAGATTGTCATGATCTGCCAGATATCTCATGGTATCAAACCCCACCAGCCCAGGCGCTACCATCAACGCCCCAGCCCCATGCTTTTTTGCAAACAGCGCTTTTTCCACAATTTGCTGGGCCGGGGCGGAGATATTGGGCGCATAGAGACAGGTTCTACCGGTTTGGCGATTGGCGCGGTCGATGGCTTCGCTGCACCGTAACACCCGCTCGTAAAAAGGTGCCATCGGTTGATCGGCCAGACCATGATCATCTTTGATCACATCCACCCCGCCCAGAGCAAAAGTATAGGCCAGTTCTGCCAGTGCTTGACTGGAAAGACCCAGCGGTTTTAATGCCGTGCAAAAAAGCGGGCGTTTGGTGATTCCCAACTGTTCCCGTATGCCCGGAATACCAAAACGCGGGCCCTTAAAATGAGTCAGGAACGTTTCCGGGAAATCAAGCCGTTCCACGCGGACCTCTGTTTTCAAGCTAAAATTGCCAAACATCACATTTAGCAACTGTGTCAATTCAGTACCCACCGTTTCCACGGCAAAACTAATCCGCGCTTCCCAGCGTCCGGGTTGACAGGCGTCAAAGGATTCGATGCGGCCCAGAATAAAATGGCGGATATTGCCGGTTGGAACAAGCTCGGCAGGAAATTCGATGGTTTGTTCCACGCAGATATCTTCCGCTTTGGCCCGCGCTTCTGCCTCGCTACCAAACAAGCTGTAAACCACCACAAAGCGCTGCCCTGAAATAGTTAATGTCACATCAAAACGGTTCATTTTTATTTCCATTTATTTTCTTACAATGCCTCTGCTTTGGCTGCGCTGTGGACCGCTTCCAGCCGCACTTGGTCCAATTGGTCGCGAGTAATGCCAAAGGAAGTGCCCAGCAATTTTTCCACCGCCTCTTTCACCGCCATTGCATCCAGCCCGTATTCTTGCATCAGGTAAGAACGACTGGCTCCATGCGCATACGTATCTTGCAAGCCCAGCCGTAGCAGTTTTTTCCCCAGTCCCGCTTCCGCCATTTTTTCCGCTACCGCACTACCCAGGCCGCCGATAACCGTGTGGTTCTCCACCGTGATCACCCCGTATCGTGTCCGGGCCAATGCTTCTATAATAGCCGGGTCAGCAAACGGTTTCAGCGTCGAAATATGCAGGTGGTGCAATGACAGGCCCCGTTCCCGCAGCAAGTGGGTGACCCGCATCACTTCTTCCGTGCAGATCCCCGAAGAGAAAAGCGTAATATCGTTACCCGTGCTGAGCAATCGTGCTTGGTTTAGCTGCATCGGTTGTGATGAAGGGAAGAGTCGCGGGATTTCGCCCCGTAACATGCGGACATACACTGGTCCTTGTACAGCCTGGGCCACATCCAGCACTGATTCCACTTCTGTCGCGTCCCCAGTTTCCAAGATTGTCATATTGGGCAGAGCGCGCATCACCGCGATATCATCAATAGCCTGATGAGACGCTCCACCCGGGGTAGTGATACCGGGCAAAAACCCAAACATACGCACCGGCAGATTGGGATAAGCAATAGACATGGCGATCTGGTCCAGCGCACGCCTATAAATAAACACGGCAAACGTATGCACCATAGGAAAAAAACCCTCCCGTGCCAAACCACCCGCAAACCCCATCATATTCTGTTCCGCCATACCCATAGAAAAAAAGCGCCCCGGATAAGTATCCCGAAAAAGATCAATCTCCGTAGAACCCGTAAGATCAGCAGAAAGCACCACTACCCGCGGTTTATCCGCCGCCCACCGCACCAAATTTTCAGCATGCACACGCGTTAATATTTCCATTTATATAATCCCATAATTCCCATAATTCCCATAACTCCCATTATTCCCATCATTCACCTATCCCCCCATCTCGCAAATTGGCAGCATTCCAATCCCTTAAAAACTGCCGGAATTTTTCCCGTTCTCCCTCATTTTTAAAACGAATATAGTGCAACTTCGGCTTCCGTTCTTCCAAAATTGGCATTTCTCTCGCCGTATCCGTATACGCCAGTACGAACAGTGGTTTACCATCCCCGCAGGCTTCAGCCGCGTTAGCCAGCGCGTTTATATCGTGTCCATTCACACGGCACACCCGTGCGCCAAACGCTTCCAAGCGGCTCTGTAACGGCTCGATGTTCATCACATCCGTCATTTGACCATCACACTGCTGACCATTCACATCCACATAAACCCCTACATTGGTTATCTTGTGAAATACTAAACTTTGTACCGCTTCCCAGGTTTGACCCGATTGGAATTCCCCGTCTGACATCACCACCCACTGCCGACCTGATTCCCCTTGCAAACGTCTGGCCAGAGCAATCCCCGCGACTTGGCTCAATGTTTGCCCCAACGAACCCGATGTAATTTCATGGCCCGGTGAATGTTCCGCGCCGATCATTTCCACTGTGCTGCCGTCTTGATTGAACATGACCAACCCTTCCGGTGCCATCCGACCCAGTTCCACCAGTGCCCCATATAACACCATCGCATATTGAACGCAGGACAAATAAAAACGGTCCAAGTGCGGTGCCTTGGGGCCATTATAGCCCACCCCGGTGACGTAATTACGGTTACGTGGCCCAGGTACACCCGGAAACGGAGGCGGAATCATCGGGGCTTGACTTGGGCCTAGGTTCATCACCTTGGTATACAATACCGCCAGAATCTCAGCCGCTGAACACGCTTGGCTCAAATAGCCGCCATTATTATTGATCGTATGTTCCAGCGCACGCCTGCGTATCCCACAGGCCACGCGCCGCGCTTCATCTTGCCAATTCATAATTTTTCTTTTGCCTCCAGCAGCCCCCTCTTTCAAAAAATTAAAAAATCGGGGGCCAAAACCTGTCCTATTATTTTACAGTATTTTTCCTATTTTGCAATGCACCCCACTTTTCATTTTTCTTTTTATTTTTCCCAGAATTCTTCTTTCTCGCCTTTGTACCTGATAAAAAAAAGAAAGAGGGTCGATTTAGGCTTGCCTTTTGTATTGAATTGTATTGACTTCCACAACTATTTATGGTATAAAGTCAGTTATCACAATAAGGAGTAATATCATGTTTGCAATTCTTGAAACAGGAAGTAAACAGTACAAAGTTGCAGAAGGCGATGTGCTAGAAGTTGAACTGCTGGATAATGAAAAAATTTCAGAAGACAATAAAGTAAGTTTTGACAGTGTACTGCTGGTACACGATAAAGAGTTATTGATTGGGCAGCCTTTCGTCAAAGAGGCACGGATTCAGGCTTCTGTCTTGACTGAGTTTAAAGCCCCCAAGATTATCGTGTTTAAAAAGAAATCCAAGAAACAGTACCGACGGACGCGTGGCCATAGACAGAACCTTCACCGCATCCAAATTGACAAAATCGAATTGAACATCAACACCAAAGAGGAGAATGCATAATGGCACACAAGAAATCCGGTGGCAGTGCGAAAAACGGACGCGATAGCGTTTCAAAACGGCTGGGCATTAAACGATTCGGTGGCGAACTCATCAATGCGGGTACCATCATTGTCCGACAACGGGGTACGAAATTTAATCCCGGCAGAAATGTGGGTATCGGTAAAGATGATACACTATTTGCCCTGGCGACTGGCAAGGTTACTTTCATTACCAAGCACAATAAAAAGTTTGTCGAGGTTGAACCTAATTAACCCTGCGAATAATCCCGTAAAACAGCCGGCTATAGGTCCGGCTTTAAGGCCCGAAGTCCTTGTAATATGTTTTTAGATAGCGCTGTAGTGACATTTGAGGCTGGAAATGGGGGAGACGGCTGCATCAGTTTTCGAAGAGAAAAATACATCCCCAAAGGGGGCCCCAATGGCGGCACCGGCGGAGATGGCGGCAGTATTACCCTGATCAGCAAATCAACACAAAATTCCCTCATTGATTTTAAAAACCGTCTGGTGATACGTGCTGAACGTGGCACCAACGGCATGGGTTCCAATAAGACCGGGCGTAACGGTAAGGATCTGCTTATCGAAGTTCCCGCTGGCACCATTGTCAAAACCTACCCTGAAGAAGAGGTGATGTTTGACTTTTATAAGGAAGATATCTCCTTTGTTATTGTCAAGGGCGGGAAAGGCGGTCTGGGAAACTCCCATTTCAAGACCTCCATCAATCGTGCCCCGCGGTTTGCCCAAAAAGGAAAACAGGGCGAATCGTTTAAAGTCGTTCTGGAATTAAAATTGATCGCCTTTGCCGGACTGGTGGGGTTCCCCAATGCCGGGAAATCCACGCTCATCTCCAAGATCAGTAGCGCCAAACCCAAGATTGCCGACTATCCTTTTACCACCTTAACTCCCCATCTCGGTGTCGTGTACCAGGACTACGAGAGCCTCGTGGTGGCGGATATTCCCGGTATCATCGAGGGCGCCCACATGGGCGAGGGCATGGGTCTGGATTTTCTCAAACATATCGAACGAAACAGGGTTCTGGTCTTTTTATTGGACACCTCCGGGTATGCTGAAATCGCCCCGCTGGAAGCGTTGCATATTCTACGCGAAGAACTGAAATCGTACAAAGCGGGCATGTTACGGAAAAAAAGCCTGATAGTAGCCAATAAAATAGATACCTTGATTGAATCCCCTGACTATCCCAACGCGAAAATGAATCGCGCCCACCTGGATGAATTAAAAGAGTATTGTACCCAGGAAAAACTCCCTTATATTGAAATCTCCGCGCTTAAGGATATAAACCTCAACCATTTCAAAGCCAAATTATTTGAGATCTATCATGGTCGACAAGATTAGAGTCGGGTTATTGGGCGGCACTTTTAATCCCATTCACAAGGGGCATATCCAATTGGGATTGCAGATTTACGAGGCATTTAAACTGGATCAGGTTCTATACATCTTGTCTGCCAATCCCCCTCATAAGAAAAACACCGAGATTGCACCCGCCCTGGTGCGCTGGGAAATGTTAAATAAAGCGCTGGCCCCCTATCCCCATCTGCTCCCCTGCGATATCGAAATGAAACGCCCCCTTGATTCCTGGACTATTGATACAGTCGAGGAATTATCCGCTATTTACCCCGCTTATTCGTTTTACTTTATTTCCGGTAGCGAGGGTTTTTTGAAAATTCGCACCTGGAAAAATTATAAACAATTGTTCCACATGCTCTCTTTTATCGTGCTGATGCGTGACCCCGCCCATCAACCCGAGTTGGAAGGGCTATTACACGGGGAGGGGATCACCCCTTGCTATTTTAATGGTCTTGTCTCAATGGAACCGGAAGAGTTACCCAAGGTTTACGTCTTCTCTTACCGGTCAGATACACTTCAAATCTCTTCTACATTGATCCGCCAAAAACGAAAAAGCGCGGAACAAGTGGATCAGTTTGTTCACAAGGAAGTGAAACATATTATGGAGGAAAATAAATTATATGAAAATAGAGGATTATGAAAGCGTGATCGCCGATTTAAAACGGCGCAAAATCCCGGCGGAAATCAAAATGACGGTTTCTCTCATGTTGGATAAAAAAGCCGAGAATGTGGTTGTTTTAAAATTAAAAAATGTCAGCGATATTACCGATTACATGGTGATTTGTACTGGGCGGTCAGACCGTCAAAACAGTGCTATCGCCCATGAAATCCAGAAAAAAATCAGCAAGGAATTCAAAATGAAACCCTTCGGGGTAGAAGGCGTGCGCGAAGGCGAGTGGATACTGGTGGATTATGTTGACTTTGTAGTCCATATCTTTTCAGTAGAAAGCCGCAAGAAATATGCCTTAGAAAAATTATGGATGGATGCCAAACGATACGATTTTTTCCTTGAGCAAGAACCTGAAGGATAAAAAATCTCTGGCCATTCAAGAGAACCTGCAGCAGATTGCACATTTAAACAACAGCCTGTTGATCTACGGAGAAACGGGGGTGGGAAAAGATTTCTGGGTTAATTATTTATTCGCGGTCAGTCCCTTTAAAACCATATTAAACCTACACTGCGGCGATGTGCCGGAAAATCTTCTGGAAAGTGAATGGTTTGGCTACAAAAGGGGCGCATTCACGGGCGCGGACCACGATTACGAGGGGAAATGGAAAAAAGCCGAGGGTGGTATTCTATTTCTCAATCAGATTGACCTGCTCAGTCTGAATATACAGTCCAAGCTGTTACGTATTATCGAACGGAAAAAATACTATCCCCTCGGTTCCAATGAGGAAAAAGATATCAACGCGCGCTTTGTGTTTTCTTGTGCAGAGGATATCGAACAAAAAGTCCGTGCGGGTCAGTTCCGTAAAGACCTTTTTTACCGTATTGCCTCGTATCGTATCCTGGTTCCCCCGTTGCGGGAAAGAAACGACGATATCTTGCCGCTCATTCACTATTTTGCCGCTCAGAAACAGTTACCTATCGCACTTGATAAAAAAGCCACGGCCACCCTGACCGATTATCCCTGGCCCGGTAATATCCGTGAGATCGAGAATTTTATCACCACTGCCTCGGTCAATAAAACAGAACTGACCGAGAATGATGTGTATGGATTATTAAAAACGTCCCAGGACTTTTTCGACACCGTCAAAACCGCTGAAATGCCCATGGAACAATTGGAAATGGTATACATCGACTATCTGCTACGGAAATACAAAAATAAAGTAACCGTGGCCAAAATTCTAAAAATCTCCAGGAAATCCCTATACAACAAATTAAACAAAAAGACGATTAGCTAAAATGATGCATTTAGTTAGGGAACTGTATAAAAATAAGAGTCCCTTCTATTGCATTAGAGACCGTTTTGGAATACAATGTAAATGTAATATATATACTGATCAGGAAGGAATAATCGATGCTTTATCTTGACTATGCAGCTTCAGCACCCATTCGTAGCGGTGCTTTAAAAATATTGGAATCGTCTATGAGGGAAAGTTTTGCCAATCCTTCTTCCGCCCATAAACTCGGAAAAGATATCCAACGGCAAGTGGAAGCCTGCCGACAACAAATGTTATCCTCGTTAGACGCCCCTGCCGGAGGCCGGTTGATTTTTACTTCTTCCGCTACCGAATCCAATAATACCGCTATCGCTGGCCTGGGTTTGAGCGAGGGCGATACCATCACCCTCAGCTTCGCCGACCACCCCAGCGTGACCGAACCAGTCAAACATTTGTGGAAAAAAGGCATCAATGTCCAAGAACTGCCACTCCTTAAAAACGGCATACCCGATCAAGCCGCACTCCTTAAAGGACTGAATAATGAAATTAAACTGGTAATTTTAACGCAGGTGAATAACCAGAGCGGTGCCATTACCGACATCGCCAGCTTAAGCCGGGAAATCAAAAAGATAAACCCGGCTATTCACATCCATGTCGATGCGGCCCAGGGGTTTGGAAAGATTCCGCTTTCTTTAAAAGAAACAGACATCGACACCCTCGCTATTTCCTCCCATAAAATTGGTGGACCCAAGGGTATTGCCGCCCTGTACTTGCGCCCCGAGGTGAACATTTCACCCTTATTGTTTGGTGGCGGTCAAGAAGACGGCTTGCGTTCTTCCACGTTGGCCGCGCCCCTGGTTTTCTCTTTTTGCCAAGCGGCCAAGGAAGCCATGGAACACATTCAGCCCGCTTTGGCACGCATGTCTGAACTCAACCATTCCCTGCAAGCAAACCTGAAAAAAGAGCTTAAGAAAATCACGCTTCCGTTTGCAGAGCACAGTAGCCCTTATATTTTAACTTTCTTATTGCCCGGTATATCCAGTGATATCATCTTGCGTCACCTGGAACAAAAAGACATCATCATCTCCAGTACTGCCGCTTGTTCCTCTAAAATCAAGGGTACGCAACCCGTCTTTACCGCGTTGCATCTGCCACCCGACGTTCATAAATTCGTGCTCCGCGCCTCTTTCTCCGACGAAACCACCGTCGCCGACATAGACCTCTTTTGCCGAACTTTGGCTGAAATCTACCACGAGTTGGAACGGTTCATGAGGTGATTTTAATTTATCTTTTAATCCTGTTGGCTGCCGGAGGCAATTTAAAAAACCGAAAAGGAAATAATGGAGACATACCATGTATAATATAATAGTCATGAATGTGGATGAGCTATGGTTAAAAGGAAAGAACCGACCGGTTTATTTTAAAGCCATCCGCCGTCATATCCGTGAACTTTTGAGAGCTTACCATCCAGAAAATTTCACTTGTTCTTCCGAGGAGCAGCGTATTGTGGCCCGGTCTGAAAGCCCTTTTTCTGAAGCGTGTATTGGCGCATTGTTAAATGTACCCGGTATCCACTCCGTGGCCCCGGCCCGCCGGATTCCCGTTGCATATGACGCCATTATGCCCGCCGTGACCGCAGAATTAAACGCTCTGGGGACGCTACCCGCTACATTTAAAGTTCATACCAAACGAAGTTTCAAGGGATTTCCCATGAATAGCATGGCCGTATCCGCCCAACTCGGTGGCCTCGTGTTGGCCGAGTTTCCCCAGCTCAAGGTCGATGTCAATTTCCCCCAGATGGTCATTGAAGTTCGTATCATGGAACATAATATCTATATATCCAGCCGTAAAATGAAAGCTATTGGTGGATTACCCGCTGGCACCAGCGGGCATGTGTTGTCGTTGCTTTCCGGTGGGTTTGACTCCCCGGTTGCCAGTTATTTGCTGGCCAAACGCGGCTGTCGTCTCTCCTTTGCTTTTTTTTATGCCTATCCCTTTGTAGGGGATGAAGTCAAGGATAAAATCATGAAATTAGTCTCCGTATTGGGGCAGTTTCAGCGGCACTGCAAGCTTTATATTATTCCTTTTGGCGAGATTCAAAACCTTATTTCCAAACAATGCAAGTTGGAGTACCGGACCGTTTTGTTTCGCAAGGCCATGTTGGAGTGTGCTAATTTATTGGCCCAAAAGATACGCGCCGAAGCCCTGGTGACCGGTGATTCCCTCGGGCAGGTTTCCAGTCAGACCATCGGGAATATCGCCGCCTTGGATTCTTTTTCCGCAAAACCCATATTCAGGCCCTTATTGGGGTTTAATAAAATCGAAATCATTGATCTTGCCAAAAAGATCGGCACCCATGATATTTCCGTGATTCCCCATGATGATGCGTGCAGTCTTTTTGCCCCCAAACACCCCATCATCAGGCCGGATACCCGCTACCTGGAAGAATTTGACCGGGAATTGCCATTGGCACCGCACCTGGATAAATGTATCACCGATGCTGAAGTGTATAATGTCTCTCTGACCGGACAATTAACCCCCGTGGAAACGGATAAAAAGTAATTGCACAAAAAAAAAGCCCGTCAGGTCTCACCCCTGACGGGCCTTTTAATATTCTTAGTGGGCTGCAAGTATGATTGTCCTGTTATGAACACCTTCATTATTGAATAATCTGGAGAGGATTGCAATACATCTGTGGTTGTGTTCTGGTACTAATAATAAAAATAAATATTACAACCAAAGGTGTACTTCTTTCCGCTCTGGTTGTATTGTGTGTTTTAAGATGGGGAGATAAATATTTTTTTGGCTTGCCGTTGCGTGACCTGGTTGCCTGCCGGCACATCCTCCGTGATCCAGACATTACCGCCAATCACCGAGCCTTTACCAATGGTCACCCGTCCCAGGATAGTAGCCCCCGAATAAATAATCACATCATCTTCGATGATCGGGTGTCTCGGTATCCCTTTGATCAGGTTCCCCACCTCATCCAGCGGGAAACTTTTCGCACCCAAGGTTACACCCTGGTAGATGCGAACATGGCTGCCAATCACCGAGGTCGCGCCAATCACCGTGCCTGTGCCGTGATCAATGAAGAAGTGATCTTTGATTTCCGCGCCTGGGTGAATATCGATGCCTGTTTCCGAGTGGGCCAGTTCCGTGATCATGCGCGGCAGTAGCGGTACGCCCAGGCAGTGTAATTCATGGGCAATGCGATAACTCGTCAATGCTTTGATACTGGGATAGCAGAATATCACCTCGTTCAAACTATTGGCTGCCGGATCACCCAGAAAAGCCGCTTGTACATCCGTGGCCAATAATTCGCGGATGCGAGGAATAACCCCCAGAAAACGGCTGACGCTCTCTTTAGCCAGTAGATTGCAATCATGGCAATACGTGCCCGAAGCTTTAAAGCAGGTCACACAATACCCTCTTAAGAATTGATCCGTTAATAACCGGGCGATTTGATCCAATGCCGCACCCACATAAAAGGGCATGGTCTCCGGCGTGAGATCCGAATCCCCAAAATACCCCGGAAACAATACTGTCCGCAAGCGTTCGACTACCTCTTTTAAAGCAGTGAGTGAGGGCATGGATACCGCGTGGGTATCGTGGAAATAGAGTTTATCATAGGATTTCGGGTCGCATAATTCGTTCACCACGTTATTTAATGTTAATGTCGGATCAGGGATGAGGTCTGCGGTTATTCTATTGTTTTGCTGGCCCGTGCAGCCCGGTTTATCTTGACTATTTTCAATTTCTTGGTGTTCATGGTTGTCTGACATCATTGTTACCTCCTATAGGGTATTAATATCCTACAAATCCCATTAAATGTCAACCAGCTAAAGCCCCCTAAATCCACCGCCAAGATTCAGGAAAGGCTGGACTATCTCGACATACTGGACATTCTGGACCAACTGGACTTCCAAAAACCTTTGAATTTTGTCCAGCTTGTCCAGTAAGTCCAGAGCGTCCAGATAGTCCAGGAACCATATTCCATGATTAAAAAGGGATGCTTTTTTTCCCATGATCGTGTATACTATAGCTTAACGAAATAATACATGCATGAGGCTTGGAATGGCAACTGTTTTTATAAGTTATAGTCATTTGGATGAGGTATGGAAAGAACGGGTGCTCACCCACCTGAAAGTTCTCGAAAAAGAAGGTATTACCACCATCTGGCACGACCGCGACATTCCCATTGGCACCGATTGGTGGCCGCAGATTCAAACCCGGATACATGAGGCGCGGGTGGTGGTGATGTTGATTACCGCCAACTTCTTAACCTCCGATTTTATCAAGGAAAAGGAAATGCCCCTGATCTGGCAACGGCGCAGAAATGGCGAGATCACGGTGATACCCGTGCTGGTGGAACCCTGCGCGTGGCAATCGGTCACATGGCTGGCGGAAATCCAATTGCTTCCCAAGGATGGGAAACCATTATCCTCCTTCCCCAAACACAAAGCGGAAACCGAATTGGCCGCTATCACGCAACAAATTCACCACACGCTGATAGATAAAGAACCGATACCCGCTGACCATGTTGGCTCAAACCAGAGAATGCCTCTTTCTTCCCCGCGGATTAAAAAACAGCGCCCGCCAAGGATATATGTTTTGCTGGCTGTGCTTGTTCTTTTAGTGGCCATTGGGTTTGTGTTGAACCTTAAAAATAGTAATACTTCTTTTGAGTTTACGCTATATTTAAAGGATGGCGAAGGTAAGACCGTATTAAAGAAAGATCAGGCGCTGCTGCGGATGCTCTTGGATAACAACCCGGTAACCGGTTATACCGATGACAATGGTGCCGTGGATTTCAAAGGCATCCCGCCACAATTTAGGGGTCGTTCCGTTCCCGTGGAATTGGAGGTCAAACGGTGGACCTTTGACAATGGTTTCATGTCCACCACCTGTTTGTTGGCAGGCAAGAGTCAGCCATTGGTTGTGCAGCGGGATGGCAGTCTGGCGAAACTGTCCGGGTTGGTGACCGATGCCGAAGGGCGGTTTATGGCTGATGCCAAAGTAGTGGTTAAAGGTGTGGCAACGAAGACCGATCAAAACGGGTGGTTTGTATTGGCGATACCACCGGATAAGCAGGAAGAAAAAGTGCTGGTGACCATTCAAAGGTCGGGTTATGTCATTAAGATTGAATATGCGTACCCTGGGAACAAGACCAACCTGGTGTTTATTTTAGAAAAGGAAAAGGAACAGAAATGAAAAGGATGCTTTTGACCGCTTTATTGGTTTTATGTATGGTGTTATGGGTGGAGGGTGCTGTTTTAAGGGGAAGGATTGTGTTATTGAATAGTGGGGGAAAAGCTGTAGCCAATGTCCAGGTGACTGCTTTTGATGCGAACCCGGCAGTTAGCACCAGTTCCGGGTTATTCCAGTTGGATTTTGCGGATAAGAAGAAGCCCGGAGATGTGGTAGCGATCATCGTGCAAAAAAAGGGGTTTGAAGTCATTAATAAAAAAGAGTTGGAGCACGTGGTGCTGCGGCAGAACCCGGATGAATTATTGGAAATTGTTTTGTGCCCTGAAGGAACATGGGAGAAAAACGCGCAGGTGTATTACTGGATTGCGGCAAAATTAATCACCGATCAATTCGATAAACGATTGAAAAAAATAGAAGCAGAGGTTATTGAGGGCAAAGATGCTGAAATCTTTCGTTTGAGAGCAGAACTGGATGTGGCATTGGCGCAGGCGAAAAAATTGGCGGAAAATTTTGCCCAAGTGAACTTGGATGAAGCATCGGATTTATATAAAAAGGCGTTTGAGTTTTATAAAAGCGGAGATATTAAGCAAGCATTAAAAGTATTGGACAAAGAGAAATTAGATGCGGAGTTAAAAAAGTTAAAAGAAAAAGGCACGCAATTGGCAAAGGATTATATCTTGGGTGCGCGTCTTTTAATAATCACAGCCAATTTCCCAGAAGCGGAATCCTATTATGATCAAGCATTGGAAGCAGACGCGGAGAACGTGGATAACTATCTTGAGTTTACTGCATATCTGTGGAAACAAAAAAACTTTCGAAAGGGTGCAGCCATTTGCCAAAAAGCTCTGGCCATAAAAATGGATGAATGGTCAAAAGCAGCGTTCCTCAACAACCTGGGGCTATTATATTCCGATACCACGCGCTTGACCGAAGCGGAGAAGGTCTACGCCGAAGCGT
>CAZCVI010000034.1:46342-71335 GCA_964502145.1 uncultured Clostridia bacterium
CACCAATCCCGACGCGTATTTACCCGACGTGGCCATGACCCTCAACAACCTGGGGACTTTATATTCCGATACCACGCGCTTGACCGAAGCGGAGAAGGTCTACGCCGAAGCGTTGGGGATTTATCGCAAACTGGCGGCCACCAATCCCGACGCGTATTTACCCGACGTGGCCATGACCCTCAACAACCTGGGGGTTTTATATAAGAACACTACGCGCTTGACCGAAGCGGAGAAGGTCTACGCCGATGCGTTGGGGATTTATCGCAAACTGGCGGCCACCAATCCCGACGCGTATTTACCATATGTTGCTATCACCCACAACAACCTAGGCATCCTGAATATCAATTTACAGAAATACCCTGACGCGTTGTCCCAATTCCAGGAAACTTTAAAGATACATGAAACATTCGTAGCAAAAAATCCGCAGGCATTTGAACTGGTCCTGTGTAATACCATCTTAGTAATGACTTTTCTTTATACAGAAGCTCCCGAAGCCTGTGCGGAAATTAAAGACGAAATCCCCTCTCGCTTGGAGCGTGCCATCACCATCTTAAAAAAATACGCCGATATTCCCCAGGCGCAAAAATATCTTAGAGATGCAGAACGATTCAAAGAACAGATAAAGTAAGGCTATCTTCTTCGCGTTTCGTGATAATAGCCGGAAAAAGGGAAGAGATGGTATCTGAACCGTGATGCGTGGGATTAACGGATGACCAGGATTTCAAAATAAAACATGGTGCCTATAACCGCAATGGCGTTTTAATTCTGGTCATCCTTTAATCCTGTGCAAAATCGTGGACAGGCGAATTTATCCCTTGCCCAGCACGGACCTGTCGGTTTTTTTTTAAAACAATTGACAAATGATGGGGAAAATATTATATTATCATTGAGTATAAAAAATGAATAAAACGGACATCAATAAATCGCTTGCCGAGCTGAAAGAATTAATGGGGCAACGTTTCGGCTTTGAAATGGAGCTTTATCTTTTCGGTTCCGTGGCGCGGAACGATTATGGCCCAGAATCGGATATTGACGTGCTGGTACTTCTTCCTGGCGAAGTGGATACTCTCCTGAAAACGGAAGTCATTGACTTGGCCTATGATATTGGACTCAAAAACGATGTGGTGTTTAATATGATCACCCGTTCAAAAAAAATCTGGGAATCCGACATGGCCGCAGTCACACCTTTTCATGAAAACCTGACCAGGGAAGCATTGCGAATATGAGCTGGAATGAGAATTGCTGAAATTTCACGGAAGGGTTGACAAAAAACAGAAACTGAATTATATATAACTCAGGAGAAATAATGAGTACAGCCCTTTCCGTTCGCGTTGAAGATGATGTCTATAAAAGCTTGGACATGTTTGCCCAAAAGTCAAAAATCCAAAAAAACGATATCATCAATAATGCTCTACGTCAATATCTCCATCTGCAAGAAGTAAGAAACATCAGGCAAGACCTAAACCCTTTTGCTGAAGCCCAGGGCTTTCATAATGAAGACGATCTGCTGAATTCAATTTCATGATGATAATCTTCGATACCAATAAAATAGGGGCGGCATTGGGGACAGGCGGATTTATTTCTGTCCCGCCAACTTAAAAAAAAGATATTTAACCACGAAGGACACGAAGAACACGAAGGTTTTGTTTTTTTTTAATATCCGTTTTTTTCTTCTTTTTCTTCTTCGTGTCCTTCGTGTCCTTCGTGGTTAAATAGATTTGGCGGTGAATCCAGGCATCATTCCATTCTTTCTTTATTTATCCCTGATATGGTATAATAGAAACAGGTGAATGAAGATGAAGAAAAAAAAATTGCCCATTGGCATCGAGGATTTTTTAGATATGATGACTGGGAATTACTACTACGTGGATAAAACCCTGTTTATCAAGGAAATTATTGATAGCGATGATAAGGTGTTGCTGATCCCCCGCCCCCGTCGCTTCGGGAAAACCCTTAACCTCTCCATGCTCAGGTATTTTTATGACTGTTGTCCGGCCATCGGAACCCCCCAACCCGCCAGACCAACAACAGAAAGCGCGGTTCAGAATATCTATAAAGAGTTATTCACCGGACTGGCTATTATGGAGACCGATCAAGAATACCTCGATAAAATGGGGCAATACCCGGTTATTTTTCTCTCCTTCAAAAACATCAAGGATAACAACTGGAAATTGTGTTATGAAAGTATCAAGTCGCTTATCCAAAGAGAATATGCAAGGCATTACTACTTGGCCGATAGTCCAAAACTGATGCCCCATGAACGGGAGTTTTACCGCCAGATCGCAACAAAAAAGGGAAATCAAAGCGACTTTGCCAACAGTTTGGAAAACTTACTCATATCCTTAAACCGGTTTTATGGAAAGCGGGTCGTTATCTTGATCGATGAATACGACGCCCCCATCCATGCTGGCTTTAACAACGACTATTATGACGAGATTATCAATTTCACCCGTATCTTTCTAGGCGGGGGCTTAAAAGATACCGGTCCATATCTGGAAAAAGGTGTGATTACCGGTATCATGCGTATCGCCAGGGAATCCATTTTTTCAGACCTCAATAACCTCGGCGTATACACGTTGTTATCCGAGGATTTTCGTGGCTTTTTTGGCTTCACGGATACGGAAGTCAAAACCATGTTGGAGGATTTCCAGGTGGCACACCTGTTTGAATCGGTGCGGTGGTGGTATAATGGGTACCTCTTTGGGGACCATATCACCTATAATCCCTGGTCGATTCTTAATTTCCTGCGTGACCGACGTAAAGAATTAAAACCCTACTGGATCAATACCTCGGACAACAAGATCGTGGATTTTCTCCTATCCAAGGGCGGCACGGAACTCAGGGAAGAATTGGAACAACTGGTGAGTGGTGAATCCATAGAAAAAGCCATTGAAGAACATATTGTTCTTAAAGATATCTCCACGGATGAGGATTCATTATGGAGTTTCCTATTAATGGGAGGTTACCTGAAGCAAACCACCCCAAGAAGGGATACCGGCTCAGGTCGAGTTTTCTATACGCTGTCCATTCCCAATGAAGAGGTCAAGTTTACGTATGCCCGGATTATCCGCAGCTATTTCGCCACTAAGATCGAAAACAAAAAATTAGAGGTTTTGCTCAAGGCACTGATTGCAGGAGATATTCATCTGTTCGAGAAAATGTTGCAAGCCATTGTGCTGGCCGTATTCAGTTTCCATGATTTCGGAAATGAACCGGAGAAAGTCTATCATGCCCTGGTAGCGGGTTTATTAATCTGGATTTCCAATACCCATGAAGTCAAATCCAACCGCGAATCCGGCTATGGCAGATATGATATTATGATTTTTCCCAAAGACCTATCCCAAATTGGCTATGTCATCGAATTCAAATCCGTGGACGCAGATAGCAACGAAACCATGGAAGCCGCCCAAAAAGCCGCCCTGGCCCAAATCGAGGCCAAACAATACGAAACAGAACTGCGCACCCGTGGCATCACCCACATCAAAAAGCTAGCCATCGCCTTTTTAGGCAAAAAGGTTTCAGTAAAAGAGGCAGGCAAAAAATAGCATAGACGCGTTTTTGGGGACCGACAGGAAGGGCAAAAATAAAAAATATTGCTGCAAGAAAAAACGGGGCGGTTTGTTTTACTGGTGAAAATAAAAAAAATGGAGGTCATGATGACTAAAAAAGTAACACTGGTAATCGCGGTTGTTTTGATGTTGGTTTCGATTGGTTTGGTAGCTCAAGGTGAAGGCCGGGATCGGGATATGATGAGACATGCCCGTTTTGGGATACATATGGCTGAAAGCAATCTCTTTCCACCGCAGATAATTCTGAGATTTAAGGATGAAATCGGTTTGACCGCTGATCAAGCTGGGAAACTGGAAAAAATGCACGCCCAAATTAAAGAAGCCTCTATCCGTCAAGATGCGGATATTAAAATTCTGGAAATTAAACTGGGCACTACCCTTAAAAGCGAGCAAACAGATCGCAAAAAATTGGAAGGTCTGATCCGCGAAATCGCCAAATTAAAAACGGATTTAAAAATCCAACATATGAACTTCATGCTGGATGTAAAAAATCTCCTGACTCCCGATCAAATCAAAAAAATCGAGGACTTCAAAAAGAACAAACGAAACCAGATGATGAGAGATCGCAATGAGAAAAGAGGCGACCGTTTTGAACGCCGCCAAGAAAGAATGCAGAAAAGAATGCAGGACAATCAAAACCCACCGGAAAACAAGTAAACAGAGTCTGTGTTTTCTGAATTGAAAACCAAGGGAGGGGCAATACCCTCCCTTTTTTTTAACTATTTTTTTTAAGCGCCCTTTTTTTCCCGCCATAAATAAACCTGATCATTGCGACGGACTTTGAACGATAATTTTACCCCCACAGGTTCCCCCCGTTTAATTTCTTTTACTGGCACGTGATCCCGTTGCAGTTCGTGGGCGAACGCGAAGGTGGCCGGGGTGGTTTTACCAGTGAACAGGATTTTATCTCCTTCCCGTAATTGTTCGTTGCGAATCAAAATTTCCGCCACCCCTACTTTTCCATAAAAATTAACCACTTCACCCAGAAATATTTTTTCAAAGGATTTTTGATAGTCCTGGGTATTCCAATCTACGGGTTGGCCGAAATAGAACCCGGTAGAAAAGCCACGGTTATAGACCATGGCCAGTTGTTTTTTTAATGAATCTTTGAGCTCTTGGGTCAGCGCACCCGCAAAATAGGCGTCGATAGCAGTGCGGTACGCCGAAACCACAATTTTAATGTATTCTACGGCCCGCATACGACCTTCAATTTTAAGGGAGTGGATACCCGATTCAATCAATTGATCGATAAAGTCCATGGCGCACAGGTCTTTAGGGCTGAGCAGGTAATTTGTTCCCAGAATGAATTCCGCTTCGTTTTTAGTATCTTTAATAACAAATTCCCGGCGGCAGGGCTGACTGCACTCGCCCTGGTTGGCGGATTTGCCAAAGGCATGGGCTGAAAGAAAACAACGGCCAGAAACACTGACACACATGGCACCGTGAACAAACGCTTCAATTTCGCAGGGGATGTTTCTTTCTTTCAGGGTGGTGGCAATTTGGCGGATATCTTTTAACGTACATTCTCGCGCCAGCACCGCCCGTTTTATTCCCAGGGAGGCCATGTATTCCAATGCCGTGGCATTGGCAATGCCAGCCTGGGTGGAGAGATGTAATGGTAATCCCAATTCCCGCGCCATGGTCGCCACAGCAATGTCCCAGAAGATTACCGCGTCTACCCCGGCGGCTTTGGCTTCATGTAAAATCTGTTGTGCTTTGACTAACTGAGGCTCCAAAACCATTACATTTAGGGCCAAGTAACCCTTGGTGTTTTTTTCATGAAGGTAGGCCATTATTTTTTTCAACTCAAACATGTCGAAATTATCCGCTCCGGCGCGCATGTTGAGTCCTTTCACGCCAAAATAAATACTGTCTGCGCCGCTATCCACGGCTGTGACCAACGAACTCCAGTCTCCTGCCGGACATACCAACTCGGGTTTTTTCACTGTAGAACTCCTCTTGAATTAATAATATAATTAACACTACATTACATTCTATCGGAAAACTTGGTATTTGGCAAGGAGAGAACTGCTGGACATACTGGACACTCTGGACAAGCTGGACAAGCTGGACAAAATTCACAGGTTTTGAAAAGTCCAGTTGGTCCAGAATGTCCAGGAAGTCCAGAGTGTCCACCATGTGGTGTCTCCCACACTTTTCTTGAAAAGGCTTTCAGCAAGACTAACCACCGGCCCTCCATTACTGGCGAGCCGGTGGCTGTTATTGCATTATACGTCTTAAAATCGGTTACTTGATTGTTCTTGGGCGGATGAGAAATCTTACACCGCCTACTTCCTTGTAGGTTTTGCCATCAAAAGTGGATTGAATGACATCCAAAATATATTCGTTTTTGTCAGTGAGGGATTCTGCGGTCGGGGTAAAATTAAATTTGATCAGGTGCTCTTCACCGGGTTCCAGTTTGATATTTTCAATGTTGGCTTTGGCTGCCTCGATATTAATTTCTGTGGCCCGGTCTTTGCTAACAGTGATACCAGTCCCTGCCGATTTTGCAGCGGTCCACTCGGTGAAAAGTTTATCACCCAACTCCACATCTACTTTGCCCCATTGCAAGACATCTTTCTGAGCATCAACATTACCATTGGGAACGGCCACAAAATCCAACCGCATGGTGGTGGCTTGGCGGCTCATATTGCTGACAGAAATAATAACCGGGGGGATCGGAACATTGGGGTCATAGTCGACAATAGTGACGTTTTTCCAAACGATGTTATTGTTGTTCCTGACGTTGTTGTTGATGTCAGAGGTTTCGGGGAACGTCATGCCATAGGGCGCGATAGGTGAGGTTTCGATACGGGAGAGCAAGCAGAAGTGAGAGGAACCATAAGCCGCAGGATTGGGTGGGTTCCAGGGGAATTCCAGGATCGTTTCTGAGCCAGCCGTTAATGTCCCCGTGGCTTGCGAACCGATTGGGTTCCAAGAGGTTGGCCAGTTCAAACCAGTGCCAGGGAAAGCCCAGTATACCTTATCAATACCGCTACCCTCGGAGTCCCGGTTGCGGATGCGCACATATAAATAATTCGTCTGACCGTATTCCGGGTTTTCATGGAATTGGTTGACAAAGCCGTCATTGGTGTTTCTGACCCAGATATCATCGCTGATCCACATCGGATTCGAGATCGTGTTCGGTTCATTACCGATATCATCCGGGCGGTCTTTGGACCAGAGATCGGGTTTAATTTTAAACGCGCCGATGCGCGTATGCCAACTATTGCCATTGGCTACATAGTATTCATTGGTATACCAGAAGGTTTTATCGTCGGACGGGTCAATAGATATCGTACTATAGTCACCCCAGCGAGTGTAAGAGAGTTGCGAGCCTGTGCCGTTAATAATAACCTTTTCCCCAAGGCCCAGAACGCCAGCAGTGGCAGCGATGGAGGCTTGTGCGGCATAACGGATCGCGGGGTTCATCGTGCTGGAAGAGACGCTGTAACCCAGCGCGATATTACCGTCTTGATCGGCGCCGATACTACCCATCCAGCGATGATGTGTATCCGGTGCATAGGTTCCTTGTTGGTAAATCGCTGGTACGCCGCCCGTGATACGAACTTCATACCACCGTTCAGCGCGGCGACTGGCCACATCGGCCACATGGTTGACATAAAGCGCGGCATGACCATTAAACACGCGGTAAATAGCGGGATACATCAAACGACCCGCCAGCGAGTCCAATTGACGCGTGGTGCCCAATTGGGGAACACTGCCGTTGGATAAACCAAAGGCCACGGTCGGTAAAAATGTCGGGCCAGTCCAGGTCGTGTTGGCTGGGTTGGCCCAGTCTACATCGTATTCCCACATGACCAATTGATCGGCAGAGGGTCCGCCAAATTCGTTGGCATCCATGGTGATCATGTAATTGGGAGTTGTGGCTGCCGGTGGTGTGGCGCCCTTGGCATGGGACGGTAACAAGGACCATGCATAATAAGAGTTGTCAGTGATAAACTGGGATGTTAAGGTACCACTGTACAGATTGGCTTTATTTAAGGCCCACACTTTAACACCGATGAAGTTGGAAGTGGCAAAATTGAACATGTTGGCCGTGATGTAAATAGCATCGTGCCATACGCCGCACTTGGGATAATCGTTCATCAAGACATTGTCTGCACGCATGGCGTATTGATACCAAGTTCCTAACGGATCACTGCTCTGGCTGACGGCAATTGCGAAATAAGAACCGTCGGTTTCTGATGGTGCCCAGGCAAAATCCAGGATGAACCAGCGTTGTGAATATTGATCGTACAATACGATGGGATCGCCGTTATTATTGCTATCGCAAGGGGTTCCCGTAATGCCGGGGCCACCGAAAAAATTATTGAAAGTAGAGGCAAATACCCGTACACCATCGCTTTTCCGATAGATTCCAAATGAGGTATTCACGGCTTGAATATAATAGGTAAGACCCACATCACCGGTAGTATCTGGTGGCCAACCAGCACCCCAGCCAGCGAAATCCAAGCCTTCAAAAGTGATGTAGGGATCGGCCATTTGTAAGGGTACCCGTGTTAAATTGGCTGCTTTTGCCGTGTCGGAAAGTTGGATCACGGTATCTTCGCCAACGCTTTTCTGCGTAAATTTACGATCGCGTTCAAAGTTCCTGACCGGTTTCATTTGCCGGGTGCTTTCCAGAAAGGACACTTGTGGCACATCTAACATCCGGCGAACAGTGCCCTGTAAACTCATTACTTCAGCTCCTCTTTTTACGAGTTTGGTAACTTGTTTGTCTGCTTTTGTGTCTGTGGCCACAAGTAGCAATCCGGGGAGAACCAGTATTAATGCCAACAGAACCAAAAATCTGCTGGTAACGTTGCTTCGTTTCATAATTCCTCCTTTTGTGTGAATGATTAAGGTGATTTTTTATTAATGTGACTCGTATCCTATTATAGGGGAGGGGCCAGTAATTGTAAATCATACCAAGGTTGTATTTTTGGGTGGAAAAAAAAGAAAATATTCGTACAACTATAGATTGATGAAGTCAAATAAGTTGTACTGATATATTAGATATTCAAGCTATGATAAAGGTTATTCCTGAATTTTATTTAATTCTAAATAGGTCCTTTTTTTGTAAGAGATATGTATCATGGCGTGGCTTCTTCCCACAACGCCCATAACTCCCTCTTGTGCTTACGATACTCTGGTGAACTTGGACGTGGAGGGAATATTTTTGACTGCTTCCTACACCACCGGCATTCTTTTTAAAACCATTCCCCATGCGGCAAATATCACCGGGCCAGTTTCTCCTCTAAAAATATGGGATACATGCGACCGTATACCGCGTCCAAAAAGGTTGCCAAGTAAGCGGTTTCCCCAGGGACACCCGGTGTGGTAAACAGAATATTTCCAGTCGGAGAAACGCCGATCAGTGTCGGCGTATACCAGGGGCGGTGTTTGCGGTATTTTTCCAGACCTTCCAGAGGAAAGGCAGCCCCCGTGAAAGCCCGCAGTTCTTTTTCATTTTTCAATTCCTCTTCCGGCACGATTCCCGTGACGACGAATTGGGGTGGTAGGGTATTTAGTACATCCATCACGTCCAAGCAATCGTGGCAGTTGTTTTTTTTGAAGTATACATATATATATAATGGTACTTCCACATTTTTGCCCCTCGTTTTCGCTTCTTCGTGAATAGGGAAAGGCGGCGTGCTGGTTTTGCTGTTCTTATACATTAAACTGGCAAGCACCAGTATCACCACCGCCAATGCGACGATCACATAGTTTTTCATGTTATTTAACCACCTGTACTATTATTTCCATAATTATTGAAGCTCCACCATTTTCTGTTCTTCCGTCGATAATTTGGGGATATTGGCCGTTTTTAACCATTCGGCGATGGCTTCCGGGGTCATCCAGACTTTGGCAGTCGTGTCTTCTGATGCCGTAAGAATCCGTTTTCCATCTGGCGAGAAGCATGCCCAATGAATCGCGCCCTTATGCAGATTCAAATTGGCCAGAAGCTCACCCTCCAGGTTCCAATATTTGACTATCTTATCTTCCGCTACCGTCAAAATGCGCTGGCTGTTTGGGGAGAACATGGCCAAACTGAGTCCTTGTGTGTGTTCAACCAGGGTTTTTAAAAGCTTCCCCTTGGTATCCCACAGTTTCGCCGTTTTATCACTGGATGCCGTGACAATAAATTGTCCATTGGGAGAAAACTTGGCGTAAGTAACCGGGCCATTGTGTCTTAAGGTTTCTATCCAATTACCCTTTTGGTCCCACAGTTTCGCTGTGCCGTCTTGGCTCGCTGTAATGATGCGGGAACCGTCCAGGGAGTATTCCGCATAATAAACCATTTTCTTTTCTTCGTGCTTTAACGTGAAGCGAGGTTTCCCTTTCAGGTCACAAACTTTCGCTGTACCGTCATTGGAGGCAGTGAGGATAGACTGTCCATCTGGAGAGAACATAACGGAAGTGATTAAATCCTGATGAATGCGAAGGTTTATAGGAGTGTTGTTGACATTGGCCATGCTCCAAATACGAACTCGCCCCTCCTCGGTTGCGGTAACTAACTGAGTATCATCAAGGGAGAATGAGGCATAAGTGATGACATCACTGTGAGGCAAATCGGCCAGTAAAATCCCTTTTTTATCCCACACTTTGGCCATGTGTTGTTCAAATCTGGAGACAAGGGTAATTATCTTTTCGCCAGTATGAGAGAATAAGACCTTGGATACCGGTCCATTGTGGATTCCTAAGTCGTTCAAAAAAGCTCCGTCACTCTTCCACAGTTTGGCGGTGTGGTCATTGGAAGCGGTAACAATAAGGGAACCATCTGGGGAAAACTCGGCGCTATTGACATCGGCAGTATGGTTATTCAGGTTGACTAACACATCGTTTTTTAGATTCCAGACTTTTGCCGTGCCATCTTCACAGGCGGTAATAATCTTTTGGCTATCGGCAGAAAACTGAGCCGAATATACCTTTCCGCCGGATTGTTTGATGGTTGCCAGTACTCTGCCGTCCAGTTCTGACACATTTACTGTGCCATCCAAAGAAGCCACCAATACTTTACTGCTGTCACTGGAAAATACAGCGGAGGATATTTCATCAGGATGGCGGGTTAACTCAGCCAATTGATTCCCTACCGTATCCCATATTCTGGGAATATTATCCAGAGATACAGTCAGTATTTTACTGCCATCCGGGGAGAATTTCGCGAATGATACCACATTGATGTGCAGCATGTCGACTATTGGATCGTACTTATTCTTTTGAAGTCGCCACAATTTGGCATGATTGTCCCAAGATGCGGTTAACACTGTTTGACCATCCGGGGAAAACTGGGCCATAGTCACAGCTCCATCATGTGGTAGAGGATACTGAAATTTTCCGTTCATGTCCCAAATCTTGGCAGTTCTGTCCCAGGAGGCAGTCAACACTTTTTGTTCATCCGGTGATATGGCCACAGAAGAAATGGATGCTTTATGTTCCATCAGTGCGATGAAATTTCCCTGTTTATCCCATAATTTCGCTGTGCCATCCCGTGAACCAGTCACAATATAATTTTCATTTTCTGAAAAGGCCGCACAAGTTACCGGACCATCATGGGATAGTTTAATCGACCCATTGCCTTGCAGGTTCCACAGCCTTGCTGTTTTATCCCAGGAGATAGTGATTATCTGGGTTCCACTGGGAGAGGGAACCACTGATATTATTTTATCTTCATGGCCCTCTAAAACTCTTTTTAAATGACCATCCATAGTCCAAATCTTGGCTGTTTTATCTTCGGATGCAGTGATGATATCCTGATCATTTGAAGAAAATATGGCGGCAGAAACAGGTCCGTTATGTATTACCGTGGTAATATAAAATGGTTTTATTAGAGAGGAATAGCCAATAGTTGACAAAACCTGGGAGGTACGGGGCTGCGGTGGAGTATCTATATTATAGGCAATTTCAGCAATCCGAACAGCACGGGTATTGTCATCGTGCATAAATTCAATGGCTTTACTGGTTACAATCATTTCGCGAACGTTTCCTTGAGCTTCATCTGCTCTATATTTTTGATAAATAGCAAGCGCAGTGACGCCTGTAAAAAATCCAAGTAATATGAGGAGTAGCATAATGGCAATTTTCTTGGCTCTTTGATCTCTTTGTTCTCTTTTCTTTTTGATAATTGGTATTAATATATCGTGGGTGATTTCAATATAATCTCCGTCTCCCCAGTGGTCTTTCCTCAAAACTCTTCGGTTTAACAATTCCTCCACATAAGGTTTCAAATCATACCCCTGATCTAATCGGCTTGGAATTCTGTACCCATCATCAGTTAATAATTTATCTCCGATATAGGTTTCTACTCTTTGGGGAAAAGTTTTCATCACATTATAATAAAACTCCTCCAGTATCCTCTCGGGAGTTTTCCTTATAATGGGAGTTATATCGTTGGACTGATACATTTGCTGACAAATTACACTCAAGAAAGTCGGCGCGATTGATAATTCCTCATCTGAGAGTTTTATATTACTTTTTAACCAAGGAGGATAAAATTGATGCAAAATGGCATCCATGTCGGCTTCTTCTTTGAACTCAGCTCTAATAATTTCTCTTGCTTGCCTTCCATTTAGAAACCTTACTCGATACTTCAGTTTGTCGGTAGAAGAAATTTTTAAATCGTACAGATGGGTTAAATATTCTTGTCTTAAAGATATTATTACTCGGAAAGCATGGGAATCATTTGACTGAGGAATTTCAGCATTCTTCTCCAATATCCGCCTTCTTACTTGATCGGGTAATTGGTCGTCAAAGAGATCTGCTAATTCTTTAATCCAATTTCCACAATCTGGATGGTCTTTTCCAATTGTAAAAATCTCTTCAAATTGATCGAACACCAGTATCGGGGTAATATTTATTTCTCCTCCATTGTCACGCTGATAAAAAGTATTATTATTAAAATACTCCCACAGTGTCTTATCTTTCAAAGAATTCGACACCTTTTCTATGATATTGTTCCCACCAAGCCCGGTCCTTATAAGATATTTTGCTTGCCCGATCAAATCAGGCGCAGAATAATTTAGGCGCATTTTAATCGGCAGACAATGACTTCTGCGAAAAAGAGGAAACAATCCTGCATTTAAAAGAGAGGTTTTTCCAGCTCCAGACTCTCCATAAACAACTGTTAAAGAATTATTTGTTACATTTCGAAAAAGTTCCTCTTTTTCAGTATCTCTACCTTTAAATATTGTCTCATCAGCTTCTTCATAGGAAGATAACCCCTTATAAGGATTCATCCTTTTGCCTGCAATTCCATTTTCCATTTGCCTTATCCTAATTTTTCTCCATTTCTCCCAATTCGATCATCTCACTTAGGTATCGATTTCTTTGTATGAGCAAATTCTCAACGGTAAACAACTCCCCATCAAAAACAATATCTCTTGCCTCTTTTTCATGCTCTTTAAGATATTTTGTTATATTCATCCACCTAATTTCTTCTTTGGAATTTCGGATCACTAACATAACTGGATAAGCATGCGATTGCCAATAAGTGATGTGTCGCTTTTTTTTTATATAAAAAATCTCTTTACCATCACGTTTACGCTTGCGAAGATAGGAGTCACCTGACTTTAATTGAAGATATAATCTTTTCCCATCTGCTTCGCCTTTTTGATTTGTAAATTCTATTTCGGCATCTATTCCCCAGTCACGGGATGTTAAATCCCGATATATTTGTCCAGCCAAACTGGTTATAGTCATAACCTGTCCAACCAAAAGTTGTTCAAGCCTTTTATTCTCAAACTTGCTCTGTGCTCTTTTATCCATCGTTTGCACTGAACTCAGAGGCTCATTGGATGCAAATTTAAGCTCAATTGAATCAATTAAAGGAATCCGAGCGTCACATCTACAACACCCAATGTCATTAAGCCCTTCTTGGAGACGCATCTTGATAGAGTAGTGACTCTCTACTGAAGTGTTGCATTTTGGGCAGACATAGACTCTTTGACGCTCCAGTATTTTTCCCTTTTTATGTAGATGCCGGTGAATATAGTTAATAAAGGAAACTTTGGTCTCATCTGGCACATCCGGATCAAAATAAATCTTTAAGATACCTGAATCATCTTTTGCTGTCTCCAATAATAATCCTACTTGTTTGCCACTATGAGTAGTAAAATCTGCCGCATTTTTCCATAGTTCATATTTTTCAAAATCACTGGTATAATAGAGTCGGACTACTAATGTGGAATATATTTCTTCCAACGGCCCGGAAAAATTATATATTACATGGATATTTGGATGTTTTGGTTGGTCTGGGCGATCGCGATTAAAATAGGACGGAAAAATGAGTTGTGGCCCTTTGGATGTATCTTCCTCAAAACATAAACAACGATCAATGAGGATTTTGAGCATTGCTATAAGTAAAATTTTTTCATTATCACGATCAAGTCGATTCATTCCCCTGAAATCGAGTTTACCTTCTAATAATTCATTCTTTGAAACGCTTCCTATTTCATCCGAGCTTTCTCGCGCCAAACTTACAACAGCAGATGCATATTGGTTGATATATTCTGGTTGCAAAAGAATAAAGTCACCAAAAGCAAGTTTCATTATTAAACCCTGGTTTTCCAGTAAAACTATCGCAGCCAAAAATTCCTTCTCGTCGAATTTTGTCTCTGGCAATTTAAGCTTCAATTGTTGTTGCAGGGCAGAAATTTGAACCAATACCATACCGCCACATTTGATATCAAGAATAGCATCTTTCAGAGTTTTTAAAAGTTTTGTTGTAGATACCTCCTTGATTTGTTCCCAGGGTATATGCTTGGCAATTAGCATTTTTAATTCTTTACATCTAATATCTTCCTTTGCAGAAGTTGTCAAAAAATGATGGTATCCCATTTTTGTACTGTATCGATTAATAATTTTATCTTTAGCGTCTGATCCGGAACGATCACAACGGGCGGAAACCAATATTTTTGCATAGGGGTGCTTTACAGCAGCATTTAATGCTTTTTCCCAATGGCTCAAGTTCTCAAAAGGGTTACTTCTCCTAGGGTCTAATAACACCAAGGCCAGTGAGGTTTCATCCATAAAGAGTTGGTTGATCAGCCGATAATCGGGTTGTCCTGCAAAATCCCAGAGCCAAATTTCTCGTGCAATACAGGCATCCACTTCTTCTGGGAGTAGAATATTCTTATCCAATTCAAGTTGCTGAATTTTCATTCTATGGGTAGGTTCTGTTTGCTCCCAACGACCTTCAATGAGCCGAATAAATAGTCCGGTTTTGCCGACCTCAGACTCGCCCACAATAACCACCTTTGCGCTGGCACAAGAAGTTGAAGAGATGTCATAGTATCTATCATCATTCACTGCGGGTATGTTTAAAAATCGTACCGTGTTTTCACCGGTACCAATAACAACTGTTTTCTGATCAGGGGTAACCGCCATTCCCAATATAGCCCCCCCTAATATTTTTTGAGTGACAAGGCACCGACCACTTTTGATATCCCAAATATTTAATGTCCCGTCCTTCGAACCTGATATTACTTGCTTTCCGTTGGCGATTATTTTTATGCAGTATACAATATCCAAGTGTCCTTCTAATATTCTAATAAGTTGCTTGGTTGACACATCCCATATTCCAATAGTATAATCGGATGAACCGGAAACAATTGTTTTCCCGTCTGGAGAAATTACAGTGCAAAAGATTGCCCCAGAATGGCCTCCCATAGTAGAAAGACAGACACCATTTTCTATGTCCCACATCCTAATCGTATTATCCCACGAGCCGGAAACAATTGTTTTGCTATCTGAAAAAAAGGCGGTTGCCCACCATCCGATCCATTTTTTGTGCCCATTCAAAGCCAGCATATATTCGTTCGTTTCCGAATTCCATACTTTTATAGTTTTATCATTGGAACCTGAGATAATACGTTTGCCATCTGGGGAAATTGAAACACTGGTTACTTCGCCTTCATGTCCCTCCAGTGTGGTTAAACAATTTCCAGACCGAATGTCCCAAATTTTTAAAGTCCTATCTCTCGAAGCAGATGCAATTTTCAGCCCGTCAGGAAATACCGCCAAACTTTGGATATCAGCACTATGTCCCTTTAAAGTCTTTAAACATTCTCCTGTTTCTATATTCCAAATTTTTACAGTTTTGTCCCATGAGCCAGAAATCACACACTTTCCATCAGGGCTAACTTCGACAGCCATGACCGCACCCAGATGACCATTTAATACTTTTATTTCCTTGAATTTTCCTGTTTCTTCCGGGCGAGTATTTGGCAAGGGATTAATAGAAACGCCTTCTCCTGCGCTATAGTTGGGGGTAGATGTGGTGTTTTTATTTGGTAGAGAATCGTGAATGAGCGTTGCCAAGTTAGCCAGTGCAATTTCTGCTTGGTTTTTTTTTAATATGGATAAGGGTGATCCCTCTGTAGGAAACAATCGAGGTTTCTCCAGCCATTTTACTGCCTGCCAGGGGCAAGGTTTCACAATCACGGGCACCACTGTGATAACTTGAGTTTTCTGATGCTTCAAGATGAGAGGGACTACTTTTTTTAAAAAGAACTCGGAGGTCAGGAAGTTACCGGTAATCATCATCACTACCACTTTGGCATTTTCCAGTTCTTTTTTAATATGGGGTAACCATCTATTCCCGACTTGAATGTCCAGATCGTTCCATAATTTTAAATGGTTTTCTTTTTCCAAAATACCCAGGTGCCTGACCACCCGATTTTTCCACCATTCATCCTTGTGACTATAAATTATAAAAACTGTCTCCATCACAGACCTCATGTTTTTATTATATTATTAAGGAATAGTATACACCATTTGGAGAAAAAAAGCATCTTTTTTTTAAGTAGACAAGAAAATTTCTTAGAATTGGCATGTCATTGTCTTTCCCAGAGGTGCAGAAATAAAGGGCAGAAATTATTGCTGTCTGACCTGCCCGTTTCCATATATCGTGATACCACTTATGGCATGTTTGCACTTTCAACCATAAGTAGGGAATAGGATGATAACCCCGTCTATCAAGCTTCGACTGACCTATATTTAAAAATAAAAGTTGATTTTTAAAAAAAAAGGATTAAAATATAATGTGAAAAACAAAATGAACAAGGAAAATATTGGATATCTGCTTTGTACTTTCGATGCCGAAGGGAAGCGAGAGTTCATGCAAAAATACAGAGGGGTCTCGACTGTTGGCGGATGTTTTCTGACGCCATTAATGACCCCGAAGGAGATTCTATGAACTCAAGATCCTTAGCCGTATTTTTTTTGCTGATACTCATTTTTGGCGACAATCTGATTTCCGGAGCTGATGTTAAAATCAAAATGGTTGAAGAATTGGCACTTCCATCTGGTTCAATGCATCCTCAAGAGGTCTGGGATTTCTGTGTGACCGAAGACCAGTTGGTTGTCATCCCGGATAAAATCGCTGGGAATATAAAAATTTATGAAAATAGAGGGAGAGGTACTTCCCTCGATTTGATTAAAACCATTGGTACAAAGGGTTATGGCAAAGATGGACTGATTAAGCCTTCGATTTGTTTTTATAACAAAAATGAAGATAAATTGGGTATTCTTGACCTTGGTATAAGAAAAATTTTTTTGTATAACCGTGTGGGGAGAGTCGATTTTAAACGGGAAGAGATCGAGATTCCTTGCAGAGGAGGGGCTTATGATATCCAATTGAAAGACAGAACACTATATATTGCCGGATACAAAGTGGATACCAGCAATAAAAACGAGGTAAGTTATAGTTTTTATGCCATAGATTTAACGACTCCGGCGAAACCCAAATTCCTCTTGCCTTCAAAAGATTTTTATCACTTTGACGATTCGGCTTCATTTGGGGAACAGTTTAATCATAAAAATGTTGAATCCATAGGTATCATGGGATCTTTCGATATCCAAAATAATTCCGCGTATGTTGTGTGGCAAGGAGATTTAAATATTCTTAGAGTAAACATTGATTCAGGCGCACTTGGTCAATCTTTTGGAAAGCAGACAATAAATTACACACTACCCTTTGCATCACAGAAAGTGGTTGATGCTTACTATGGTTCACCGGATGGTCGCATTCCAAGTGAAAAAGAGAAGATGTCTGTTGTAAAAAATGTCTTTGTTGCGTCCAGGTTCCTCTTGGTTGTCTATGAAGGACCGATTAAGATGGATGGGAAAAATATCTGGCTTCAAATTTATGATGGGGCAGGTAAATTCCGTGGAGAAACCTCTGTTTTGGGGCGACCAGGCAACAATAAATATTATTTTGATAAGAATAGCGAGTTCCTATACATCCTCTCCAATAGCAAAAAAGAGGGCAAAAATGAGTATGTTCTGTTTAAATATGATTTAAGCGGAAATTGAGGGTGATTTCAATGAGAATAAATAATGATTTAAATGATAAACCAAATATAAGAGGAGGATTTTAATGACTAAAAAAATAATTAAAATCACACTGATACTTTTGATTTTGATAGGGATTGGTTTTTCTGTTATGAATTTTTTATCCGTTCCAAGTACGGCTGAAAAAAGTTTAGATGGCGCTAAGGTTGATGGTGAATGCATAGCACCTGGAACTTCTTGTGTCGTCTGATAGGCATGCGCAACTTGTCCTCTACCTTTCTCCTACACGGTAGGCAGCGTCACGGTGCAACGTGACAGGGTAAAGCTGTGCATCATTTTTAGTTTAATTTTTGGTATGACTTTTTTGAGGCATCGTCTTGGCAAGTCATTTGACTTTCACGGACGATGCCTTTTTCATTTTTGGGGATGAAGGGTTCAACGATAAACGAATGCCTCCGGCGGATCGCTTTTGAAAAAGCTCTGCAAAACTTTTGGCTATTTAGAAGGGAGGAGGGTTTTTAGAATCTTGCCGGTATGAGAGGCTTCAATGAGTGATACTTGTTGTGGGGTTCCGATGGCTACAACTTGACCACCGCGATCCCCTCCATCGGGCCCAAGATCAATAATGTAATCTGAACTACCAATCACATCAGGATGATGCTCAATGACCAAGATGGTATGCCCGATTTCAACTAATCGACGGAACAAAACCAATAACCGCTCTACATCCTCAAAATGAAGCCCTGTGGTAGGCTCATCCAATAAATAAAGATTCCGATTGGTCTTACCCCCCAATAACGGGGTCACCAATTTTAACCGCTGCGCCTCACCACCCGATAACGTATTGGCAGCCTGCCCCAATGTCAAATACCCTAATCCAACTTCCACGATAAGACGCAAAGTATTGCAAACGGTCGCGGAATTGGGTTGGGGAGAGAAAAATTCCAGTGCCTGCTGCACGGTCATACTTAATACATCGGCTATAGATTGCCCTTCCAATTTACATAACAAGGTCTCTGCATGATAACGCTGACCACTACACTCCTCACACACATCCCATACATCGGCAAGAAAATCCATGGCAGTACGAATCTTTCCCATCCCCCCACACACTTCACAACGCCCACCTTTCACATTAAAGGAAAACCGATTCTTTTTATACCCGCGCTGTCTGGCTTCCTGGGTGTCGGCAAACCACTGGCGGATAGTATCGAAAATTCCGGTATAAGTGGCAGGTGTACTGGCCGGAGTGGTGCCAATTCCCTTTTGATCAATGGTGATAATACGATCAAATCGCTCCAACCCGGTAATGCTTTTACAACCCTGCGCCTTTCCCATTTGAGCGGAAGCGGCAATGACATCAAATACAAGGGACGTTTTCCCACACCCAGAAACACCGGTAACGGCAATTAATCCTGCGGAAGGAATAGACAGATTGATGTGCGCGAGATTGTTGGCATATGCCCCGGTAATCTCTATTCCGGGAGCGAGTGTCCGGGATTGGGAAGGCTGAAACACACGGGTCTTTTTTAGGTAATAACCTGTTTTGGAAGCGGGATTGGCTTTTATTTCTGCACCTGTGCCCTGAGCGGTAATGGTGCCGCCAGCAAGTCCGGCTCCAGGACCGAGATCAATGATGTGATCGGCAGCAGAAATAATATCGGCATCATGTTCCACCACGACGATGGTGTTTCCCATATCCCGCAGACCTTTTAATACGGAAAGCAACCGCGCGGTATCGCGGGCATGCAAGCCGATGGTGGGTTCATCCAATACATAAATCACCTGGGTTAAACCGGAACCAAGTTGCCCTGCTAAACGAATCCGCTGGGCTTCTCCTCCAGACAAGGTGTCTGCCTGCCGATCGAGGGATAAATAATCGAGACCAACATCCTGCAAAAAACAGAGACGTCGCGATATCTCTTGCCGCAACTGGGAACTAACAAGACGATCCCGTTGTGATAATAAGAGGGGGTCTTGGTTTGGGTCTATGATATCAAGGGCTTCAAAAAAAGCGATACTCTCGGCCACGGTTTTGGCACACAATTGGGGCATATTCAAACGGGCAAAATAAACGGCTAAAAATTCGGTTTGCAAACGCGACCCTTTGCACAGGAGACAGGGAAGATCGGACATGAGGGGCAACATGGCCTCTCCACGATGATCGGCATGTTTACGCTCATACTCCTGATTGACATAATTAACAAACCCAAGCCAAGTGGACTGAAAAGAATGTTGACCTTCCCGTGTTTTGCGCTTGAAAGACCAGATTACTGGATAAACGTTGTCGCCGGTACCAGTCATGGCAAGATGTTGGGCAGATGGGGACAATGTGTCCCAGGGAACAGAAAAATCAATGCCAGTTTCCCGGCCTACAGCCAATAAAATAGCGACATGCTGACCATAAGGGTCACCGTAAAATTTCCCGGTCTTGGAACCATCCATGGCACCATTTAATAAGGAGAGGTGGGGATGGGTAATCAGTTTTTGGGGATCGCAGACGGTGGTGGTGCCCAAACCCTTGCATTGGGGACAGGCACCGAGATGATGATTAAAAGAGAACATGCTGGCAGAAAGTGTTTTCTGACCGCTAAAGTGACAGTCGGGACAATTACCCCCGATTAATGGGATCCTGCACAAAGGGCAAAATGGTTGACCGACCCTGGCAAAAAGAAGGCGATAAAAATCGAGTATCTCGGTCATGGTGCCAACGGTGGAACGGGGATTGGTAGTGGCGGTCTTTTGGCTGATGGCAATAGTAGGCATTAAACCGAAACAAGACTCCAACTCTTTGTCAGAACCAGGGGTTTGGCCGATCATACTACGGGCATAAGTGGAAAAACGACTCAAAAAACGCTGCTGCCCCTCTGCGACAAGGGTATCAAATGCCAATGAGGACTTACCACTGCCACTGACGCCGGTAATCACGGTTAATTGATTTACTGGAAAAGTCACGTCGATATGTTTTAAATTATGGGTGCTCACACCAATTAAACGAATGGGGGAATCGGGGTCAACAAGATATGGTGGCGTTTGTGGTTGGGTAGAGAATCCCTGTTTTTTGGGGGAAAATATTTCTCGCAGCATAGCTCCGGTGAAGGAATGGTTCACCAATGCGACGGTTTCGGGTGTGCCTGCGGCTACCAGTTGACCGCCGTTCTCGCCGCTTTCTGGACCGAGATCAATGACCCAATCGGCGGTTTTGATTAAATCGGGGTGATGCTCCACCACAATAACGGTGTTACCTTTATCAATGAGACTGTTTAAAGCGGTTAGGAGAATTTTGATGTCAGCGCTGTGCAGGCCAGTGGTGGGTTCATCAAGAATGTACAGGGTTTTTCCAGTGGCGGGACGGCATAATTCGGCAGCGAGTTTGACGCGCTGGGCTTCACCACCGGAAAGGGTGACGGAACTCTGACCGAGAGCAATGTAACCGAGTCCGAGGTCGAGTAAAACGTTAAGAATACGGTGAATAGATGGGATATGGGAAAAGAACGGGGCGGCTTCTTCGATAGACATCTCAAGAACGGCAAAAATGGATTTGCCGCGATATTCCACTTCCAGGGTGGTTTCGTTAAAGCGTTTCCCGCCACATTGGTCGCAGACGACAGCCACATTGCCGAGAAAGTGCATACCAATCTGTTGCAATCCTGCCCCCTCGCAACTTTCACAGCGGCCACCACTGACATTAAAGGAGAAACGACCCTTGGGCCATTTTCGTTCCACAGCGAGTGGTAAGGCGGCAAAGAGGTCACGAAAGAGGTCCATTAACTTGGTATACGTGGCGGGGTTACTGCGGGGAGTACGGCCAATGGGAGCTTGATCGATTTCAATGATTTTATCTATATATTCCACACCTTCAATAGTGAGGCAATTTTCTAGAGGGGTATGGGTGCGGTGAAGTGTATGACTGATGGCATTGGCCAGAATATGATGGACAAGCGTGGATTTTCCTGCCCCAGATACACCGGTAACAACATTAAAAACGCCGAGGGGAAAAGAGACATCAATCGCTTTTAAATTATGCAGGGTGGCCCCTTGTAAGGATAAGAATCTTCCGCTTCCAGTGCGGCGTTGTGGGGGGACGGGAATTGTTTCGCTACCGGTCAGGAAAGCACGGGTGCGACTTTGGGACAGAAGGGGCCAAGTGGTGGTGGCTTGTGGGGATAATAATTCTTGGAGCGGACCGTTAAACAGGATTTGACCACCATGAATCCCAGCAGCGGGTCCGATATCCATCAAGCAGTCGGCGTGGCGCATGGTTTGCTCGTCATGTTCGACGACAACGACGGTGTTGCCATTGTCCCGAAGTTGGCAGAGCATTTCCAATAAGCGTTGGTTATCGCGCTGATGTAAACCGATGGAAGGTTCATCCAGAGTATACAGAATACCACGCAAGCCAGTTCCGATTTGGGTAGAAAGGCGAATGCGCTGGGCTTCACCACCGGAAAGAGTGGTGGACTCACGGTCCAGGGTGAGGTAACCGAGCCCCAGTTTGATGAGTAAAGAAGTGCGCTGTAAAATAGTTTCGCGCAACGGTTGGCCCACGGAAACTTGGGCAGGGGGAAAAGTCAGAGGGGTGAAAAAATCATGGAGTTGTTGAATGGTTTGGGCGGCTAATGTGGCTATACTAACATTCTGAAACCGAACAGCCAGTGCCTGGGGGTTCAAGCGGGTGCCGTGGCAGGCAGTGCAGGGTTTAGAACGGGCGAAACGTAACACGTTGGGGTTGCGGTCGACTTTTAAAATATTTTCGATAACGGGAATAATGCCTTTATAATATCCCTCTTCCCTGGGCTTTGGGGTGATACCACTCCATTTAAGCCGCGATTCGAGGGGATGTTTACCGTAGGGAATTTTGATGATGTCGCTACCGTATAATACAATCCGTTGTTGTTCGGGAGTAAGTTCTTGCCAGGGGATGTCCACGGAGAAACCATGGGCTTGGCAGACCTGGTTTAAAACGTCCATGGTAACTTGGGAGTAAATAATATAACCGTTGGGAGTGGTGAGAATGAGTGCGCCTTGCCTGAGGGTTTTGTATGGATCGGCAATGAGTAAGTCCGGGGCTACCCCATCGGTGACACCAAGTCCCTTGCATAGGGGACAGGCGCCAACGGGGGAATTAAAAGAAAAAAGACGGCGCTCCAATTTGGGTGGGTCTTGGGGATTGAAAGATTCGGATGATGGGTTGGGTTCGGAAGACTGAAACTGGCCAAGTCGGGCAAAAAGGAGGCGCAGGTAATCGTAAAGCTCGGTCATGGTGCCAACGGTGGACCTGGGGTGCCGAACAACCCGTCTTTGGTCTATGGCAATAGTGGGGGAAAGTCCATGGATGTGCCCAACAGCAGGGCGGGTCAATTTTCCTAAAAAGTGGCGGGCATACGCGGAAAAGGATTCGAGATAGCGGCGCTCTCCCTCGCGGTACAGAGTATCGAAAACCAGCGATGATTTCCCGGACCCGGAGACACCGGTGACCACTGTCAACCGGTGCCTCGGAATAGTGACGTCAACGGACTTTAAATTATGTTCCGCCGCGTTTTGAATGATAATTGAATCAGGATTGGTATTTTTGCACCACGGCAACGGTTTGCTCCGCGATTTCCAATTCTTCATTGGTGGGAATGACCATTACTTTGACCCTGGAGTTCTCGGTGGAGATGACCCCGAATTTGCCGAAGGCATCTTCGTTGGCTTCGGAGTCTAAATTAATCCCGAGGAATTCCATATCTTCTAAAATTTTGGTGCGGATCATGCGGTCCCGTTCGCCTATGCCAGCGGTAAAGATGATCAGGTCGCAGCCGTTCATAGCGGCCATGTATCCGCCGATGTATTTTTTGATGCGGTAAGCAAAGATATCCTGGGCCAGGATGGCGCGGGGATCTTTTTCTTTCACAGCATTTTCGAGATCACGCATGTCAGAAGAGGGGCCAAAAACACCTTTGATACCACTCTGTTTGTTCAGGATAGAATCCACCTCATTGTGGGTTAATTTTTCGTTCTGCATGAGGAACATGGGGATGGCGGGATCGATGTCACCGCAACGGGTGCCCATCATCAAGCCTTCAAGGGGAGTAAAGCCCATGGAAGTATCAACGGATTGACCATAGCGGATGGCAGCCATGGAAGAGCCATTACCCAGATGACAAGTGATGATTTTCAGATCAGACAACTTTCGATCCATCAATCTGGCACCGTACTTGGCGACATAGTAGTGGGAGGTGCCATGAAAGCCGTAACGGCGGATTTTATATTTCTCATAATATTTGTAGGGGATGGGATAAATGTATGCTCTTTCAGGCATGGTTTGGTGGAATGCGGTGTCAAAAGCGCCAGCCATAGGGATGCCGGGTAATGCGTGCTGGGTGGCTTCGATACCGATAATGTTGGGCGGATTGTGCAGGGGCGCCAGGGGAATACATTCTTTGAGGGCGTCCAAAACTTCCTTGGTGATGATGACGGTGCCGTTGAATTTTTCGCCAGCATGGACGACGCGATGTCCAACAGCATAAATCTCTTTTTTATCTTTGATCACTCCATCTTGAGGGTCGGTCAGGTAGTCGACGATCAGGTTGATCCCTTGTTCATGGTTTTTGATGGGCATATCAATCACTTTTTTCTGAGTGCCCTTGCTGTAATTCAACTGCGAGCCATCCAAACCAATTCGTTCCAATAGACCTTTAGCCAGTACATCCATGGTCTCCATATTGATCAATTGGAACTTGATGGAAGAACTGCCACTGTTAATTACCAATACTATCATATTTACCTCGTTCTCTATAAATTTATTTTTTGAACACGGGATTATTCACATCTGTAATACGGAAAGCGGTTATATATCACGATTAGGAATAATTAGAATTTCGTTTTCCCGTTAACTATTAATACTTATTATACATATTTCCCGGTAAAAAACAACCCCCTGACCATATCGAAATCCACCGTCAACTTAATGGGAAGTATGGGAATTATGGGAATGATGGGAATTATGGGATAAACAAAAAAATTCCCATTCCTCCCATTCTTCCCATAATTCCCATACTTCCCATTAACTTGGTGGTGAATTCAGGAATACCTGAATTCACCGCCAGAAAAAAAGAGATTCTTTCAGACCTGCGATAATTCAATG